>NZ_JBDZYD010000001.1:535942-753567 GCF_040064235.1 Amycolatopsis melonis
TGGGGGGGTGGGGGGGTCGCCCCCGGGGGGCGCCGGCAACGCGGGGGCGGGCCCCCCGCCTGCCGGTCGAAATGATCGAACCCGGTGTCGGTCCGGAAATCCTTGTGCGATAGTGCTTCCCGCTCCCGTCCGCTGCCGGAAGGACTGCCGATGTCGCACGAAGAGCCCAGTGGTGTCAGCAGGCGGGCGGTGCTGGGCGGGGCCGGCGCGGCCGTGGTCGCCTCGGCGTTCACGCCGGTCGCCGCGTCGGCAGGCACGCCGAACCTGCCGGAGTTCACCGGCCGCGGCACCGATTTCGGCACCGGCTGGCGGTTCGTCCTGGCCAATCCCGACGGCGTCACCGATCCCGGCGGCCGGTTCGCCGACGCCGCGAATCCCGCGTTCGACGACTCGGACTGGCAGGTCGTCGACGTCCCGCACGACTGGAGCATCGAGCTGCCGCCGACGGAAAAGGGCGGCACCAGCAGCGGTTCCGGCTTCTTCCGCGGTGGACTCGGCTGGTACCGCCGGACGTTCACGGTGCCGCCGTCGCTGGCAGGCAAGCGCCTTTCGGTGGAATTCGACGGCGTCTACTCGGACGCGCACGTGTACCTCAACGGCGAGCTGCTCGGCCGCCATCCGTACGCCTACACCGGGTTCGCGTTCGACCTCACCGGCAGGCTGCGCACGGACGGGCGGCCGAACGTCCTCGCCGTGCGCGCGGTGAACCCGCTGCCCAGCAGCCGCTGGTACTCCGGCAGCGGCATCTACCGCCGCGTCCGCCTGGGCGTCACGGACCCGGTGCACGTCGCCCGGCACGGCACGTTCGTCACCACGCCGGACATCGCCGGCGGCCGTGGCACGGTCCGGGTGGCCACGGACGTCGTGAACGACTCCGCCGCGCCGGTGACGGCCGAGGTGCGCACCACGGTCACCGATCCGGACGGCCGCGTCGTGGCTTCCGGCGCGGCCACCGTGGCCGTGCCCGCCGGGCGCACGGCGACGGCGGTCACCACGCCGGTCGTCGGACGGCCCCGGCTGTGGTCGGTGGACACCCCGCGGCTGTACCGGCTGCGCACGGACGTCGCCGTGGCCGGGCGCGTGCTCGACACGACCACCACGGAGTTCGGGTTCCGGTACACCGCGTTCCACCCGGACAACGGGTTTTCGCTCAACGGCGTGCCGATGAAGCTGCGCGGGGTCAACCTGCACTCGACGCAGGGCGCGCTGGGCGCGGTGGTCGACGCGGCCGCGCTGGAACACCAGCTGCGGCTGATGCTCGCGATGGGTGTCAACGCGCTGCGGACCGCGCACAACCCGCCCGACCCGCAGCTGGTGGCGCTCTGCGACCGGCTGGGGATCCTCATGATGGTCGAGGCGTTCGACTGCTGGCGGACCGGCAAGCTCGACTACGACTACCACCGCGACTTCGACGAGTGGAGCGGGCGCGACATCGCGGAAATGGTGCACGCGGCCAAGAACTCGCCGTCGGTCGTGCTGTGGTCGATCGGCAACGAGGTCCCGGACGCGTCGATGGCGGGCGGCCCGGCGATCGCGGCGAGCCTGATCGCGGCGGTCCGCGCGATCGACCCGACACGGCCGGTGGTCATGGGGTCCGACCGCTACCGCAGCGTGCCCGCGCCGGGTTCGCCGCAGGACCTCATCCTGCGGCAGCTCGACGGCCTCGGCGTCAACTACAACACCGCCCAGTCCCTCGACGGGCTGCACGCGCGGTATCCGGACAAGTTCTTCTTCGAGTCGGAGTCGTCGTCGGCGACCTCGACGCGCGGGGTGTACCAGGACCCGGACCTGCTCAACACGGGGGAGAACCACACGCCGGGCAAGCGCGCGACTTCGTCGTACGACAACAACCTGGCCTCGTGGACCTTCAGCGGCGAGTACTCGCTGAAGAAGGACCGCGACCGGAGGTTCTGCCAGGGCCAGTTCCTCTGGGCCGGGCAGGACTACCTCGGCGAGCCGACGCCGTACGACGTGTTCCCGGTCAAGACGTCCTTCTTCGGCGCGGTCGACAGCGCGGGCCTGCCCAAGGACGCGTTCCACCTGTTCCGCAGCCAGTGGACCACCACGCCGATGGTGCACCTGACCCCGATGGACTGGACCACCCATCGGCCCGGCACGCCCGTCTCGGTGTGGGTATACGCCAATGTGGACAGTGTCGAGCTGGTGCTCAACGGCCGTTCCCTCGGCGTGAAGAAGTTCGACCGGAAGACCACTGTGGACGGACGGCCGTACCTGGAGACGACCGAGCCGTCCGGCGACGACAAGAACGACCCGTCCGGCAGCTACACCAGTCCCAACGGCAGCAGCGGCAAGCTCCACCTGAGCTGGACGGTGCCGTTCGAGCCGGGCACGCTGACCGCGATCGGCCGGTCGGGCGGCCGCGAGGTGGCCCGCGACCGGCTCGTCACGGCCGGGCCCCCGCACGCGATCACGCTGACCGCACCGGACCGCGCCGACGCCGGGGCGATGTCGTTCGTGACGGCGTCGGTGGTCGACGCCCACGGCGTCGTCGTGCCCGACGCGGAACCGGTGCTGCGGTTCACCGTCCGCGGCCCGGGCCGGGTGGCCGGGGTGGACAACGGCAGGCAGGAGCTGGCACAGGGCTACCAGCAGCCGACGATCCCGGCGTTCAAGGGCCAGGCGGTGGCGGTGATCGCGGCGACCGGCGGTCGCAGCCCGATCACGGTGACGGCCACGGCACCGGGCCTGGCACCGGGCACGATCACGGTCCTGGGCTCACCCCTCGGCCGCCGCAACGGCCCGGGCGCACGGGCCGTCCCGACGGCCCCGCCGCAGGCAGTGGTGGCGGCGGACGCGAGCTATTCGGGAGCGCCGGACACGCTGCCAGCGGCGATGCTGGACGGCAACCCGGCGACGGGCTGGTCGAACCACTACGTGAAGCAGGCGACGGCGACGCTCGCGGCGGTGAGCCGCCCGCGCGAGCAGGACTGGGTGTCGCTGCGCTGGCCTCGACCCCAGCGGATCGCGGCGCTGGAGGCAACCTTCGTGGTGAACGCAACGACGGCCCTCCCGACGACGGCCGAGGTCACCTACCGCACGGCGCGGGGCTGGGAGCCGGTGCGGAACCTGAGGATCACGTGGGGAGCCGGCACGAACGACCCGACGACGTTCGCGTTCGACCCGGTTCCGGCCGAGGAGGTACGGGTGACGATGACCGCGCGCGGCTTCCTGCGGATCAGTGCCCTGGTGGCCCGCTGACCGGACGTCATGAACGAGTCGTTCACCTCGTCTGGCGACATGAAAGAGTCGTTCATGACGTGGGGTGCAGGCTCGCCGCTGCCCGGCACCTGAGTTCCCGGGAGCGGGAGGGGTGTGCTCGGAGCCGGAAGTCGCGTGGTCCGGGGCGGTGTGCTGAAAGGCGCTTTCCTCGCATCCGGTGCGACGAAAGGCCCGTTCACTGCGCCAGGTGAGCCGAAAGCGCCTTTCAGCACGCCCCGCCGCGGCCCCGCCTTCGGGAGTGCTGGAGCCGTCCGGCCCGGCGGTGCTGTCCTGAATGAGTCATTCAGGGCGTCGGAGGTCCTGAATGACTCATTCACGACCTCCGGTGGCGCGGGGAGGAGGCCCGCTGACCGGGGCCCGGCGAGGCGCACCCACCCCTCGCCGGGCCCTGGGGTCACCGGGTGCAGGGAGCGAGCGCGTCGAGGCCCTGCGGTTTCTCGGCGTTGCGGCCGATGGCCGTGGCGATCCGGTTGATCGTCGCCACGCGCTTGTCCTCCAGGGGGCCCAGGATCGCGTTCTGCACGAAGTTGGGTCCGCCCTGGCCCGCGCTGGTCGCCAGGCGGTTGTTGGCTTCGGCGATCTGGGTGTTCAGCAGCTGCAGGTTCCGCTGGACCTCCGCCTGTGCCTGGGCCGGGATCGCCGGGAGCCGGCTGGCCACGTCCGGGCACGAGATCTGCCCGGACGCCGCCGAGTTCCCCGAGTTCCCCGAGTTGCCACTGCCCTGAGCGGGCTTCTGAGCAGGAGCCGGGGCCTGGGCCGCGCCGGACTGGCCGCCCACCGCGCACGCCGCCAGGCGGTCCAGCCCCTGGGGTTTCTCGCCCTGGCGGCCGATGGCGATCGCGATCCGGTCGATCGTCGACTTCCGCTTGTCCTGCAACGGGCCCAGGATCGCGTTCTGCACGAAGTTGGGTCCGCCCTGGCCGACGCTGGTGGCCAGGCGGTTGTTGGCTTCGGCGATCTGGGTGTTCAGCAGGTCGAGGTTGCGCTGCACCTCGGCCTGTGCCTTGGCGGGGATCGCGGGGAGCTGCCCGGCGACGTCGGGGCAGCTGATCTGCCCGGCCGTGGCGGCGTTGGCGCTGCCCGGCTGACCGACGGTCGTGGCGATCACCAGTGCGCCGCCGGCGATCGCGAGGCCGAGCGCGGCCGTCGCGATCTTCGTCCGCCGGGAAAGGCGATGTCGTCCACTGGTAGCAGGCATGAATGACTCCATGGTTAGCGTGAACATATGGGTACTCCGCCCCCTTCGGGGGATACGGCGGAGTTTTCGGATGGCGCGGCCCGAGCCGGGCCGACGACGCCATGGTGGCCTCTCTGCCTGGGGTTTGTCCAGTGTGTCCCGGCCGAAAAAGAAAATGTGAACCATTCCGAACCGGGGTACGTGTAGGGCAGTGAAGGGCGACGTCCGGCTCCATTGTTTCGGCGCGCCGGAATTGTCGTACGCAATTCCGGCGCCACCCTGGCTCTTGACGTGACCCGCCGTGGCCTCCTAGCGTCGGCATACCGACCGGTCGGTGTCCAAAGGAGGTCACTGGATGAGCTGGTACGACGCGAAGCCCTGGCTCGCGAGCTACGACGACCGCGTCCGGGAAGCGGGACCGGCGCAGCCGACGACGCTGCCGGAGACGTTCCGCCGGGCCGTGACGCAGGTCCCCGACCGGGCCGCGATCGCCTACTTCGACGCGCGGCTGAGCTACCGCGAGGTCGACGAGCTTTCCGACGGCGTCGCCCGCCACCTGGCCCGGCACGGCTTCGCGCGGGGCGACCGGCTCGCCCTGGTGCTGCAGAACATCCCGCAGTTCGTCATCGCCCTGCTCGGTGCGTGGAAGGCAGGCGGGATCGTGGTGCCGGTCAACCCGATGTACCGCGAACGCGAGCTGACCCACGTGCTCACCGACGCCGGCGTCAAGGCGATCGTCTGCTCGCAACGCGGCTGGAACGCTCACATCGGCAGGACCGCCGCCGCCACCGGGGTCGGCATCGCGCTCACCACCAGCGAACTCGAATTCCAGACCCGCAACGACGAACGCGTCTTCGCCGGCGTCACCAGGGAGGACACCCCGGGCGCCACCGAGCTGCTCGAAGCCGCGGCCACGCCGGGGCCGAAGCCGCCGGAGCCCGCGTTCGCGCTCGGCGACGTCGCGCTGATCAGCTACACCTCCGGCACCAGCGGCACGCCGAAGGGTGCCACCAACACCCACGGCAACGTCGGCACCAACGCCGCGGGCCTCGGGTCCTTCAGCGGCCTGCCCGCGGGCTCGACGCTCTTCGGGCTGGCGCCGCTGTTCCACATCACCGGCATGGTCTGCGAACTCGGCTCCGCGATCGACATCGCGGGCACCCTCGCGCTGGCCTACCGCTTCGAACCCGGCGTCGTCCTCGACGCCTTCCTCGAGCACAAGCCGTCGTACACGGTCGGGCCGTCCACGGCGTACATGGCGCTGATGGCCCACCCGTCGTTCAGCCGGGAGCACTTCGCGTCCTTCTCGCTGCTGTACTCCGGCGGCGCCGCGCTGCCGCCCGCCGTCGTCGAGACGTTCCGCGAGCGGACCGGGCACTACATCCACAACGGGTACGGCCTCACCGAAACCACCGCCGGCTGCGTCGTGGTGCCCGGCACGCTCGAAGCGCCGATCGACCCGGAGTCCGGGACGATCTCGATCGGGCTGCCGGTCCCGGACACGATCGTCCGGATCCTCGGCGAGAACGGCGAAGAGCTGCCGCCGGGCCAGCCGGGCGAGATCGCCGTCGAGGGGCCGATGGTCGTGTCCGGGTACTGGAACCGCCCGGACGCCACCGCCGAGACCCTGCCCGGCGGGCGGCTGCTCACCGGCGACATCGGGTTCATGGACGAACGCGGCTGGGTCTACGTCGTCGACCGCAAGAAGGACATGATCAACGCGTCCGGCTTCAAGGTCTGGCCGCGCGAGGTCGAAGACGTCCTGTACACGCACCCGGCGGTCCGCGAAGCCGCCGTCGTCGGGGTCGCCGACGAGTACCGCGGCGAGACCGTCAAGGCCTACGTCAGCCCGGCGCCGGGCGCGGCCGCCGACCCGCAGGAACTCGTCGCCTGGTGCAAGGAACGGCTCGCCGCCTACAAGTACCCGCGCACGATCGAAGTCCTCGACGAGCTGCCGAAGACCACCAGCGGCAAGATCCTCCGCCGCGAGCTGCGGGCGAGGGGCCGATGATCGAGACCGTCCGCGGCGCGATCGCGCCGGAAGCACTGGGCCGGGTGCTGATGCACGAGCACCTCTTCGTGCTCAGCCCCGAATTCGCCGCCAACTATCCCGAGCACGAAGGCTTCCGCGAAGACGAGCACGTTCCCGAAGCCGTCCGCCGCCTGAAGGAACTGAAGGAGGCCGGGATCGACACGATCGTCGACCCGACGGTGATCGGGCTCGGCCGGTACATCCCGCGCGTGCAGCGGGTCGCCGCCGAGGTCGAGGTCAACATCGTCGTCGCGACCGGCCTCTACACCTACAACGACGTGCCGCACTACCTGCACTTCCGCGGGCCGGGCACGCTGCTGCAGGGCGAAGACCCGCTCGTCGCGATGTTCGTCGGCGACCTGCGCGAGGGCATCGCGGGCACCGGCGTCAAGGCGGGGCTGCTCAAGTGCGCCACCGACGAGCCGGGGGTGACGCCCGGCGTCGAACGCGTGCTGCGCGCGGTGGCCAAGGCGCACGCCGAGACCGGCGCGCCGATCATGACGCACACGCACGCGGGCACGCGGCGCGGCCTGGAACAGCAGGACATCTTCGCCGCCGAGGGCGTCGACCTCAGGCGCGTGCTGATCGGGCATTCGGGGGACTCGGCCGACCTCGGGTACCTGACCGAGCTGGCCGACCGCGGCTCGCTGCTCGGCATGGACCGGTTCGGCCTGGACCTGCTGCTGCCGTTCGAAGAGCGCGTGAACACCGTCGCGGCGCTGTGCGAACGCGGCTACGCGGACAGCATGGTGCTCTCGCACGACGCGTCCTGCTACATCGACTGGCTGCCGTCGGCGCAGCTGCCCGCGATCGCGCCGAACTGGCACTACCTGCACATCACCCGGGACGTCCTGCCCGCGCTGCGCGAGCGCGGGGTGTCCGAAGCGGACATCACGACGATGCTGGTCGACAACCCCCGGCGGTTCCTGTCCTGGCGTGCGTGAGCCGTTATTGTTGGGTGTCCTGACGCGGAGAAAGGGGTACTTGCGTGACCCGAGCAAGCACCCGCAAGCCGGGCGAGGCCACCGGCGACGAGCAGGCCGCCGTGCCCCGGCGGCTGCTGGAGCACGCCACGAAGCTGTTCGCCAAGAAGGGCTTCGACCGCACCTCCGTGCAGGAGATCGTCGAGGCCGCGGGCGTCACCAAGGGCGCGATGTACCACTACTTCGGCTCGAAGGACGACCTGCTCTACGAGATCTACGCGCGGGTGCTGCGCGAGCAGACCCGGCAGCTGGAGAGCGTCGCCTCGTCGGCCGCGCCGCTGCGGGAACGGCTCGCCGCGGCCGCGTCCGACGTCGTGGTCTCCAGCATCGACAACCTCGACGACAACACGATCTTCCTGCAGTCCATGCACCAGCTCTCACCGGACAAGCAGAAGGCCGTGCGTGCCGAGCGCCGCAAGTACCACGAGCGGTTCCGCGGCCTGATCGAGGAAGGCCAGGCGTCGGGGGAGTTCCGCACGGACAAGCCCGCCGACGTGGTCGTCGACTTCTTCTTCGGCTCGGTGCACCACCTGGGTTCCTGGTACCGCCGCAGCGGTTCGCTGACGGCCCGCCAGATCGGCGACCACTACGCGGACCTGCTGCTGGACGCCCTGCGGCCGCCTGCGTGACCGCGTTTCCCCCGCTGCCGGTCCTCGGCGACCTGACCGAGCCCGAGCAGCAGCTCGTCGAAGCCGCCCGTCAGGGCCGCTCGCTGGTGTCCGACGGCGAAATCCGCGCGGAAGTGCTGCGCGAGCTGCTGCTGGGCCGCCGCGGGCCGCTCGATCCGCGGGGCGTGCGGGTCGAGGGCGTCCGCGTCACCGGCGAGCTGGACCTGTCCGCCGCCGAGGCGGTCACCGGCCTCGGCCTGGTGGACTGCACGGTCACCGGCCCGTTCGTCGCGCGGCACGCCACCCTGCCGTGGCTGGACCTGTCCGGGAGCGAGCTGGGCACGGTCGACCTGGCCGGGGCGCGGATCACCGCGTTCGCCGACTTCCTGGGCGCCGAGCTGACCGGCGGCTCCGGAACGGCGCTGGACGCCGAAGGCCTCGTGACGGACGACCTGCGGCTGTCCCGGACGCGCATCACCGGTGCGGTGTGCCTGCTGGACGCCCGGGTCACCGGGCGCGTCCTGCTCACCGGCGCGGAGATCACCAGCGCCGACGGCCCGGCGATCGACCTGGACCACCTCGAAGCCGGGGTGTTCGACGCGGTCGACCTGCGGGCACGGGGGACCGGACCGCTCGGGGCGGTCCGCGCGACCGGCGCGCACGTGTCCCACGAGGCCGGTTTCGACAACGCCGAGCTGACGAACGAGTCCGGGCCCGCGTTGTTCGCCGACCGCCTCGTCGCCGGCGAGAACCTGAGCCTCGTGGCGGTGAAGGCGACCGGGGCCGTCCGCCTGCCCGGCGCTCGCGTCGGCGGTCAAGTCCTGCTCGCGGAAGCCGTCCTCACCACCGAAAGCGGACGTGCGCTGGACGCCGACGGTCTCCAGTGCGTGGACCTCCACATGAAGGGCCTCACCGCGACGGCCGTCGGCGCCGACGCCGCGATCAGCCTCACCGGGGCGCGGATCGGCGGTCAGGTCAGCTGGGCTGGTGCCGTGGTCGTCAACAGCGGCGGCCGCGGCCTGATCGCCGACGGCATGCGCGTCGAAGACAGCATCACCGCCGCCGGCCTCAAGGTGCGGGGGTCGGGCAAGGGCGGCGCGCTCAGCCTGATCGGGGCACACGTCGGCGAGAGCTGCTACCTCGGCGACGCCGAGCTGGCCAATGACACCGGAGCGGCGTTCGGCGGCGACCGGCTCCGGGTGGGTGGCAACCTCCAACTCCGCCGCGCCACCGCGTCCGGCGCGGTCAGGCTGCTCAGCGCCCGGATCGAGGGTGAGCTGTACCTCGAAGGCGCCCGGGTCACCAACGACGGTGGCGAGGCGATCCAGGCTGACCGTCTGCGCGTCGGCCGCAGCATGGCCCTGACGGACGCGCACGTGACCGGCGCCGGGGACGCAGGGGCGCTGCGCATGCTCAACGCCGAGGTCGCCGGCCAGCTGCGGCTCGGCCGGGCGGAAGTGACCAACGCGTCCGGCCCCGGCTTCGTCGCCGACGACCTGCGGGTCGGCACCTACCTGACGCTCGGCGGCCTCAAGGCGACCTGCTCGTCGGAAATCGGCGCGCTGCGCCTCGGGGCGGCCCGGATCGACGGCACGGCCACCTTCGACGACGCGGTCGTCACCAACGACCGCGGACCGGCGCTGTTCGCCGACCGGTGCGTGGTCCGGGACAGCCTGAGACTGAACGGCCTGCAGGCGGCCAGTGCGGGCGAGGACCCCACGATCCGCCTGCTCGGCGCCCGCGTCGGCGGCCAGCTGGACTTCAGCGGCGCTGAGCTGACCCATTCCGGGCAGTGGCTCGTGAGCCTCCAAGACGCCGCGGTGGACGGGCCGGTGTTTCTGCCCGCCGAGATCGTGGGCCCCGATGAGCAGCTGGATCTCGACGGGTTCCGGTTCGGTGCGCTCGGCGACGTCACCTGGCAGGAGTGGCTGGACCTGGTCCGCTTCCACACCCCGGAGTACCGGCCGGGGCCGTACCAGCAGCTGGCCGCGGCGGAGCGCAGTGCCGGGCACGACGGCAACGTCCGGCGGATCCTCATCGCCCAGCAGCGCGACCGTCAGCGGCGGGCCCCGGACGCAATCGGCGGCTGGCTCGCCCGCCGCTTCCACGGGCTGTGGGGCGTGTTCGCGGCCTACGGCTACCGCGCCCGGCGCACGGCGGCGGCGTTGCTCCTGGCGCTGGTCGCGGCCGGCGGGCTGGGACTGTGGGCCGGGCATGTGGGCGAAGGCGGCCACCGGGCGGCCGAGCGCGTCACGGACTTCACGGCCGCGACCGGGACGCCGTGCACGACGGTGGAGCTGGTCGGCGTGGGACTGGACCGCGGGCTCCCGCTGTCGCCGGGCGTGCGCGGCCGGTGCGACCTCAACACCGGAACCAGGGCAGGGCAGCTGTTCACCGTGGCGATCTGGCTGGTGCAGGCCGCGGTCTGGGCGCTGGCCACGCTCGCGCTGGTCGGCTACACCGGGCTGGTCCGCAAGACCGGCTGATCAGTGCTGCCGGAGGTGGTCGAGCAGGTGGGCGATGACCTCGTCCGGGGCCTCCATCGCCATCCACTGGCTGGCGTCCTCGATGATCTGGAAGCGGTACGGGGCGTCGATGTAGTGGACGGTCAGCTCGGCCGCGCCCTGGCCGAGGTACGGGTCCTCGCGGCCCCAGAGGTAGAGCGTCGGCACGGTGATGCGGCCCGCCGGGATCTCGAATCCGTCGTTCGTGGCGCCGCGGTACCAATTCAACGTCGCCGTCAGCGCCCCCGGTTCCGAAAGGCGCAGCACGGCCCGGTCGGCGATCTCGCGCGGAACGCGGCCGTTGTAAACAGCCCGTAATTGCGTGGCTTCGTCGCGTAGGAGATATTTCTCGGCTTTGCCGGGAGCACGGCGGAAGAAGCGGATGTAACCGAGGTCGTGGAACTGGCCGTCGTCGGTCGCGGCCGCGCGCTGCAGGGCCGCCGGGTGCGGGGTGGACAGCACGCTGAGGGAGCGCAGCCGGTCCGGGTGGGCCGACGCGAGCGCCCAGGCCACCATGCCGCCCCAGTCGCGGGCGACGAGGTGGAACCGGTCCGCGCCCTGGCTTCCGGCGAAGGCCAGCGCGTCGCCGACCAGGTGATCCAGGGTGTAGTGCCCGACGCCCTCGGGCCGCGCGCCCGCCGCGTAGCCGCGCTGGTCGACGGCCACGGCACGGTAGCCGGCCTCGCCGAGAGCGTGCAGCTGCTCGGTCCAGGCGTCGGCGAACTCCGGCCAGCCGTGCAGGAACAGGACCAGCTCGCCGGACCCGGGCCCGGCGGCGAGCGCGCTGTGGCGATGCTCGCCGACGGCGATGGTCAATTCCTCCAGTGCACCGGTGTCCGTCGGCGCGACGGCGAATTCCATGGCGCACAGGCTAGATCGCGGCAGGGGTGATAACCATGGGGAGAAGGGCAGAGTTACCGCACTTTTTGCATCGGGAGTGGCCTGGCTCACAGAATTTTCGCTCAAGTGAGCGAAAATGCGGAGAAAACTGAGCTTTCTTCACGAAGACCGCCCCGCGAGCCGGACGCCCCGGGTTTGTCGGTGCCCCGGGCAGCGTCCGCGGTCCGCCACCGGTGACGGTCCTCGCCGCCGCGCCAGATCACCCAAGCCCGCGGGCGGTGGCGTCCCGCGATGCCCGGCGACCGCCCCGCCCGTGCCTGCCCAAGAGCGGGTGCGGGTTGCGGTCTCGCCGCCGGTCCGCGGTCGTGAGTGGTAATTCGGGTTAGAACCCTAATTACCACTCACGACAAGCCGCGGCAGACCACCCAGCCGGCGGTGCGGGGCTCAGGCTAGCTGGCGGGTGCGGGGCTCAGGCCAGCCGGCGCGTGTCCGGCTCAGGAGGGGAGGTTCACCAGGTCGGCCAGCCGGGCGCGGTGGCGGCCCGGGGTGCCCAGGGCGATCTCGTCCGCCTTGGCGCGCTTGAGGTACAGGTGCGCCGGGTGCTCCCACGTCATGCCGATGCCGCCGTGCAGCTGGATTGCCTCCTCGGTGGCCTTGACCGCGATCGGGGCGTTGCGGGCCTGGGCGACCGCGACCGCGATCGGCACGTCCGTGCCCGTCGCGAGCGCGTCCGCCGCGTTGCGGGCCGCCGCGCGGGCGATCACCAGGTCCGTGTACAGGTTCGCCAGCCGGTGCTTGAGCGACTGGAACCCGCCGACCGGACGGCCGAACTGGTACCGCCCCTTGAGGTAGCGGACCGTCTCGGTGAGCGCCCACTCGGCGACCCCCGTCTGCTCCGACGCCAGGATGCCCGCGCCGGTCAGCAGCGCCTCTTCGAGCGCCGCGGCCGCCTGTGCGCCCGACGCCACCAGCACCGCCGGGGCGTCCGCCAGCGACACGTCCGCCACCCGCCGGGTCAGGTCGAACGACACCAGTTCCGACACCGTCGCCGCCGACGCCTCGACCACGTACAGCCCTGGTCCCTCGGGGCCCGCCGCCGGGACGACCAGCAGGTCCGCCACCGACGCGTCGGCCACCGTCGAGACGCGGCCGGAGAGCGTGCCGCCGTCCGACACCGTCACCGACGACGGGAAGCCCGCTCCGGGGGCCGTCGACAGCGGCACCGCCAGCGCGCCGATCGCCGAACCCGTCGCCAGCCTGCGGACGAACTCCCCGGCCGACGCGTGGACCAGCGCCGTCGTCGCCAGCACCACGCTGCCCAGGAACGGCACCGGCGCCACGCTGCGGCCCAGCTCTTCGGCCACCACGGCCACTTCGCGGGCCGACGCGCCGTGCCCGCCCAGCTCCTCGGGCACCGCCAGCCCGGCCACCCCGACCTCGTCGGCCAGCGTGCGCCACAGCTTCAGGTCGTAGCCCTCCGCGGTCTCGATGCGCGCCAGCAGCGCCGAAGCGTCGGCCTTTGCGGCGAGCAGGTCCCGGACCGAAGCCCGCAGGTCCTCTTCGACGTCGGAATACAGCAGGTCGGTCATCGGGGGAGGTCCTTCCAGGCGACGTCCTTGTCGACGCGCGGCTCCGAGGGCAGGCCCAGCACGCGCTCGGCGATGATGTTGCGCAGGATCTCCGAGGTGCCGCCCTCGATGGAGTTGCCCTTCGCGCGCAGGTAGCGGTAGCCGGCCTCGCGGCCGGTGAAGTCCACAATGGCCGGACGGCGAAACGTCCAGTCGTCGTAGGCCAGTCCCTCCTCGCCGAGCAGCTCGACCTCCAGGCCGGTGAGTGCCTGGTTCAGCTCGGAGAACGCGACCTTCATGGCCGAGCCCTCCGGCCCGGGCGCCCCGGCCGCGAGCTGCTGGCGCAGCCGCGTGCCGGCCAGCCGCAGCGTCTCGGCCTCGACCCAGTGCTTCACCAGCCGGTCGCGCAGCTCCGGCGTGCGCAGCTCCGGCCGGTCCCGCCAGGTCTTCGCGACGATCCCGATCAGCCCGCCTTCACGCGGCAGGACGTGCCCGCCGATCGCGACGCGCTCGTTCATCAGCGTCGTCTGCGCGACCTTCCAGCCCTCGCCGACCGCGCCGAGGCGCTGGGTGTCCGGGATCCGCACCTCGGTCAGGAACACCTCGTTGAACTCGGCCTCGCCGGTGATCTGGCGCAGCGGCCGCACCTCGACGCCGGGTGCGGTCATGTCGCACAGGAAGTACGTCATGCCCTGGTGTTTCGGCACGTCCGGGTCGGTGCGGGTGACCAGGATGGCCCACTGGGCCTCGTGCGCCCCCGACGTCCACACCTTCTGGCCGGTGACGATCCAGTCGTCGCCGTCGCGGACGGCGCGGGTGCCCAGCGCGGCGAGGTCGGACCCGGCGCCCGGCTCGGAGAACAGCTGGCACCACACCTCCTCGCCGGTCCACAGTGGACGCAGGTAGCGCTCGCGCTGCTCCGGCGTGCCGAAGGCGAGGATGGTCGGCGCGGCCATGCCGAGGCCGATGCCGATCCGGCGCGGGTCGTTGTCCGGCGCGCCCGCCTCGGCGAACGCCGTGTCCACAACGGACTGCAGGGCGCGCGGCGCGTTCTGCCCGCCGAGCCCGGCGGGGAAGTGGATCCAGGCGAGCCCGGCGTCGAACCGGGCGCGCAGGAACTCCAGGCGGTCGGTCGACGCGGGGTCGTGCGCGGCCAGGAACTCGCCGACCTGGCGCGTGAGATCTTCGGCCGTGACAGTCACTTGGCGCCCTCCGAGAGGTACTTCTTCAGCTCACGCCGGGCGAGTGAGCGCTTGTGGACTTCGTCGGGCCCGTCGGCCAGCCGCAGCGTCCGGTTCCCCGCCCACATCGCGGCCAGCGGGAAGTCCTGGCTGACCCCGCCCGCGCCGTGCACCTGCACGGCCTTGTCGAGAATCCACTCGACCGTGCTCGGCGTCGAAATCTTGATCGCCTGGATCTCGGTGTGCGCGCCCTGGTTGCCGACGGTGTCCATCAGCCACGCGGTCTTGAGCACCAGCAGCCGCTGCTGCTCGATCTTCACCCGCGACTCGGCGATCCAGTCCTGCACCACGCCCTGCTGCGCGATCGGCTTGCCGAACGCCTCGCGCGAGATCGCGCGGCGGCACATGAGTTCCAGCGCGCGCTCGGCCATGCCGATGGCGCGCATGCAGTGGTGGATGCGGCCGGGGCCGAGCCGGGCCTGGGCGATGGCGAACCCGTCGCCCTCGCCGCCGATGAGGTTCTCCGCCGGCACGCGGACGTCCTCGAACAGCACTTCGGCGTGGCCGCCGTGGTCGCTGTCGTCGTAGCCGAAGACGTGCATGCCGCGCTTGACCGTGACGCCCGGGGTGTCGCGGGGGACCAGGATCATGCTCTGCTGCTTGTGCGGCGCGGCGTCGGGGTCGGTCTTGCCCATCACGATGAAGATCTTGCACGCGGGGTTCATCGCGCCGGAGATGTACCACTTGCGGCCGTTGACGACGTACTCGTCGCCGTCACGCCGGATGGCCGTCTCGATGTTGCGGGCGTCGGAGGAGGCGACGTCCGGCTCGGTCATCGCGAAGGCCGACCGGATTTCACCGTTCAGCAACGGTTCCAGCCACTGCTTCTGCTGCTGCTCGGTGCCGAACATCGAGAGCACTTCCATGTTCCCGGTGTCCGGCGCGGCGCAGTTGAGCGCGGTGGGGGCGAGCCGGATGCTGCGGCCGGTGATCTCCGCCAGCGGCGCGTACTGCAGGTTGGTCAGGCCCGCGCCGTGCTCGCCGGGGAGGAAGAAGTTCCACAGCCCGCGCTTGCGGGCCTCGGCCTTCAGCTCCTCGACGACCGGCGGGATGGCCCACGGGTCGTCGCGTTCGGCGAGCTGCCGCTCGAACACCGGCTCGGCGGGGTAGATGTGCGAGTCCATGAACTCGAGGAGCTTCCCGCGCAGCTCCTCGGTCTTCTCGTCGAACGCGAAGTCCATCACTTCTCCTCTTTGAGAATCTCGTTGCCGTGCGCGATGAGCGGCGCGACCCCGGCGCCGACGCCTTCGAAGCCCGCCCCGACGGTCTGGCCCCGGGTGTAGCGGTAGTGGATGCCTTCGAGGATCACGGCCAGCTTGAAGAACGCGAAGCTGACGTACCAGTCCAGCGCCGAGACGTCCCGCCCGGAGCGTTCGGCGTAGCGCGCGACGACCTCGTCGGTGGCCGGATAACCCGGCGCCGAGCTGGCGTTCGACACGAACGGCAGCGAGACCTTGTCGCGCTCGGCGTAGGCGACCAGCAGCGCGAGGTCGGTCAGCGGGTCGCCCAGCGTCGACATCTCCCAGTCGAGCACCGCGGAGATCTTGTCCCGGCTGTCGACGAGGACGTTGTCGAGGCGGTAGTCGCCGTGGACGATCGACGGCGTGCCGGACACCGGCACGGCCGCGGCGAGCCGGTCGTGCAGCTGCTCGATGCCCGGCAGGTCGCGGCTGCGGGAGGCGTCGAGCTGCTTCTTCCACCGCCGCAGCTGCCGCTCCAGGAAGCCTTCGGGGCGGCCGAAGTCGCCGAGGCCGACCGCGGCCGGGTCGACCGCGTGCAGGTCGACGAGCGTGTCGACCAGTGCCTCGGCCATCGCCCGCGTGCGCTGTTCGCCGAGCCGCGCGAGCTGGTCCGCCGTGCGGTAGGGCGTGCCCTCGACGAAGCTCATGACGTAGAACGGCGCCCCGACGACGTCGGCGTCCTCGCACAGCAGCAGCGCTTCGGGCACCGGCACGGCGGTGTCGCGCAGTGCCGAGATCACCCGGAACTCGCGGGACATGTCGTGCGCGGTGGGCAGCACGTGCCCCAGCGGCGGGCGGCGCACCACCCAGCGCGACCGGCCGTCGCCCACCACGTAGGTGAGGTTGGACCGGCCGCCCTCCACGACGTCGGCGGACAGCGGTCCGGCGGCCAGGCCGGGCCGGTGCGCGTCCAGGTGGGCGCGCAGGCGGCCGAGGTCGAGTCCGGGTGGGTCGGTGCGGGTCATGCGGTCTCCTTCGCGCGTCCCGTCGGATGATACCGACCAGTCGGTATGTCGTACAGCGGGCCGGTGCAAGCGGCACTTTCCCGTGAAAGTGCCGCTTCCGGCGAACTCAGGCGAGGAACCGCGTCACCCATTCGGCGACGCAGGCGGGCTTCGCCTCGCCGTCGATCTCCACCGTCCACTTCGACACCGCCTGCTTGCCGCCGGGGATGTCGGTGATCTCGATCAGCTCGGCCCCGGCACGCACCTTCGAGCCGACCTTCACCGGCTGCGGGAAGCGGACCTTGTTGAGGCCGTAGTTGATGCCCATCCGGATGCCGTTGACCCGGTAGATCTTCGGCCCGAACGCCGAAAGCAGCGACAGCGTCAGGAAGCCGTGGGCGATGGTGCCGCCGAACGGGCCCGCGGTCGCCCGCGGCTCGTCCACGTGGATCCACTGGTGGTCGTCGGTGGCGTCGGCGAACTGGTTCACCCGCTCCTGGGTGACGGTCAGCCACTCGCTGTAGCCGAGGTGCTCGCCTGCCGCCGCGGCGAAGGCGTCGAGGTTCTCGAACTCGCGCATCGGCCTCAGTCCTTCGGTCCGCCGGCGACGTAGATGACCTGGCCGGAGACGAACCCGGCACCCTCGCTGACCAGGTACGACGTCAGGTGGGCGATGTCCTCGGGCGTGCCGACGCGCTGCACGGGGATCTGCGACGCGGCCGCGGCCTTGAAGTCCTCGAAGCTCATGCCGAGCCGTTCGGCGGTCGCCGCGGTCATGTCGGTGGCGATGAAGCCGGGCGCGATCGCGTTGGCGGTGACGTTGAACTTGCCCAGCTCGATGGCGAGGGTCTTGGTGAAGCCCTGCATGCCCGCCTTCGCGGCGGAGTAGTTGACCTGACCACGGTTGCCCAGCGCGGACGTGCTCGACAGGTTGACGATCCGGCCGTACTTCTGCTCGGTCATGTACTTCTGCACCGCGCGGGTCATCAGGAACGAGCCCTTGAGGTGCACGCCGAGCACGGCGTCCCAGTCCTGCTCGGTCATCTTGAACAGCAGGTTGTCGCGGGTGATGCCGGCGTTGTTGACCAGCACGACCGGCGGGCCGAGCTCCTCGGCAACCCGGCTGACGGCGGCCTCCACCTGCTCGGCGTCGACGACGTCCAGCGCAACGCCGACGGCCTTGCCGCCCTTCGCGACGATCGCCTCGGCGCCCTGCTTGACACCGGCCTCGTCCAGGTCCAGCAGGCCGACGGCAAAGCCGTCCTCGGCCAGCCGCGCGGCCACGGCGGCACCGATGCCACGGCCGGCACCGGTGACCACGGCGACACGGGAAGGGGACTCGGTCACGGGGACCTCCTCGTCGTTGAGAAACGGGCTCGTTGCCGCGCAGCCTACTAAGCGGTTGGTTTTTTGACGATACGTGGGAGGCTCACTCCGGCTGCCCGGACCCCGGAGTGAACCCGTGTGTCGAATCCGGCACCGCACGTTCGACGTACCGGTGAAGACTGACCCGGGAAGGGAATGCCGATGGCAAGAACCCCACTGCGCCTGTACATGTCCATGTCGGTCGACGGATACATCGCCGGCCCGGACGACCGCCCGGGCCAGGAACTCGGCCGCGACGGCGGACGGCTGTTCGACTGGCTCGACGACCGGATGTCCGAGGGCATCAACGGGCAGGTGTACGCCGAGGCCTCGGCGACGGGCGCGGTGATCTCCGGCCGCCGCACGTTCGAGCTGGCGAAGCGCTGGAACGGCGACCACCGCGATGGGGTGCCGATCCACGTGCTCACCCACGCGATCGACCCGGCCGACAAGCCCCCGGGCAGCGCGAAGTTCTACACCGACGTCAAGGCCTGCGCCGAGGAGGCCCGGGCGGCGGCGGGCGACCGGCCGGTGCTGGTCCACGGCGCGGGAGCGGCACAGGCGTTGCTGGCGGCGGGCCAGCTCGACGAAGTGGAACTGCACCTGATCCCGGTCCTGCTGGGTGGCGGCCGCCGCCTGTTCGAGCCGACCTTCGGCGGAAGGGTGGAGCTGGAACTCGTCCGGCGGCTCGACGGCCGCGGTGTCACGCACCTGCGTTACCGCGTGGTTCATGGGGAAGTGGTCCGCCGATGAGCGGATTCGGCCCTGACAAACGCCACCACACTCTGCGCCTGACGGGCGGCCGGGATCGAACGTGCTCCGGAACCGGCACGCCGGCCGCGACAGCTTCGACGTACTCCTTGGCGCCCTGCACTCCGAGATCGGCCGCGGACGCTCGCACGAACCGGAGCGCGTCGAGGCGCCGACCGGCATCGACCAGCTCAGCGATCCGGGACCGCAGGGGGTCAGCGCGTTCGATCCCGCGAACCTGCTCCAGATAGTCCTCGATCCACTCGGCGGACTCGAGATCGACCGTCGCGTGCACCATGTGCAAACTGCCGTCCACCCCGTCGACCAGGAAGGGACCGTGGCCCACCACCATGTCGGTCATTTCCCGGGTGCGCGCATAACGCTCGCTTTGAGCGTGGATCACCCAACCGAGCCGGTGCGGAGCGACGTCGGTGATCACCATCGCCGGGCCGCCCCGCGCCGGCCACTCCGCCAGATGCCGCTCCACGATCCGGATGGCCCGCGCCTTCGACACCATGACGCCTCCTGGTCCGGATCGCCCGGATTTCGAGTGGGAACCGGCCCGGGTTCAGCTGAGTTCGTCCGGCACCACGGCAGCCCGGATGAGGGGCAGGGGCTGCACGTGGCCGGGTTTGGGGCCGATGCGGGCGAACAGGTTCGCGGGCAGCCAGCGGCTCAGTGGTTCCGTCTGGTCTCGTGGACGGGGCTCGGTGGTGGCCTCGAACAACACCCCGTTCACGGTCGGCCTCCGTCCGGTGGCGGGGAGCAGGTCGGCGACCGAGGCGTACGGCGAACCGAACCATGACCACCACGTCGGGGCGGGCCGCAGACCCAGCCAGCCTTCCGGGAACCGCAAGGTGCACAGCGCGATCTCGGTGCTGTCGCGGATGCACTCGGCGGAGGCATAGAACGCGCCGAGGGTGTCGGCGAGCGTGGTGAACAGGTCACGGACCGCATCCCGCCACGGCGCCTCCCTGAGCGGATCGGCAAGCAGCGTAAGGGACATCGACCAGTAGCGGTCCGGGTACTGCTCGCCGGGCCCGCCGCTGAGGGCCCCGCCGAGACACAGCCCGGAGCCGGAAAAGAACAGCCAGGACGTCGCCTCGCGCCACGCCTGGCCGAAGCCCTCCATGCCCGCTTCGGAGTACTTGCCTTGGAACGGTTCGTATTCCCCGAAGCGGCGTGGCAGCGCTTCCGGCAGGTGACGTTCGGCAGCCGAGATGATCAACGCCGGTGCGTCGGCCGGGACGTGCTCACGCAGGCAGCACCACTCGAGATCGACCTTGGCGACATCCGTGTTCCGTGACGGTCTCACGATGGTCCGCGACTTGACGGTGCTGCCCTCCACCAGTACCGAGTACAGATAGCGAACCCCGAGCACGATGCCGGTCACCTCGACCGGCACATCTTCGGCCCCCACCCGGTCAGGCCCGTCGACAGTGAACGAGTAGCGCCGGCGAACACCGCGGACGACGGTCAGTGATTGACCGCTGTCGTCGATCGCCAGGCCCGCGATCTCGCCCACCAGGCTCCGGAGCGTAGACCTGCAGGTCATAGGACATGGCACACTCCGTCGGCGCTCACAGGAAATGTCCGCTGGCCAGGTACGGCGCTGGTTCGGGCATGCCGCGGACGGCGAGGTAGCCCAGCTGGGCGAGGTCGAGCCGGGCCGCCAGGCCGACGTCGATGGCCCAGTGGTTGCCCGTGGTGATGCAGTTGACCCGGGTGGCGGCCCGCGACGAGGCCAGGGCCTCCCACAGCAGGGTCTGCGCCGTGCGCGGATCGGCCGCCGCCAGCAGGGTGGCCCGGCCCTGGTCGTCGATGTAGACGTAACCCGGGGTTTGCCGGTCGCGGGTCACGACCAGGCGCGTGGTGTTCCTCAGGTACTCGTGGTCGGGTCCGTGTCCCGCGCCGCGCAGCCGTACGTCGAGCTGGTCCATCCACTCGGCGTCGTCGGCCCGGCCCTCCCGCAGCCCGGTGATCGCGGGCAGCGTGGCCCGGTCGACCGTGCCGACCATGCGCATCTGCGGGTACAGCAGGAATCCCGCCGTCCGGTAGCGCCGGGTCGCCGCCGGGTGGACCGTGGAGGAGAACATGCCCGGCCGGTCACCGGCGTGTGCGAGCGTGGCGTCCAGCAGCCGCTTGCCGATTCCGTTGCCCTGCAACCCGGTGCGCACGCCGTAGGACGCCAGGTACCCGAACCGGCCGCGGTTCTGCGAGAAGGCGAATCCGGCGATCCCGGCGCCGTCTTCGGCCACCCAGCAGCCGCCCGGGTCGGTGCGGACGAGGAACCGCATCCGGTCGATCCACTGCTGCGCCGCCTCCGGCGTGCGGAAGGTGACCTCGGCTTCCCCGAGTTCCCGGCCGGATTCCTCGGCCTCGAAGAACAGCTTCGCCGACGCACGTTCGGCACGCGCCAGGTCCTGTTCGCGGATCAGGCGAACGACGACCCCGTCGGCCACTGTGCGTGCTCCTCGCCCCCAGCTGTCCCTGGGCCCATGATCGCCTCGATCATGGGCCCAGGCAATCGAATTATTTCAGGACGAGGTGGTCGGCGATGGCGTACAACTCCGTCTGCGCAACGGACCCCGCGACGGCGACCGGCGCGTCGTGGACGGCCTTGAGGATCCAGAGCGTGCGGTAACCGTTCTCCTCCTGGTAGCGGGTTTCGTGTCCCTGGACCGGTCGCCCCGCGGTGCCGTGGACCTGGCCGGGGTCGCCGAGGCGTGCCTGGATCGGCGGCATCGTCGCGCACGTGCCGATCGAGTAGCTCGTGCGTGCGCCGTCCTTCTCGACGTCGAACGTGCACATCCGCAGGCCGTCGGGCAGCTTGCCGAGGCCGAACGCCGGCGTGATCTTGGTCGTGCCCGGGAAGGTGACGTTCTCCGCGACGCGACGGCCGAAGTCGATCAGCTGCTGTTCCGTCGCCGTGCTGCCCGGCTGCGCGGCCACGTTGACATACAGCGAGCCACCCTCCGGATGGGTCAGGTACACCTCGTAACCGCCCGGGCCACCGGAGTGCGCGCTCTCCACGCCG
Source organism: Amycolatopsis melonis (assembly GCF_040064235.1). Lineage (NCBI taxonomy): Bacteria > Bacillati > Actinomycetota > Actinomycetes > Pseudonocardiales > Pseudonocardiaceae > Amycolatopsis > Amycolatopsis melonis. Next base: position 557,473 of record NZ_JBDZYD010000001.1, read on the forward strand.
GCGCGTCCGGCGAGGGTGACGGGACGGCCCGGGCCGGATTTGAAGGCGGCTTCGTCGACCGGCACCATCCGCATTTCCTGCACGTCCACCAGCAGGACCTGACGCCCGGACGTGACGGTCATCAGGTACTCGCCGCCGTAGACCGGGGTGCCGGGGTTCGCCGCGCTGCCCCCGATGTTGATGCGGCGCGCGAGGTGGTCGGCCTTGCCCGGCGGCAGCCAGCCGAGCGAGAAGGGCATGGTCAGCTCCGCGACGGCCGGCTTGGCCGGTGCCTCGACGGCGACCGGACCGGCACCCGTGGCGACCTGGTTTTCGGGCGCGGGCCGGTTCAGCGCCACGACGGCGACCGCGGCCAGTGCGAGCAGCACGACCCCGGCACCGGCCGCGAGCGGACGGCTCACCACGGCGCGCCTGCCGTCGAGCCGCTGCCGTGTGGCCGCCAGCACCTGGTCGCTGTCGGGGGCGTCGCGCTCGTGGGCGGCGAACGTGTCCTTGATCAGGTTCTCGATGTCCATCAGCTCTCCTTCGCCTGGGCCATCCGGTCGAGGCGCAGGCCGTTTCGCAGGGTCGTCAGTGCTTTGCGGGCGTGGGCCCGCACGGTGGCCTGGGCGCAGCCGAGCAGGTCGGCGATGTCGGCGTCGGCGAGCTGCTCGTAGTACCGGAGCACGACGACCGCGCGCTGGCGCCGGGGCAGCCGCGCGAGGCGCTGCCACATGTCTTCGCGTGCCGCGTGCTCCGACGCGAAGTCGTCCGGCCGCGCCGCCTCCGGCGGATCGCCGACGGCGACCAGCCGCGCCGAGCGGCTGCTGCGCCAGGACAGGTAGTCGTTGGTCACCATCCGCAGGACGTACCGGTCGGGATGTTCGGCGTCGCTGACCCGCGACCACCGCCGATACACCTTGACCAGCACGTCCTGCACCAGGTCGGCGGCCTGTTCCCGCTCCCCGGTCAGCATCGTCGCGTAGCGCAGCAACCGCGGCAGGTGCGCCCGGACGAAGTCCTCGTAGTCAGCCATCACCCTGAAGACTGCCGCGGCGCACGATCCGTGTACTTCGGCGCGGAACTTTCTTGCGAACCCGGTCAGGGCCGGAGAGTGAGCCGATCGCCATAGGGAAAGCGGTCACCTTCGTCGGCCGGCAACGGACCGCGGACCAGGCATCGATGCAGCAGCAGTTCGCGGCGCTGGTCCAGCGGTTCCGTCTCCTGGAGGGACCAGCCGGGCCGAAGCGCCGGGGGATCGCCGCCGATGTCCGTTTCGCCGTCCCAGTTGAGGTGCAGGCCGTCCCGGTCGGAGTAGAACCGCGGGAAGGCTGTCCGCCACTGCGAATTCGAACCCCACCCGTGTGACAGGTCGTTGGTCGGGCGCCCCCGGCGGCGGAAGGTGAAGTACAGCGTCGAGGTCGTGGCCACGGTGGCGTCCACGAGGTGCCGGGGCGCCCGTACCCGCACGCCGGCGCGGCTGAACAGCAGGTCGCCGAACCACAAGCCCGGCCAGAGCACTTCCTCCACGGTCACGGCGGTCGCGGACGGGTCCTGTACCACCGCAACGATTTCGTGGTGGAACGGGGAAAACGTGCCGGCGTGTTCGAACGGGACCAGCCCGATGGCCGAGAAGAACTCCGTGTGCAGCGCGCACCCGCCGTCGACGACGAACCGCTCGATCAGGTAGTCGCTGACCCGGCTGAGGCCATACAGCTTCATGAGCCGCCACGAGTGCTCGTCGTTCCCGGTGGATCCGGCGGACGGCAACCGCTCCCGGTGGCGAAGGGGCGCCAACTCGGCCAAGTGGCCGGCTGCCGCTGTCCGCTCGCCGTTCAGGTACGCCCGGCGCTCGCCGGGGCCGTCGTCGTGCTCGAGCAAGCCTTCGTACAACCGGCGGAAGTACTGCCAGTCGAGGTCCACGCCGTGATCCTGACCCGGCAGGCCCACAACCGCAACGGAATTCCTTCAGCCCGGTGCGCTTTCCCGCCGCGCAGGCACCGGAGTCCTGAACGCCGCGCGGTAGTCGCGCGGCCGACGTCCGACGATGCGGGTGAAGATCGCGCTGAACGTTCCGGGGTCGTGATAGCCAACCTCGGCGGCGATGGCCGCGACCGTCCGCTCGGTCGTCTCCAGCAGGTGCTTCGCCCGGCGCACCCGTTCCGCCTGCAGGTAGCCGAGCGGGGTCTGGCCCGTTTCGGCGCGGAACCGGCGGAGGAGGGTCCGGGTACTGACGTGGAACGTCGCGGCGAGGCGCCCGAGGTCGTAGCGCTCGCTCAGGTTCTGGTCCAGCCGGCGTTTGACGCCCTGGGAAAACCGGCTGCCGGTGGCAGGCAACAGGTCCACGTCGACGTACGGTGCCTGGCTCGACCGCGCGTCGTCGACCAGCGCGATCCGTGCGGTGGCGCGCGCGACGCGGCCGCCGTTGTGCTCGCGGACGAGGCCGAGGGCGAAGTCGTACATTGCGCTGAACGCCGCGGTCGTGGTCACTCCGCGGTCGGTGACCACGAGTTTCTCCGGCCTGACGTCGGTGCCGGGGCACCGGTCCGCCAGCCGTCCGGCGAACAGCCACGCGGTCGTCGACTCCCGCCCGTCGAGCAGGCCCGCCTCGGCCAGCAGGAACGCGCCGACGCAGATCGACACCAGTGCTACGCCCGAGTGCGCGCTCTCCCTGATCGTGGCGATCTCCGGCCGGAGCGCCGCGAGCGTCGCGTCCAGGTCGAGCCCGGGGTGCAGCTCGAACCCGGGCACGACGAGGACGTCGACCCGCTGCACCGGCGCGACGCTGATCGCCGCGCCACCGGAAGCGACCACTCGCCGGCGCGGCGACAGGATCGACACGTCGTACGGCGGGGCGTCGGCCGAGGCGAGGTGCGACGCCATCGTGAGGAGGTCGGGGACGCCGAACACTTCGGACGCGAAGCACCCGGGATACGCGAGCACGCCGACACGCAGCGGGGGCGCCATGGCGGCGAGATTACCCGGACAGGTGGCGATACCGCCACTGGCCGGACCGGGCACCCCAGCCCGACGATACGGCCATGGCGATCACAGAACCGCAGGCCGACGCGCTCGAGGACTTCCCCGCGCGGCTGATCGACTCCGGAGGTACCGGCAAGACCGTCCACGTCGGCGGTTCCGGACCGGCTGTCGTGCTGATGCCGGAGATGCCCGGCATCAGCCCCGACGTCGTCCGGCTGGCGCGGTGGATCCGGGACGCGGGATTCACGGTCTACCTTCCGTCGCTGTTCGGGACCGACGGCGCCGTTCCCACCACCGAGGAGGGGACGAACGTCGTCCGCCGTGCCTGCGTCAGCGCCGAGTTCCGCGCGTTCGCCGGTGGCGGCACGAGCCCGGTCACGGCCTGGCTGCGCGGGCTGGCCAGAATCGCGCTGGCCGAGTGCGGCGGGCCCGGCGTCGGCGCGATCGGGCTGTGCTTCACCGGGAACTTCGCCCTCAGCATGACCCTCGAACCGGCCGTCATCGCGCCGGTGGTCAACCATCCCTCGCTGCCCCTTGACGACCCCGGCGGGCTGGAGATCAGCGACGAAGACGCCGCGAAGGTGCGCGAACGCATCGAGCGTGACGGCCTGAAGGTGCTCGCCTACCGGTTCGACAACGACCGGTGGTGCACCGGCCGCCGGTTCGCCGCCTACCGGGCGCTCCTGGGCGACGCGTTCGACGGGCGCGTCATCCCGGGCGAGACGGCCAATCCCGCACCGCCGCCGTTCTTCCGTGACGTCGTCGGCTGTCCGCACAGTGTCGTCACGGCCCATCTCGTCGACGAGGAAGGACACCCGACGCTGCGCGCCAAGGACGAGATCCTCGCCTTTCTCACCGAACGGCTCCGCCCAGGGAACCGTTGAGCCGTGGTCAGGACCAGGCGGCCGAGGCGGGCGGTTCGCCACCGGCCTCGGCGAACGCGGTGAGCGCGTCGACCAGGCCGGTGCGGGCTTCGCCGGGCATCCGCGCGACGATCTGGGCGATCTCCTTGCGACGGCGGGCGGTGACCTGCCGGACGATCTTCGCGCCCTCGCGGGTCAGCGTGAGGACGATCTCGCGCCGCGACACCGGGCTGTGCCGCCGGTCGACGAAACCGACGGTGACCAGGCGGTCGACCATCCGGCTCGCGGTCGACGGGGTCACGCCGAGGTGCTCGGCGAGGTCGGCGTGCTTCAGCGGACCCCGCGTCTGCAGCACCACGAGCAGCCGGAACTGCGGCAGGGTGACCGCATCACCCGCCGCGGCGATGGAGCGCACCGACACCGCGACGAGCAGGCGCGAGGCGGTCAGCACGGCGTCGGTCACGGCGTCCACGTCGCTCGCGTCGACACCTGCCGGGATGCGGGTCATGGCATCCAGTCTGCCTCATACCGCCCGTCCGGACCGGCCGGAAGCACCGTCCGTCCAGTGTGGACGGACTCGGTCGTAAGAGTTCGGTAAGCGCGTGACGCGGGACGGCTGGGCGGTTCGTCCCGTTGAATGGCCGTCGACGACGACGGAGGAGAACGTGATGAACCGACTGCTCGCCCGGCCCTGGACGGCGGGTGTCCTGGTCGCCGGGCTGGTCGCGGTGGCGGCGGGCCTGTACTGGTTCCAGCCGTGGCAGCTGTGGACCGACGAGACCGTGCAGGAAAGCCTGCCGTCCGCGGTGCCGCAAACGCGGGCCGGGACACCGGTTTCGCCGACGCCCACAGCGCCCACAGTGCCCGCGGACCTGGCGACCGGCACGCTGATCAGCCACGAGCACCCGACGAGCGGGACGGTCCGGATCGTCCGGGCGGCCGACGGCGCACTCGTGCTGCGCCTGGAGAACCTCGCCACCAGCAGCGGCCCGGACGTGCACGTCTGGCTCACCGACGCCCCGGTGAAGCCGGGCAAGGACGGCTGGGACGTGTTCGACGACGGGAAGCACCTCGACGCGGGAAAACTCAAGGGCAACAAGGGAAACCAGAACTACCCCCTGCCCGCGGGCACGGACCTGGCCGGCTACACGAGCGTGAGCCTGTGGTGCGACCGCTTCAACGTGTCGTTCGGCGCGGCCGAACTCCGCTGAACCGGTGCGCGGGTGAACCGGCCGCCGCCAGGATCGCGAGCAGCACGAGCGCGCCGGCCGGGGCGAGCGTGGTCCACGGGGCCAGTTCCAGGTACGGCTGGTTCTCCGCCAGCAGCCGTCCCCATTCCGGGGTGGGTGGCTGCTCGCCGAGCCCGAGGAACCCGAGGGAGGCCAGCACCAGGATCGTCGTGGGCAGGCGCAGGGCCGCGTTGCGGGTCACGGCGGGCAGGACCGCGGGCAGCAGGTGGTGGCGCAGCAGGTGGACCGGGCCCGCACCGAACGAAATGGACGCCTGCAGGTAGTCCGTTGCCCGTTCCTGCTCCAGCAGCGCCGCGGTCTGGGCGGCGTACGGTGTCCAGCCGACCAGGCACACCGCGCACGCCGCGCCCCACGCCGACGGCCCGGTCACCGCGGTCGTCAGCAGCCCGGCCAGCACGGCAGGCAGCGCCGACAGCACTTCGGTCAGCCCGGCGCCGGCCGCGCCGGCCATGCCGAGCAGCAGCCCGGCGACGACGCTGACCACGGTCACCGCGAGCGCCACGCCCGCCGTGCGCAGTGCCCCGTGCCCGAGGCGGGCCAGCACGTCCCGGCCGAGGGCGTCCGTGCCCAGCGGGTGGTCGAACGACGGCGGCAGCAGGCGGGCCGCGGTGTCCACATGCGACGGATCGCGCAGCAGCCCGGCGACGCAGACGGCGACCAGGACGAACCCGCAGTCACGGACAAGCTGTCCGGCCGGGCGGCGGGCGGGCGGGACCGGCGCGGCCAGCCCGCCGTCGCGCAGGGCGGGGCCGAGCAGCAGGTGACGCAGCGCCTTGACGAGCAGGCCCGCGGCAATGCCGAGCAGGGCCAGCAGCAGGGTGGCCGTCTGCAGCGGCGGAAGGTCCTGGGCCAGCGCGGAATCCAGGGCGAGCCGGCCGAGCCCCGGGATGTCGAACACCTTCTCCACCGCGACCGCGCCGCCGACCAGGCCGACCACGCTGGGCACCAGCTGCGGGAGCACCCCGGCCAGCGTGCGGCGCAGCACGGGCAGCACCAGCCTGGCCGGCGGGAACCCGGCGGCGTGCCAGGTCCGGACCCACGGCTCGCCGAAGGTCGCGGGCAGGGCGTGGTCGAGCAGGCCGCCGATCACCGCCCCGGTCGGGACGCCGAGGGCGAGCGCGGGCAGCACCATGGACCCCGGCCCGGTCCAGCCGCCGGGCGGGAACCAGCCCAGCCACACGCCGAACACGGTGGCCAGCAGTGAGGCGAGCAGGAACTTGGGCAGCGCGGCCAGTGACGCGGCCACCGTGCCCGTGCCGCGGTCACGCTGCAGCCGCCGGGAACCGAGGGACAGCGTCCGGGCACCGAGCAGCGCGGCCACCACGAGCGTCACGGCGAGCGTGGCGAGCATCAGCGTGACCGACACGCCCGCGGCGCCGGCGACCTGGGGCAGCACCGGCGTGCCGGACACCCAGGACGTGCCCGCGTCCCCGCGCGGCAGCCCGCCGAGCCAGCGCAGGAAGTGGGGGAGCGGCCCGGCGTCCAGTCCCAGCTGCTCCCGCACCGCGGCCAGCTGCCCGGCGGTCGGGGCCTGGTCGGCCGACCGCGCCCGCAGCACCGTCAGCGCGGGGTCGGTCCCGGACAGCCACGGCAGGAAGGCGACGGCCGCCAGCAGGGCGCTCCCGGCGGCGAGCCGGCCCGCGCCCGCGCGCCACCGGGCGGCGTCCGCCATTACTTCAGGTGCGTGTCGAGGGTGACCAGCGCGCGCTCGCGCGGGTCGAGGACCACCCCTTCCACGCCGGTGCCGATTCCCTGCACGACCTTCTCGTGCACCAGCGGGACCACGGCGTCGGTGCGCAGGATCTCCGCTTCGGCCCGCATGATCTTCTGCTGCCGCAGCGCGGTGTCGCCTTCCCCGGCGGCCGCCGCGATGGCCTGGTCGACCCCGGCGTCCTTGAGACCGGCGATGTTGTAGGCGCCGCCGGTCCGGTAGTCGCTCGCGAGGTACGCGACCGCGTCACCGGTGTCGAGCAGCGTCACCCGCGACAGGATCAGGGCGTCGTACCGGCCGGCGAGGAGGTCGGCCTCCATCTGGGTGTACTCGCGCACGTCCTGCTGCACGGTGAACCCGGCCCGCTCCAGCTGCTGCTGCACGACGGTCGCGGCCTCGGGCAGCTCGGCGCGGTTGGTGTAGGTGGCCAGGCGCAGCGTCCGGCCCTGGGTCTTCGCGCGGGTTTCCGCGACGGTCGCGGCCGTCGCCCGCCCGCTCACCGCGACCCGCTGCGCGGCCGCCCAGGGGATGGCGGGCCCGAACAGGCCCGGCGCGGGATCGGCGTAGCCGCCGAAGACCGAGCCGACGAGGGCCGAGCCCTGCACCGCGCCACGGGCGGCCGCCCGCAACGTCGCGTCGGCAAAGATGCTCGAGGCGGTGTTGAGGATCAGGCTGTCGGCCCGGACCGAAGGCACCTCGCGGCGGGTGCCCGGGTCGAGCAGGGGCGCCTGGGCGGTCGGGATCCACTCGGCGATGTCGGCTTCGTGCGCGCGCAGGGCGTTGGTGCGGGCGGTGCCGTCGGCAATCCAGCTGACGTCGATCCCGGTGGCCTTCGCCTTGCCGCCCCAGTAGCCGTCGAAGCGGTTCAGGGTCGCCTGGGTCTTCCCGGTGAGCTTGGTGATCTCGAAGGCGCCGGTGGCGGTGCCGACGGGGTTGACGGTGCCGTCCGCGGCGTACGCCTTCGCGGAGAAGATGCCCAGCGCGGGGCTGGCGAGCCGGAGCGGGAGCACCGGGTCGGCGGTCGTCGTCCGGATCGTGACGGTGCCGGGGCCGTCGGCCTGCGCGGTCAGGGTGACGTCGCTGAGCACCCGGGGCCTGGGCTTGGCCGCGGCAGCGTGCCCGAGCGCACCGGCCACGGCGGCGGCCGTGACGTCGGTGCCGTCCTGGAACTTCGCCTGGCGCAGCTGGAAAACCCAGGTGGTGGCGTCCCGGCGGGTCCAGGACGTCGCCAGCGCGGGTGCGGCGGTCCCGTCGGGACCCAGGGAGGTGAGTCCTTCGGCGACGGCCAGCTTGCCCAGCGCGGTGGCGTCGTTGCTGTAGGGGGACAGGGCCTGCACGGGCGGCACCGCCAGCGCGACGCGCAGCCGGCCACCCGCGGTGTCCGAGGCGCCGGCACCGGCGAAACAGCCGCCCAGCAAGGGAACGAGGGCAAGCGCCGCGAAGAGGCGAGGGGTCGAACGCACGATCAGTCCTGTCCTGCGGAAGTGAGGGCGGGGACAGCATATGAGGTAAGCCTAGCCAAACTTCACCCAGGTGATTGAGGTCTCAATGATCGCGGACCACCCAGCCCGTCGCTCACGCCCGGCGGCGTCCCGACGCGGTCACGGCCGTGGCGCCGAGCAAGGCCAGTACCGCCGCGGGCGCCAGGACGGCCCAGGGCGCGCGTTCGGTGTACGGAAGGTTCTCGGCGATCAGCAGGCCCCACTCGGGCGACGGCGGCTGGGCGCCCAGCCCCAGGAAGCCCAGCGCCGCCAGCGCCAGCGCGATTCCGGGCATCCGCAGCATCGCGTGGCGGGCCACGGGTGGCAGGACGGCAGGCAGCAGCCGCCGTCGCAGCAGGTACCACTCCCCGGCACCCAGGGCGCGGGTCGCGGCCAGGAGCGTGGTGGCGCGTTCCTGGCGCAGCAGGGCGGAGGTGTGGGTGGCCAGCGGGGCCCACGCGACGGCGGCCACCGCCAGCGCCGGAGTCCACGGCCCGCGACCGGCGACCCCGGCGACCAGCAGGCCTGCCACGACCGCCGGGACGGCATTGACCAGCTCGGCCAGTGGCCCGGACACCCGGGGCAGGAAGCCCAGCAACACGCCCACGACGAGCGCCGCCACGCTGATGGCGGCCGCCGTGGCCAGGGTCGCGACCGCGCCGTGGCCGATCCGGGCGAGGACGTCGCGGCCGAGTGCGTCGGCGCCGAATGGCAGTGCCGGGGACGGCGGGCGGAGCCGGGCGGCCGGATCGACCGCGAAGGGGTCGCGCGCCAGGCCGAAGCCGATGACGCCCGCCAGCAGTGCCGCGTAGACGAGGGGGAGCGCGCGACGCGCCGGTTTGCCGGGCCTGCTCAAGGTGCCCAGCTCGCGGCCCGCCAACGCCGGCCCGAGCAGCAGCCGGGCCGCGATCCGGGCCAGTACCCCGGTCGCCGCCGCCAGCGCGAGGAGGACGAGGGTGCCTGCCTGCAGGACCGGCAGGTCCTGGGCGAGCGCGGCGTCCAAGGTCGCCCGGCCGAGGCCGGGGATGTCGAACAGCTTCTCCACCGCCACCGCGCCGCCGGTCAGCCCCACCACGAACAGGCCGAGGTTGGGCAGCAGCGCGGGCACGCTGCGCCGGAGTGCCTGCCGGGCAAGGCTTCCCGGCGGCATGCCGCACGCGGTGGCGGTCAGCGCCCACTTCTCGGCGAACGCGCCGGGCAGCAGGTCGTCGAGCAGCCGTCCCAGTACCGCGCCGGCGGGCAGGCCGAGCGACAGCGCGGGCAGCACCGTCCACTGTGGACCGTACCAGCCCAGCGCCGGCAGCCAGCCCAGCTGGACGCCGACGACGGTGACCAGCACCGAGGCGACGAGGAACTCGGGCAGTGCGGCCAGCACCGCCGTCCCGCTGCCGCCCGCCCCGCGGCCGTCGAGGCGGCGCCGCGAACCGAGCCACAGCGTGCGGGCGCACACCAGCGTGGCCGTGGCCACGGCGACCGTCAGCGCGGCGGCCATCAGCAGCAGCGAAACGCCGAGCGCCGATCCGACCGACGTCAGCACGTCGGCACCGGACACCCAGGACCGGCCCGCGTCGCCGTGCAGCAGCCCGCCGAGCCACCGCCCGAGCAGCCGCAGGGGACCGTCGCCCAGCCCGAGTTCGTCCCGGACGGCCTGCAGCGCGGCGGGCGCCGGATCGCCGTCCACCGCCCGCGCCTTGAGCACGGTCAACGCCGGGTCGGTCCGCGAAAGCCACGGCAGCAGGCCGATTCCGCACACCAGGAGGGCGGTGAGCCCGGCCCGCCACAGCAGGCCGGGCACTCTCGGGCTCAGCGGTGGGTCCCCGGGCCGACCAGGGCCCGCTCGTACGGGTCCGCGACCGTGCCCTGGACCGGCACGCCGATCCCGGTCGCGACCTTCAGGTGCACCAGCGGGATCACCGCGTCCGTGGCGAGCACCGCCGCTTCGGCCGCCATGACCGCGTCCTGCCGCCGGGCGGGGTCGGCCACCCGTTCCGCCGCGGCGACGGCGTCGTCGACCCGGCGCTCGCACACCTTGGCCAGGTTGTAGCCGCCGGCACAGGTGTAGTCGCTGGCGAGGACGGAAACCGGGTCCCCGGTCTCCAGCATCACGTTGCGGGAGCTGACGACGGCGTCGAACTTCCCGGCCAGCGCGTCGCTGTCCAGCCGCGCGGAGTCGAGGACCTCGAGCTTCACGGTGAAGCCGGCCTTCTGCAGTTGCTGCTGCAGCACCTGGGCGGCTTCGGGCAGTTCGGGACGGCTGCTGTGGGTCGCGATGGTGATCACATTGGACGGTGGGCGCACCGCCTTCGCGCGGCCCTCCGGCGGGATCCGCTTGTGCTGCGTCCAGGTCAGCGCGGGCCCGAAGAGGCCCTGGGCGGGCTCCGCGTGTCCTTCGTACACGTTCCGGGCGAGGACCGAGGTGTCGATGGCCTCGCGGGCGGCGGCCCGCACCCCGGGGTCGGCGAAGACACCGGACTTCGTGTTCAGGTACAGGACGGTGGTACGCGGGGTGGCCTTCTCCTGGACCTGTTGCTGGTCCAAGGAAGCGACCTGGGCGACCGGCAGGGCCTCGACGATGTCGGCCTGGCCGGTCCGCAGCGCGTTGGCGCGGGCGGTGCCGTCGGCGACGAACTTCGCGTCGAGGCCCGGCGCGCGGGCGGGGCCGCCCCAGTAGCCGTCGAACCGGTCCAAAGTGGCCGCTGTGGTGCCGGTGATTTCCTTGAGGGCGAACGGTCCTGTCGCGGTACCCCGCACGTCGACGGCGCCCGGCTGTTCGTACGCCTTCGGGGAGAACACCGCCAGCGCGGGGTTGGACAGCCGCAGCGGCAGCACGGGATCGGGGACGTCGGTCCCCACGCGCACCTGCCTCTCGCCCGACGCGACCGCGGTCAGCTTCACGCCGGTCAGCGCCGGTGGCACCGGCTTGCGCTGCGTGGCCCGGGTCAGCGCGTCGGCGACGGCGGCCGCGGTGACCGGGGTGCCGTCCTGGAACCTGGCGTCCCGCACCGTGAACGACCACGCGCGACTGTCGTCGCCTGCCGTCCAGGATGTGGCGAGGGCCGGTGCCGCGGTGCCGTCGGCGGCCAGCCGGGTCAGTCCTTCCGCGACACCCAGGCGGGACAGGAGGTAGCCGTCCTGCCCGTACGGCGAGAAGTTCTGGGACGGCGGGAAGGCCAGCGCCACCCGCAGCCGTCCGCCGTCGGCGGGCGCGGCGGTGGCGAAACACCCGGACGCGAGCGGAACGAGCAGGCAGGCGGCCAGCAGGCGGCGGTAGGCGGTCATGGTCCCCGGTTCTCGTGAGCGGTCTGCTGCGGGGTACGCTACCTGAAAACCGTTTTCATTCAATGTGCGGTAGATCTCCTGGAAAGGGCACCGTGACCGACCCCGCCTTCCGGCCGAAGTACGTCTCCTTCGACTGCTACGGCACGCTGATCGACTTCCGGATCACCCCGATCACCCGCGCACTCGTCGGCGACCGGCTCACGCCCGAGCAGTTCGACCGGTTCGTGATCGACTTCCGCGGCTACCGGTACGACCAGGTCTGCGGGGAGTTCTACGACTACCGCCAGGTCCTCCACGACGCCTACGCCCGGACCTGCCGCAAGTGGGGCCTCGACGTGGCGGACGACGCCGGCGACCGCTTCTCCGACGGCGTGCTGTCCTGGGGCCCGCACGCCGACGTCCCGGCGCCGCTGAAGAAGCTGGGGGAGCACTACCCGCTGGTGATCCTGTCCAACGCCAACACCCGCTACCTCGACGTCAGCGTGCCCCGGCTCGGCGCCGGGTTCCACGCCGTCTACACCGCCGAGCAGTCCGGGTTCTACAAGCCCCGGTACGGCGCGTTCGAGTACATGCTCGACCAGCTGAACACGCCGCCGGAGCAGTTCCTCCACGTCTCCTCGCACACCCGCTACGACCTGATGCCCTGCCACGAGCTGGGCTTCACGAACACGGTGCTGCTGGACCGCGGCTACTCCCCGCCCGCCCCGGCGTACGGCTACACGAAGGTCGGCTCGCTTGATGAGCTGAACGGTCTGCTTGGGCTCTGATCGCGTGGCGTGGCCTTTGGGGTCGCCCTCGCGTATGCGAAGGTCGGCTGACGGCGCAGCCCCACCCTTTCGGGCCGCCCGGTCTGCCCTCGCGGTCGTGGCCGCCGGTCGTGGCCCGGTCCTACCCTCGGATCGTGGAGCATGTGCGCAGGAAACCGGCCGCCCGGCAGCGCGAGACCGAGTCCGGCCCGGGCTCCGCGGCGGCGGAACCGGCGCTGCTGCGGCTGCAGCGCCTCGCCGGGAACGCCGCGACCACGCGGCTGGTCACCGTGCAGCGGGACCTCGACGACCAGGCCGCGCTCGCCGCCGTGGACGGGCTGCCGCCGCACGTGCTGTCCGGCAACGGCGGCGTGCCGCTGGCCACCCAGGCCGCGAAGCAGGAGTTCCTGCGTGCGGGCCGGGAATGGTTCGGCAGCCACGAGGCGACACTGGCGCATTTCCAGGGTATCGAGCAGTCCACCGCGCCCGGCCATCCGTTCCTGCACCGGACCGCGAAAGCCCGGCTGGAGGCGGCGATTGCGTCGCTCGGCGGTCCCGGGCCGTCGTCGACCGTGGCGTTCTCCTTCCGCAAGGCGTTCACCCCGGACACCCACTACACGCCCGCGTCGATGCACACGCTCGGCTACGCGATCGACTACGACGCCACCAACATGCCCCGCATCGGCCGCGGCGAGACCGCCGAGCTGCTCCGGCTCACCGGCGGCGGCCCCAGCAACGCCGAGCTCGGCGAGTACTCGGCCCGCCGGGCCGTCATCAGCGCGACCGGCAACGCGACCGCCGCGGGCGAGGCGCCCCCGGCAGAGGCGGCGGCGCTGATGGACCGGATCCGCGCCGAGTCGCAGCGGCTGGCGGCCTCGTCGCAGGCGTTCCAGGCGAGCCTCGGTGCCGCGCGCGATCAGTTCCTCGAGCTGCGGACCCGGTACTTCGAGGCGGCCACGCCGGAGGAGAAAGCCGCGGTCCTGGCCCAGGTCCCGGCCCTGATCGGGCCGTGGACGACCGCAATCACGACCGAGGAGAACCGCCTGACCGCGCTGGCGGCCGCCGCCGGTCTCGACCCGGCCGCGCTGCCGGCAAAGGCGCAGCTCACCGCGCGGATCGCGCGGATCGAGGCCGCCGCGCGGGAGGCGGGCCGGGCCGTCGCCCAGGCCAGGGGCCGGGAACCGGACGCGCGGTCCCGGCTGTGGACCCGTCTCACCGCCTGGGAGAGCCTGGTCCAGACCAGTCCGGAAGGCACGTTCGGCGAACGCGTCACCCGCGTCACCGAGCGGGCCCAGACCCTCCTCGGCGGGCTCAGACCCCTGGTGGGAGCGAAGGAAACGCTCGCGAAGCTGACGTCGTTGCGGGCCAAGCTGAGCGACCCGGCGTTTCTGTTCGGCAGGGCGAAACGCAAGAAGGGCGAGCGGCCCACGACGGCGACGGTCGCGGACACGCCGTCGATGGCGCAGCTGCTGGAGCGGGGCTACTTCAACCCCCGCGACCCGGCGGCGGGACGCGAGCACTTCAACGCGGAGTTCCTGGTCGCGCTGGCCCAGCACGGATTCGACCTCGGCGTCGCCTGGGGCGGCGAGTCCACCGACTCGATGCACATGGAACTGGTCGTCCCGCGCGGCGGCTGACGGCGGCGGCGTGTTCATCTTGCGTCGAGCTGGGTGAGCAGCTGCAGGGTGCCGGTGCCGGTGAAGGTGACGACGGTGCCGGGCCGGCCACGCTGCGGGTGGCCCTGCACTTCCGGCATGGGGTTCGACCCCGCCCGGCTGTACGAGCACGAGCTGCGGTGCCTGACCGGGCGTCACGCCGGGGGATCGGTGGCCAGCCGGTAGCCGACGCCCCGGACGGTCTGGATCAGTTGCGGCCGCCCCAGTTTCGTGCGGAGGGTGGCGACGTGGACGTCGAGAGAGCGGGCGCCCACCGGCGCGCCCCAAACCTCGGCGAGGAGCTGCTCACGGGTGAGGACGCCACCCGGACGCCGGGCCAGCAGCGCAAGGAGGGCGAATTCCTTGCGCGACAACGGAACCGGCCGCCCACCGACCCGGACTTCGTGCCGCCCGGGATCGAGTTCGACATCCCCGAACCGCAGAACCCGGTCGTTCCCGGCAGCTGCTTCCGGTGCCGAGCGACGGCTCACCGCGCGGATGCGGGCCCGCAGCTCACCCAGGTCGACGGGCTTCGCGACGTAGTCGTCGGCGCCGAAGCGGTCATCGGGGAGGCCGGAGGTGAGGATGATCAGCGCGGCCCCGGGGTGCGCGTCCCGGCGCTCCCGCACGGTGGCCTCCTCACCGGGGGTGAGGTAGGTGTGGTCGACGACGACGGTCCGCGCGGAATCGAGAGAGGCACACAGGTCGGCCCCGGATTTCGCGACCTGGACGGTGAGCCCGCCCCGGGCCAGGCCCGCAGCCAGCGCGGCGGCGAGGGTGGCATCGGCGGTCCCGAGCAGCACATCCACGGCTGGGGCTGGGGTGCGGTTTTCGGGGGCTGCGGGGTCGGTGGATGGCTCGTGGTCGGGGTCGTCGATGGCTGTCGGCGGCTGCTCGACCCGGGCTTCCGTGTGGTCGCGCGCGTTTTCCGATGGCCGGTGGCCGAAAAGCTCCTCCCTTCGGCGCAGCACTGCGTCGAGGCCTGCGGCGACCGTTGCGTACTCCGGGGCGTCCGGTGCTGTTCCCGCCAGGGCTTCGCGGGCCAACACCACCGCTCGGTCGAGGTCTTCGGTGGTTCCGGCGCGGTCGTGGCGCAGCCGGTGCGCTGCTGCCAGGTTGGCCAGGACCCGCGCGCGCTGGGGACGGTCGGCCGGCATGCGGGCCGCCGCTCGGGTGAGGGCTTCGATTGCCTCGTCGGTGCTGGCCACGTCGTTGCGGTAGCTCGCCCACGTCAGCAGGAGCGCGCCCAGGTTGGCCAGTGCTTCGGCGTTGGGGGCGTCCGCGGGGGCCGCGTCGATTGCCTGGCGCAGGACCGCCAGTGCCTCCTCGAGGTCGGCCTCCGCACCCGAGTTCTCGTGCGCCGCCGACAGGGCCGCCGCGAGGTTCGACAGCACCTGCGTCCGCTGCGGCGAGTCCGCGGGCAGCTCGGCGAGGGCGCCGCGCAGGGTGTCCACCGCCTCGGTGAGCGTGGCCGGGTCGCCGCCGAGCCGGAACCACATCAGCAGCGCGCCGCCCAGCTCGGAAAGCAGGGCCGCGCGGCGGCGCCGGTCCGTGACGACCGCCGCGCCCGCCCGGAGCGCCTCGACCGCGTCTTCGAGGTTCGCGAGCCGGCCGCCGTAGGCGTACTCCAGGCGCAGCGCGATGCCCAGGCTCGCCAGCAGGCCCGGCTCGACACGCCCGGCACCGCCGAGCCGCTCGGCGACGTCGAGGCAGTGGCGCGCCCCCTCTTCGGCGAGCCGCAGCGCTTCGCCGACGTCGCCCGTTTCGGCGTGGCGGAGGGCCGCGTCGACCAGGGCGGCGGCGTCGGCAGGCTCAGTCATCGGCTTCCTCCGCCGGGAAGAACGCGGCCAGCACCTGGCGGGCGAGCTTCGGGTCGTAGATCCACAGCACCTCCGAGCGCGGGCCGACCGAACGGTCCAGTTTCATCAGCGGCCGCGGGGCCGGGGCGTCGTCGCCGTCGGCGTCGGGGAGCGGGTCGGTCAGGTCGCGGACCGCGGCCCACAGCTTCCGGAACCGGACCGGGTCGCCCCCGAGGTGCCCGACCACTCGCGACACCACTTCCCAGGACGGGCAGCTCGCGCCGTTCAGCAGGTTCCCGACCGTGGTGTGCGACGTGCCGGTGGCCTTCGCGATGGTCCGGAAGCTGGGGTCACCGCAGCTGCGGCGCAGCACCCGCAACTCGGTGCACAACCGCTCGAGCGGGTCCGGCACCCCCGTGTCCTCCCCAGTTCCGGCAAGTTCTGGCACGAACTGTACCCGGTTCGTCAGGACGCGGCCCTCGAGTGGCAACTGCCCTTCCGGGACGGCGGGTCCGCGCGGCATGGTCGGCGCAGATCATCGGACGAGCGGAGAACGACCATGCAGCAGAACGTGCTTTACGTCGGCCTGGCCGCGGCGGCGGTGCCCTCGGTGCCGGCGGTGACGTGGCTGATCGGACTGGCGTTGACATTGCGGGGAAGCAAACCCCGCGAGCGCCCGGCATTGCTGCGCGCCTACGGCGCCTTCCGGCGGCGACGGTGAGTCGTGGTGCGCGGCTCGAACGAGGCGGTCTTGCGGTGGTGCCAACTTCGTGGGCGGCTGGGGTTGTTGCGGGTTTGCGGCGGCGCGGGGGTGCGGGGAACTCGGTTGGGGCGGTCGTACGGAGTTGCGGCGGCGCGGGTGGCCGGGCTTGCGGCGGGCTGGCGGGCGGCACGGGGTGGGGCAGCTCGGCCAGGGCGGTCTTGCGGCGGCGCAGGGTGTGGGAACTCGGTTGGGGCGGTTTGCGGGCTGGCGGGCGGCACGGGGTGGGGCGACTCGGTCGGGGAGGTCTTGCGGCGGTGCGGCGTGCGGCAACTCGGTCGGGGGCGGTCTCACGGGGTTGTGAATTCCGTGGGCGGCCGGGCTTGCGGCGGCGCAGCGTGAGGATCCGGTCTTGCGGGGCACCGAACCCACCGAATCACCCCTTGCAGGGACCGAAATACAGGCACTCGATCAGCACCCGCGGGTCCAGGTCGCGGGCGCGTGCCTCGAACGTGTCCAGGGTCGGGACCATGCCCGCGAAGTCCACCGTTCCCGCTCGGGTGAACGGGATGACCTGCTCGCGGGTGTCGTGCTCGGGGCAGCCGTTGCCCGGGTCGTTGCCCGCCGGGACCAGGGCGAACACCTCGTTGCCGTGGGCGTCGAACGTGAAGTAGCCGTGAAGGGGGACCGGGGTTGCTTCGGCGACCTTGTTCACCTGGCGGCCGCCGAATGTTGCGGGGTAGCGCCATGCCGTGTTCGGGTCGTCGGCGAGGCGGGACGTTGCCGGGTCGGCGGGGCCGTCGAGGTGCCAGCCGCGGGCCGTCAGGAACTCGTGGACGGCCAGCTGCTGGTCGGTCTGTGCGGTGGTCATCGGGGATCCCTTCGGACGCGGTCGGACACCGTCTCCAGTGTCGACCCCGTCCCTCGGCCACGAACGGGTGACCCCGCGACCGGGGACCCGAACGGTCCGCTTTTCCTTGCCGCGCCGGGAAAGTGCTACACGATGCCCGCCGAGATCAGCTGCTGCCAGATCTCGCCCTGGTCGACCACCTCCACGCCCAGCTTCTCCGCCTTGGTCAGCTTGCTCGCCCCCACGTCGGCGCCCGTGATGAGCAGGTCCGTGTTCGCCGACACCGACGAAGCCGTGGTGGCGCCCGCCTTTTCGCACAACCGCTGGAACGTCGGGCGCGGGACCTTCTCGCCGGAACGCGGGTCGTTGATCGCGCCCGTGACCACCACCGTCTTCCCCGCCAGCGGGGCACCCGCCGCGACCACCGGCGGGAGGTCCTCCTCCCGCACGTCCAGCGAAACACCGGCTTCGCGCAGCCGCTCCAGTTCCGGGCGCAGCCGGGTGAGGTGCTCGATCAGCGACGCCGCGACCTTCGGGCCGATGTCCTCCACCGCCACCAGCCCCTCCTCGCCCGCCTCGGCGACCTCTTCCAGCGACCCGAAGCCGGCCCGGCACAGCCGGGCCGCGGTGCCTTCGGACGCCATCGGGATCGCCAGCCCGATCAGTGCCCGCCGCAGCCCGACCGACTTGCTGTGCTCGATCGACTCGATCATGCGGGTGGCCGACACCTCGCCGATGCGGTCGAACTCCAGCAGCCGTTCCTTCGTCAGGTGGTAGAAGTCCGACGGGTGCTCCAGATCCCCGGCCTCGGCGAGCCGTTCGATCCACACGCCGCCGATGGCGTCGATGTCCGCCGCCGCCCGCGACGCCCAGTGGATCAGCCGCCGGACCGTCTGGGCCGGGCAGGAAACGTTGGTGCAGAACAGTTCCCGGCTCTTGCCCTGCTCGGTCAGCGGCTGCCCGCACGACGGGCACTCGCTCGGCGGCACGATCTCCCGCTCGGCACCCGTGCGCTTCGACGCGTCGAGCACGCCGGCGACGAACGGGATCACGTCCCCGGCGCGGCGGACCAGCACGGTGTCGCCGATCTTGACGCCGCGGGCGCGGATCACCTCCTGGTTGGCCAGCGTCGCCCGGGTGACCGTGGTGCCGCCGACGAACACCGGCTCCAGCCAGGCGACCGGCGCGATCTTGCCGGTCTTGCCGACGTCCCAGACCACGTCGGCGAGCACGGTGGTCTTCTCCTCGGCGGCGAACTTGAACGCCAGCGCGCCGCGCGGCGAGCTCGACCGCGTGCCGGCGGCGGCGTAGGCGTCCCGGTCGGCCAGCCGCAGCACGGCGCCGTCGAGGTCGTAGTCCAGGTCGTTGCGGCGCCGCTCGATGTCGGCGATCGCCGCCTGCGCGGCCTCGGCGTCGGCGCAGTGCCGCATGTCGGCGGCGGTGAACCCGAGCGTCTGCAGGGCACGCTGCAGGTCGGTCGCCGCGCTGTCGGGGTCGGTGTGCAGGTCGAACGCGAAGAACCGCAGGCGCCGCTCGGCGACGGTGGCCGGATCCTTGGCCCGCAGCGTGCCCGCGGCGGCGTTGCGTGGGTTGATCAGCGGTTTGTCCGGGTGCGCGGTGTTGTACGCGGCGAAGGTGGACCGCAGCATGACGGCCTCCCCGCGGACCTCGACGCGGCCCGGGGCCTCGACCTGCTCCGGGATCCCGTCGGTCAGCGCCCGCACGAGCATCGTGACGTCGTCGCCCGTCATGCCGTCGCCGCGGGTGACGGCCCTGGCCAGGCGGCCGTTTTCGTAGACGACGGCCAGGGACAGCCCGTCCAGCTTCGGCATGACCACCACGGGCTGGCCGGGGAAGCGGTCGAAGAAGGCGGCGACCTGCTCGGGCGTGGTCGCCTTCTCCAGCGACAGCATCGGCCGCGAGTGCCGGATCGGCGCGTGCAGCACCGCGGGCGCGCCCACCTGGTCGAGCGGGTTCGGGTCCGGCGTCAGCTCCGGGTGCTCGGCGAGCAGGCTTCGCAGCTCGTCCTCGACCGCGTCGTACTCCGCGTCGGCGACCAGGGGCGAGCCCCGGTAGTAGGCGTCACGCAGCACCACGATGCGGTCGGCGAGTTCCTGGATGCGTTCCTGGCTGTTCACGGGTGCTGACGTTACCGGGCGGCACCGACAAAACCGGCCGGGTGACGCCCCGAGAAGCCATCCTGGAGGAACTCCAGGGATACGCTGAATATCATGCGCTTCGCCATCAAGACCTCACCGCAGAACACCGAATGGGCCGACATGCTCGCCGTGTGGCAGGCCGCCGACGAGATCGAGCTGTTCGAGTCCGCCTGGACGTTCGACCACTTCTACCCGATCTTCTCCGACCCGACCGGACCCTGCCTGGAAGGCTGGGTGACGCTCACCGCGCTGGCACAGGCCACGAAACGGCTCCGGCTCGGCACCCTGGTCAGCGGCATCCACTACCGCCACCCCGCGCTGCTGGCGAACATGGCGGCCACGCTCGACATCGTGTCCGGCGGGCGGCTGGAGATCGGCATCGGCGCGGGCTGGAACGAAGAGGAGTCCGGCGCGTACGGCATGCAGCTCGGCTCGGTCAAGGAACGCAGCGACCGGTTCGAGGAGGCGTGCGAAGTCCTCGTCGGCCTGCTGACCAAGGAGACGACGACCTTCCAGGGCGAGCACTACCAGCTGACCGACGCGCGCTGCGAGCCGAAGCCGGTGCAGAAGCCGCATCCGCCGATCTGCATCGGCGGCAGCGGCGAGAAGCGGACGCTGCGCACGACCGCGAAGTACGCCCAGCACTGGAACTTCGTCGGCGGCTCGCCCGAAGAATTCGCCCGAAAGCGTGATGTGCTGCACAGCCACTGCGCCGACCTCGGCCGCGACCCGGCGGAGATCACGCTGTCCTCGCACGTCCGGCTGGATGGTGACGGTGACGTCGCCAAGGTCGCGGCCGAAGCGGAGGCGCTCGGCGAAGCCGGGCTGGACCTGGCGATTGTCATCCTGCCGCCGCCGCACACCCCGGCCGTGCTGGAGCCGCTGGCGAAGGCGCTCGAGCCGCTGCGCTGACCGGTTCGGCGGACGGTCTGCCGGGGTGGGCTGAAAGGGACGTTCGTCTCGTCTGGTGCAGCGAAAGGGACTTTCCTTGCGTCAGACGCCAGGAAAGTCCCTTTCAGCCCACGCGGTGGGCTCAGGCCGGGGCGTGCAGCGCGGCGACGGCCGTGGCGATCCCTTCCTTGTCGTAACTGCCGGTCGGCAGGGTGGCGCCGTGGGCGTGGCGGACGACGCCCTCGGCGTCGACCAGAACGCTGCCGGACCGCTGCACTGTCCCGAAGAGCGCGCGGCTCAGGCCGATCACCTCGTGCGGTGCGGACCCGCGGCCGGTGAGGACCGGGAACGGGATCCGGTGCTTGGCCCGCCACGCCGCCGCGGTCGCCCGGTCGTCGGGGACGACGACCAGCACGCGGACGTCGCCGGGCGGGTGCTCGGCGAGGTCGCGGACGTGCCGACGGCACACCGGGCACGACGTCGAGCGCATGAAGTACAGCAGCACCGCCTCGCCGCGGAAGCCGGCGAGGCGGACGGTCCGTCCTTCGGTGTCCGCCAGCTCCAGCTCCGGTGCGGGGGATCCGGTTCGCAGCACGGGAAATCCTTTCGTCAGGGTGTGGTGTCCAGCCGGGCCCGCAGTGCGGTGCGGGCCCGGTGGAGGTGGGACTTCATCGCCGCGGTGCTGAGCCCGAGCGCTTCGGCGACCGTCCGGCCGGGCAGGCCGAGGACGTCGCGCTGGACGAGCACGCGGCGCTGGACGTCCGGCAGCGCCCGGATCGCCTCGGCGATCCGGGCGGCTTCGAGCCGGTCGAGGACCTCGTCCTCAGCCGACGCCGACGCGGCAAGGGCGGCGGGGCTGCCGGTGTCGTCGAGCAGCCGCCGGGCGCGGCGCAGGCATTCGTTCCGGACGATCCGGAACATCCAGGACGCCAGCGCCGCCGTCGCCCGCAGGGAGCCGATCTTGCGGTAGAGCACGATGAGGGCTTCCTGCGCCGCGTCCTCGGCGTCCTGCCTGGACGCGCAGAGGTGGTCGGCGAAGCGCCGCACGTGCGGGTGCGCCCCGTGCACGACGGCGGTGAGTGATGCCAGGTCACCGCCCTGTGCGGCTTCGACGAGCTGTTCGCTCACCCAGCCGGTCCCGGCCATCTCGGTGCTCCTCTCGACGTGACACCCATAAGAGGGCACGGGACGGCGAAAGGATTCACTCCGGGTCTGCGGCCAGGCGCAGGATCGGGTCGAGCAGCCCCGGGAAGCGCTCGGCCAGGTCGGCGGTGCGCAGCCGGATCCGGCGGTGCCTGCCGTCGACGGTCATCGTGATCACGCCTGCTTCGCGCAGGATCCGGAAGTGGTTGGTCAGCGTCGACAGCGGGACGCCCAGCCCGTCGGCGAGCGCGGCGCACGTCGATTCGGGCCGGTCCTCGGCCCGGCGGACCAGTTCCAGGCGCACCGGGTCACCCAGGGCGTGCAGGACCGGCGCGAGCGTCAGCGCCTCGCGGGCGGGCTGGGGCAGGGGTCGCATGCCTCGCACGATACCGCGCCATTCGACAGTTCGGGATTATCGAACTATGGTCGGGCAGGTCGTCTCGGACTTGGGGGTTCGGCTGTGGCCGTAGTCATCCGCCCAGGCCGCGCCGCGGTACTCGCCGTGGCCTGCCTCGGTCAGTTCATGGTGCTGCTGGACAGCACGATCGTCGGCGCCGCGCTGCCCGACATGCAGGACCGGCTGCACACGCGGCTGACCGGTCTGCAGTGGATCGTCGACGCCTACGTCCTGCTGGTCGCGATGCTGCTGCTGTCCGGCGGCGTCTTCGCCGACCGGTTCGGCCGCAGGCGCGTGTTCCTGGCCGGCGTCGCGGTGTTCACCGCCGCGTCGGTGCTGTGCGCCGCCGCGCCCTCGCTCGGCTGGCTGGTCGCCGGGCGCGTCGCGCAGGGCATCGGCGCCGCGGCGCTGAGCCCCGCGTCGCTGGCGCTGCTCGCCGCCGCCCACCCCGTCCCGCGGGAGCGCGTCCAGGCCATCGGGCTGTGGGCCGGGTTCAGCGGGATCGGCCTTGCCGCCGGCCCGGTGGCGGGCGGGCTGCTGGTGCAGGCCTTCGGGTGGCCGTCGATCTTCCTGGTGAACGTGCCGATCGGGGTGCTGCTCCTGCTGGCAGGCCGCCGCGCACTGGCCGAGTCCCGCAACCCCGGCGCGCCCGAGATCGACGTCCCGGGCACGGTCCTGTCCGTCCTGGGTGTCGGGGCGCTGACCTACGGGCTGATCGAAGGCGGTTCGCGCGGCTGGACGTCTCCGGTGATCGTGGGCAGCTTCGTCGCGGCAGCGGTGCTCCTCGCCGCGTTCGTCGCCGTCGAAGCCCGCAGTGCGACGCCGATGCTGCCGCTGCGGCTGTTCCGGGAGCGGCTGTTCACGGTGTCCGCCACGGCCATGGTCGTGGTGGGGTTCGCGCTGATGGGCTCGTCGTTCTTCTTCTCGCAGTTCTTCGTCGCGGTGCAGGGAAGTTCGGTGCTGGAGGCGGGCCTGCGGACCCTCCCGGCCCCGCTGGCCATGGTCCTCGTCAGCCCCTACGCGGGACGGCTGGCGGCCCGGCACGGCTTCCGGATCGTGGTCACCGCCGGGCTGGCCCTGGCCGGAACCGGCCTGCTGGCCCTGGGTTTCGTGCACGCGGACACCGGCTACGGCCACGTCTGGTGGCGCCTGGCGGTCACCGGCGCCGGGTTCGCGCTGACGATGTCCCCGCTGACCGGCGCGGCGATCCAGGCGGCCGGCCGGGAGGAGGGCGGTCTCGCTTCGGGCGTCAGCAGCACGGCCCGCCAGATCGGCGCGGTGCTGGGCGTGGCGGTGCTCGGCGCGGTCGTACGCGCCCGCGAATCCGCCGGTGCGACCTTCGAGGCAGGCCTGGACAGCGCGTTCGTGGTGGCGGGCGTGGTCACCCTGGCCGCCGCCGGGTTCACCGCGTGGCGGCTGGTGGACCTCGGTCGGGCATGATCACACCCGGGGGCAGTGAGATCGGGAGTGTGGGCGGATGCGGGTGCTGTCGGAGCGTCAGCTGGGTGCGGTGCTGGCCGGCGTGCCCGTGCCGCGGGTCGTGGTCAGCGGGAACTTCGCGACGCCGTCGCGGGCGCTGGCCGTCCTCGACGCGAACGTCGCCGAGTACCGGCTGTTCGCCCTGAACGCCCAGGCCGGCCTGCCGGACCGGCCGGGCGTGCTGCTCGAGACGCCCTTCGTCGGGCCGGGCATGCGGGGCCGGGCGGGGCTGCGGTACTTCCCGTCGCGGCTGTCGCTGGTGCCGCAGCTGCTCAAGCAGTCCCTGCCACCGGACGTCGTGCTGGTGCACACCTCGGTGCCCGTGGACGGCGTCGTGTCGCTGGGTACGGAGGTCAACATCCTGCCCGCGGCGATCGAGGCCGTCCGGGCTCGCGGCGGCCTGGTCGTCGCGCAGCTCAACCCGCGGATGCCGGTCACGCACGGCGACGGCCTGGTGCCGGTCGACGAGATCGACTACGCGCTGGAGGCCGAGGAGCCGCTGCGCTCGCCGGTGCCGCGGGCGCTGGGTGACACCGCGCGCGACATCGGCGCGCGCGTGGCCGGCCTGGTCGAGGACGGCGCCACGCTGCAGCTGGGCATCGGCGGCATCCCGGACGCGACGCTCGCCGCGCTGACCGGCCGCCGCGGCCTGGCGGTGTGGTCGGAGATGTTCAGCGACGGCGTGCTCGCCCTCGACCGCGCCGGCGCGCTCGACCCGGCCGAGCCGGTGACGGCATCGTTCGTGTTCGGCAGCGACGAGCTGTACAAGTGGGTCGACCGCAACCCGCGGGTCCGGCTGCTGCGCACGGAGAAGACGAACGACCCGGCGGTGATCGCCCGGCAGCGGCGCCTGGTCTCGGTGAACAGCGCGCTGGAGGTCGACCTCTACGCCCAGGCCAACGCCAGCCGCGTCCGTGGCGCGATCTATTCGGGCTTCGGCGGCCAGACCGACTTCGTGGTCGGCGCCCTGCATTCCCCGGGCGGCCGGGCGATCATCGCGCTGCCGTCGTGGCATCCGAAGGCCGGCGTGTCGACGGTCGTGCCGCGGCTGGCCGGGCCGGTGACGTCGTTCCAGCACAGCTTCTTCGTCAGCGAGCACGGTGTTGCGGCCATCTGGGGGCACGACGCGGACGAGCAGGCGCGGCAGATCGTGGACCGCGTGGCGCATCCGCGGGCGCGGGACGAGCTGCGCGAGCGCGGCCGGGAGCTGGGCTTCGCGCTGGACTGACGTCCGTTCACCGACGGCTGCTGAGCCGATCCGGGGACGGCTCGCCCGGGGTCGTCGCGCAGCGTGTCCGGCGTCCCGCGCCCTGGTGGCGGCCTCGCCCCTGGCGGACCGGCGTGCCGTGGTCCGCGTGCACGGTGTCGCCGCATTTCCCGGGGCTGCCCGGTAATACGGAAACACAGCAGCCGATCGGCCCGTGATCAATGTTCCGTCGATTTGTTCCCGTTACGAGCGCAATTCCGTTTCACTCGATCGGGTAATACCCGGAAAAGCTTCCTCGTGCTGATTGGCGGGAAGTGATGCCGACGGTAGTGTTCCGAGCCGCCACTTCCGGCAATTTTGCATCGCAGAAAGAAACACTCTTGGACTTCGAAGCGCTCGCCGGCGAGCTGCGCAGCCTGCGGGAGAATGTCGCCGGGGTGACCGGCACGGTGCTGGCCGCGGTCGACGGGATCCCCATCATCGCCGACGCCGCCGACGACATCGATCCCGCGAAGGTGTCCGCACTCGCCGCCGCCGACCTGGGGATCGCCCGCCAGGCGGCCGAGGTCACCGGGCGGGGCACGCTGCACCAGACCGTCGTGTTCGGCAGCGACGGCTACCTGGCCGTCCACGCCGTCGGCAGGCTCGCGCTGATGGTGGTGCTGGGCGGCAAAGGGCTCAACGTCGGGCGGCTCCTTTTCGAATCCCGGCCGGTCATCGAGCGGATCGGCGCCATCCTGGCCGCGTAGGAAATCCGTCTGCGAAAGGACAGAAGATGATGATGAACATCGACGCCGCGCTCAAGGAAGCCATGTCGATCACCGGGGCGGTCGGGGTCGCGCTGGCCGACTACGAAAGCGGGATGTCGCTGGGCACCGCCGGCGGCGGTGACTGGCTTGACCTGGAGGTCGCCGCGGCGGGCAACACCGAGGTCGTGCGGTCGAAACTGCGGGTGATGTCCTCGCTCGCGCTCAACGACACGATCGAGGACATCCTGATCACGCTGCACCGCCAGTACCACCTGATCCGGCTGCTGAACTCCACGCGCAACCCGCTGTTCCTGTACCTGGTGCTGGACCGGGAGCGGGCGAACCTCGCGCTGGCCCGGCACTACCTCAAACGCATCGAGTCGGACCTGCAGGTGTAGCACGGGAGGAGGAGGCGATGACCGGAGGCGGCTCCCGCGCCGCACTCGTCATCGGCTCGGCGTTCATGCACGACCTCGGTTCGCTGTTCCCGGTGACCATGACCCTCACCGGCGACGAGCTGGCGTTCACGTTCGTGTCGTCCTGGCCGTCCCCCGACGCCGTCGGCGAGTGGATCCGGCGGCGGTCGGACACCGTCATGGCCGGGCGCGTACCCCGCTTCTTCGTCGACGCGACCGGACGGCGGATCCGCGTCGAGCTGGCCGGATCGCCGGTCCGGGCCCTGATCGTGCTGGCAGGCGAGGTGACCCCGGCGTCGGTCAACGCCCCGCGGTTCGGCCGCTGGCAGGACCAGATGCCCTGCCTGGTCCGGGGCGCGATGGAGGAGCTGGCCCGGATGCTGTCGCGCTGCCACCACCGCGCGGGCGGCGCGGAGCCGCTGATCGACCTGGAACTGGCCTACCGCCCGGACCGCGAATACGAGGCCAGGCTGGCCGGCGCGCACGAGCGGGTGCGCGGGTTCATCGCGCCGGTCCGCCCGGTGCTGGCGATGCGCTGGCGCTCGGCGACCTCGGCGCAGCGCCGGGCGTTCACGGCCGAGCTGCCGGACGGCGGCCCCGCCCGCGGCCGCTTCCGCCGCCGCCGCACCACGCGGATTCTGGGGCTGGCAGTGGAAATCCTGCCCCTGAGGGGTGCCGCACGGGAAGGGGCCGGTGGTCCCTGCCCCTGGTGACCGAGGGCCTCCGTGCCGGTGGCGTTCGCCAGCGGTGGACAGCACCGGCACGCGATTTGCTGGACACACCCGAAGATTGCCGGCCGAGCGCTGAGAGGAACGGTCATGCGTGTCATCGTCGTCTTCGAGTCGATGTTCGGCGGCACCGAGAAGGTGGCGCAGGCGATTGCCGCGGGCATCGCGGTGTCCGTCCCGGTGGAGGTGCACAACGTCGACAAAGCGCCGCGGGACCTCACCGGCGTCGGCCTGCTCGTCGCCGGTGGCCCCACCCACGTGCACGCCATGAGCCGCGCCGCGACCCGGAAGGCGGCCGCGGACCAGGTCGGCTACGAGCCGCACTCGCACACCGGGGTGCGCGAGTGGCTGGATTCGCTCGGGCCGGTGCCGGCCGGGCTGCCGGTCGCGACCTTCGACACCCGCGTCGGCAAGCCGCGGGTGCTCACCGGCGCGGCGTCACTGGGCGCGGCCAAGCGGCTGCGGCGGCTCGGGTGCCGGATGATGGCGCCCCCGGAGAGCTTCTTCGTCGGCACCGATCCGGTCGACGCCGGGCCCGTCCCCGGCGAGCTGGCCCGTGCCGAGGCGTGGGGCGCGGCGCTCGGGGCGGCCCTGCGCCGCACGCTCGTCTGATGGCCGTGCTCCCGGCCAGCGCCTCCGCGACCGGCCCGTTTCACGCGCTGCCGGCAAGCGCCGTCGCCGAGCGGCTGGCCGTGGACCCCGGGCGTGGCCTGAGCGACAGCGAGGCCGAAACGCGGTTGCGGCGCTTCGGCGAGAACGTCGTGCGCGAACCACCCGGGCCGGGTCCGCTCCGGCGGCTGCTGGCGCAGTTCCACGACCCGCTCATCCACGTCCTGCTCCTCGCGGGCGTGGTGACCTGGGTGTTCGGCGGGCACGTCGACGCCGCGGTGATCGCCGGGGTGGTGCTGCTCAACGCGGTCGTCGGCTTCGTGCAGGAGTCGCGGGCGCAACGGGCGCTGGACGCGCTGTCCGCCATGGTCCCGGTCGAGGCGACCGCCGTCCGTGACGGCGTCCCGCGCCGCATCCCGGCCGCGCGGCTGGTGCCCGGCGACGTCGTCGAACTGGCCGCGGGTGACCGCGTGCCCGCCGACGTCCGGCTGGTGGCGGTGAACCGGGCCGAGATCGACGAGTCGGCGCTGACCGGGGAGTCGGTGCCGGTGGTGAAGTCCGCCGGGCCGGTGGCCGCGGACGCGCCCGTCGCCGACCGGACCGGCTCGGCGTACTCGGGCACGCTGGTGACCCGCGGCCGGGCGCGGGGCCTGGTCACCGCCACCGGCGGCGCGACGCAGCTGGGTGGTATCCAGCACCTGGTCGCCACGGCCGGAGCCGTCGCGACGCCGTTGACGCGCAAGCTCGCGCGGTTTTCGCGGCAGCTGAGCGTGGTGATCGTCGCCGTCTCGGCCGCGGCGTTCGTGCTCGGCGTCGTGCGCGGCACCCCGGCGCCGGAGATGTTCACCGCGGTGGTCGCCCTCGCCGTCGGCGCGATCCCCGAGGGGCTGCCGGCCGCGGTGGCGATCGTGCTGGCCATCGGTGTCGTGCGGATGTCCCGGCGCGGCGCGATCGTCCGGCACCTCCCGGCTGTCGAGACCCTCGGCGGCACGACGGTGATCTGCACCGACAAGACCGGCACCCTGACGCGCAACCGGATGACCGTGACGACCCTCGCGGCCGGTGGTGTGCTGCTCACCCCGGCCGAGGCAGGCTCGGCGCTGCGCGAATGCCTGGTGGCCGGGGTGCTGTGCAACGACGCGGAACTCGAGGAAGGGGATCCGACCGAGATCGCGTTGCTCGGCGCGGCGATTGCGGCGGGCCTGGACCCGGCCGCGATCCGGGCCGCCGCGCCGCGGACGGACACCGTGCCGTTCGAGTCCGAGACGCGGACGATGACGACCGTCCACAAGGGAATCACCTACGTCAAGGGCGCGGTCGAAGAAGTCGTGGCCCGGTGCACGGACGAGCTGCTCCCCGGCGGCGGAATCCGGGCACTGGACCGGAAAGCGCTCGCCCGCGTCCACGACACCCTCACCGGGCGGGGCCTGCGGGTGCTGGCCTTCGCGCGGATCACCCCGGGCACCACGCCTGCCCTGCTGGGCCTGCAGGCGATGCACGATCCGCCGCGGCCGGAGGCGGTGGCCGCGGTCGCGGCCTGCCGGAGCGCGGGCATCGACGTCAAGATGATCACCGGCGACCACGCCGGGACCGCGCGGGCGGTGGCCGGCGAGGTGGGCCTGGCTTCCGGCCGGGTCCTCACCGGGGCCGAGCTGGCCGCGCTGCCGGAGGAGGAGTTCGACGCGGCCGTGGCGGGCACGCAGGTGTTCGCGCGGGTGTCGCCGGGCCAGAAGCTCGACCTGGTAAGGGCGTTGCAGCGGCGCGGGCACGTGGTCGCGATGACCGGCGACGGGGTCAACGACGCGCCGGCGTTGCGCCGTGCGGACATCGGCGTCGCCATGGGCTCGGGCGGGACCGACGCGGCACGCCAGGCCGCGGACATGATCCTGACCGACGACGACTTCGCCTCGATCGAGGCCGCGGTGCGGGTCGGCCGCGGGGTGTTCGACAACCTGCGCAAGTTCATCGCGTGGACGCTGCCGGCGAACATCGGCGAGGGCATGGTGGTGCTGGTGGCGATCCTGCTCGGCGCGACGCTGCCGATCGTGCCGGTCCAGATCCTCTGGATCAACATGACCACGGCCGTGTTCCTCGGCCTGACGATGGCGTTCGAGCCGACCGAGCACGGGATCATGCGACGCCCGCCGCGGCCGCCCGAGCGGCCGTTGTTCACCGGTTCCCTGCTGCGGCGGGTGGTGCTCGTGTCGCTCCTGCTGGTCGTGGCGGCTTTCGCCGCCTATCGCCTGCAGCTGGCGTGGGGTGCGTCAGTGGCGGAGGCCCGGACGACGGCGATCAACGTGTTCGTGGGTGTGCAGGCGGCGTACCTGGTCAGCTGCCGCGTCCCGGACCGGCCGGTGCTGCGGGCCTGGCCGGGGCACAGCCGGATGTTCGTGCTGGGGCTGGGATTGACGGCCGGGCTGCAGCTGCTGCTGACGTACGTGCCGGTGCTGAACACGGGATTCCACACGGCCCCGGTCGGAGTGTCCTCGTGGCTGTGGGTGCTCGGTGCCGCGGTGGCGGCGTTCGCGGTGGTGGAGACGGACAAGCTGCTGTGGCACCGGCTCGGCACAGCCGCGCGACGGCGGGTCAGAGCCAGTCCTTCCGCTTGAACAGCACGTACAGGGTCGCGGAGATGAGCAGGATGGCCACAGTGGACACCCACACGCCCGAGGCCTGGCCGAAGCCCGGGTACGGGATGTTCTGGCCGTAGAAGCCGGTGATCGCGGTCGGCACGGCGATGATGGCCGCCCAGCTGGTGACCTTCTTCATGATGGTGTTGAGCCGGTTGCCCTGGATGCTCAGCTGTGTTTCGCGGATCGTGGCGATCAGCTCGCGCAGGGACTCGGTCCACTCGGTGACGCGCAGGACGTGATCGTAGACGTCCTGGAAGTACGGCAGGAGCGTGTCGTCGCGGCGCATCAGGGCGGCGACGATCTCCCGCATCGGCACGGCCAGGTGCCGCAGGCGGCCGAGGCTGCGGCGCAGGCGCAGGGACCGGCGCTGCAGGCCGGTGTGGTCGACGTGGTCGTCGAAGACGAGGTCTTCGAGGGCTTCGACCTGCTCGTCGAGTGCCTGGACGGCGTCGAGGTGCCCGTCGACGAGGTAGTCCAGCAGGCCGTGGAGCAGGAACGCGGCGCCGCTCTTGGCCAGCTCCGGGGTGGCGTCCCAGCGTGCGGTGAGGGCGTCGACGTCGGTGGTTCCGTTGCGGTGCACGGTGATCAGCACCCGGTCGGTGACGAAGGCGTCGAGTTCCGCCGCGGCCAGCTCGCCGTCGGTCACGCGCACGGCGTAGGCGGCGAGGAACGAATGCCGGGCGTAGCGGACGAGCTTGGGGCGCTGGTGGTCTTCGTCGAGGACGGACGCGACGGCCAGCGGATGCAGCCCGAGTTCGGTGGTGAGCACGGCCAGGTCGGCGGCGGTGGGGGTGTCGAAGTCCAGCCAGAGCGTCACCGACGGGTCGGCGAGGTGGCCCGCGGCCTCGGCGGCGGGGAAGTTCTCGCGGTCGAGGACACCGCTGCGGTACAGCCGGCTGCGCGTCATCGGCTCAGTGCTCGGGCGCGGCCGTGGCGGGGTGCGGGTCCATGGTGAACCTCACTTTCCTCGGGCTCCGGCCTCCGCCGGGGACGATCGGCGGTTCGTCCGCCCGACGGTAGGCAGCCACCGGCTCCGGCGGCTGCGGCCGGAAGTCCTCCGGCGGCGGGACTTCCGGCCGCGGCCGGACGTGACGGCTGCCGAAGGTCACCGCGGGCGGGGACGAACGGCCGCAGCCGGACGGCGGCGCGGGACCTACCGTCGGGAGCACGCACTGCATCCCGGAGGAAAGCTCATGACCGCATCCGGAAACCTGCCGGTCGTCGTGGCCGTGGACGGCTCGGAAACCGCCGCCGCGGCCGCGCTGTGGGCGGCCGGGGAAGCCGCCCGGCGGCGCACCGCGCTGCTCGTCTACACCGCCTACGGCTACGAAGACACCGGGTTCGGCGGCCGGATGTACCCGCCGTCGGACTGGCTCGTGGTCCGGGAAGCCGAAGCCGACCAGCTGCTGCGGCAGACGCGGGCGACGCTCGAAGCCGCCGTTCCCGGGCTGGAGATCGCCACCGAGGCGAGCGACCGCGGGCCGGTTCCCGGCCTGCTCGAAGTGTCCGAGCGGGCGAGGCTCCTCGTCACCGGCGAGCCGGTCGGGGCGATCGAGGGCCTGTTCAGCGGCTCGCCCGACGTCGACCTCGCCGCGCACGCGCACTGCCCGGTCGTCGTCGTGCGGGGGAACGAGAGCGACGACGGCCCGGTGGTCGCCGGCGTCGACGGCAGCCCGCTCGGCGAGGCCGCGATCGCGTGGGCCTTCGAAGAAGCGTCGCTGTCGCACGCCCCGCTCGTGGCCGTCTCCATCAGCGATGGCAACGTCCCCGGCGAAATCCTGGAGGAGTCCTGCCGTCGCGTCCTCGCCGGCTGGCAGGAGAAGTACCCCGACGTCTCCGTCGAGCGCCGGGTCGAGCACGGCAAGCCGCGCCACCGGCTGCTCGCGGCGAGCCGTGCTGCCCGGCTCGTCGTCGTCGGCAGCCGCGGCCGCGGCGGGTTTGCCGGCCTCGTCCTCGGCTCGACGAGCCAGGCTCTGCTGCACCACGCGGCGTGCCCGGTCATGGTCGTCCGCACCGCAACCGCCTGAACCGCAAGGGAGTTCCAGCATGACCAGCACCACGGTGTCCGCGGTGATGACCGCCGACCCGATCACCGTCCCCGCCCGGACGCCGTTCAAGGACATCGCCCAGCTGCTCACCGGCAACGGGATCAGCGCGGTCGGCGTCGTCGACAAGGCGGGCGTGCTCGTCGGCGTCGTCTCCGAAGCCGACCTCCTGCCGCACCTGTGGGACGACCCGAAGCCGCGCCGCCGCGACCGCCGGCTCGCCCGCAAGGCGACGGCGTGCACCGCGAAGGACCTGATGACCAGTCCGGTCGTCACGATCGACGCGGACGACTCGCTCGCCTCGGCCGCCACGAAGTTCGCCCGCACCGGCGTCCGCCGGTTGTTCGTGCTGCGGGGCGGGAAACCGGCGGGCGTGCTGTCGCGGCGCGACCTGGTCCGCGTGTTCACCCGCGGCGACGCCGACCTCGAGCGCGAGATCCGCGACCGGGTGCTGCGGGAGCAGCTGCACCTCGGACCGGACCGGGTCCGGATCGAGGTCCGGGCGGGCGTGGTGACGGTGGTGGGTCGGGTCGAGCGGCGCAGCGACATCGACCCGGTGACGCGGCTGATCCGCGACCTGTCCGGCGTCGTGGAGGTCCGCAACCGCCTCGACTACGTCTGGAACGACGTGGCCTGAAGGACGCTCCCGCCCGCCGCCGGTCCGCGGTCGTGAGTGAGAAACAGGGTTAGAACACCTTGGGTTCTAGTGGTGGTTGCAACACCTGGTGTGGGAGGTGTTGTGGTGGCCGGGAAACGTCGTCGGTGGCTGTCCCGTGACGCTCGTGTGGCGTTCTGGGATCAGATGCGGGCGGGTCTGCCCGTCGAGCGGGCCGCGGTGGCCGCGGGCGTGTCGCGGGCCAGCGGGAGACGGTTGTTCGAGCAGGCTGGAGGCGTGATCACCAACGCGCCGACAGCCTGCTCGGGCCGCTATCTCTCGCTGGCCGAACGCGAGGAAATCATGGTCCTGCACGCCCAGCACCTGCCGAATGCGGAGATCGCGCGGCGGCTGGGCCGGCACCGGTCCACGATCGGGCGAGAACTGGACCGCAACAGCACCCTGACCGGATACCGGGCCAGCAGCGCCCAGCACGCCGCCGAGCAACGGGCAACACGACCGAAACCGGCGAAACTCGCCGAGAACCAGGTCCTGCACGACCGGGTCCAGCAGGACCTGACCGCGCGGTGGTCACCCGAGCAGATCGCTGCCAGGCTGAAACGGGACTTCCCCGACCAGCCGAGGATGCACGTGACCCACGAAACGATCTACCAGGCCATCTACGTCCAAGGCCGCGGCGCACTACGCCGCGAACTGGCCGCATGCCTGCGCACCGGCCGAGCCCTGCGCACACCCCAGCGCACCCCGGACGGGCGACGCACCCGCCAGGGCAAGATCGCCGGGATGGTCCCGATCTCCGACCGGCCCGCCGAGGCCGCCGACCGGGCCGTGCCCGGGCACTGGGAAGGCGACCTGATCGTCGGCCAGGACAGCCGGTCGGTGATCGGGACCCTGGTCGAACGCAGCACCCGGTTCTGCCTGCTGCTGCACCTGCCCCACGGCAAAGACGCCACCGCGGTCGCCGAAGCGATGATCACCGTCATCCGCGGGCTGCCCGAGCAGCTGCGCAGGTCGCTGACCTGGGATCAGGGCACCGAGATGGCTCAGCATGCCACCATCACGATGGCCACCGAGATGGCCATCTACTTCTGCGACCCGCACTCACCCTGGCAACGCGGCACCAACGAAAACACCAACGGCCTGCTGCGCCAGTACTTCCCCAAAAGCACCGACCTATCAGTCCACACCCCGGCTGACCTGGCAAAAGTAGCCGCCGAACTCAACGGCCGCCCCCGCAAAACCCTCGGCTGGGACACCCCAGCCGAACGCCTCACGATGCTACTGTCCACACAAGACCCAGTTGCAACAACCGCTTGAATCCACCCACTGTTTCTCACTCACGACAAGCCGCGGCAGACCGCTCAGGCCACCAGCTCGGCGACGTCCGCGGAGCTGACCACCCCGACCAGCACCCCGTCCGAAACCACCAGGACGAGGTCCTGGCCGCCGATCGCGTCCAGCACCGCGGCCAGCGGGGTCTGCGGTGGTGCCACCAGGCAGGCCGGTGGCCGGGCGCAGATGTCCGCCACCCGGGTCGCCGTGCGGGCGTGTCCGGGGACCCGGGCCAGTGCCGCCCGGCTCACCACCCCGAGCGGCCGCCCGTCGGACGCCACCACCGGGTAGGCGCGGAACCGGCCCGCCGCGGCCTGCTCGGCGAACCCCTCCACGGTGTCCCAGCCGGGGGCCGTGACCGGGTCGGGCGTCATGATCTCGCCGAGCCGGACGCGGCCGAGCCGTTCGCGGGCCGGTTCCGCTCCGGCGCCGCTCGCGAGGAACCAGCCGATCCCGAGCAGCCACCACCCGGCGAAGCCGCCGGACCACAGCAGCTGCCCCAGCCCGATGCCGGCGACCACCAGGCCGAGGACCCGGCCGGTGCGGGCCGCGGCCGTCCGGGCCCGCCGCCGGTCGCCGGTGAGCGTCCCGACAACCGCCTGCAGGACGCGGCCGCCGTCCAGGGGCGTGCCGGGCAGCAGGTTGACCGCCGCCAGGACCAGGTTCGCCCAGCCCAGCCAGGCCAGCGTGACGCCGGTGACGCCGGACGCTGGCAGGGAAACACCCAGGAACCCGGCACCGGCCAGCAGGCTCGCCACCGGTCCGGCTACCGCGACGGCGAACGCGGTCCGCGGGTCCGGCGGCTCTTCGGGCAGCTCGGTGCTGCCGCCCAGCAGCCACAGCGTGATGCCGTCGACGTCGAGCCCGCGGTGCTGCGCGGCGATCGCGTGGCCGAGTTCGTGGACCAGCAGCGAGGTCAGGAACACGACCGACCCGGTCACGCCGGTCGCCCAGGACACCACCGGGGACAGCCCCGGGACGGCCGCCGGAAGCAGGACTTGCGCGAGCACCTGGGCCGGCAGCGCCATGACGGGGAACACGGACCAGTGCGCGCCGACGCGGATGCCGGCCGGGCGCCCGAGCGGGAACGTGGCATGCATCCTGAAGACGGTCCTCCCGGGCACGCACGCGGGCGAGGGCCACACCGCCCCGGCGTGAGGGACCAAAGACCCTGCGCTCCGCAGCCAGGGACGGCTTCGTCGCGCCGGATCACGGCGGCTGCTCGCCGACGACGGGAAGGCAACCCGGCGGCTGGGCGAGGCCCGGTATTGCCGGACGACGGTCGTGGCGGCAGGCGGATTTGGTCCCCGGCGAAAGGGACTTCGTGCCCTGACCGGCCAGGACGCGCCCCGGCCATGCTGGTCCCGACCCCCGAGGAGGACCTGATGACCGCAACCGCGCACCGGCCCGTGCTGGCCGGGGTGGACGCTTCGGCGGCGTCGATCGCCGCCGTGCGGTGGGCGGCCCGGGAGGCCGGGCGGCGCGACACCACGCTGCGGCTGCTGCACGCCTGCGTCTTCGACAGCGCCTCGCCGCGGGACCAGGACGAACTGCTGCTCGAACACGTCCACCGCTTTCTCCGCCGCGCCGCCGCGGTCGCCCGCGAATGGGCGCCCGGCGTGCGGATCGAGACGGCCGTGCGGCTCGGCCTCGCGGCCGACCTGCTGCTCGCCGACGCGGCTGACGCGGCGCTGATCGTCCTCGGGTCGCACGGCCTCGGCGGCCTGCGTGGCGCGCTGATCGGCTCGGTCGCCCTGCGTGTGGCCGCGGAGGCGTCCTGTCCCGTGGTCGTGGTGCCGGGACACCAGCCGGGCCGGACCGGGCCCGTCGTCGCCGGTGTGGACGCGTCCGAGTCCAGCGAGCACGCGCTGCGGTTCGCCTTCGAGGAGGCCGCCGTGACACGGGCGCCGGTGCTCGTCGTGCATGCCTGGCACGACGGCGACGGCGACGGCGTCGCGGAGCAGCAGGAGCTGGACACGCGCGTCGCGAGCTGGCGTGCCAAGTACCCGGACCTCGAGGTCTTCACCCAGGCCGTGCGCGACCGTGACCCGGCCCGCGCCCTGCGGCACGCCGCGCCCGACGCCCGGCTGGTCGTCGTCGGGACGCGCGGCCGCGGCCCGGTCACCGGCGGGGTCCTGGGCTCGACCGGCAACGCCCTGCTCGCGCACGCGGCCTGCCCGGTCGCGGTCGTGCACTGAAACTCCAGGAGAGGAGCCGTCGTGAAGGCACGCGACATCATGACCAGGCCGGTGGTGCGCGTCGGCCCCGCGACGCCGGTCCGCGAGGGGATCGTGCTGCTCACCGAGCACTGCGTCGCGGCGCTGCCGGTGGTCGGCGAGGACGACACCGTGCTCGGCGTGTTCACCGAGGCGGACGCGCTGCGCAGCGGGATCGCCGGCGCGGCACCGGACGCGCTGGTCGCCACGGCGATGACCGCGCCGGCGGAGACGGTCGGCCTCGGCACCGACGTGGCCGAGATCGCCCGCCGCATGCTGGGCGACCGGCTGCGCAGCATCCCGGTGGTCGACGACGACGGCGTGCTCGTGGGCATCGTCAGCCGCCGCGACATGCTCAGCCCGCTGGTACGCCAGGACGACTCGATCGCCTCGCACCTCAACGCCCTGCTCGCCGACTACAGCGGCCACCGCGACCGGTGGCTGCTTTCGGTGACCGGCGGCATGGTGACGATCCGCGGCGCGTTCACCGACGAGGCCGAGCGCCGCGTCGTGACGGCGCTGGCGAAGACGGTGTACGGCGTGGTCGGCGTCGAGCTGGCGGATCTCCTCCACCAAGAGGACAGGCATGCCCGCGTTCACTGACCACGCGATCGTCGCCGGGATCGACGGCTCCGCGTCCGCGCGGCGGGCCGCCGTCTGGGCCGGTGCCGAAGCCGTCCGGCGCGGGCGGCCGCTGCGGCTGGTGCAGGTCTACGCGCTCCCGCAGGTGAAGGCGCCGGTCGCGTTCGGGGCGCACGACCAGGTGCGGGCCGGCCTGGCCGGGCGGGCCGCGGAGTGGCTGGCCGAAGCGGAAGCCGCCGTGCTGGCCGAACATCCCGGGCTGGAAGTCGTCGCCGCTGCCCGCGAGTGGAGCCCGGTGACGGCGCTGGTCCAGGAGTCGCAGCATGCCGAGCTGGTCGTGCTGGGCTCGCGCGGGCTGGGCGGGTTCACCGGCCTGCTCGTCGGTTCGACGGCCGTCGCGGTCGCGGCGCACGCGCACTGCCCGATCGCCGTCGTCCGCGGCCGCACCCCGGACGCTCCGCCGCCGCACACCGGGCCGGTGATCGTCGGCACCGACGGCTCGCCCGACAGCGAGGCCGCGATCGCGTTCGCCTGCGAGGAGGCGCGGCTGCGCGGCACCGCGCTCGTCGTGGTGCACACCTGGAGCGACGTGCTCGCCGACGGCATGCTGCGCCCGCACCCGCTGGCGGAGGACCCGGTGCGGATCGCGGCGGAGGAGCGGGCCAGGCTCGCCGAGCAGGTCGTGGGCTGGCAGCGCAAGTGCCTGGACCTGCCGATCGAGCTGGAGGTCGTCCGCGGCCGCCCGGTGCGCACGCTGCTGGACCGCGGCGAGGACGCGCAGCTGATCGTGGTCGGCAGCCGTGGCCGCGGCGGGTTCACCGGCATGCTGCTCGGCTCGACCAGCCAGGCGCTGATCGCGCATTCGCCGTGCCCGGTCGCCGTCGTCCGGCCCTAGCAGACGGTCGCCGGGACGTCGGTCCTTTGTGGACTCCGCTCCCGCGAAGGGACGTAAGTCCCCGCGAACGGTGACCGACGCCAGCGGTTCTCCGGCCCTCGCCTCCCTACGTTGGAAGGTGACCCCGAAAGGCAGGAACCCCGATGCGAGCACGCGACCTGATGACCGCGCCGGTGATCACCGTGCATCCCTGGACGTCCGCGAAGGAAGCGGCCGGACTGCTGGCCGCGCACGGTTTCACCGCGCTGCCCGTCGTCGACGACGATGACCGGCTGGTCGGCATTGTCACCGAGGCCGACCTGATCCGCGGCCGCATCCCGGCCGATCCCCGTTACGTCCACGAACCCCGCGAAGCCACGGCGGGCAAGCCGGTGGGCGACCTGATGACCAGCCCCGCCACCGCCATGGACGGCGGCACCGACCTCGCCGAGCTGTGCCAGGCGCTGGTGGACGCCCGGATCCGGGCGATGCCGATCGTCGACGGCGCGGCCGTCATCGGCATCGTCACCCGCGGCGACATCGTGCGCGTCCTCGCTCGCGATGACAGCGAGATCGCCCGGGATGTCAAGCACCGCTTGGAAATCTACGGCGGGAGCGGCCGCTGGCAGGTCGGTGTCCGGGACGGGTTCGTGCACATCACCGACCGGTTCGACGACGACACCGACCGGCACGTCGCCCAGCTGCTGGCGCTCGCCGTGCCGGGCGTCGTCGCCGCCGACACCGCTTACGCGGGTGAGGAGCAGACACGATGACCGCACACGACCCGAGGATCACCGTCGGCGTCGACGGTTCGGCGGGCTCGGCCGCCGCTGTCGCGTGGGCGGCGAGGATCGCCTCGCTGCGGCACCTTCAGCTGAAGATCGTCCACGGCCTGCAGATCGCCGGGCTCTACTACGGCGGCGGCATGACCGGCATCGGCGCGGCGACGCTGTTCGAGGCGGTGCAGGCCGACGGCGAACGGGCCGTCGCCGAGGCCCGCGCGCTCGCCGCGTCGATCGACGAACACCTGGTCGTCGTGACCGAGCTGCGCAACGATCCGCCGGTGCCGACGCTGATCGAGGAGTCCCGGCACGCCCGGATGCTCGTCGTCGGCCGGACCGGCCGCGACGGGTTCGCCGACATGCTGATCGGCGGCACCGCGGCGGCGGTCGCCGGGCACGCGCACTGCCCGGTCGCTGTCGTCCGCGGCACGCTCAGTCCGGGCAGCGGACCGGTGGTGGTCGGCATCGACGGCACGCCCAACAGCGAACAGGCCGTCGCGATCGCGTTCGAGGAGGCTTCGCTGCGCGGTGTTCCGCTGGTCGCGGTGCATGCCTGGAACGACGTCACCTATGAGGACGCCTTCGGCAGCGCGCGCATCCTGACCCAGCCGGAATCCCTCGAAGAGGGGGAGGAACGGCTGCTGGGCCAGCGGCTCGCGGGGTGGCAGGAGAAGTACCCGGACGTGGAGATCCGGCGCCTGCTCGTGCGCGACCGGCCGCGGCACGCGCTGCTGGACCTCTCCGCGGAAGCGCAGCTGGTCGTCGTGGGCAGCCGGGGCCGTGGCGGGTTCACCGGCATGCTCCTGGGTTCGACCAGCCAGGCGCTGGTCCAGCACGCCGGCTGCCCGGTGCTCGTGGTCCGCCCGGAGCCGGCGGCATGACCGCCGTCGACGAACGCCCGGACGTCCTGGACCGCACCGAACTTGCGCAGGTGGATGCCCTCTGGCGGGCCGCGAACTACCTGTCGGCAGGCCAGATCTACCTGATGGCCAACCCGCTGCTGCGCGAGCCGCTGCGGCCCGGGCAGGTCAAGCCGCGGTTGCTCGGGCACTGGGGGACCTCACCCGGCCTGAACTTCGTCTACGCGCACCTCAACCGCGCGATCCTCGCCCACGACCTCGACGCCATGCTGGTCACCGGCCCCGGCCACGGCGGCCCGGCCCTGCTGGCCAACACCTGGCTCGAAGGCAGCTACACCGAGGCGTGGCCCGAGGTGACGCAGGACGCCGCAGGGATGGCGGAGCTGTTCCGGCAGTTCTCCTTCCCCGGCGGGGTGCCCAGCCACGTCGCGCCGCAGGTGCCCGGCTCGATCCACGAAGGCGGCGAGCTGGGTTACTCGCTCGCGCACGCCTTCGGTGCCGCGTTCGACAACCCGGGCCTGCTGGTGGCGTGCGTGGTCGGCGACGGCGAGGCCGAGACCGGACCCCTTGCGACATCGTGGCACGCCAACAAGTTCCTCGATCCCGTCCGCGACGGCGCGGTGCTGCCGATCCTGCACCTCAACGGCTACAAGATCGCCAACCCGACCCTGCTGTCCCGGATCCCACCGTCCGAACTGGACGCTTTGCTGCGCGGCTACGGCTACGCCCCGATGTACGTCGAAGGCAGCGACCCGGCGGCGATGCACCAGGCGATGGCCGCCGCGCTCGACTCGGCCGTCGCCGACCTCGGCCGCCGTCCGATGATCGTGCTGCGCAGCCCGAAAGGCTGGACCGGTCCGTCCGTTGTGGATGGTGTGCCGGTGGAGGGCACGTGGCGCGCGCACCAGGTCCCGCTGTCGGAGGTCCGGACCAACGCGGATCACCTGAAGCAGCTGGAGGACTGGCTGCTCTCCTACCGTCCCGCGGAGCTGTTCGACGAGGCCGGCCGTCCGGTCGCCGACGTCACGGCGATGATCCCGGCGGGACAGCGGCGGATGGGTGCGAACCCGCACGCCAACGGCGGCGTGCTGCTGCGGCCGTTAACGGTGCCGGACCCGGCGGCCCACGCCGTCGCGGTCACTACACCGGGCGCGACAGCCGCCGAGCCGACCCGGGTGCTGGGCCGGTTCCTGCGGGACGTCTTCGCGCTCAACGCCGACCGGGCGAACTTCCGCCTGTTCGGCCCGGACGAGACGGCGTCCAACCGCCTCGACGCGGTCTACGACGTCACCGCCAAGCAGTGGCAGGCGGGCGTGGCGCCGGTCGACGAGCACCTGGCCCGCGACGGCCGGGTGCTGGAGGTGCTGTCGGAGCACCTGTGCCAGGGCTGGCTGGAGGGCTACCTGCTGTCGGGCAGGCACGGGTTGTTCTCCTGCTACGAGGCGTTCGTGCACATCGTCGACTCGATGGTCAACCAGCACATCAAGTGGCTGCGGGTGCACCGGCAGATCCCGTGGCGGCGCCCGGTGGCGTCGCTGAACTACCTGCTGACCTCGCACGTGTGGCGGCAGGACCACAACGGGTTCTCCCACCAGGACCCGGGTTTCGTCGACCACGTCGCGAACAAGAGCGCCGAGGTCGTGCGGGTGTACTTCCCGCCGGACACCAACACGCTGCTGGAGGTCGCGGCGCACTGCCTGCGGTCCCGGGACTACGTGAACGTGATCGTGGCGGGCAAGAACGACACGCCGAACTGGCTCGACGCCGAGCAGGCGGCGCTGCACTGCGCGCGCGGGGTGAGCATCTGGGAGTGGGCGAGCACGCACACCGACCGCGAGCCCGACGTCGTCCTCGCCTGCGCGGGAGACGCACCCACGCTGGAGGTCATGGCCGCTGCGAAGATCCTTCGGCAGCAGCTGCCTTCGCTGGCTGTGCGTGTGGTGAACGTCGTGGATCTCATGCGCCTGCAACCGGAGTCGGAGCATCCGCACGGACTTTCGGACCGGGAGTTCGATGCGCTGTTCACCCCGGACCGCCCGGTGATCTTCGCCTACCACGGCTACCCGTGGCTGATCCACCGGCTGGCCTACCGCCGGGCGAACCACGCCGGGCTGCACGTGCGCGGCTACACCGAGCACGGCACGACGACCACGCCGTTCGACATGCTGGTGCTCAACCACCTGGACCGGTTCCAGCTGGTGATCGACGTGCTCGACCGCGTCCCGGGCCTCTCCGCGACGGCCGGGGTCCTGCGGCAGAAGATGACCGAGGCCCAGGGACGGCACCGGCGGTGGATCCTGGCCCACGGCGAGGACCTGCCGGAGATCCGGAACTGGACGTGGGAAGGCTGACGATAGGTTCTGGTTCGTGACCGAACCTGCGCACGTGACCCGGACCCGGGCTTCCTACGACACGATCGCCGACCGGTATGCCGAGGCGCACCGCGACGCGCTGGCGGGCAACCCGTGGGACCGCGCGATGCTGGCCACGTTCGCCGAGCTGGTCGGCACCACCGGCCCGGTCGGCGACCTGGGCTGCGGCCCGGGCCGGATCACCGGACACCTGGCCTCGCTCGGCCTGGACGTGTTCGGGATCGACCTTTCCCCGGGCATGGTCGACGCGGCCCGCCGGGCGTGTCCCGGACTGCGGTTCGAAGTCGGCTCGCTGGAGGCACTGCCGCTGGACGACGGGACCCTGGCCGGCGCGCTGGCGTGGTATTCGCTGATCCACACCCCGCCGGAGGTCCTGCCGGCGGTGCTGGCAGAGCTGGCGCGGGTACTGGCCCCCGGCGGACGGCTGCTGACGGCGTTCCAGGTCGGGGACGAGCGGCTGAGTGTTTCGCAGGGCTTCGGCCGCGAGGTCTCCCTCGACGCCTACCGCCTCCGGCCGGACTTCGTGGCCGAGCTGCTCACCGGCGCGGGGCTGGAACTGGAAGCCCGGCTGGTGCGGGAGCCACTGCCGTCCGAGAAGGTGCCCCAGGCCTACCTGCTGGCCCGCAAGCCCGCCTGACCCTTGCCACACTCCGCCTTTCCCTGGCTGTGAAGGACACGCGAGGCTAAGCGACAGCCGGGGAGCGGGTGACCGGACGTCATGAACGAGTCGTTCACCTCGTCTGACGTCATGAACGAGTCGTTCATGACGTGGAGGAGCAGGCTCGCCGGGTCCGGTCTCCGGGGCTGCCGGCTCACGCTGAGCTGAAGGGCACCTTCCTCTCATCTGGTGCACTGATGGGCACTTTCCTTGCGTCACATGCAAGGAAAGTGCCCTTCAGCACCTGGGACGCGAGGCTAGGCGACGGCCGGGGCCGCGGTGACGTTCACCGCCGGCAACTCCGCGAACTCCGCCGGCCGGTGGGTCACCACCAGTGCCGACCGGCCCTCGGTCGCCGCGAGGATGTCCGCCGCCAGTGCCGAGGCCGTCGGGGCGTCGAGGTGGGCCGTCGGTTCGTCCAGCAGGAAGATCGGGCGGTCCGACAGCACCGCGCGGGCCACGCCGATGCGCTGGCGCTCGCCGCCCGAGACCGGGGTTCCGTGGGCTCCCAGCCGCGTGTCGAGGCCGTCCGGCAGGTCGGACAGCCACCGCGAAAGCTGCGCCCGGCCGAGCGCCGTCCGCAGCTGCGCGTCCGAAGCGTCCGGGCGGGCCAGGCGGAGGTTCTCCCGCAGCGTGCTGTCGAACAAGTGCGTTTCCGGGCCGCACCAGGCCACC
Organism: Amycolatopsis melonis; assembly: GCF_040064235.1. Lineage (NCBI taxonomy): Bacteria > Bacillati > Actinomycetota > Actinomycetes > Pseudonocardiales > Pseudonocardiaceae > Amycolatopsis > Amycolatopsis melonis. Next base: position 600,191 of record NZ_JBDZYD010000001.1, read on the forward strand.
TGCTCGCGGACCGAATCGCCGGTGAAGGTCAGCGTGTCCACGCCGTCGAGCAGCACCCGGCCCGCGGCAGGGTCGAGGTGGCGCATCAGGGCCGCGAGCACCGTGCTCTTGCCCGCTCCCGACCGGCCTGTCAGCGCCAGGCGCGTTCCGGGGCCGATCCGCAGGTTCACGTCCTCGACCGCGTCGACGGCGGAAAACGGCCAGCGCAGCGTCAGCTGCGACGCCGCCAGCTCGGCCGCCGCCGGGGCCGTCGCGCCGGCGGCGGAATGCGGTGCCGGGAGCGCGGACAGCTCCGCCAGGCGGCGCGCGGACGCCGACGCGCCGAGCAGCCGCTGGGCCGCCTCGGGCAGGCCCGCCACCAGTTCCGCGGTCGCGAGCGGCAGCAGCGCCAGCACCGCGAGCGCCGGGCCCGGGACCGCCGCCACGATGCCCAGCACCAGGCACGCCACCGACGTCAGCCCGACGCCCAGCGTGGCGACCCCGGCACCCAGCCCGCGCCAGGCCGCCGAGCGGCGGCGGCAGGCCGTCAGGACCGCGTCGAGTTCGCGCAGCCGGGCGTGACGGCGGGCCGCCGCGTCGTGGCTGATCAGGTCGGGTGACGCCTGCAGCAGCTCCACCGTGCCCGCCGTGAGGTCCGCCTGCAGCCGCGCGGTCGAGCGCTGCGCCCGGCGCGAGGCCGCCGCCGCGACCGCGGGGGCCACCACGCCCGCCGTTACCAGGCCCAGTGCCGCCGGCAGGAAGGCGGCGGGCAGGATGACGCCGAGGGTGGCCGCGGTCGCCGACAGCACCACGACCGCCGACACGCCCGGGACCAGGCCGCGGACCAGCACGTCCTGCTGGCTGTCCACATCGGACACCAGCCGGTGCAGCAGGTCGCCGCGGCGCAGGCGGGCCGTGCCCGCCGGGCCGATCCGGACCAGCTGCTCCCACACCCGCACCCGCAGTTCCGCCAGCGCGCGCAGGGCGACGTCGTGGGACAGCAGCCGCTCGGCGTACCGCAGGATGCCCTTGGCCAGGCCGAACGTGCGCACCGCGACGATCGCCACCATCAGGCTCAGCACCGGCGGGTGCAGGGCCGCGCTCGCGATCAGCCACGACGACGTCCCGGTGAGCGCGACGCCGCAGCCGAGCGCGGCCGTCGCGGCCAGGCACGCCAGCGCCAGCCGCAGCCGGTGCGGCCGCACCGCCTCCAGCAGCGGCCGCCACCGTGGAACGTCCACAATGGACGCGGTGACGGCCGGGGTTGCGGCCGGTCGCGAAACCGGCTGCGGCGCAACGGCATCCGGGACAGCAGGCAAAGCGACCGGCTCGCCCAGGGAGATCACCCGGTCGCAACGGGCCAGCACCGCGGGGTGATGGCTGACGATGACGGCGGTCCGCCCGGACAAGACCTTCGGCAGCCGATCGAGGATCGCCGCCTCGGTCTCCGCGTCGACCCCCTCGGTGGGTTCGTCCAGCAGGATCAGCGGCCGGTCCAGCAGGACCGCGCGGGCCAGCGCGACGCGGCGGCGCTGCCCGGTCGACAGCCCGGCGCCGAGTTCACCGACCACAGTGGACAGCGGGACGTCGAGCGCGGCGGTGTCGGCGGCGGCGAGCACGGCGTCGCCGGGCGCGTCGGGGGAGCCGAGGCGGATGTTCTCCGCGACCGTCCCGGCGACCAGGTGCGGCTGCTGCGGCACCCAGGCCACGTGCCGGTGCCAGGTGGCGCGGCCGATGTCAGCGAGATCGGTGTCGCCGATCAGGATCCGGCCGCGGTCGGGACGTCGCCAGCCCAGCAGCAGGTCGAGCAGGGTCGACTTGCCCGCGCCGCTCGGCCCGGTCACGCCGACGACCTCACCGGGCGGCAGACGAAGGCTGAAGCCGTCGAGGATCGGTCCTGAGCGGCCGTCGACCGTGACGTCTTCGCAGCGCAACGCCACGCGCGCCAAGTCGGGCACCACAGTCGAACCATGGTCGTCCGACGGCGTGTCGGCCAGGGCGATGATCTCCTCCGCGGCGGCGAGGCCTTCGGCGCTGTCGTGGAACCGGGCGCCGACCGCCCGCAGTGGCAGGTACACCTCCGGCGCGAGGATCAGCACCACGAGCGCGGTGCGCAGGTCGAGGCCGCCGGCCAGCAGGCGCAGGCCGACCGACACCGCGACCAGGGCGACCGACAGCGTCGCGAGCAGTTCGAGGGCGAGCGCGGAGAGGAACGCGACACGCAGCGTCCGCATGGTCTGCGTGCGGTACCGGCCGGTGATCTCCCGCAGTGACCGGATCTGCGCGCGGGCCCGGCCGAACGCGGTCAGCTCGGCCAGCCCCGCGACGAGGTCGAGGAAGTGGTGGCCCAGCACCGAAAGCGTCGCCCACTGGCGCCGGACGTCGCGCTGGGTGTAGAGGCCGATGAGGATCATGAACACCGGGATGAGCGGCACCGTGAACCCCACGATGACCGCGGCGGTCCAGTCGGCGAGCAGGATCCGCACCCCCACCACCAGCGGGACGACGGCCGCGATCAGCAGCTGCGGCAGGTACCGCGCGAAGTAACCCTCCAGCCGGTCCACGCCGTGCGTGGCCAGGGCGGCGACCTCGGCGGGGGAGCGGTTCGCCCGCCGGGGCCCGATCCGCAGCGCGGCCGCGATCACCGTCTCCCGCAGCTGCGAGAGGGCCCGAGCGGCGGCGCGGTGCGCGGTCGTTTCGGCGAGCCACGTGATCCCTGCCCGCGCGAGCACGACCAGCAGCAGCATCCCGACCGGCACGAGCAGGGCAGGCAACGGCAGGCCGTCGAGGAAGGCCCACGTGATCGTCTTCGCGAGCAGTTCGGCTTGGGCGAGCACCAGCATCGCGGTGAGCGCGCCGAGTGCGGCGCAGGCCAGGACGAACGGCCGGACCGCGCTCGCGTGGCGCAGCAGCCGCGGATCGAGGGGCTTCACCGCGGCAGTCCCGCGCCGGTCGGGATCGACGCGCGGGTGATCCGCTTGCGGAACACCCAGTACGTCCAGGCCTGGTAGGCCAGCACGATCGGGGTGAACGCGACGGCGACCCAGGTCATGATCTGCAGCGTGTACGGCGTCGACGACGCGTTGGTCGTGGTCAGGCTGAACGCGGGGTCGGTCGTCGAGGGCAGCACGTGCGGGTACAGCGACCAGAACAGCGTGAAGGTGACGGCGATGATCGCCCCGGCGGTGCTGGCGAAGGCGAACCCGTCGCGCTCACCGGCGCCGAACAGTACCGCGGCGACCAGCAGCAGGGCCGCGACCAGCGAGGTCAGCCAGGCCCAGCCGCCGTGCTCGATCGCGGTGTAGGCGAGGAAGATGCCGCCGAACACGATGGCCGTGCCGCCGAGCGCGCGGGCCAGTGTCCGGGCGCGGTCGCGCAGGGCGTCGGTCGTCTTGAGGGTGAGGAACACCGCGCCGTGGAAGGTGAACAGGCTGAGCGTGGCCAGCCCGCCGAGCAGCGCGTAGGGGTTGAGGAGGGTGAAGAACGTGCCGGTGAAGTGGTGCTGGGCGTCGAGCGGGACGCCGTGCACGATGTTGCCGAACGCCACGCCCCACAGCAGCGCGGGCGCGGCCGAGCCGAAGACGATGATCCAGTCCCAGGTGGTGCGCCAGCGCGGGCTGTCGATCTTGCCGCGGAACTCGAACGCCACGCCGCGCAGGATCAGCGCGACCAGCACCAGCAGCAACGCCAGGTAGAAACCGGAGAACAGGCTCGAGTACCACAGCGGGAACGCGGCGAAGGTGGCGCCGCCGGCGACGAGCAGCCAGACCTCGTTGCCGTCCCAGACCGGGCCGATCGTGTTGATCAGGACGCGGCGGTCGGTGTCGTCGCGGCCGAGGACGCGCAGCAGCGTTCCGACGCCGAAGTCGAAGCCTTCCAGGACGAAGTAGCCGGTCCAGAGGACCGCGATGAGCAGGAACCAGATGTCGGTGAGGGCCATGACGGGTCTCCGGCGGTCAGTAGGCGAAGGCCGCGGGGCGCGGCTCGGCGTCGTCGTGCGGGACTTCCGGCGGCGGGGGCCCGGCCTTGGCGTAGCGGACCATCAGCACGCCGTCGACGACCGCGAGGACGCCGTAGAGCACGGTGAACACGATCAGCGAGGTCAGCACGGTCCCGGCGGACACGGTGGGGGACACCGAGTCGGTGGTCTTGAGCACGCCGAACACCGACCACGGCTGGCGGCCCATCTCGGTGAAGATCCAGCCGACGCTGTTGGCCAGGAACGGCAGCGCGATCCCGGCGGTGGCGGCCGGGAAGAACCAGCGGCCGCGCGGGGTCCGCCCGCGGCGGAACAGCCAGAGCCCGACGGCCGAGAGCAGCAGGCACAGGAACCCGAAGCCGATCATCAGGCGGAACGTCCAGTAGCTGACCGGGATGTCCGGCCGGTATTCGCCGGGTCCGTACTGCTGCTGTTCGGCGGCCTGGAGGTCGTTGATGCCCTCGACCCGGCCGTCGAGCTTCCCGGTGGCCATGAAGGAGAGCACGCCGGGCACGCGGATGCTGAACTTCTCCTGCGCGCCGTCGAGCGAGCCGATGGTGAACAGCGAGAAGGACGCGGGCGCGACGGTGTCGTAGAGCGCTTCGGCGGCGGCCATCTTCATCGGCTGCTGCTGGGTCATCAGCCGGGCCTGCAGGTCACCGGTGACGATGACGCCGAGGCTCGCGATCAGCACGGTGACCAGGGCGAGCTTCATCGACGGCCGGTAGACGTCGACGTTGCGCTGCCGCTTGATCTGCCAGGCGCTGATGCCGGCGACGAACATCCCGGCGGTGAGGAAGCACGCGGTGATGGTGTGGGCGAACGCGCCGACGGCGGTCGAGTTGGTGAGCACGGCACCGAAGTCCTTCAGTTCCGCGCGGCCGGTGGTGGGGTTGACCGCGTAGCCGACCGGGTGCTGCATCCAGGAGTTGGCGGCGAGGATGAAGTACGCCGAGAGCACGGTGCCGATCGAGGCGAGCCAGATGGTGGCCAGGTGCAGCCTTTTCGGCAGCTTGTCCCAGCCGAAGATCCACAGGCCGAGGAAGGTCGATTCGAGGAAGAACGCGAGCAGGCCCTCGATGGCCAGCGGCGCGCCGAAGATGTCGCCGACGAAGGTGCTGTAGTCGGACCAGTTCATCCCGAACTGGAACTCCTGGACGATGCCGGTCGCCACGCCCATGGCGAAGTTGATGAGGAACAGCTTCCCCCAGAACTTCGTCATCCGGCGGTACTTCTGGTTTCCGGTGCGCACCCAGGCGGTCTGCATCCCGGCGACCAGGAAGGACAGCCCGATGGTCAGCGGGACGAAGAGGAAGTGGTAGACGGTGGTGATCCCGAACTGCCACCGCGCCAGGTCGAGGTTGCTCATCGGTTCTCCTGCTCGTTCGCGGTCACCCGGCGAGCATCCGGCGCGGAGGCCGTCGCGGCTTAGGGTCCTTGGTCACTTCCGGGACGGTCCCGGGTCCCTGCCACCGGGGGCCCTGTGGTCGTAGGCTGATCTGCGTCGAGCCAGTCAAGGAGGCCGGAGATGCTTCGCGTGTTTCTCGTCGACGACCACGAGGTCGTGCGCCGTGGTGTGGCCGACCTGCTGGACGAGGACGAGCACCTCACCGTCGTCGGCCAGGCGGGCAGCGTGTCGCAGGCGCTGGCCCGCATCCCCGCGCTCGACCCGGACGTGGCGGTGCTGGACGTGCGCCTGCCGGACGGCAACGGCATCGAGCTGGCCCGCGAGCTGCGCTCCAAGCTGCCCGACCTGAAGTGCCTGATGCTCACCTCCTACACCGACGAGCAGGCGATGCTCGACGCGGTGCTGGCGGGGGCGAGCGGGTTCGTCATCAAGGACATCAAGGGCATGGACCTGGTCTCGGCGGTCCACGACGTCGGCGCGGGCAAGTCCCTGCTCGACGCGCACGCCGCGGCGGCGCTGATGGCGAAGCTGCGGGACAGCCAGGCGAAGAAGGGACCGCTGGCCGACCTCTCGGACCAGGAACGGAAGCTCCTGGAGCTGATCGGCGAGGGCCTGACCAACCGCCAGATCTCCGAGCGGATGTTCCTGGCCGAGAAGACGGTGAAGAACTACGTCTCCCGGCTGCTGACCAAGCTGGGCATGGAACGCCGCACACAGGCCGCGGTCCTGGCCACCGAGCTGCGCAACCAGGACCGCTGACCGGCGCTCAGGCGCTCAGCCGGTCCGGCTCCAGCAGGACGTCGGTCAGGGAACGCCGCGGTGTCCACGGCACCGGCGTGCCCCGGCCGAGGCGCAGCACGATCTGCGGCCACAGCCCGCCGCCGAGGAGCTGGCGCAGCTCCGCGCGCACGGGGGCGACCTCGACCGGCTGGGAGATGAACGACGCGTCGAAGCCCGCCGCCGTCGCCGTCAGCAGGACCCGCTGCATGGCTTGACCCGCCCGGAGACGGTCCAGCCGGGTGTCGTCGAACGAGCCGATCACCACCACCAGCGGCTCGGAGTCCTCGCGGCGGCCGCGGGGCCGGGAGCCGAAGTCGCGCAGGACCCAGCCGCCGTTGTCCGACGGCATCGCGCCGGCCGCGTACTCGGGCACGCCGTCGCGGCTGCCCGGGTCGCGGGCGGTCCACTGCCGCCATTCGGCCAGGAACGCCGGGTCGGCGAGCTGGGCGTGGTGGCCCTTGTGGACCAGCTCGCGCAGCCGTTCGCGCTGGACGGCGTCCAGGCGCGGCAGCCACGCCTGCTCGACCTCGGCGGCGTGCCGCAGGCCGGCCACCACCGACGCCGGGATCGGGACGGCGGCGAACGGCGTCCGGTTGGTGTGGCGGCGGGGGATCGCGTCGGCCAGCGCCACCATGCGGGGATCGGGGCGGCGCGCCGCGAACGGCCGGACCACGGCCAGCAGCGTGGGATCGTCGCGCCGGGGGAACAACGTCGTCGCCGGGTGGGCGCCCAGCGCGTGGATCGCGGCGCGCAGGTTGAACAGGGCCGCGCCGCAGGACAGCAGCAGCTCGCGCTGGTCGGCGTCGGCCACCGGTAGCGCCCGCTCCGGATCGGCGTGCAGCTCGAGGCCCGCGGACGTGCAGCGGAACCGCCAGGGCTGCGTATTGTGCGTCGACGGCGCGAGGACTGCCGCGCCGAGGACGGACTTCACCTGATCGGGGTCCAGCAGGCCGATCGAAGTGATGGGTAGTGTCATGGTTTCCCCTCGTGCCGCCGGGCGGGACACTGGTGGTTCGAAAGCTTGGTTCGACGGTCTCTCGCGCCGCAGTCCTGCGGAAAGGGGACAAAGTCACCGATGACGCGGAGGACGTGGTGAGCGAAGCCGGGCAGGAACCGCGGCGGATGGCGGGCACGTTGTCCGGGCTGCGGCTGCGTGAGCTGCTGCGTGACCTGCAGGACCGGATCGAGCTGCTGATCGGCACCCGCGACAAGATGGACGGCCTGCTCGACGCCGTCCTGGCCGTGGCGTCGGGGCTGGAGCTGGACACGACGTTGACGCGGATCGTGCAGGCGGCGATCGAGCTGGGCGAGGCGAAGTACGGCGCGCTCGGTGTGCTCGCGGAGGACGGTTCGCTGTCGGAGTTCCTCTACCTCGGGATCGACGACGAGACCCGGCGGCTCATCGGTGACCTGCCCGAGGGGCACGGCGTGCTGGGTGTGGTCATCGACGAGGCGAAGCCGCTGCGGCTGGAGGAGATCTCTGCGCACCCGGCGTCGGTCGGGTTCCCCGCGCACCACCCGCCGATGCACTCGTTCCTCGGGGTGCCGGTGCGGGTGCGCGACGAGGTGTTCGGCAGGCTCTACCTGACCGAGAAGAAGAACGGGGAACCGTTCACCGACGACGACGAGGTCGTCGTGCAGGCTTTGGCCGCGGCGGCCGGGATCGCGATCGAGAACGCGCACCTGTACGAGCAGGCGCGGGTGCGTCAGCAGTGGCTGGCCGCGACCAGCGAGGTGACCACGGAGCTGCTCGGCGGCACCGACCCGGTCGAGGCACTGAACCTCATCGCGAGCCGGGCACTGGAGCTGACCGGCTCGGACGTCACGCTGCTCGCGCTGCCCAACTCCGGCCGCCTCGACGTCGACGAGGACTGGGGCGAGGACGTCGACGACCTGACGGTCACGGTCTGCGCCGGCACGCGCGCGGCCGAGCTGGCCGGGCTGCACATCGACCTCCACGAGAGCGTGCCGGGCTCGGTCTACCGCGACCGGACGCCGCGCAGCGTGCCCGACCTGACCGTGCGCGAGCACCGCTTCGGCCCGGCGATGGTCGTCCCGCTGCGCGCGGGCGACCGCACCACCGGCGTGCTCATCGCGGCCCGCGAGCGCGGATCGGGCTCGTTCGAGTCGGCCCAGCTGCCGGTGGTGGCCTCGTTCGCCGACCAGGCGGCGCTGGCGTTGCAGCTGGCGGCCCAGCAACGGGCCGCGCGCGAGCTGGACGTGCTGGGCGACCGCGACCGGATCGCCCGCGACCTGCACGACCACGTCATCCAGCGGCTGTTCGCGGTCGGGCTGTCGATGCAGAGCACCCAGCGGCGCACGAAGTCCCCGGAACTGCAGCGGCGGCTGGGGGAGAGCATCGAGCAGATGCACGAGATCGTCCAGGAGATCCGCACGGCGATCTTCGACCTGCACGGCGGCGCGGCGGCCGAGACGGGCCTGCGGCTGCGCCACCGCCTGCACGACGCGATCGCGGAGCTGACCGACGACGCACCGGTGCAGCCGACGGTGAGCATGTCCGGCACGCTCGACACGCTGCCCACGCAGCTGGCCGAGCACGTCGAGGCGGTGGTGCGCGAAGCGGTGAGCAACGCGGTCCGCCACGCGAACGCCACGACGTTGTCGGTGACGGTCGCGGTGAAGGACGACGTGATCCGCGTCGTGGTGGCCGACGACGGCCGCGGCCTGGCCGAGGAGATCTCCCCGAGCGGCCTGGGCAACCTCCGCGACCGCGCGGAGGCCGTGGGCGGCTCGTTCTCGCTGGGCAGCGGGCCCGACGGCGGTGTCAAGGTGGAGTGGACCGCCCCGGTCGGCCGGTGACTTGCTCCGCCCGGGCTCAGCGGTTGGGCTGAAAGGGACTTTCCTGGCGTCTGACGCGACGAAAGTCCCTTTCGCTGCGCGGTATGAGACGAAAGCGCCTTTCAGCCAACCCGGGCACCCCGCAGGCGCCCTGCCTCTCCCGGCCCGGTTGCGGGGCCGCTGCCGGGAGAGGGTCGGGGGGGGGGGTCAACGGGGGTTAGATGTGTTTTTCAACCCCCAAACCCCCCGCCGCCCGGGGGCGGGGGTGGTGAGGAACAACCGGTTTACAAAAATTGTAACACCCCCCCCACAACCCGCGGTCGGCCGGTGACCTAAGTCCTCACGGTTCAGGTAGTCCGGCCGCGGCGCCGGACCCCGTCGGCCAGGTCTCCTTGTGGTGCGGCTTCCGGCTGCCAGACCCAAGGAGCGGCCCGTGCGTGTGCTGACCCTGAACCCCGGTTCGTCGAGCATGAAAGTGTCGCTGGTCGACGGCGGCACCGGCGTCGGCTGGGCGGCCTGGGACATGACCGCTCCCGGCGCGGTCGCTCATGCGGTCGCGCGATGGTCCAATGTGGACGCTGTCGCCGTCCGGTTCGTCCACGGCGGCTCGCAGAAGGCCCCGGCTCGCGTCGACGACGCGCTGCTGGCGAACCTCGAACGGCTCACCTCACTGGCGCCGAACCACCAGCCCCTGTCGCTGCAGGTCACCCGCGAGGTCCGCCGCCTGCTGCCGGACGTTCCGGTGGTCGCCTGCTTCGACACGGCGTTCCACGCCCGGATGCCCGAAGCCGCGGCGCGGTACCCGCTGCCCCGGTCGTGGACCGCGCAGAACCGCTTGCGCCGCTACGGTTTCCATGGCCTGTCGTGCCAGTACGCGCTGCGCCGCACCGGTGAGCTGCTGGGCCGGGACCCGGCGGAGCTGCAGCTGGTCTGCGCCCACGTCGGCGCCGGGGTGTCGGTGACCGCGATCCGCGACGGCCACGGCGTCGACACCAGCATGGGTTTCACCCCGCTGGAGGGGGCGATGATGGCCACGCGGTCGGGTTCGGTCGATCCGGGCCTGCTGCTGCACGTGATGCAGACGGCGCCGATGAGCCCGGCCGAGCTGGCCGACGCGCTGTTCCACCGGTCGGGGCTGGCGGGGATGACCGGCACCGACGGCGACCTGCGCCGCGTGCTTGCCGCTGCCGCCCGCGGTGAGCAGGACGCGTCGGTGGCACTGGAGGTCTACCGGCACCGGCTGTGCCGGGAGATCGGCGCGGCGGCGATGAGCCTGTCGCGGCTGGACGCGGTGGTGTTCACCGGCGGCGTCGCCGAGCACCAGCCGTCGGTGATCACCTCGGTCCTCGACGGCCTGGGTGTGCTCGGCCTGCGGGCCGGGAACGTCCCGCACACCGACGTCGACCGGATCGTGACGGCAGAGGATTCCCCGGTGCCTGCCCTGATCGTCCTGCCCCGGGAAGACCTGGAGCTGGCCCGCGGCGCCGAAGCGGCGCTCGCCCGAGTATCCGTGAGGTGAGAGCATGCACGTCCTGCTGACCGAGGCGTCCTTCGGGGACGCCGACTTCCTCGTCCAGCCCCTGCGTGACGCCGGCTGCCTGGTCAGCCGCTGCCACACCCGCGCCGGGCTCTGCCGCGCGCTCGCCCCAGGGGCCTGCTGCCCGCTCGACGAGCCGTTCGCCCAGCCGGACCTGGTCGTCGGTGTGCGGGGTCAGGAGCCCGAGCTGACTGCCCGGGAGTACGGCGTCGTCTGCGGAGTCCGTGACCGCGTGCCGGTCGCGCTGGTTTCCCCGGACCCGGACGTCCGGCCCGAGGTGCCGCCGGGGCTGGCGAACCGGGTCACCGTGATCGACGTCGAGGGCCTGCTGGCCACCTGCCGGGCCGCGTCGAGAAGTCTCGGCATCCCGGTCGCCGGCGGATGACGCCGCCCGCGTTCCGCTGGGACGGCTCGTCCCGTGCCGTCCTCGGCGACGCGCTGCTGCGCCTCGGCCCGAACCGGTGTGTCGCGGAGGTCCGGCCGGACGAGGTGGTGCTGACCGAGCCGCCCGCCCGGCGCGACCGGGCGGGCACCGCGGCACTCCTGGAATGCGGAGCGGCGCTGTCGACGGTCTGGACGGTCGTGCGGGTGCTGGGCCGCGAACCGCTGGTGAGCTTCCGGGCCGACCCGGACCGGCCCGACGTCGTGGCCGTCGTCGGGGCCGGTGCACCCCGCGGCCCGTCGACCGCCGAGTGGGCGCGCTATGCGGCGCTGCGGAAGGTCGGCGAACCCCCGCCGGACGGCCTGCGGCCGGTCAGCCTGGCTGTCCTGGGTGCGCTGGGCGGCGAGGACTTCTGGCCGGAGACGGCGGTCCGGATCGTCCGTCCGGAATGGACGGCGGTCCTCGCCCAGCTCGGCGCGGACCTCACCGGGCGCTCGGCCCTGCTGGTCACCACGACCGGCGACAGCCGCCGCCACCACGTCCTGGCCGGCGCCGCCCTGCACACGACCCGGCTGGCCGCGGCCACCCGCGGGTTCGCGTCCCGTGCCGTCCCGCTGCCGGTCCTGGCACCCGCCGAACGGGCCCGCCACGCCGAAGTCCTGCCCGGCCTCCCGCAGGGACTGCTGCTGGTCGGCCTCGCCACGGCGAAGCGGAGGAACTCCCGCTGACCACCCCTGAAGCCGCACCCGGCAGCGGTCTTGCAAGTTCGGCTACGTGATCGGGTCAAGCCGGTGCGCCGCTTCGGGAGTGATCACCACTACCGGGCACCGGGAGTACCGCACGCACTCCCGTCCGACGCTGCCCAGCACCAGGTCGGCCAGCGCGCCTCCGCGGTGGGCGCCGAGGACCAGCAGGTCGGCGTCCGCCGATGCCGTCACCAGCTCCGTTGCCGGGTCGCCGTGGACCGTGCGGGTCTCGAGGGTTGCCTTCGTGCCGATGCCCAGGCTCGCGACGTGCCCGGCCAGGGAACGGCCCTCCTCGGGCAGCCTTCCGTGCGGAAGGAACGCGAACGATGTGCCCGGCAGCAGGTTGCCGCGGGGGCGGACGAGGATCGCGCGGACCGTATCGCCGTCGTGGGCGCCCGTCTCCAGTGCCCACCGCAGTGCCGCGTCGCCGCGGGGCGTGCCGTCCGTGCCCACCACGAGCACACGGCCGGTTCCTGTATCCATGATGTGCCTTCTTTCCAACAGGTGCTGGGGCGATCCTGCGGCCGGGGGCGCGGCCGCGGGTAGGGACGAATTCCGCCGGAGCGGGGGACTTTGTGCTCCGGACCTCGTCGAGGTCTTTGGTCCTCACCGGTCGTGACGCGTGGCCGTCGCGGGGGAGCCGGGGCGCCGGTGATGCTGGCAGCGCCCGTCACCCAGGAACCGGAGCCGACGATGAGCCGACCACTGCCCAGCGTGCTCGACCAGGCACTCGCCTCGGCCGTGCGCGCGCCCTCGCCGCACAACACCCAGCCCTGGCGGTTCGCTGTCGAGCACGAGACCGTCGAGGTGTGGCTGGACCGCGACCGCGTCCTCGCCGTCGCGGACCCGCACGGGCGGGAAGCCCGGCTCGCCTGCGGGGCCGCCGCCTTCAACCTGCAGATCTCCTTGCGGGCCAACGGGATCGCCGCCGTCGTGCGACTGCTGCCGGACCCGGCCGAGCCGGACCTGGTCGCGGTGATCCGGCTGGACGGCAACGAAAAGGCGACCGCGGCCGAGCGCCGGCTCGCCGAGTCCGTCTTCCGGCGGCACACCAACCGGCGGCCGCTGCTGGACAAGGAGGTGCCGCCCGCGGTGCAGGCCGCGCTGCAGGCGGCCGCGCTGAGCGAGGGCGGCCGGGTCGAGTACCTCGGCACGTCCGGCCGGTACACGCCGGTGGCGTCGCTGGTCCGGCAGGCCGAAGCACTCCAGGCGGGCGACGACGCCTTCCGCGCCGAAGCCGCCTTCTGGACCCACCGCGCACCGGACAGCCCCGACGGCGTGCCGAAGATCGCCTCCGGGCCGCCGCCGCACGGGCACGGGATCGTGTCGCTGCGCGCGTCCCACGAAAACCGGGACCTGCCGTCCCGCCAGTACGAGCGGGAACCGCTGCTCGGCGCCCTGCTGACCCGCGACCGCGGCCCGCACGCGGAGGTCCGCGCCGGGATGGCGATGCAGCGCGTGCTGCTCACGGCCACCGCCGAGGGACTGGCGACGTCATTCCTGTCCCAGCCGTTCGAAACCCCGCACACCCGCGCGGCACTGGACCGCCTGTTCACCGGGATCGGCCAGCCCCACACGCTGCTGCGCATCGGCTACGGCTACCCGACGCGGCTCACGGCCCGCCGCCCGGTCGGGGAGGTGCTGACCCACCGGGTCGGCCCGGCGAGCTGACCAGGGAACCGGGCAGAGGCGGCCGGTGGCCTCCGGTGGCGCGCAGGACGTCCTGGAACGTCACCATCCCGACCACGTGCCGTCCTTCGACGACCGGGGCCGAGCGCACGCCCGCGCCGGACATCTGCCGCGCCAGCTCGCGCACCTCCGTGTCCGCCGTCGCGACGAAACCCGACGTGCGCATGACCGCCGCCGCCGTGCGGTGGCCCGCCAGCAGCACGCCCGTGTCCGGATCCCCCGGCGGCGGCGGGACGCGCAGGATGTCCTCTTCGGACAGCAGGCCGAGCAGCCGCCCGTCCGCGTCGACCACCGGCATGGTCGTGAAGCCGTGGCCGGTCATCGTCGCGGTCGCTTCGTCGAGCGTGGCCGAGGGGGACAGGGCGAACGTCGGCGTGGTCATGATGTCGCGTGCTCGCATGGTCCGACCATCCCGCCGCGGCGCGCGGTGCCACAGGGTCCTAAGTCCCCGCCCCGGGCGCCGACGGGCCCCGGAACGGGGTCCAACGCCTCTTCGGCGGGACGCCGGTCCCGGTGATCCTGGAGACGGCGGACCCCGGCGGAAGGACCAGCATGAGCACGTCGTCGACCCGAACGGCACGGCTGTGGCGCACGATCGTCCCGCGCCGCGGTTCCGTCGCGCGGCCGTCGGACCGCGTCCAGGGCGGGCTGCTGGCCTTCGTGGTGCTGGTCGCGCTCGCCGCGCTGCCCGTTGCCGCCAGCGTCGGCTCGGAGGTCTACGCCCAGCAGCGCGTGCAGTCCGCGCAGCAGCTGGGGGAGCGCACGCGGGTGACCGCGACCCTGCTCGGCGACGGCCCGCCGCTCGCGGCGAACACGCGCACCGGGGTCGCCGGCCACGGGGCACCGACCGACGCGACCTGGACGCTGCCCGACGGCACCCGCCGCGTCGGCAAGGTCGTCGCCGACCAGGGCACGCTGAAGGGCCACCAGCTGGACATCTGGGTGGACCGCGCCGGCACGCCGACGACGCCGCCGCTGACCGGCGCGGCAGTCGTCATCGACGCCGTCGTCCTCGGGCTCGGCCTGTGGCTCGCCGCACTGGCGCTGCTCGCCCTCGGCTACCGGCTCGCCGTGTTCGCACTGGACCGCCGCCGCTTCGCCCGGTGGCAGCACGAGTGGTTCGCGGAGCAGGACCGCAAAACCCGTTCCTGAGAAGGAGGAATCCCATGAGCACGGCTATCCAGGGCGACATCGTCGTCGGCGTGGACCATTCGGCGGTCAGCGTGGCCGCCCTGCGCTGGGCGGTGTCGGAAGCGGCGGTGAGCGGCCGTCAGGTGGTCGCGTTGCGGGCGTGGACGTTCGAACCGGTCTACGACCTCGGTGCCGCGGTCGCCGGCACGCCACAGGCGGTCGCGGACCGGGAGCGGCGTCAGCTGGAGGAGGTCGTCGCCGAGGTCGCGCAGCCAGGTGTCACCGTCCGCGCCGAGCTGGTCGAGCACTCGGCCGCGGTGGCGCTGGAGGAGGCGTCGAAGACCGCTTCGATGCTGGTGCTGGGCAGCCACGGCCGCGGCAGGCTGCTGAAGCTGCTGGTCGGCTCGGTCGCCGAGCACTGCCTGCGCGAGGCGGGCTGCCCGGTCGTGGTGATCCCGGCGCGGACGGTCCCGGAACCCGAGCGCGAAGCGGAGCCCGCGGCCACGTACTACCCCGGCCCGCTGCTGTGACGGAGAAAGGTGGGGCCGGTCATGACGACCGGCCCCACCTTTGCGGGGAAAGGGATCAGCGCAGCCACGTGCGGTCGCCGACCAGGGCGGCCCAGCGGCGGCCGAGGCCCCACGTGTGCCCGGCCGACGCGGCGGCGAGCACGATCAGGACCAGGGCGTAGATGATGTGGTAGTCGACGATCGGGTTGGTCGAGTGCGTGGCCTCGCCGGTGCTGGTGCTCAGCGCGAACGGCCATTCGGCGGCCCACATCAGCAGCATCATCAGTCCGCCCGCGGCCGCGCTCAGCCGCAGGCCGACCCCCGCGATGACGGCGATGCCGACGGCGGCCAGGCCGAGCATGAACAGCGAGTCGGCCCACCAGGTGCCTGCCCAGGCGTGGAACATCGGCTCGAACGGGCCGACGTGGACGCCGCTGAGGAAGCCCTTGGTCGGGGAGCCGCCGTTGATCCAGGCGCCCTTCTCCGGGGTCGCGTAGCCGAAGCCGAACAGCTTGTCCAGGAACGCCCACAGGAACACGAACCCGGTGGCGATCCGCAGCACGGCCAGTGACTTCCCGGCGACCGCGGGCCCGGCGGCGAACCCGGGAACCGGCGCGGGCTCGGTGGCCCGCTGGGCCGGGATCCGGCTTTCGGTGGTCTTCTTCGCGTCCGGCTGGATGGACATGGTGAATCTCCCGTCTTTCGGTGCTGCGGCCAGTTTCGGCCGGTGCCGCGGGAAGTTCTGGAGCCGAAGGTCACCGGCCGGAAGGCCGTTCGGTGCCCGGAAAGGACCGAAGTCACCGAGGCTTGGGTGGTCTGCCGCGGCTTGTCGTGAGTGGTAATTCGCGTTCTAACCCGAATTTCCACTCACGACCGCGGACCGGCGGCGGACCGCTCGAAGGGACCGAAGTCCCCGCGGGACCCGGTGGACGCCGCGAGCGCGCCGCACGCGAAGGTCGGCGGGGCCGCGCCGCGGCGGGAACCGGCCGCCCCGGATCCGCGACTCCTACGAGCCGGTGCTGACCTTCGGGATGCAGTACGCGATCGCGCGGAGCCCGGCCCCGGTCGGCCTGCCGCTGAGCCGGTTCTTCGCGGGGAAGGCGTTCGGGGTGCTCAAGTTCGCGGAAGCCGTTCAGCGAACCTGAACCTGAGCCACCGTCCGGTGCACGTGGGCGCGGGCGCACGCCACCGCGTCGTCGAGGCTGGTGAACAGGCGGTCGCCGGTGCGCAGGGCGCCCGTTGTGGTCAGCAGGTGCTGGTGGTGGTCCTGGATTCCCTTCAGCAGCACCAGGATTCCCCGCGCCTGAAGTTCCTCGATCGTCTCGCCGAGTGCCTTCGCGCCCGTCGCGTCGAGCAGGTGCAGGCGGGAGAAGCGGAGGATGACCACCTGAACATCGTCGGCCGCGGCCGCGATCTCGGTCATCACCCGTTCCGACGCGCCCCAGAACATCGCGCCCTCGAAGCCGAACACCGCGATGTGCTCGTCGCCCTCGGCCGCCGGGCCGGGGAGGGTGTCGCGGTGGGCGCGGGCCGCGCGGGCGAGGTGGCGCAGCGCGAAGAACGCCGCCGCGAGCAGGCCGATCTCCACCGCGAGGATGAGGTCGGCCGCGACGGTGACGACCGCCGTCACCGCGAACGTGACCGCGCTGGAGCGGCTCGCGCGGACGACTTCGCGGACGGTCGCGAGCGGCACCATGCGCAGGCTGGTGACGAGCAGGACCCCGGCCAGCGCGGCGAGCGGGATCCGCGAGACGAGCCCGGTGGCGGCGTAGATCACCGCGAGGATCACCAGCGCGTGCACCACCGACGCCAGCCGCGTGCGGGCCCCGGACCGGACGTTGACGGCGGTGCGGGCGATCGCGCCGGTCGCGGGCATGCCGCCGAACAGTCCGCTCGCGATGGACGCCAGACCCTGGCCGACCAGCTCGCGGTCCGGCCGGGTGGGACCCACCGGCGGGCCGCCGCGGGTCATCGTCGCGGCCACCCTGGCCGACAGCAGGGACTCGATCGCCGCCAGCGCGGCCACCGCGATGACGGCCCCGGCGAGGTCGTGGACGACGCCGAAGCCGAACTGCGGCAGCGTGGGGACGAGACGGTCCGGCAGGGCCCCGATGCGCGGCACCGGCGCGTGCGTGACCTCCGCGGCGACGGTCGCCACGATCACCGCCACCAGGGACGCCGGAATCCCGCGATGCAGCTTCGGCAGGAGAAGCATGGTCACCGCGACGACGGCGACCGTCGCCACCGTCCAGGCCACTGCGCTCCCGGCGTGCGTGAGGGCGGTGACCGCGCCGAGCAGCGGGTTCCGGCCCGCCGGCACGGTCGTCCCGACGGCGGCGGGGATCTGCTGGAGAAAGATGATGCACGCGATGCCGAGCGTGAAACCCTCGACGACCGGCCACGGCAGGTAGCCCACCAGCCTGCCCAGCCGCGCCGCGCCCGCGGCGAGCACGACCACGCCGCCGAGGATCGAGACCAGCGCGACCGACGCCGTCCCGTGGGCGGCCACGATCGGGGCCAGGACGACGGCCATCGCCCCGGTCGGGCCGGACACCTGGACCGGCGAGCCGCCGAACACCGCGGCCACGATCCCGGCCACCACCGCGGTGATCAGCCCGGCCGCCGCGCCGGCGCCCGAGCTGATGCCGAAGGCCAGCGCCAGCGGCAGGGCCACGACGCCGACGGTGATCCCGGCGAGCAGGTCCGCACGCAGCACCGGCGCACGCAGGTCGAAGTCGTCCCGGCCAGGCAGCAGTGCCCGGGCGGCGGCGAGGCGGCTCACGCGCGCGCCGCGACGGCGTCGAGGAGGGCCTGCGGGCTGGCCCCCGGCAGCGGCGGCAGCGCGCGGGCGGCCCGGAGCCGTCCGGCGTCCGCGCTCAGGTTCGACAGCAGGAAGGCGCGGGCGACGACGAGCAGTTCCGCGACGACCGGCTGGGCCAGCCAGTACTCGACGGCGTTGCCCGTACGCGCCGACGTGACGACGCCGGACCGGCGCAGCACGGCCAGGTGCTGGGACAGGTGCGACGCTTCGCAGCCGGTCACGTCGAGCAGCCGGGTGACCGGCGTGCCCTCCTCCCCGGCGGCGGCGAGCACCTCCAGCACCTGGATCCGGATGGGGTGGGCGAGGCACTTGAAGAGATCGGCTTTGATCCGGTACAGCGGCTCGGTCGTGCGGGTTCGGGCGGGCATCGGCACCTCCTGGTTTGACGATTCTATCAATCCATCAATCCGTGGTGACTTTGGTCCCCGGCATCCGGGCAGTCCGGCCGCGTCGCGGCGGGGCCACGGTGCGGTGAGCTGGACACCGCTGCGGTCCGCCGCCGGCGGACCGGCGAACGTTGCGGAGGAATCCCATGAAGGCTGCTGTCGTCACCGAACTCGGCGCTCCGCTGGAGGTCCAGGAGGTGCCGGCGCCGGTGCCCGGGCCGGGACAGGTGCTCGTCCGGATGGAGACCTGCGGCGTCTGCCACACCGACATCCACGCGGCGCACGGTGACTGGCCGGTCAAGCCGTCGCCGCCGTTCGTGCCCGGGCACGAAGGCGTCGGCATCGTCGAAGCGCTCGGCGAGAACGCGGGCCCGCGGCGGGTCGGGGAGCGGGTCGCGATCCCGTGGCTCGGCTCGGCCTGCGGATCGTGTTCCTCCTGCGTGTCCGGCTGGGAGACGCTCTGCGAGTCCCAGTCCAACAGCGGGTATTCGGTCGACGGCGCCTACGCCGAGTACGCGGTCGCCGACGGACGTTACGTCGTGCCCGTCCCGGCAGGCGTCAGCCCGTTCGACGCCGCGCCGCTGACCTGTGCCGGCGTGACGACGTTCAAGGCGATCAAGGTCGCCGGGGTCGCGCCCGCCGAACGGGTCGCGATCTTCGGCGTCGGCGGGCTCGGCCACCTCGCCGTGCAGTACGCGCGCATCGCCGGCGGCCTGGTCGCCGGGGTCGACGTCGAACCGGCGAAACTCGAGCTGGCCCGCGAACTCGGCGCCGAGCTGACCGTGAACGCCCGCGAGCAGGACCCGGCCGAGGAGATCCGCCGGTGGGGCGGCGCGGACGTCGCGGTCGCGCTGGCGGCGTCACCGCAGTCGTTCGGCCAGGCGTTCCGCTCGCTGCGCCGCGGCGGCAGGCTGGTGTGCGTCGGCCTGCCCGCCGAAGGACGGCTCGACCTGCCCATCTTCGACACGGTGCTGGGCGGGATCTCGGTCATCGGCTCGATCGTCGGCACCCGCAAGGACCTCGCCGACGTCTTCGCGCTGCACGCGAGCGGGCGCACCCGCGTCATCGCCGAGCCGCGCAAGCTGGAGCAGGTCAACGAGTCCTTCGCCGACATCCTCGCCGGCACCGTCCCGGCCCGGCTGGTCTTCGAGTTTTGATTCCCCGCCGGGCTGCGGGTGCGGGCCCACAGTGGCCAGTTCGGCGGGCGGGCCGGACCGTCGCCGAGCGGCCGCACGGACTGCGCCACCCCGGTCGCGCCATTACCGTCGACGCAGGAGCAGCGGCGGGAAGGTAGGCGATGACCATGCACCAGGACGTCACCCAGGTCGACGCCGTCGCCGCCGAGCTGGTGGAGGAGGCCCGGCGGCACGACTCGCGCCGCGCGTCCCGGACGCTCGTCACGGGCACCACCCAGCGGGCCACGCTGATCGCCCTGACCGAGGGTGCGGTTCTCGCCGACCACGATTCGCCTCCGGCCGCGACGCTGTACGTCGTGACGGGCAGCGTGCGCCTGCACACCCACGACCAGAGCTGGACCCTCGGCCGCGGCCAGCTCGCCCGCGTCCCGCCGCAGCGGCACGGCCTGACCGCCCTCACCGACAGCGCGGTCCTGCTCACCGTGGCCCTGCACTAGCGGCCGGGAAGGTGGTGGCCTGCCGGGGCCGGTCCGGGGCACTATGTGTCTTGACCGATTCACCTGGCATGAGGAGCGAAATGACCGCGATTGTGCGCGTCGTGGGGCGGCAGGTCCTGGACAGCCGTGGCAATCCGACCGTCGAGGTCGACGTCGAGCTGGCCGACGGCTCGACCGGCCGGGCCGCGGTGCCCTCGGGGGCGTCGACCGGCACCAACGAGGCGGTCGAGCTGCGGGACGGCGACCAGTCCCGCTACCACGGCAAGGGCGTGCGCAAGGCCGTCGCCGCGGTGAACGGCGAGATCGCCGACGCCGTGCGGGGCATGGACGCCGAGGAGCAGTCCGTCGTCGACCGCACGATGATCGAGCTGGACGGCACTCCGAACAAGGCCCGGCTCGGCGCCAACGCCACCCTCGGCGTCTCGCTCGCGGTCGCCAAGGCGGCCGCCGCCGCGCACCGGCAGCCGCTGTACCGGTACGTCGGCGGGGTGTTCGGGCACGTGCTGCCGATGCCGATGATGAACATCGTCAACGGCGGCGCGCACGCCGACAACGCCATCGACTTCCAGGAGTTCATGATCGCGCCGGTCGGGGCGGAGAGCTTCGAGGAGGCCGTGCGGGTCGGCTCGGAGGTCTTCCACACGCTGCGCAAGAACCTGCACGACGCCGGGCACAACACCAACGTCGGCGACGAGGGCGGGTTCGCGCCCGACCTCAGCTCCGCGGACGAGGCGCTGCAGTTCGTGGTCGACGCGATCGAGAAGTCCGGCTACACCCCCGGCGATGACGTCGCGCTGCTGCTGGACCCGGCGGCGTCGGAGTTCTACGCCGACGGCGTGTACGACTACCGCGGCGAGGGCCGCAAGCGCTCGGTCGAGGAGCACGTCGGCTACCTGACCGAGCTGGTCGCGAAGTTCCCGATCGTCTCGATCGAGGACGCGATGGCCCAGGACGACTTCGACGGCTGGAAGCAGATCACCGACGCCATCGGCGACCGCTGCCAGCTGGTCGGCGACGACGTCTTCTGCACCAACGTCGACCTGCTGCGCAAGGGCATCGACCTCGGCATCGCCAACTCGATCCTGGTCAAGGTCAACCAGATCGGCACGCTCAGCGAGACGCTGCTGACGGTGGACACGGCCCTGCGCGCCGGCTACTCGGCGGTCATGTCGCACCGCTCCGGCGAAACCGAGGACGCGACGATCGCCGACCTCGCGGTGGCGCTGAACTGCGGCCAGATCAAGACCGGCTCGCTGTCCCGCTCCGACCGCACCGCCAAGTACAACCAGCTGATCCGCATCGAGCAGGAGCTGGGCGCCCAGGCGGAGTACGCGGGCGGCAGCACCCTCAGCGGCCGCCACTGAAAACGACATGAACGACTCGTTCATGTCGCCTGACGACATGAACGAGTCGTTCACTACATCGCTTCCAGCAGGGACTCGACCTCCCGCTCGATCGCCTTCGCGAGCACGTCGGTCTCCGGGACCGCGTCGGCGTCCGAGGTGATGCCGAACGTCACCTGGCCCGCGTAGCTCAGCATCGCCACGCCCACCCGGACCCGCAGCGCGATCGGGACGTACGGGTAGATCTCGAGAATCCGCCGTCCCAGCGCGAACAGCGGGTCCGCCGGGCCGCGGACGTTCGTCGTCACCGCCGCGATGTTCCGCTGCGGCAGGTGCGCCGCCGCGCGGATCGCCCACGCCACCGGCGCGAACGGCTCGTGGGCCGCGGTCGCCGTGAGGATCGCGCCCGCGTCGGCCTCCTTGCCCGCCTTCAGCCTGCCCAGCCGGTCGCGGACCCGCAGCAGGCGCTGCGCCGGGTCGGCCAGGTCCACCGGGAGCAGCGGCAGCAGCAGCGAAACCTCGTTGTCCAGCGCCGTCCCGGTCCGCACCGACACCGGCACCAGCGACCGCACGCTGTCCGCGGCGGGCGTCTCGCCGCGGTGCAGCAGCAGTTCGCGGAACCCGCCGGCGACCGCGGCGAGCAGGACGTCGTTCACCGTGACGCCGAACGCCGCGGCGATCACCTTGACGTCGGCGAGCGGCACCGCCGCGGTCGTGTAGCGGCGGTCGCGGCCCAGCGGCCCGGTCAGCGGGGTCGGCGACACCGGCAGCAGCGCCGACGTCAGCGCCGCCAGGCCGCGCGCGGCGTCGCTGACGCGGCGGGCCAGCCGGTTCGGGTGCAGCAGGGCACCGGCGGCCAGCCGGGCCTGATCCCACGGGAGGCGCAGCAGCGCGCCCGCCGCGTCGCGCAGCAGCCGTCCCGCGCCGGGGTCGGGAACCTCCTCGGCGGGCCGTGGCTCAGCCGGGGCGTCGCCGAACAGGATGGTCTGCAGGCGGGTCGCGGCCAGCCCGTCGGCCAGTGCGTGGTGGACCTTGGACAGGATCGCCCAGCGGCCGTCCGCCAGGCCTTCCAGCACCCACAACTCCCACAGCGGACGGTCGCGCTCGAGCCGTTCGCCCATCAGCAGGGCGACCAGCCCGGCCAGTGCCGTCTCGTCGTGCGGCGCCGGGACCGCCATCCGGCCGAAGTGCGCGGGGGCGTCGAACGCCGGGTCGTCCACCCAGGCGGGCGGCCCCAGGTCGAACGGGACCGGGCGGACTTTCTGGCGGTGACGCGGAATCGCCGCCAGCCGCGCCAGCACGGCAGCCTGGAACTCCTCCTGCGCCGGGGCGGGTCCTTCGGCGATCGCCACCGAAGCGATGGCCATCGACGAGGCGGGATCTTCGTCCTCGATTTCGAGGAAGGCCGCGTCGAGCGGGCTGAGACGGTCCATGACGTCCTCCCGGGGGACTTTCAGTGGGCGATGTCGACGACCACCCGGCGGACCTGGTCCCCCGTGAAGACGCGGAACGGCAGCTTCGTGCGGACGCCGGCGGCGAACGTGCTCAGCCCTTCGAAGGAACCGGCGAAGCGTCCCGGCGGGTGCCCGGCATCGTCGGTGCCGAGCGGGCGCCCGGACGACGATCTCCAGCACCGCGCCATGGTCAGCCTGCTCCGGTGAGGGCGTCGCGGCGGCGTTCGTACTCCTCCTGGTCGATCTCGCCACGGGCGAACCGCTCGTCGAGGATCCGCCGGGCGTGCTCGCCCGGGGACGGCGGCCGCGGTCCGCGCCGCGCGAGGACCACAGCGAGGGCGGCCAGTGCGGACAGGATGAGCGCCATCAGCACCAGCATGCCGATGCCGCCCGCCCAGCCCATCGTTCCGGGGTAGTGCCAGTAAGGCATGGCCTGCTCCTTTCTAGCGGCTCTGGTAGTGGTTCGGGGCCGCTTCGAGCGGCTGCAGCACGTCGGCCAGGTCGCGGCGCGGGGTGGCGGGCAGCGGGTCGGCGTTGGCCGGCGCCCAGCCGACGCGCAGCACCATCTGCGGGTACGACCCGCCGGTGACGTGCTCGGTCACCAGGTCGCGGATGTCGGGCAGCTCCAGCGGCTCGGTCAGCGGGCACGAGGACAGCCCGAAGGCGTTGGCGGTCAGCAGCACGGCGCTCGTCGCCTCGCCCGCCCGCAGCCGCGACTTCCGGTCGTCGGAGGCGGTGCTCAGCACCAGCAGGACCGTCTCGTCGTCTTCGGCCTTGGCGTCGGGCGGCTGGGCCAGCAGCGGGTCGGCGAACGGGCGGGCCCGCAGCGCGCCCGGGGTGTCGTCCGGTGGCGGGGTGTTGCGCGCCGGGACGCCGTCGGGGGACAGGTGCCGTCCGCTCCAGGCCGCCAGTTCGGTGCGGTAGGCCGGGTCGCCGTCGTGCCGCCGGGAAGCCTCTTCGATGGCTGTCGCGAGGTGGTAGCGCGCCGAGTTCTCGACGGCCAGCAGCACGGTGCCTTCCAGCGCCGCGGCCCGCGACATCGCTTCGACGTGCCCGCGCGGCACGGTCCACGAGCTGTGCCGGCGCCGGTCGGTGCGCCGCCGGGGGATCGCGGCCGCCATGGCGACCTCGTCCTGCGTCGGCTCGTGCCGGTTCAGCGTGATCGCCGCGAGGTGGTCCGGCTCGTCCGGGTTGGGCAGCCGGTGGACCTCGGCGGCCCAGCCGAGCGCGGCGAACGCGATCCGCAGGTGGTGCAGGGCCGCGCCGCAGCTGAGCACGAGGTCCCGGCCGTCCGGGTCGGTCTCGTGCAGCAGGCGCCCGGGGTCGGCGTACAGGTGCAGCGAGCTGTGGCCGATCCGCCAGTACCACGGCTGGGTGTTGTGCACCGACGGCGCGCGGACCGCCATGGCGACGGCGGTCTTGACGGTGAAGTCGTCCGGGAATGCTCGGTCCATCATCGGCCTGCCTCGGGTCGCGTCGGTCTTCCCGATCGACCTTCGCACCGCTACGCCCCTCGTGGGCAGGGCCGGAATGCCTTTGCGCCGCCGCACTCGCTGACGGTTCAGAGGGCGAAAGTCCCTGTCGTCAGGGCCGAACGACGCCATCCGGAGGCCGCGACGAGGCCGTACGGTCGAACGCCCAGGGGGAAGCAGTCCGAAGCGATGGAGGGTGATTCCCCTGCTGACCGGTATCGACCGTGACCACGGCCTGCACCGCGGGCTGACCGGCTACCTGGCCGCGGTGAGCGCCGCGGTCGGCGTGGGCGAGGAGTCCTGCACCGTCGACCTCGACGACCCCGCGTCGGCGTACGTCGCCCTCGACCTGCGGCTGGCCCGCCACCCCGGCCGGGACACCGCGCTGCTGTGGGACGAGTGCCACGGCTGGTCGCTGGCGATGGAAACCCACTCCGGCGAGGACCTGCTGGTGCTCGCCTACCTCGGCCGGGAGCTGGTGCCCGCGCCGTCCCGCGTCGGCGCGTTCGTCGCGGCGGTCCGGGCCGCGGGCGGTGCGGCCGCTCCGCCCGCTCCGCCGGACCTGCGCGGCGACCGCGGCGAGCTGCTGGACCGCCTGCTGCGGCACCGCCGCGACCGGTGGGACACGACCGTGCCGTTCCTGACGAGGACGGGGTGAGCGCGGTGTCCACAGTGGATTCCTGGACCCGTGCCGAGACCGAGGTGCTGACCTGGTCGATGCGGCGGGCGCCGTCGGTGCACAACACCCAGCCGTGGCTGCTGGAGGTCGCCCCGGGCGAGCTGGTGGTGCGCGAGCGCAGCGGGCCGGTTCTCCCGCACCACGACCCGGACGGCCGCGACCGCGCGGCGTCCTGCGGCGCGGCGGTGGCCAATCTCGAACTGGCGGTCCGCACGCTCGGCCGGGCAGCGGAGGTCGCCTTCCTGCCCGGCCGCGCGCAGCCGGACGTCGTGGCCCGGATCGCCGTCGGCGGGCAGGCGGCACCGTCCACAGAGGAACTCCGCCGCCACGGGGCGATCGCCCGCCGGGCGAGCCACCGCGCGCCGTTCGAAGGGGTGGCGGTCCCGGCGCCGGTGACCCACCGCATCGTCGCGGCGGGCGGCGCCCCGGGCGTCGAGGCACGCCCGGTCCGGCCCGGCCGCGAGGTGGCGACGGTGGCGCGGCTGCTGCGCTTCGCGGCGGAGAGCTTCCGGCGCGACGGCGCCTACCAGCGCGAGCTGTCGTTGTGGACGATCCGCGACGAACACGCCCACCACCACGGCGTCGGCGTCCCGGCGAGCCGGATTCCCGCCGGGTCGCTGCCGTGGGCGGGCCTGGTCCGCCGCGCGACCGAGATCCCGGAGCAGCCGGAACTGGAGCGCCGGCTCGCGGCGGAGACGCTGCTGCTGGTCGTCACCGCGGACGACGCCCGCCTCGACCACGTCCGTGCGGGATACGCACTGGAAAGGGCCTGGCTGGCGGCGGTCGGCCTCGGCCTGGCGGCGGCGGTGCTGACGCAGCCGCTGCACCTGCCGGAGGTCCGGTCCGCGCTGTGCGAGGACCTCGGCCTCACCGGGTTTCCGCAGGCCCTGATGCGGATCGGCTACGCGGCGGAGGAGGACCCGGAATCGCCGCGCCGGGCGGGCGAGGAAGTGCTGCGCCGCCGGTGAAGCGTGCTTGGGCGGTGCACCAGGGCCCTGCGACCGGGGACGGTGTGCCCTGCTCACTGCCGGTGCGCGCCCGCGATGCTTGGCGCACGGCACCGGCGACCGGGAGGGCGGGAGCGATGTACACCAGGATGTGGTTGACCCGGCTGCGGCACAGCCTGCTGCCCGGACGCGGCTCGGTGGCCCGCCCGTCGGACCGGGTACAGGCGGCCCTGCCGGCGTCGGTGCTCCTGCTGTCCCTGGCGGCGGCCGCAGGAGCGGTGCTGCCGGGCATCGGCATCCACACGCGGGAGGCCGCCGAGTCCCGGGACCAGACGGCAACCCGGTACACCGCGACGGCAACCCTGCTCGACGACGGCCCCACGGCCACGACGGGCGGCCGCGGCACGTCCCCCGGCGAACCCGGCCCGGCGCGGGCGCGCTGGCTGACCCGGAACGGCCAGTGGCGGACCGGAGAGGTGGCGGCCCCGGCCGGAACGGCCGCCGGCAACGAGATCGCGATCCGGCTGGACGCCTCGGGCACCCCGGCCGAACGCCCCCTCACCCCGGCCGCGGTGGCCGTCGACGCACCGGTCATCGCCGCGGGTCTCTGGGCGGGCGTGGTGTTCGTGCTGGCGCTGGCTTACTGGGCCGTGGTGTACCTCCTCGACCGGTTCCGCCTGGCAGACTGGCAACGGGAGTGGGCACAGCTCCCGGCCGGACGGCCGCGGCGAGACTAGAGCCCTGCCGGTTCGTGATCCGGTCCGCCGTCAACGGCATGCGCGCTGAAAGGGACTTTCCTTGCGTCAGACGCAAGGAAAGTCCCTTTCGCTGCACCGGATGAGACGAACGTCCCTTTCAGCCCACCCCGGCACCGCAAATGCCCCGGCCCGGCTGAGCGCGCTGAAGGGCACCTTCCTGACGTCACATGCACGGAAAGTGCCTCAGTGTCAGGGTGGGTGTTGCTGCTCGTGGTGGGTGGTTATGGTCCGGTCTTGGTCGCGTGGTGACTCTGAAAGCGCCTGCCCCGTTGGGTGGCCTGTGAAGGAATTGTCCTGCGTGATCAAGACACGGGTCCGGGCTGGCCTGACTTGATAGAAGCGTGGGCATACGCCATCAACCTCGACTGAGGTGTGTCCGACCAGCCCGGCCCGCAACAGTGCACATGCTTTCCGGGCATGGAAGGAGCACGCGCGGTGTCCATGGTGGTCATCGGGATCGATCCGCACAAGTCCAGCCACACCGCGGTCGCAGTCGACCAGCTGGGCCGCAAACTCGCCCAGCACACCACCAAACCCGACCCCGACGGGCTGCTGCGCCTGCGGATCTGGGCATCGAAAATCGCCGCCGGCACCCAGCTGCTGTGGGCGGTCGAGGACGGCCGCGGCGTCGCCGGGGCCCTGGTCCGCACCCTCATCGGCACCGGCGCCCGCGTGGTCTGGGTGCCCACCAGGCTCATGGCCGCCGCCCGGGCCTCGGGCCGCGAACGCGGCAAATCCGACCCGATCGACGCCCTGGCCGTGGCCCGGGCCGCGCTACGCGAACCCGGCCTGCCCACCGCACACCTGGACCAGACCGCCCTGGACCTGCGGCTGCTGACCGACCGGCGCGAGCAACTGGTCCGCCAGCGCACCGCAGCGATCAACCGGCTGCGCTGGGCACTGCACGACATCGACCCCGCCCTCGACCCCGCCGGCGCACTGACCCGCCCGGCCCGGCTGGCCGAACTCACCACCGCCCTGACCGCTCTGCCACCCACCGTGCGCCGAGACCTGACCCTCGACCTCGTCACCGAGATCGCCGCCCTGGGCACCCAGATCACCGAGCTGGAACACCGGCTCAGCGCCCTGGTCACCCCCATCGCCCCCAACCTGCTCGCCATCGTCGGGGTCAGCGTGATCACCGCCGCGAAAATCATCGGCGAAACCGCCGGGATCACCCGGTTCCGCTCCACCGCCGCCTACGCCGCCCACACCGGCACCGCACCCATCCCCGTCTGGTCCAGCGGCAAACCCCAATACCGGCTCAACCGCGGCGGCAACCGCCAGCTCAACACCTGCCTGCACCGCATCGCCATCACCCAGCTCGCCCACCACCCACCCGCCCGCAACTACCACGACAACTGGACCCGCCACCACCCCCACGCCACCACCAAAGCCGCACTCCGCGCCCTCAAACGCCACCTCGCCAACACCATCTACCACGCACAACGAGCCGACCACACCCACCAACAACACCCACAACCCCACCCCGCTTGACATAGAAGCTTCCTTCAGTGCACGCCCGATCGGTGGATCCAGGTCTGGTGCACTGAACGGACCTTTCGTCGCGTCAGCCGCCAGGAAAGTCCCGTTCAGCCCACCGCGGCAGACCGCGCGGTGGGTCACGTCCAGTCGAGGCCGTCCGCCAGTTCGTCCAGCTCGTCCTCCCCGAGGCCGGAGAAGGTCAGCTCCGGCCGCCCAGCGCCCAGCGCGGCCACTGACGCCGCCCAGCCGTCGGCGAGTTCGCGGGCTTCCTCGTCGGTCAGGGCGTTTGCGGCCCAGATCCAGTGGGCGACCAGGCGGAGCCCGGCCGGGGTCTCCTCCAACGCCGCGTTCACCGTGAGCACCGCCGGGACCGCCATTCCCGGCCCGGTTTCCGGGACCGGGGACGGTTCCGGGGCCACCGCCCAGTCCGCCGCAGCACCTGCGGCGTAGCGGCCGAGGTAGTTGAACGCGATCGGCGGATCGGGCTCGGCGCCGAGGATCCGGCCGTGCTCGGGGTGCAGGAACCGCAGTACGCCGTAGCCGAGCCGGTCGGCCGGGCCCGCCTGCAGCTGCTCGCGCGTCCGGCGCAGCACCTCCGTCACCGCTGCCGGATCGGTCCACGGCCGCGGGCCGCCCGCCGGGCCCGGGTCGAGCCGGAGCGGGGACACCGTCGTGAACCAGCCGACCGTGCGGGACAGGTCGTGCTCGTCGCGGCCGTGGCCTTCGAGCGTGACCGTCAGCGCGCTGTGCCGGTCGCCGCGGCGCCGCCGGAAACCCGCCGCCGACAGCGCGAGCGCCGCCAGCAGCGGCTCCAGGATGCGCTGCGAGCCCTCCGTGAACGGCAGTTCCAGCCGCAGCCGCCGCAGCGTTGCCGCCGTGTCGCGGGCCGGGTCGAGCGGCTTCCCGAGCCACGGCCGGACGTCCCGCGTCACCGCCAGCCACTCTTCGACGTCGGCGGCTTCCGGCACCCGCTCGGCGACGAGCCGGGCCCACTGCCGCACGGACGTGCCGACCGGGTCCAGTGCCGGGACGCGGCCCGCGCGCACCGCCGCCCACGCCGTGGCCAGGTCCTCCAGGAGGATCCGCCACGACACGCCGTCCACCGCCAGGTGGTGCACCACCAGCAGCAGGCGGCCGCGCTCGCCCGCGCCGGCGTCGAACCAGACCGCCCGCACCAGTTCGCCCGCCGCCGGGTCCAGTTCCGCCTGTGCGGCCGCGCCGTGGCGGGCCAGCTCGGCCTGCCGGGCGTCCGGGCCGAGCCCGGTGACGTCCACGCCGGTCAGCCGCAGCGGCACCGTCCCGGGCGGGCGGACCTCCAGTCCGGACGCGGTGGCGATCATCCGCAGCGCGTCGTGGTGGTCGAGCAGCGCGGTCAGCACGGTGGTCAGTTCCGGCAGGCCGATCCCGGCCGGGGTCTGCACGACCATCGACTGGTTGAACCCCGCGGTGTCCCCGCCGAGCTGCCGCAGCCAGACGGCCATCGGGGTGTCCTCGACCGGGCCGACGGGATCGATGTCCGGCACGGAAACCCCGCGCACCGGCTCGGCGGCTTCGGCCATCTTCGCCGCCGTCCCGCCGAGCAGGACGTCCCGCGGATGCAGCGTCCACCCGGCCTTGCGGGCCCGGCTCACCACCTGCAGGGCGACGATGCTGTCGCCGCCGAGGTCGAAGAAGCTGTCCTCGACGCCGACCGAGTCCAGGCCGAGCACTTCGGCGAGCACCGCGCAGAACACCCGCTCGGCCTCGGTGCGGGGATCGGTGGCACCGCTTTCGAACCGCGGGGCGGGCAACGCGTCCCGGTCCAGTTTCCCGTTCGGCGTCCGGGGAAACTCCGCCAGCCGGACGACGGCGGCGGGCACCATGTGCTCCGGCAGGCGCTCGCGCAGGTACTCGCGCAGCGGGACGTCGTCGCCGACGTAGTAGCCCACCAGCTGCCGCCGTCCCGGCCGGTCCTCGCGCAGCAGCACGGTGGCCTGCCGGACCGCGGGGTGCCCGGCCAGCACGGCCTCGACCTCGCCGGGCTCGACCCGGAAGCCGCGGATCTTGACCTGGTCGTCGGCGCGGCCGAGGTAGGCCAGCGTGCCCTCGGGCGTCCACGCGGCGAGGTCGCCGGTGCGGTACAGCCGCGCGCCGGACGGCGCCGCGACGAACCGGGCCGCGGTCTGCCCCGGCCGGTCCAGGTAGCCGCGGGACACCTGGGCGCCGCCGAGGTACAGCTCGCCGGGCACCCCGGGCGGGACCGGCCGCAGCCACTCGTCGAGGACGTGGGCGGTGGTGTTGTCCAGTGGCCGCCCGATGGTGAGCCGGGCACCGGCGGTCAGCGGGTCGGTGACGGTGACCGTGATGGTCGTTTCGGTCGGCCCGTAGGCGTTGACCATCACCCGGCCCGGCGCCCAGCGGTCGGCCAGCTGCGCCGGGCAGTCCTCGCCGGCGGACATGAGCGTGATCCCCTCGGGCAAGCTGCCGGGCGGCAGGGTCGCCAGTGCCGTGGGCGGCAGGACGACGAAGTTCGCCCGCGTGCGGGCCACCAGCCGCGCCAGCGGCTCGCCCGGCAGGCGCTGTTCGGCCGGGACCATCAGCAGCACCCCGCCCGCGAGCAGCGTCACGAGGATTTCCCCGGCGGCGGCGTCGAAGCCGAGCGGTGCGAACTGCAGCAGGCGGGTGCCGGGGCCCATGCCGAACCGTCCGATGTGGTCGGTCGCCAGTGCCACGACGTTGCGGTGCTCGACGACGACTCCCTTGGGTGTCCCGGTCGAACCCGACGTGAAGACGACGTAGGCTGCGTGGTCCGGGCGCAGCGGGACATCCGGTGCCGTCGCGGGCCCGTCGCCCGCGAGGTCGCCGGGCGTCAGCACGACCGTGGGGCGGGCGGATTCCAGCAGGTGCGCGATCCGCTCGGCCGGGTAGCCGGGGTCGACGGTGAGGTAGGCGGCCCCGGACTTGAGCACCGCCAGCAGCGCCACGACCAGCTCGGCCGACGGCGGCAGCTGCAGCGCGACGACCTTTTCGGGGCCCGCGCCCTTCCCGATCAGCTCGTGGGCCATCCGGTTCGCGCGCTCGTCGAGTTCCCGATAGGACAGTTCGGCGTCCTCGAAGACGACGGCCGGGTCGTCACCCCGCTCGGCCGCCACGGCCGCGAACAGCTCGGGCAGCGTGACGTCCGGGACGGGCCGCACGCGGCCGCGGGACGCGGCGAGCACGAAGTCGCGCTCGGCGGCCGAACGCACGTCGATCGCGCCCGCCACCGCGTCCGGGGCCGCCACGGCGGCGGCCAGCACCTGGACCAGCCGGCCGGCCAGCGCCTCCGCCGTCGAGCGGTCGAAGAGGTCGGTGGCGAATTCGAGGTAGCCCTGCATGCCTTCGCCGTCCCGCGGGACGAGGGCGAAAGACAGGTCGAACTTCGCGGTGCCGGTGCCTGAAGGCACGATCTGCGCGGTCAGGCCGGGCAGGTCCAGCCGCGGCTCGGCCGTGGTCTGGAACGCCAGCAGCACACCGAACGGCCGCCGCCCGTTCGTCACCCGCGCGAACGGGACGTCCTGGTGGGCCAGCGCGGCGACGTCGGCTTCGCGCACCCGCTCCAGCAGCTCGCGGAACGTCGGCCGCCCGGACAGGTCCACCCGCAGCACGAGGGTGTTGACGAACAGGCCGACGACGTCGTCGAGCGCGGTGTCGCCGCGACCGGCCACCGGGGTGCCGATCGGGATGTCCGTGCCCGCGCCCAGCTTGCCGAGCAGGGTGGCGAGGGCCGCGTGCACCACCATGAACTCCGTCGCCCCGGTCGTCGCCGCGAGCCGCGCGATCCCGCGCCGCAGGCCCGCGTCGACGGCGAATTCGACGACGTCGCCGCGGTGGGACGGCGTGGCCGGCCGCGGCCGGTCGGTGGGCAGCGGCAGCTCCTCGGGCAGGCCGTCGAGGGTCCGCCGCCAGAACGCCACCTGCTCGTCGTCCGGCCGTTCCCGTTGTGCCAGCACGTAGTCCGCGTACTGCAGCGGCAACGGTGTCCAGCCGGGCGCCTGTCCGCGCAGCCTCGCCGCGTAGGCGCGCGAGAGGTCGCGGGCGAGCGGGTCCAGCGACCAGCCATCGGCGGCGATGTGGTGCAGGACAAGGGAAAGCACGTGCTCGTGCGTGCCGAGGACGAACAGGTGGGCGCGCAGCGGCAGGTCTTCGGCGAGGTCGAACGGTTCCCGCGCGTGGGCCGCGACCGCGTCGCCGAGCGCGTCGGCGGAGACCTCGGTGACCGGCAGAGCGGGCTCGGCGTGGTCGCGGATCCGCTGGTACGCCACGCCGTCGGCGTCGGCGACGACCGTCCGCAGGCTCTCGTGACGCGCGACGACGTCCGTCAGCGCGGCGCGCAGGGCGTCGCGGTCGAGCGGGCCGGACAGCCGGACCGCGGCCGTGATGTTGTACAGCGCGGACGGCCCGGAAAGCCGCTGCTCCACCCAGATCCGTTCCTGGGCGGGGGAAAGCGGCAGGCGGTCGGGACGCGGCCCGCGCACCGCCGGGAGCGGGGCCGAAGCCGCCTGGCCGATCGCCGTCAGCAGCTTCGCCACGGTCCGCTCTTCGAACACCGCCCGGACGCTCAGTGCCACGCCGAACTCCGCGTGGATCCGGCCCACCAGCCGCGCGGCCAGCAGGGAATGCCCGCCGAGGGCGAAGAACTCGTCGTCCGGCGACACCCGGTCGACGCCCAGCACGTCGGCGAACAGCGCACACAGCTTCGCTTCGGCCGCGGTCGCGGGCTGCCGTCCCTGCCCGCCCGGGAAAACCGGGTCGGGCAGCGCCCGCCGGTCGAGCTTCCCGTTGGGTGTCAACGGAAGCTCGCCCAGGACGAGGAACGCCGACGGCACCAGGTACGCGGGCAGCTGCGTCCTGGCCCAGGCACGCAGCTCCTCGACGTCGAGCACGGCCCCGGCCGCCGGGACGACGTAGGCGACCAGCTGGTCCCGGACCGCACCGGCCGCGACCCGGCCGACCGCGGGGTGCGTGGCCAGCACGGACTCGACCTCGCCCGGCTCGATCCGGTACCCGGAGATCTTGACCTGGTCGTCGGCCCGGCCGACGTACTCCAGCTCGCCGGTGTGGCTCCGGCGGGCGAGGTCGCCGGTCCGGTACATCCGCTCGCCCGGCCCGCCGGACGGGCAGGCCACGAACCGGGAGGCGGTCAGCCCGGCGCGGCCGAGGTAGCCGCGGGCGAGTCCCGGCCCGGCCACGTACAGCTCGCCGGGCACCCCGGCCGGGACCGGCCGCAGGCCGCGGTCGAGCACGAACACCCGCAGGTCGGGGATCGGCACGCCGATCGGGCTGCCGTCGTGGGTCACCGAGTCCGCGGTCAGCTCCCGGTAGGTGACGTGCACGGTCGTCTCGGTGATGCCGTACATGTTGACCAGCCGCGGGCCTTCGCCGGAGTGCCGGGCGTACCAGTCCGCCAGCCGGCGTGGTTCGAGTGCCTCGCCGCCGAAGATCACGGTGTGCGGCCCCGGCTCGGCCCCGGTGTGGTCCGCGGTGAGGTGCAGGAAGGCCGACGGCGTCTGGCAGACGGTCGTGACCTGCTCCTCGGTGAGCAGCTGCCGGAACTGGTGCGGGGTACGGGCGGTGTCCAGCGGGACGACGACCAGGCGGCCGCCGTGCAGCAGGGCACCCCACAGTTCCCACACCGAGAAGTCGAACGCGTAGGAGTGGTAGAGGGTCCAGACCTGGTCCGGCCCGAAGCCGAACCAGCGGGCAGTCGAGGCGAACAGGCGGGTCACGTTGGCGTGCGAGACGAGGACGCCCTTCGCCCGCCCGGTCGAGCCGGAGGTGTAGATGACGTAGGCGAGCTGACCCGGCAGGATCCGCTGCCCGGGCGCGGTGGGTGGGTACCCGGCGAGCCCGGGGTCGTCGAGTGCGAGGCAGGGCAGCCCGGTCTCGACGGCGTGCGGAGCGATGACCAGCG
Source organism: Amycolatopsis melonis (assembly GCF_040064235.1). Classification (NCBI taxonomy): domain Bacteria; kingdom Bacillati; phylum Actinomycetota; class Actinomycetes; order Pseudonocardiales; family Pseudonocardiaceae; genus Amycolatopsis; species Amycolatopsis melonis. Next base: position 634,040 of record NZ_JBDZYD010000001.1, read on the forward strand.
ACGGTTTCGCGTCGCCGAGCACGTAGCCGAGGTGGCCGGTGGGGTGGTCGGGGTCGAGCGGCAGGTAGGCGCCTCCGGCCTTGAGCACGGCCAGGACGGCGGCGACGAGGTCTGCCGAGCGGGGCAGCAGCAACGCGACCAGCTTGTCGGGACCGACGCCGCGGGCGATCAGCGCGTGCGCGAGCCGGTTGGCTCGTGCGTCGAGGTCCCGGTAGGTCACCTGCTCGCGGCCGCAGGTGACGGCGATGCGGTCCGCCGAGGCGGCGACCTGTGCTTCCCAGAGGTCGACCAGCGTTGCCTGGGTCGCTTCGTGCGGGGTTGCGGTGGCCGCGGTCCCGCCGCCCAGGTCCACCGCAATGGCCGGGCCGTCCGGGTCCGCCAGCACGCCGTCGACGGCCGCGGCGAAGCAGGCGCGCAGCTCGGCCGGTCCGGCCGGGCCGAACAGCCCCGCTTCGTAGTCCAGCTCGCCGTCGACGGTGGCCTGCCGGAGCAGTTCGCGGACCGTCATCGTGCCCGGCAGTGGCGGCACGTCGTCACCGAGACCGAGCTTGGCGACCACGATCGTCCACACCGCCCGCAGCGCGGCCTCGGCGGGCACCCCGGCCTCCGCCGCGAGGGCAGCCAGCCGTTCGCGGGCTCCGGCGGGCAGCTCGACCGGCACGCGTGCGGGAGTCTCCGCGCCGGACGGCACCCGCGCGGGGCGGGGCAGTGCCGCGCGGTCGAGCTTGCCGTGGGCGGTCACCGGGAACTCCTCCAGCGCCACGACCGCGGCGGGCACCATCACGGCGGGCAGCCGCTTCGCGGCGTGGGCGCGCAGCACCTCGGCGTCGCACACGGCACCGGGTGCCGCGACGACGTAGGCCACCAGCTCGTGGTCGCCCGCCGGGTCGGGGAGGGCCAGCACCACGACGTCGGCGACGGTGTCGTGGCTCCGCAGCACCGCCTCGATCTCGCCCGGCTCGATCCGCACCCCGCGGACCTTGACCTGGTGGTCGGCCCGGCCGAGGTACTCGATCTCGCCGTGGCGGTTCCAGCGGGCCCGGTCCCCGGTGCGGTACAGCCGCTCGCCGTCGCCGAACGGGCTCGCCACGAACCGTTCCGCGGTCAGTCCCGGCCGGCCGAAGTAGCCGCGGGCGAGCTGGACGCCCGCGAGATACAGCTCCCCGGGCGCGCCCGGCGGCACCGGCCGCAGCCGGTCGTCCAGCACGTACAGCCGGGTGTTCCACACCGGCCGCCCGATCGGCACCACCGGCAGTTCCCGGCCTGCCGGTGACGCCCACGCCGTGACGTCGATGGCGGCCTCGGTCGGGCCGTAGAGGTTGTGCAGCTCGGCGCCGAGCTTCGCGTGGAAGTCCTCGCGCAGCGCGGGGGAAAGCGCTTCCCCGCTGCAGTAGACGCGGCGCAGGCCGGTGCACGCGGCGGCGTCGGCCACGCGCAGGAACTCGCGCAGCATCGACGGCACGAAGTGCAGGTCGGTCACGCCCTCGCGCCGGATCACCTCGGCCAGGTACCACGGGTCGCGGTGCCCGTCCGGGCGGGCCACGACCAGCGTCGCCCCGACGACCAGCGGCCAGAAGAACTCCCACACCGACACGTCGAACCCACAGGAGGTCTTCTGCAGCACGCGGTCGCCGGCGGAAAGGCCGTAGGCGCCCTGCATCCACAGCACCCGGTTCGCCAGCGCCGCGTGGGACACCACGGCACCCTTCGGCTTGCCGGTCGAGCCCGAGGTGTAGAGCACGTAGGCGGCGTTGTCCCCGCGCAGGCGGATATCCGGCAGGGGCCGCGACGGCGGGAGGTCGTCGTCGAGCGACAGCACCGGACTGTCCACAGTGGCCGGAATCAGCCCGGCCGCGGCGGCGTTGGTGACGACCAGGACGGGGTCGGCGTCGCCGAGCAGGTGCCCGATCCGCTGGGCGGGGTAGTCCGGGTCGACCGGCAGGAACGCCGCGCCCGACCGCGCGATCGCGTGCAGCGTCACGACGAGGTCCGCCGAGCGCGGCAGCACCACGGCCACCACCCGCTCCGGCCCCGCCCCGGCCGCCGCGAGTGCCCCGGCCAGCCGGTCGACGCGCGCGGCCATGTCCGCGTACGTCACGGTTTCGCCCTCGAACACCAGGGCGGGAGCGTCCGGCGTCGCGATCGCCTGCGCGGCGAACAGTTCCGGCATCGTCACCGCCGGGACCGGGTGCGCGGTGTCGTTCCACGCGGTCACCACCTGGTGCCGCTCGTCGTCGGCCAGGACGTCGATGGCGGAGATCGCCCGGCCGGGCGCGGCCGCGACGGCGTTGAGCACCCGGGCCAGCCGTCCGGCCAGCCGCTCGGCGGTTTCGGCGTCGAACAGGTCCGCGCGGTACTCCAGGGCTCCCGTGAGCCCGGCCGGTGTGGTGCCGTCGAAGGACTCCGCGTAGTCCAGGAGCAGGTCGAACTTCGCGGTCGCGGTGGGCAGCTCCTCCACGGTGGCCTGGACGCCTGCCAGGTCGCCGTGCCGGTCGGCCTGGGCGCGGGAGACGACCATGACCTGGAACAGCGGGTTGCGCGTGAGCGAGCGCGCCGGGTTGAGCGCGTCGACGACCAGCTCGAACGGCACGTCCTGGTGGGCGAACGCGGCCAGGTCGGTCTCCCGGACGCGGGCCAGCAGCTCGTCGAACGACGGGTCGCCCGAGACGTCGGTGCGCAGCACCACCGTGTTGACGAAGTAGCCGACCAGGTCGTCCAGCGCCTGGTCCGGCCGTCCCGCGGAGGCCGTCCCGATCGGGATGTCGGTGCCCGCGCCCAGCTTCTCCAGCAGGACCGCGAACGCCGCCTGGACCACCATGAACACCGTCGCCCCGCCGCGCTGGGCGAGGCTCGCGAGCCGGTCGTGCGTGGCGGCGTCCACCACGAACGGGACCCGGCCGCCGGCGGGGGAGGCCGCGGTCGCTCGTGGACGGTCGAACGGGAGCGCCAGCTCGTCCGGCGCTCCGGAGAGGGTCGCCCGCCAGAAGTCCAGCTGGCGGCGGACCAGGCTGTCCGGATCGGACTCCGAGCCCAGCATTTCCCGTTGCCACACCGCGAAGTCCGCGTACTGGGCGGGCAGTTCCGCCGCCGCGGGGATCTCGCCGCGGGCGCGCGTCTCGTAGGCGGCGGTGAAGTCACGCCACACCGGGGCCCACGACATCGCGTCGCCGGTGATGTGGTGCATGACCAGCAGCAGCACGTGGCGGTCCGGGGCGAGGCGGAACAGCCGGGCCCGCAGCGGCAGGTCCGTGGCCAGGGCGAACGGCCGCTGCACGGCCACCGACACCGCGGCGTCGAGGTCGGCTTCGGCGATCGGCACGGTGTCGAACGCCAGGCGCTGCAAGGCCGTGTCCGGATCGAGGACGTGCTGGTAGGGCACCTCGTCGTGGGTCGGGAACACCGTGCGGAGGCTCTCGTGCCGGGCGAGCAGGTCGCCGAGCGCCAGGTGCAGCGCGGCCGTGTCGACCGCGCCGGAAAGGCGCACGAGCACGGGAACGTGGTAGGCGGACCCGGCTTCGCCGTACTGTTCGAGGAACCACAGCTGCTGCTGGGCATAGGACAGCGGCACCCGGTCCGGCCGCGGCGCCGTCCGCAGCTGCGGCCGGGCGTGGCCGCCGTTCGCCGCGATCGCCGCGGCCAGTGCCGCCACCGTCGGCGCCTCGAACACGGCCGAAACCGGCAGGTCGGCCCCGAAGACCTCGCGGATCCGCCGGACCAGCCGGATGGCGAGCAGCGAGTGCCCGCCGAGGGCGAAGAAGTCGTCCCCGGCACCGGAGCCGGGCCGCCCGAGCACTTCCGCGAACAGCTGCGCGAGCGCTTCCTCCCGCTCGTCGCGGGGCTGTTCCCCGGGCGCCGCGGGCCACGGCGGTTCCGGAAGGTGCTCGCGGTCGATCTTTCCGTTGCGGCCCAAGGGAATCCGATCGACGGGCGCGACCAGGACCAGGGGTGCCACGGCGGCCGGGAGCCCGGCGGTCATCACCTCCCGCGCGCGGGAGAGGTCCGGCTCACCCTCGACGTACCCGATCAGGAACGGCTCACCGCCCGGGCTGGGGCGCACGACCGCGACCGCGTTGCGCACGCCGTCGAGTTCCCGCAGTGCAGCGCCGACCGCGCCGAGGTCGACGGGGACCCCGCGGATGCTTGCGGTGTCGACGATCTCCAGTTCGCCGGTGGGACTCCAGCGACCCCGGTCACCGGTCCGGACCATTCGCGAGCCCGGCGGCCCGGCCGGGTCGGCGACGAACCGGAGCGCGGTGGCCGCCGGGTCACCGGCGAAGCCGCGGGCCACCCCGGCCCCGCCGACGTACACCTCGCCGGTGACGCCGTCGGGTACCGCACGCAGATCCGGGCCCAGCACGGCGATGCGGGTGCCGGGCACCGTCTGTCCGATGTGGACGTCACTGGAGCACTCGGCGATCCGGCCGTCCACACTCAGCGCGGCGAACAGCTGCCAGAACGCGTTCTGCGGCACGGCGTCGGCTGCCCGGAGCTGATTCATCAGCCCGGCGTCGCACACCACTGTCCGCTTCGGACCGGTCAGGACGGCGGCGTTGCCGGGATGTCTTGCCACGAAAGCGAAGTCCGCGGCTTCGGGAAGATCGTCAACGACGATCACCCGCTGGCCGGCCTCTTCCCGCTTCCGGCACGTGACGAGGAATTCGGCGTCACCGGGGACGGTCTCCTCGACCGCCGCGCCCGCGCCCCACACGCCCAGCACCGCGGCCGCGAACGCGCCACCGGGCTCGACCGCGACGCCGACTACGGACTCCGCGCCCGCCCCGGCGGCCACGAGACCGGCGGAAACCTTGCGCGCGACGGCCAGCAGCTCGCCATACGACCAGGTGCGGCCGTCCTCCACCACGGCGACCGTGTCCGGCGCGGTAGCGGAAACGGCGTGCAGCAACGCGCCCAGGTCCTCGGGGCCGGGATACGGCTCGCCCTGCCCCCACTGCGGGCGGGCCGGTCCGGTCTCCAGCCGGGCCAGCGGCCGGTCCCCGGGAAAGTCCGCGAACTCGGTCAGGAAGTCCACGAAGAGCGTCAGCAGCGCGTCGAGTTCGTCGCCGGTGTACAGCGCCGGGTTGGCGTTGAGGTCGACGGACAGCCCGTCGCTTTCGGTCTCGCCGATGATGAACTCGATGTCGTCCACCGGCCCGGTGGACAGGATGTGCCCGATCGCCTCGCAGCCGCCGAACCGCGGCTGTCCCACGCCCAGGACGTTGACCGCCGGGCCGAACGGGCGGACGTCACCCGGCAGGCCCATGTGGCCGCGCACCAGCCGTCCGCGGTAGCGCTGGTGCCGCAGCGTGAGCCGGGTTTCCTCGGCGGTGTGCCGGAGCAGCTCGTCGCGGGTCATGCCCGGGCGGACGGTCAGCGGCAGCGGCAGCTGGTTGGCGACCATGCCGGGCACCCGCCGCGCGGCGCCACCGCGGCGCGCGGCCGTCAGCAGGGTCAGGAGTACGTCCGGGGAGGCGGTCATCCGCTGCACGAAGGCCGCCGTCGCCGCGACGACGATCTCCGGCAGCGCGACCCGCGCCTGCCACGCGGCCGCCTTCAGCCGCTCGGCCGTGGCCGGGGACACCCGCGCGGACCGCCGCACGAGCCCGGTGGCGAGCGCCGGGGCGCGGCCGGTGAGGCTGGTGAACGCGGGTGCGGACGGAAACCGCGTCGTCCACAGTGCACGGTCCTTTTCGAACTCCGCCGAGCCGTCGTGGTAGGCGCGGTCGTCCTCGACGAGGCGGGCCAGCGGGAGGAACGCGCCGTCGCCGGCCGGGCGGCCGGCCACCAGCGCGTCGTAGACCTCGGTGATGCGCTGCAGCAGCAGGCCCTGGCTGAAGCCGTCGTCGACGAGGTGGTGGGCGCAGAAGGAGAAGTACCACCGGCCGCCGCCGAGCCGGTAGACCCGGCAGCGGGGCACGAGCGGCACGGAGACGTCGAACGGGGTCCGCAGGTCGGCCCACAGCGCCGCGTCGGCCGCCGCGCGCGGATCGGGTTCCCGGCTCAGGTCGACCACCGGGACGTCCACCCCGGCGGGCTCGACCACCTGGCGCGGCTCGCCGTCCACCACTTCGAAGCGGACCCGCAGCGTCTCGGCCTCGCGCACGACCTGCCGCACGGCCGCGGTCCACAGCTCGGGGTCGAACGGGCCACGGATGTCGAAGGACCCGGCAACGTTGAAGACCGCCTTGTCCTGCGCTTCTTCCCAGCGGTACCACAGCTCGGTCTGCGCGGCGGTCAGGGGCAGGGCGACGCGGCTGGCCATACGCGGTGCTCCTCGGGACGATGGGACGCCAGTATCGCCACGGGCGGACTGGCAATCCGCAAAAAGCGTCCCGTCAGTGGGCCAGCAGCTTCACCGCCACCACGGCGAGCGCGATCGCCATCTCGACGACGAACAGCAGCAGCTTGACCGGCCACCGCACGGCGGTGCGCCGCGTGGCGAGCAGCGCCAGCGCGGCGATCGTGAGCACCAGCGACAGGGCGGCGAGCCACAGCGCGGTGCGCAGCGGCAGCCAGCCCAGCACGGCGGCGCCGACGCTGAGCAGGGGGAGCAGGGCGGTTTCCAGGACGTGGCTCGCCGCCTTGACGATGTGGCGCAGGTCGTGGCCGCGGGGGAAGCGGCCGTGCGCGATGCGGTGCGCGCTCACGTCGGCGAACCCGCCCGCCAGGCACAGGGCACCCATGGCGGCCGCGACGTCGGCGAAGGCCTCGGTCGCCGACGTCTCGCTCGCGTAGTTCACCAGCAGCAGCACGGTCGACAGGCCGACCAGCGTCGCATACACGCGTTCCCGCAGGGCGGACACGACGGCTTGAGTCATGGGAGAGACTCTAAACGCCGTTGCGTGCCTTGATCCGGCGGACCACGAACAGTCCGATTGCGACGGTGAGCCCGGCGAACACGACGTACTGGAAGAACGTGGCATATCGCTCGACCAGCGGCCAGTTCTCGCCGAGCAGGTAGCCCGCGACGACGAACACGGTGTTCCAGATCAGGCTGCCCGCGGTGGTGAAGAGCAGGAAGCGCCCGAACGGCATCCGTTCGACGCCGGCGGGAACGGAGACGAGGCTGCGGAAGACCGGGATCATGCGGCCGAAGAAGACGGCCTTGCCGCCGTGCTTGGCGAACCAGGCGGCGGTGCGGTCGAAGTCGGCGGTCCCGACCAGCGGGAGCCGCCCGGCCAGCCGCCGCATGCGGTCGTGCCCCAGCAGCGCCCCGGCGAGGTAGACGACCACGGCCCCGGCGACGGACCCGAGCGTCGTCCAGAAGAGGGCGGCACCGAGGCTGAACGACCCCCGCCCGGCGGCGAACCCGGCCAGGGGCAGCACCAGTTCGCTGGGCAGCGGCGGGAAGAGGTTGTCGAGCCCGACGACGAGCGCGGCGCCGGGGCCGCCGAGCGATTCCATCAGCCCGACGGCCCAGCCGGCCACCCCGGTGAGTTCGGTCATGCAGTCCTCTCGTGAAGGGAGGTCGCCCAGCCGAGCGTCAGCCGGCGCAGGCCTTCGTCAGCGCCGACACCTGGTCGGCCTTCTTCTGCACCCAGTTCGCCGGGGCCGAGACGAGGTCCTCGACCGTCGTCTCGCGCAGCGTCGCCGCCAGGCTGTTGATCGCTTCGCCGACCGTCGTGTTGCCCGCACGGGACGCCAGGCCGGTCAGCTCGCCTGCCGCCTCGTGGGCGCGGTCGGCTGCCGCCTTCGGGTCGGCCGGGTCCGCGTTGGCCGTCGCGATGCGGATCGCGTCCGCGCAGACCGCCGCGGTCGAGGCGGCGTTGCTCACCTGGCCTGCCGTTTCGGCGACCCCGCAGCCGGTGAGGACCAGGCCGGCGGTGAGGACGGCCGCGGCGAGTTTCGTCGAGCGCATGGTGATCGTTCCTTTCGACGGTTCAGGCTTTGACGCGCGTGCGGAGCAGGCCCGCGGCGATCGCCGTGGCGAGGATCGCGGCCACCACCGCCAGCGACAGCGGGGTCGGGATCTTGACGACCTCCAGCAGCAGCATCTTCACGCCGACCCAGACCAGCACCAGTGCCAGGCCGATCTTGAGGTAGACGAACCGGTGCATCAGGTCGGCGAGCAGGAAGTACATCGCCCGCAGGCCGAGGATCGCGAAGGCGTTCGAGGTGAACACGAGGAACGGCTCCTGCGTGACCGCGAAGATCGCCGGGATCGAGTCGACCGCGAAGACGACGTCGGTGACCTCGATCAGCACCAGCACGGTGAGCAGCGGCGTTGCCACCCAGCGGCCCGCCTCGCGGACGAGGAACTTCTTGCCGTGTAAGCGATCCGTGGACGGGACGATCCGGCGGAACGCCCGCAGCACGACGTTCTTGTCGTAGTCGACGGTCTCGTCGCGGTGCAGCGCCATCCGGATCCCGGTCAGCACCAGGAAGGCGCCGAAGACGTACAGGATCCACGCGAAGCTCGCGATCAGCACCGAGCCGGCGGCGATGAACACCGCACGGAACACCAGCGCGCCGAGCACGCCGTAGAACAGGATGCGGTGCTGGTATTCGCGGGGGACCGCGAAGTAGCCGAAGATGATCGCGAAGACGAAGACGTTGTCGACGGCCAGCGACTTCTCGATGACGTAGCCGGCGAAGTACTGGCCCGCGAACTCCCCGCCCCAGACCTGCCAGACCACGAGGCCGAAGGCCACGCCGAGCGCGACCCACACCGCGGACCACGCGAGGGCTTCCCGGACGCCGACCACGTGCGCACGGCGGTGGGCGAGCAGGTCGACGGCGAGCATCAGCAGGATCACGCCGAGCACGGCGGCCCAGGCCCAGATCGGGACGGTCACGACAGACTCCTCTGGTTCGATGGCGAACCAGAGGTCTCCCCGGCCACGCGGACGTGGCGCCGGCACCGGGCTGCGCGGGCAGCCGGACTGACGATGCCGGACCGGGCGGGTACTCCCCTCCGTGCCTCCAGAATGACGAACTCCAGTTCGTCTGTCAAGTTCGGACGGCCGGGCTACCGTGTCCGGTATGGCTTCGTGGACGTTCCTCAGCAACCACGCGCACGTCCTGCTGTGCGTGGCCGCGGACCCCGACCGGACGCTGCACGACATCGCCGAGCGCGTCGGCATCACCGAACGCGGGGTGCAGCTGATCCTCGCCGACCTGATCGCGGAGGGCTACCTCGAGCGCGAGCGCGTGGGACGGCGCAACCACTACCGGATCCACCCGGAAGGCCGCCTGCGGCACCCGCTCGAAGCCCACCACCGGGTCGCCGACCTGGTCGCCGCCCTCGGCCTCGACACCGGCGAGCGTTCATCCCCGTGAACGACGCGGACGAGGCCACGTGAGTGGTCTGCCGCGGCTTGTCGTGAGTGGTAATTCGCGTTAGAACGCGAATTACCACTCACCGCCCGCCCCCCGGCGGGGGTCCGCCGGGGCGGGGCGGTGGTTTTTAAGCCGCCCCCCCCCCCCACCCCCCCCCCACGACCGCGGACCGGCGGCGAGCACGCTCACCCGGCCGGTCCCGGCACGTTGCCGGGTGGGCTGGGACGTGCGCTGAAGGGCACCTTGCTTGCATCTGGCGCAGCGAAGGGCACTTTCCTTGCGCCACAGGCAAGGAAAGTGCCTTCAGTGCGGTCAGGTTTCCGAGAACTGGCCGGTGAGGATCGCCGTCGCCAGTTCGACCCGGGACCGGTAGCCCGTTCGCTGGAACAGCCGGGTCAGCCTGCCCTCCACGCTCTTCTCGCCCGTCTGCAGCAGGGTGGCGATCTGCTTGTTGCCCAGCCCCTCGGCCACGAGCACCGCCAGCAGGCGCTCGTTCTCCGCGAGCGTTGTCTGGCGGCCCGGCACCTGGACCCCGTACTGGCGCATCAGCGTGCGTGACCAGGACCGGCTCATCAGCGCGTCCATCTCGCCGAAAATGGCGTAGGACTCCGGCAGCAGCGCCGCGGGCTCGCCCAGCCCGTAGCGCACGAACCGTTCCAGGGCCACGGCCTGCTCCAGTGGCTGGTCGCGCAGGCGCAGCAGTTCCATCGCGCCCTTCGCCGCCGCGTTGTCGGCGTGCACCAGTGCGTGCAGCGTGAGGCGGTTGAACTCCGCGCGCTCGGTGCCCATGCGGGCCGCCACCTGCTCGAGCTTGCGCAGGTACTGCGGGAGGGGCTCGGTCCGCTGCGTGCGGACGGCGATGTCGGCCAGCGCGATCCACAGCAGGTCCGCGTGCGCCACCACGCCGTTCTGCTCGGCCTGGTACACCGCCGACCGCAGGATCGACTCCGTGCGCCCGAATTCGCCGTGCGCCCGCTCGTACAGCGCCTCCGGGATCGCCAGCAGGTGCGGCATGGCCGGGCCGCGGGCGCGTGCCGTGGCGAGCAGCTCGCGGGCGCGGGACAGCCGGCCCCGGCACAGCTGGATGGTCGAGACGAGCTGGAACAGCACCGTCTCGACCGGGTCGCAGCCGCCCGCCGCGCTGGCGGCGATGTGCTTGCGGGCCAGCTCCATGGCGTCGTCGAACCGCCCGGCGCCCACCGTCAGGATCATCCGCTCCGGCGTGCTCAGCCGGACCGGCACCTGCGGCGCGTCCTTCAGCAGCTGGTCCGCCTGACGCAGTTCGCTCAACGCCACCAGCGCGCCGACGTGGGCGTCCAGCTCCGCGGACGGCCGCTCGCCCGCCTCGATCCGGCGGCCCAGCTCGGCGGCGTCGTGGTCGAACGCCGTGCGGTCGCCGAGCCACAGGTCCACGACGGAACCGAACAACCGGACGGCGCCCGCGACCTTGGGGTAGCAGGGGTCCGCGCCGATCCGCCGCACCAGTTCGTGCGTCTCCCGCCAGCGGCCGAGCAGCGACAACGCGAACGCGCGGGCGACCAGGCCTTCGAGCGGGCCGCCCGCGGTGACCGGTGACGCGCTGCCGCCGGCGATTTCCGCCAGCTCGTCGCGTCGTCCGGCTTCGGACAGCGCGGTCAGGTAGACGAAGCAGACGTCGAGCAGCTCGCCTTCGGGGATCTCCGCGGCGTGCGAGCGCAACACCGTTTCGGCCGACTCCAGCGCCTGCACCGGGTCGCCGCCGCCGAACGCGGTCCGGGCGTGCAGCAGCAGGATCCGGGCCCGCTCGGCCGGGTCGGCGGTGAGCTCGGCCGCCGCCCGCAGCCAGGGCAGGGCCTGCTCTTCGCCGCCCGGCGGCACGGCGCGGGCGTGGGCGAGCAGTTCCGCGGCCGCCCGGCCGGGGTCGACCAGCCGTCCCGCCTTGACCAGCTGGTCGGGCAGGTAGGCAGGCTCGGCGGTGCGCGCGGTGCCCGACCACAGTGCCTGGACGGCGATCTGGGCCAGCCGCCGCCGCTCGTACGGGCCGAGCGCGGCGGTCAGCGCGATCGCCACCACCGGCTGCCGGAACGTCCAGGTGTCCCGGGCGCGGGAATGCCGCAGCACCCCGGCCCCGGCCAGCAGGTCCAGCTCGTGCCGGGCCTGCGCCTCGGACGTGCCGAGGGCTTCGGCGACCAGCCGCGTGGCGGCCGGGCCGAGCAGGCGCAGCACCGCGATCGCCTTGGCCGCGGCCCACGCGGTCGCGCCCCGGCGGCGGATCGCCGTGAGCAGCTCGTGCTGCCCGGAGATCCGGGACGGCGGCGGCGCGCCGGTCGTGTAGGCGTGCCGGTCGACCACGCGCACGAGGTCGTTCGCCTGGCCGAGCCGCAGCGCCGTCTCGACCACGGCGGGCCAGCCGCGGGTGACCTGCCACAGGCGGTCGGTGAGCAGCGGCTCGGGCACCGCGCCGAGCAGGCCGGTGGCGAGCGCGGGCAGCTCGGCGCGGGGGAGCGGGCGCAGGGTGACGTGGTGGAGCAGGCCGTCGCGGTGCAGCCGCGCCGCGCTCTCGTGGAAGGCTTCGCGGGCCGCCGCGGGCAGGGGCAGGCCCACGGTGCACACGCAGGCGGACTTCGTGGTGGCCAGCTGCCGGACCAGCGTGTCGAGCGAGCCGATGCCGTCGGCCGGCATCAGGTGGACGTCCTTGAGCAGCAGCAGCGTGCCTGCCGCCGCGCGCAGCAGTGCCGACGGCGGGATCCGCTCCAGCTGGGCCGCCCCGGAGGCGGAGCCGGCGAACGCGAGGTCGACCACCCGCACCTGGGCGAACCCCGGCGGCGGGTCCTCGGTGAGGTGCCGGGTCAGGCAGGCCTCGACCGCGGTGAGGTCGGGGCCTGCCGGTCCGCTGAGGACGGTCAGCACCGGACGGCCGGGCGTGCGGAGTGCCTCGACGACTTCGAGGGCGATCCGCTCCGACGGCGGGACGAATCGGTCAGGCTGCACGCTTCTCGCTCTGCTCGTTCCGGGGTGCCCGCGGACGGGCTCCGGCCAGACTAGCGGCAGCGCTCCCGGACGCGCCCGGCGCCGTCGGAGCCGGTTTGCTTGGCACACCGGGCTTTCCGGCGCGAGCGACGCGGGACCGGCGCGACGAAGATCACTCGTCAGGGTGATGCACGTTCACCCGGCGCGGTAGCTCTCCGGCGGTCCGAGATAGCTGTCGGCGAGCCCGCCGGTGTCGACGACGAACTTCTGCGCCACCACGGTCGGGTCGACCATCCAGAACTTGAGGGTGTGGACGCCGGGCGCGGCCACCGTGAAGGTCGCCGAGGTCCGGTTGACCGCGTCGGCCGTGACCATGCCCCACAGCGCGTTCATCGTCAGGTCGTCCACGCCCGCCGTGGTGTTCACCGTCTTGGGCGGCTGGTCGTCGAGCGAAACCGCGTACCGGATGCCGCTGCCGGGCAGGACGTTGTTGCGCGGCGACAGGTACGTCCAGACGGTGACCGGGCCCGCGGTGGTGAGGTTCATCCGGTACTCCAGCCGCGGCCCGGAGCCCGGGGTCTGCGCGGGCGCGGTGGGCGGCACCGGCGTCAGCGCGGAGCCGGTCCGCCCCGCGTCCGGGATGCGCTGCCACGACACGCCGGAGCCCCCGGCCGCGGCGGTGTAGTGGTCGGCCTCCATCGACACGTACCCGTTCGCCTCGACGAACCCGGACGGCGGCAGGCTCGCCGGGTTGTCCACGACGGCCTCGACCGTGACGGTGCGGCCCGCGCCGGTCACGGTGACCGGCACCCGGGTCGTCCCGCGGGGCGCCTGCGCCCAGTCGACGGTGAGCGTGGCGCGGACCTGCTTGCCCACGCTCCCCTCAGCGGGGGAGACCTTCAGCCACGGCACCGGCGCGGCGATCCGGTAGGCGAACGCCGTGGCACCGCGGTTGAAGACCTCGATGTACTGCGCCGCCTGCGTCTGGAACGGGCTGAACGCCGGCAGCACCGCGGCCGAGCCGGCGGCGGGCCACCACTCCCGCGACCCGGCGATCGCGACGCCCATCTCGGCCGCGTCCGGCACGGTGATGCGGTGCAGCGCGGGATAGATCTGGTCGGGCTTCGGCGGTTCCTGCCAGCTCGCGTTGCTGCCGTAGCGGTCCTTGTCGCCGTAGCCGAACTTGGTCTGCGTCTGCCAGCCACGCCACTTCCCGCCCGAGAGCGTGGTGTTGTAGTAGGCCGACATCGCCTGGTCGTCGGCGAGCCGGGCCTCCGCCGTGGCGGCCAGGTCGTTGGTGGCCGCTCGGCCCTGTGTCCAATAGCGACGGTTGAGGAACTGCGCCTGCCGCAGCGCGTAGAGGTTCGCCGTCGCCTTCACCGGATAGAACACCAGCTGGTGGAACGCGGCCTGGTCGGCCTGCGGCAGCGACGCCCGGACCGACTCGGCGCGCGCGGCGAGGGCCTGCCACTCGGCGGTCACCCGGTCCAGCTCCGCGTAGTTCTCGATGCTGAACGGCGTCGTCGTGTCGTCCGTCGAGACGGCGCCCGAGGCGCTGCGCGTCATCTTCCGGTTCGTCGACTCCGGCTTGCGGCGTGCCTGCAGCTGCCCGTAGGTGTGCAGCAGCCCGGCGACGGCCGGGGCGGCGGTGGTGCCGAAGTTCTGCGCGGCGTACTGCTGTTCCCAGCCCGCGATGCCCTCGGCGGGCAGGGCGGCCGGGTTCCACGCGTAGTCGAGGAAGAACTGCGTGGCCCGCTCGTTGTTCTTCAGGTCGCCGGCGTTGGCGACCCAGAGCCGGTCGATGCCCGAGACGTACGACGTGTGCAGCTGCTCCCAGGTGTTGCCCAGGTTCGCGGTGTCGGCCCACTTGTAGTTGCGGCTGCCGCCGACGTAGTCGAAGTGGTAGTACAGGCCGTAGCCGCCGGCGCGGGCCGGGAGCGTCCGGTCCGGCACCTTGCGCATGTTGCCCCAGTTGTCGTCGGTGAACACCACCGTGACGTCGTCGGGCGCGCGCAGGCCTTCGTCCCAGTAGTGCTGGACCTCCTTGTAGAGCGTCCACACCTGGGGCGCCTTGAGGGCGCCCTCCTCGCCGAGGATCTGGCGCTGGGCGGCGATGATCTGCTTCATGAGGTCGATGCCGCCGCCGTCGGGCAGGCTGGTGTCGCCGTTGCCGCGCATGCCGAGGGTGACCACGCCCTCGATGTTCTGCTGCCGCATCCGGCGGATGCCGTCGCGCCAGTAGGCCTTGACCGCGTCGGCGTTGCGCACGAAGCTCCACTCGCCGGTGCCGCCGTAGGCCTTGGGGTGCCGGTTCCACTCCTCGATGCCGCGCATCATCGGCGCCTCGTGCGAGGTGCCCATCACGACGCCGTAGCGCGTGGCGGTGGCGTGGTTGTCCGGGTCGTCCTCGGCGAAGGCCCGGCCCCACACCGCGGGCCACAGGTAGTTGGCCTTGAGGCGCAGCATGACCTCGAAGATCTTCTCGTAGTACAGGTGGTTGAGGCCCTGCGGGAAGCCGGAAGCCTTGCCGGGGCCGAACACGCCGGGCGCCCAGGTGCCGGTCTGCGGGTTCTCGTCGTTGACGAAGAAGCCGCGGTAGCGCACCGCGGGCGTGCCCTGGGTGTGCCGTCCGGGCCGCACGTAGAGCGCGTCGTGGTGGCGCGCGGGGACATCGTCCCACCAGTACCACGGCGACACCCCGATCCGGCGGGAGACGTCGTAGACGCCGTAGATCGTGCCGCGCGGGTCGCTGCCCGCGATCACCAGCGCTCTGTCCACAGTGGGCAGGGGATTGTCGACCACCTGCTGGAGCGAGGTTTCCCACTTCCCGGAGACCCCGGAGACGTCGAGCTTGCCGTCGGCGGCGAGCCGGTCGATCACCGGGCTCTTCCCGAGCGTGCCGACCAGGACGACCTGGCTGCGCTGCGGAACCGTGCCGGTCGACACGGCGGGGCGGACCCCGGTCACGCGTTCGACGTCGTCGCGCAGGTCGTTCACCACCCGGACCACACCGGGGTGGTCACCGCCGTCGACCACCAGCGGCGCGGCCGACCCGCCCGCCGCGAGGGTGAACCCCCCGGTCACCGGGGCGAAGCTGACGTAGTCGTCATCGGCGGCGGCCTGGTCGGCGGCGACGGGCACCGGGTGCAGCAGGGCGGCGGCGGTCATGGCCGCCACCGCGAGGGAAAGCCTCGGGAACCGCATTCGGACCTCCGCCGCAGCAGCTGTTCACAACCATGAACACGGGCATTTCCGGATCCGGGGAAGCATACCCGCAAAGCGGACGTCCGTAAGGGACGAAAGTACGTTTCCCGAATTTGCGGAGGATGGTCCGGATTTCGATTGTTTCGCCGCTCCACGCGCCCGTCGGGAGCCGGTGACGCACGCCTGGCCGGTCACCGCGTCCGGCCCTGGCTCGCGCGCCGGGTCCGTGACCGTGCCCGTCGTGGCCGGTGTCACTGAAGGGTCATGCCATCGCCCCGGCCGGGTGATCGCAGCGGCCACCGTCCCATATGCGTGATCGACTATTTGAGAACCGACCCCCGAATGGGGTACATCTCATCCCACATTGGGCCGGGCAGCGTAAGGAGTGTGGCGCCCACTCGTCACACCCGCGAACGGCAGCCACGGACGGGAGGAGGCGGCCGATGATCCGGGACTGCGGTGCCTTGCCGGGCCGGGGCGACGAGGTCGCCGCCGTCGAGAAGGTCGCGGGGCGGCCCGTTCTCGTCGTGGTCAGGGGCGCGGCCGGGGCGGGCAAGACGGCGGTGCTCGATGCGGTGCGGCAGAAGTGGCGCGACCGCGGAATGAAGATTGTTCACGTTTGTTTTTCCGCCGCGCCCGCGGAAAGCGACGAATTCGGGATTCCGGCCGTGCTGGCCGCCTTCCGCGAGGAATTCGGGACGCGCTGCGACACCCGGCTGGCGGAGGTCGATCGGCTTTCCCGCGTCGAAGACATCGAATGTTCATCTTCCGGTTCCGCTTTGTTCACCGAATTGACGCGGTTGTTCGGCGCGCTCCGGCAGAGCGGGCCGTCGGCCGTGGTCTTCGACGACCTGCACGCCGTGCCGAACCCCGGGTTCACGATCGCGGCCGCGCGCTACGCGGGCTGCACCGTGCTCGCGGCCGGGCGCGAAGACGAGGTCGTCGAACCGACGCTGCTGAGCGCGCTCGCCGACCAGGTCGTCGACCTGCGGCCGCTGACCGACGGCGAGATCGACGAGCTGATCGCCGCCCGCGGCCCGGTCGACCCGGCCGTCGCGCCGGCCGTGCGGCAGGCACTCGGTTCCCTGAGCGGCAATCCGGGAGCCGTGCTGGCCGTCTGGGACGCGCTCGAACGGGACGGCAGGCTGGTCCCGGTGCGGGGCGTGCGGTGCCTGGCCGACCCGGGCGCGCCGATTGCGCTGCCGTCCGGGCACGGTCTCGTGCGCCGGGTGGCCGGGCTGCCGCAGCCTGCTCCGGAACTGGTCGCGCTCGCCGGTTCCGCCGGGACGGTCCGGGTCGACGACCTGCTCGCCCTCGCCGGAGCCGTCGGCTGGGAGTCCGCCGCCTGCGGCCGGGCCGCCGACCTGCTCGTCGCCGACGGCGTGCTGGGCTGCGACGAGCGTGGCGAGCTGTTCGTCCCCAGCCCCGCCCTGGCCGCCGCGGTGCTGGACGCCGTGGGGGACCAGCGGGTGCGCGTGCTCCACGCGCGGGTGGCGGCGCACCTGCTGCGCGAGCCGGGGCAGTCCGCGACGGCCGCCGACCACGCCGCGCTGGCCGGCCCCGAACTGCAGGGCGGCCCGGAGGTCGTCGCCCGGTTGTGCCGCGAAGCCGCCCGCGTCCTGCCGGCCGCGCCCGCGTCGGCGGCCCGCTGGTACCGCGCCGCGCTGGCGCACTGCGCGGCCCACGACCCCGGCCGCGTGCCGGAGCTGACGCGGTCGCTGCTGCGGCTGCTGGTCCGGATCGGCCGCTACGACTGGCTGCGCGAGGTCGTCGCCGAGGCGGTCGCCACCGGGGTGCCGGACGGGCACGAGTACGACGTCGCGGTGGCGGCGTCGCTGGCGGCGCTGCACACGGGTGTCCCGGTCCCCGCGGTGGTGACCGCGCGGCTGGCCGTCGACCCGGCGGCCCGCCCGCCGCTGGAGTTCACCGGCCGGTGGTTCGACGGCCGCGAGGCGATCACCCTCGACGGGTTCGTGGCCACCTTCGGCGCCTTCCGGCTCGGCGACGCACCGGACGCCGCGTCCGTGCGCGACCAGCTCGAAATCTGGGCGGGCCGGCACGACCTGGTCGCCCTGTTCGGTTTCCTGTACGGCGACGAGTACGGCGCGCCCGAGGACGGCCCGCTCGCGCTGTACCACCGGATCATCACCGGCTACCACCGCGGGGAGTGGGCCGAGGTGCTCTCGGCGAGCCGCGCGCTGGAACTGAGCGGGCGGCCGAGCACGCCCGTGCACTGCCACGCGCGCCTGCTGGCCGCGGAAATCCAGTCGTGCGAAGGGGATTCCCGGCGCGCGGCCGACTGGCTGGCCGACGTCGGCGAATGCCCGTTCCCGGCGATGGCGAGCTGGGCCGAAACCGGCCTGATGTGGCGCAGCGGCCGGCTGGACGAGGCGATCGAAGCGGGCTGGCGCGGTTACGAACGGGCGGCGGAGGCGGCCGAACGCGGCTACCCCGTCGGGATGCACTGGCTGCTCGTGCGGCTGGCGATGCTGGAGGCCGAGGCGGGCCACACGGACAAGCTCGCCGAGCTGCGGACGCTGGCCCGCAGGTGGTACCGCCGCTACGGCGGCCGCCGGCTGCAGATGGCCGAGCTGATGGTCACCGGGCTGGCCGAGCGCGACCTGGCCAGCGCCCGCACGGCGGTCGAAGTGGTGCGCAGCCACGACAACCAGAGCGAGCTGATGCGCGCCTGCCTGATCGCCTCGTTCATCGCCGACGAGCCGCGGCCCTGGCTGCACGAGGCCTACGACATCGCCCGCCGTCTCGGTGGCGACCTGCTGCGCATGAACATCAAGGCGAGGATGCGCGAACGCGGCGTGACCCCGCCCCGCCGTCACCTCGCCTCGGACGACCTGTCCCCGGCGGAGCTGCGGATCACCGCCCTGATCCGCCAGGGCCTGACCAACCGCCAGATCGCGGGCGCGCTGCGGATCAGCGAGAAGACGGTGGAGAGCCACCTGACCCGGCTGTTCGCGAAGACCGGCTGCCGCTCGCGGCTCGACCTGGCCACCGCGAGCATCGAGGGCAGGCTCACCGTGTCCGGTTTGGACCGGAGCGGAACCGCCGGATGACATGAACGACTCTTTCCTGTCATCGGATGACAGGAAAGAGTCGTTCATGACGTCGCTTGACCGGGATCCCGCGGCTCAGCCGGCCTGGATGCGGGTCCCGAGCAGCTCCCCGACCGACAGCGGCGCGGTGCCCGGAACCGGCTGCACCGCCCGGCTCGCGAGGGCGCCGCCGTGGGCGAAGAACTGGTCGCAGATCGCCGCGACCGGCTGTTCCGGGCGGCCCAGTGCCAGCGGCTCCGGCGTGGCGGCAGTGTTCACAGTGGACTCGACAGCGTTCATTTCTCTTCTCCTCAAGGGGTTTTTTCCGAAACCGACCGGAAGGCCCGCCACGACGCCGTGATCACGACGGCCAGCAGGACCGCGATCGACACCAGGGCGATCGGGATCGCGTGGACGACGGCGACGCTGTTCCCGGTGTCGGCCACCGGGTTGCCCCACAGGCGGCGGCACGCCGCCGACACCGTGCTCACCGGGCTCCACGACGCGATCGCGTGCAGCCAGCCCGGCAGGCCGTCGGGCGGGACGAACGCCGTCGACAGGAACGAGCCCACCACCAGCACCAGGCCGGACAGCGGGCCCACCGTGCCCACCTTGCGGAACCACAGCCCGGCCAGGATGCCCGTCCAGGACATCAGGAACGCCAGCGCGAGCAGCAGCCCGAAGCCGGCCAGGCCGGGCAGCAGTCCCGTGTGGATCCGCCAGCCCAGCAGCCCGCCGACCGCCAGCGCGATCACCATCCCCACCGCCATCAGCAGCAGGTCGCACAGCGACTGCGCGAGCAGCACCGGGATCCGGCCGATCGGCAGGGAACGGAACCGGTCGACGAGCCCGCCGGTGAGGTCGTCGGCCACCGCGATCGCGCTCGTGCCGAAGCCGGCCAGCGCCACCTGGGCGGCGACGCCCGCCATCATGAAGTCGGTGAAGCTCGCGCCGCCGGGCATGGTGATGGTCTTGTCGAGCAGGTAGCCCATCACGATCACCATCGTCACCGGGGTGAGCGTGACGGCCAGTACCTCGCCCGGCGAGCGGCGCAGCCGCAGCAGCCGCCGCCCGGTGAGCGCGGCCGTTTCGGTGAGGATCATGCGGCTTTCTCCTTGCCGGTGAGTGCCAGGAACACGTCGTCGAGTGACGGGCGGCGGACGGCGAAGTCGGCGACGGCCAGCCCGGCGCGGCTGAGCGCGGCCGCCGCCGCGGCGACCGTGGCCATGCCGTCGTCGAGGGGCAGGGAAAGCCGTCCCGCCGCGCGGTCGACGTCGGTCGCCGCGGGCCCGAGGGCCGCCGCCGCGGCCGCCACGTCGGCCGGATCCGCCAGCACCACGCCCAGCCATTCGCCACCGACCTTCCGCTTCAGCTCGTCCGGGGTGCCGTCGGCGACGACGCTGCCGGAGTCCAGTACCGCGATCCGGTCGGCGAGCTGGTCGGCCTCCTCCAGGTACTGCGTGGTGAGGACCACGGTGATGCCGGTGCGGACCTGCTCGCGGACCTCGGTCCACAGCAGCTGCCTGCTGGCCGGGTCCAGCCCGGCGCTCGGCTCGTCGAGGAACAGCACCGCGGGCCGGGTGACCAGGCAGCACGCCAGGTCGAGCCGGCGGCGCATGCCGCCCGAGTAGGTGCCCGCCGGGCGGTCCGCGGCGGCGGCGAGGCCGAACCGGTCCAGCAGCTCGGCGGCCCGCGTGCGGGCGCCCCGCGTGCCCAGCCGCAGCAGCCTGCCCAGCAGCACGAGGTTCTCCCGGCCGGTGAGCTGGCCGTCGACCGCGGCGTACTGGCCGGCGAGCGCGATCCGCCGCCGCACCTCCTGCGGCTCGCGGGCGACGTCGAACCCGGCGACCCGCGCGGTTCCGCCGCCGGGCGCGAGCAACGTCGCGAGGATGCGGACGGTGGTGGTCTTGCCTGCCCCGTTGTGGCCCAGCAGGCCCAGCACGGTCCCGGCGGGCACGTGCAGGTCGACGCCGCGCAGGGCCTCGTGGCCGGGAAAACGCTTGCGCAGCTCGTGGGTCTCGACGACTGCGTCCACTTCGGACCCCTTTCTCGGCGGTGACCCGCCGATCCTCACCGGTCCGGGACTGGCATGGCGCCAACTCCGCTTTTGCGGTTTGCCAGTCGCGGGCTGCCGATACTGGCGGCCCCCGACCGTCCCCGGAGAGGAGCACCCGATGCCCGAAACCGCGCTACCGCTGACTGCCGCCCAGTCGGAGCTGTGGCAGCGGTGCGTCCGCGAGCCGGGCAATGCGGTGTACAACCTCGGCGGCGTCTACGACATCCGCGGTCCGCTCGACGCCGGGCGGTGGATTTCCGCGGTGCGGCAGGCGGTCCGGGAAGCCGAGACCCTGCACGTGCGGTTCACGCGCGGGGACGACGGCGAAACCCAGCAGGTCATCGTCGCCGAAGAGGCCGAGGTCACCCTGCTCGACCTGAGCCGCGAAGCGGCCGAAGCGTGGATGCAGGCCGACGTCCGCAAGCCCTTCGACCTCACCGCGACGCTGCTGCCCCGGTTCGCGCTGATCCGGATCGCCCCCGGGCACCATCTCGGTTACGTGTGCGTGCACCACGTCGTGTCCGACGGCTTCAGCCAGATCCTGCTGTTCCGGCGCATCACCGAGATCTACGACGGCGGACAGGCGGCCGCCGAAGGAGCGCCGCCGCCGCTGCGCGTGCTCGTCGAGGACGACGTGGCCTACCAGGCCGATCCCGCCCGGCACGGCGACGACCGGGACATGTGGGCGGGCCGGTTCTCCCGGACGTTCGCGCCGACCACGCTGTCGAGCCGCCCGTTCGCGCCCGCGACCGACTTCGCCCGCGAGTCCGCGGTGGTGCCCGCCGAGGTCACGCGGAAGCTCGAGAAGATCGCCTGGGAGACCCGGGTGGCCCTGCCCGAACTGCTCATCGCCGCGGCGGCGGCGTACGTCCAGCGGATGGCAGGCACCCCGGACGTCCTGGTGAACCTGCTGACCACCGCGCGCAAGGGCGCGCTGATGCGGTCGGTGCCCGGCATGGTGGCGAACTCGGTACCGGTGCCGGTGACGGTCCGGCCCGGGATGACCCGCGGCGAGCTGGTCGCCGAGGCGGCCGTGGAGATCAAGCAGAGCGTGCGCCACCAGCGTTACCGCGGACGGCGGGTGCGACGGCACATGGGACTGGACGGCGATCCGCGCCCGTTCGGCCCGACCGTGAACATCCTGCGCGTCGGCGAGGAACGCCTCTTCGGCGGCTGTAGCGCGACCGTGCACGACCTGTCCACCGGCCAGGTCGACGACCTCGAGTTCGTCATCGGCGAGACCCCGGACGGCAGCCTGCCGCTCACCGTCCTCGGCAACCCCGCGCTGTACCGCCGGGACGAGCTGGCCGCGCATGCGGCGCGGCTGGTGGCCTTCCTCACCGACTTCGCCGGGCTGGACCCGGACGTGCCGCTGGCCCGCATCGACGTCGAGCGGGCGACCGGCCATCCGGCCGGGCCGCGCCGCGAGACGAACAGTCTCGACGAGCTGCTCGACCGCATCGACGACCTCGCCACCGCAGCGCCGGAGACCCCCGCCGTGACCGACGACGACGGCACGTGGACCTACGGGCAGCTGCGCGACTTCGCGGCGGCGGTGAGTTCCGGGCTGGTGGCCGCGGGCCTGCGCCCGGGCGGTGCGGCCGGGATCTTCGCCGGTCCCGGCCGGGAGTTCCTCGGCGCGGTCCTCGGCATCTGGAGCGCGGGCGGGACGTACGTGCCGGACGCCGGTCTGCTCGACCGCTGCGGCGCCCGCTGGCTGGTGACCACCGATGACCTGCGCGAGCGGGCCGCCGCGCTCGCCCCCGGCCTGCGCGTGGTGACCGGATGCGGGGCCACGAGCGAGTTTCCCGCGGTGTCCCGCAACGCCGGAGCCGCGGCCTGCGTGCTCGTCCCGCCGGGCCGCCCCCGCGGCGTCGTCGTCGGCGACGCCGGACTGGTGAACCAGCTGTGGGCCAAGGTCGAGGACCTCGATCTGTCCGCTGTGGACAGTGTGCTGCAGAACGCGCCGCTGCCGTCGGCCGCCGCGGTGTGGCAGCTGTTCGCCCCGCTCCTGGCCGGCGGCCGGGTCCGGATCGCCACGCCGAGGGCGGGCACGGAGGCGTTGTTCCGCCTGGCGGCCGCGGAAGGGCTGTCGGTGGTCGAGGCGGCACCGTCCGAACTGCGTGCGGCACTGGACGCCTTCGACGGCGAGCTGCCCGCACTGCGCCGGATCGTGGTCACCGGGGCGGTCCCGCCGGACCTGCGCGACCGCTGGCTCGCCCGGTTCCCGCACACCGACCTGGTCCACGCCCACGGCGCACCGGAGTGCTCCGGCGACGTCACGCACGCCCCGCTCACCGCCGTCCCGGGGCCCACGCCCGAGCCGATCCGCAACACCGAGCTGTACGTGCTCGGGCCGGAGCTGCGGCCGGTCCCGTCCGGGGTGGCGGGCGAGCTGTACGTCGGCGGCACCGGCGTGGCCCGCGGATACACCGACGGGCCCGGTGCCACCGCCGCGCGGTTCGTCGCCAATCCCTTCGGCCCGCCCGGGTCGCGGATGTTCCGCACCGGCGACCGCGTGTGCCGGACCGCTGGACCCGAATTCCCCGACCGTCCCCTGACCTCGATCTCCGCCGCCGGAACCGCACGGGAGGAAACGCCGTGACAACCCAGGGACTGCAGGACGTCCTCCCGCTGACGCCGCTGCAGGAAGGGCTGTTGTACCACGCCGCGCTCAGCGGCGGCGGTACCGATGTCTACCACGTCCAGCTCGTCGTCGACCTCGACGGCGACCTCGATCCCGAAGCGCTGCGCGCGGCCGGGCAGGCACTGCTGGACCGGCATGCGCCGCTGCGGGCGTGCTTCCGGCGCCGCCGGTCCGGCGAGCCGGTGCAGGTGATTCCCGCGCGGGCGCGGCTGCCGTGGCGGGAGGCCGACCTGCGCGGCCGTCCCGAAAGCGAGGCGGTGGCGCTCGTCGACGAGGAGCGCGTCCGCCCGTTCGACGTCGAAACCCCGCCGCTGCTGCGGTTCCTGCTGATCCGGCTGGGCGAGACGCACTACCGGTTCGTCGCGACCAACCACCACGTCGTCACCGACGGCTGGTCGATGCCGCTGATCCTGCGCGACCTCTTCGCGCTCTACGCCGGCGAGGCGCTCCCGCCGGTGCCGGACCACCGCGAGTACCTCAGATGGCTGCGCGGCCAGGACCGCGCCGCCGCCGAGCGGGCCTGGCGGGAGGCGCTCGACGGCCTCGCCGAGCCGACGCTGGTCGCCGGGCCCGGGCAGCCGCGCGAGCCGAAGCTGCCCGAAGCACTGGCCGTCGACGTGCCCGCGCAGCTCACCGCGGACCTCACCGCCTGGGCGCGGGCCGGGGGCATGACGCTCAACACCGTCCTGCAGGGCTGCTGGGCGATCGTGCTCGGCGGGCTCACCGGCCGCTCCGACGTCGTGTTCGGCGCGGTCAGCGCCGGGCGGCCGCCGGAGGTCGCGGGCATCGAGGACATGGTCGGGCTGTTCATCAACACCCTGCCCGTCCGCGTCCGGCTCGACCCGGCCGCCACCCTCGCCGAGACCCTCGGACGGCTGCAGCACGAGCAGTTCGGCCTGCTGCCGCACCAGCATCTCGCGCTCTGGGAGGTCCAGCAGCAGGCCGGGCTCGGCGAGCTGTTCGACACGGCGTTCGTGTTCGAGAGCTACCCGCTCGCCGACGGCTTCGACGACGAGCGCGCCGGGCTGCGCGTGCGCGGCGCCGAAGCCCGGGACGCCACGCACTACGCGCTGAGCCTGACCGTCGTGCCGGACCCGCAGCTGCAGCTGCGCCTGGAGTACCGCGACGACGTCCTCGACGCCGACACCGCGCGCCGCGCCGCCGACGGGCTCCTGGCTCTCCTGCAGACCGTGGTCGCCGCACCGGATCGCCTGCTGGGCCGGATTTCCCCGTTCCCCGCGGTGGACCTCGCCGCGGGACGCGGGCCGCGGCACGAACCGGGCCTGCCGGTCGCGGACCTGGTCGAGGCGCAGGCGGCACGCACGCCGGACGCCGTGGCCGTCGAACACGACGGCGTCGCGCTGACCTACCGGGAGCTGAACGCGCGGGCCAACCGGCTGGCGCACCGGCTGATCGCGGCGGGTGCCGGGCCCGAGCAGGTGGTCGCCGTCCTGCTGCCGCCGTCGGCGGACCTGGTCGTCGCGGCCCTGGCCGTCCTGAAGGCGGGCGCGGCCTACTTCCCGGTCGACCCCGAATACCCGGCCGAGCGCATTGCCGCGCTGATCGCCGACACCGAACCGGTCGTCGTGCTGCGTGACGCCGCGGGCGACGGGCCGGACACCGATCCGCCGCGCGAGGTGCACCCCGGACACCCCGCGTACGTGATCACCACGTCCGGCTCGACCGGCCGCCCCAAGGGCGTCGTGGTGCCGGTGCGTGCGCTGGCCAACGCGATCGCCGACGTCGTGCGCACCTGCGGGCACGCGCCGGGGGACCGGGTGCTGGGCGTCGCCGCGCCGACGTTCGACATCTCGCTCGAAGAGCTGTTCGCGCCGCTGACCGCGGGTGCCACGCTGGTCGTCGCCGGCCGCGACACCGTCCGCGACCCGGTCGCGCTGACCCGGCTGATCCGCGACGCCCGGATCACGCTGATGGACGCCGGCCCCGCGCTGTGGCACTACGTCCTGGAGGAGGACGCGGCCGCGGTCGCCGGGCTGCGGGCCATCGTCGGCGGCGAGGCGCTCGGGGCGGAGCTGGCCAACCGGCTGCGGGCGGCGACCCGCGGGGTCGTCAACTTCTACGGCCCCACCGAAACCGCCATCAACGCCACCGGTTTCCCGCTGGCCGGGCCCGTCGAGGACGCGCCGCCGATCGGGCGGCCGGTCGCCAACACCGACGCCTACGTCCTCGACGCCGCGCTGCGGCCGGTGCCGCCCGGCGTCACCGGCGAGCTGTACCTCGCCGGTGTCCAGGTCGCGCGTGGCTACCTGCGCCGTCCGGGGCTCACCGCCGAGCGGTTCGTCGCCGATCCCTTCGGCCCGCCCGGGACGCGGATGTACCGCACCGGCGACCGGGTCCGCTGGACCGGCGGGCAGCTGGAGTTCCGCGGCCGCGCCGACGACCAGGTCAAGATCCGCGGCTTCCGGATCGAGCCCGGCGAGGTCGAGGCCGTGCTCGGCGCGCACGAGGGCGTCACCGGCGCGCTCGTGCTCGCCCGCGACGACGACGGCGACCGCCGCCTGGTCGCCTACCTGACCGGCACGGCCGACGCGGACGACCTCCGCACGTGGGCCGCCGCGCGGCTGCCCGAGCACTGCGTGCCGTCGGCGTTCGTCGTCCTGGACGCGTTCCCGCTGACCGCCCACGGCAAGGTCGACCGCCGTGCCCTGCCCGCGCCGGACTACTCCGGCACCCGGGACCAGCGCCCGCGGACCTCCCTGGAGCAGATCCTCTGCACGCTGGTCGCGGAGGTGCTCAAGGTGCCGTCGGTCGGCACCGGGGACAACTTCTTCCACCTCGGCGGGCACTCGGTGCTCGCCACCCGCCTGGCCGGGCGGATCCGCTCGGTGCTGGGGACCGACCTGGGCGTCCGGGCGATCTTCGAGGCCCCGACCGTGGCCGAGCTGGCCGACCGGCTCGCCGGCGAGTCCGGGGCCCGGCCCCCGCTGGTCCCGATGCCGCGGCCGGGCAACGAACTTCCGCTGTCCTACGTGCAGGAACGCTTCTGGTTCATCGACCGGATCGCCGGGACCGACGGTTCACTGGAGATGCCGCCGCTGGCGATCCGGCTGCACGGCGAGCTGGACGTCGAGGCGTTCTCCGCCGCGCTGGGCGACGTCGTCACGCGGCACGAGTCGCTGCGCACGCTGTACCCGGTCGTCGACGGCGAACCGCGGCAGCGGATCCTGGACGTCGCCGAAGCCCGCGAACTGGCCCGTGTGGACGTCCGCGGGCCGGGGGAGATCGCGTCGGTGAACCGGCGGTTCGACACGACCACCGAACTGCCGGTGCGTGCGGTGCTGTTCCGGGAATCCGCCGACGAGTCGCTGTTCGTCCTGATCCTGCACCAGATCGCCGTCGACGGCTGGTCACTGGTCCCGCTGGCCCGCGACTTCGCCGACGCCTACAACGCCCGCCGCGCCGGACACGCTCCGAAGTGGACGGACCTGAAGGTGCAGTACGCGGACTACGCGTTGTGGCAGCACTCGATCCTCGGTGCGGAGTCCGATCCGGACAGTGGCATCTCGCGTCAGCTGGCGTACTGGAAGTCCGCTTTGGACGGCCTGCCGGAGGAGCTGACCCTGCCGGTGGACCGGCCGCGCCCGGCGCTGCCGTCCTACCGCGGCCTCGGCCACGACTTCGAGATCGACGCGGCGATCCACCGCACGCTCACCGACGTCTGCCGCCAGACCGGCACGACAGCGTTCATGGTCGTGCAGGCCGCGCTCGCGGTGCTGCTGGGCAAGCTCGGCGCGGGCACGGACATCCCGCTCGGCACCGCCGTGGCCGGGCGCACCGACGAGGCGCTGGACGACGTCATCGGCAACTTCGTCAACGTCCTCGTGCTGCGCACCGACCTCGGCGGCGACCCGACGTTCCGCGAGCTGCTGAACCGGGTCCGGCGCACCGACCTGGCGGCGTTCAGCCACCAGGACGTGCCGTTCCAGCGGGTCGTCGACGCGCTCAACCCGGTGCGCTCGCCCGCGCGGCACCCGCTGTTCCAGGTGATGCTCGAGTTCGAGAACCTCGACGAAGCGCGCTTCGAGTTCGACGGGCTGCGGGCCGGGCTGGAGCACCAGGCGCTCGAGGCCATGGACTACGACCTCATGTTCATCATGCGGGAGCGGCACGACGCCGACGGCGCGCCCGCGGGCATCCGGTCCTTCCTGGAGGTCGCCGCCGACCTGTTCGACGCCGAAACCGGCCGGGCGATCGCCCGGCGGCTCGTGCGCCTGCTCGGCGAGCTGGCCGCGGCGCCGGACCGGCCGATCAGCACGTTCTCGGTGCTCGACCCGGCCGAGCGCGACCTGGTGCTGACGACGTGGAACGACACCGCGCGCGCCGGGGAGTTCGTGGCCGTGCCCGAGCGGGTCCGGGAACTCGCCCGGACGGCGCCGGACGCCGAGGCCGTCGCCGACGACGACGGCGCGTGGACCTACCGCGAGCTGTGGGCGTTCGCCTCGGGCGTGGCCGCCACGCTGCCCGGCCGGGGCATCGTCGCCGGGATCCTCGGCGACCCCGGCCGCGAGTTCACCGGCTCGGTGCTCGGTGTCTGGGCCGCGGGCGGCGCGTACGTGCCGGTCGACCCGCAGGCGCCGATCGAGCGGATCGCCGGGATGCTCACCGACGCGGGCGCGCAGGTGCTGCTGGCCCCGGCGGGCTCCGGCGCGCGGGCGGAGGAGATCGCCGCGGCCGTGCCCGGCCTGCGCGTGCTCACCGAGCGGGTGTCCACTGTGGACTTCACGCCGGTGCCGCGGCACCCCGACGACGCCGCGTACGTGCTGTTCACCTCCGGCTCGACCGGGCGGCCCAAGGGCGTCGTCGTGGCCGACGGCGGCATGGTGAACCACCTGCTGGCCAAGATCGAGGACCTGGACCTGACCGCGGCCGACACCGTCCTGCAGAACGCCCCGCTGACGTTCGACATCTCGGTGTGGCAGATGTTCTCCGCGCTGCTGGCCGGCGGCGCGGTGCGCGTGGTGGGCGCCGACCTGCGCGCGGATCCGCGGCGGCTGTTCGACGTCGTCGACGCCGACGGCGTCACCGTGGTCGAGGTGGTCCCGTCGCTGCTGCGCACCGCGCTCGACGAGTGGGACCCGCGCGTGACGCTGTCGGGCGTCCGCTGGCTGATGGTGACCGGCGAGGCGTTCCCGCCCGACCTGCGCGACCGCTGGCTCGCCCGGTTCCCGGACATCGGCCTGGTCAATGCCTATGGCCCCACCGAGTGCTCGGACGACGTCACGCACGCCGTCCTCGGGCCGGGCGGCGCCGTCCCGATCGGACGGCCGGTGCGCAACACCCGGCTCTACGTCCTCGGCCCGGAGCTGCGGCCGGTCCCGCCGGGCGTGGTCGGCGAGCTGTACGTCGGCGGCACGGGTGTCGCGCGGGGTTACGCCGGACGCCCCGGGGACACCGCGGAACGGTTCGTCGCGAACCCGTTCGGCGCGCCCGGGTCCCGGATGTACCGCACCGGCGACCGCGTCCGCTGGAACCGCGACGGCGAGCTGGAGTACTTCGGCCGCGCCGACGACCAGGTCAAGGTCCGCGGCGTGCGCATCGAACTCGGCGAGGTCGAGGCCGCGCTGCACGCGCTGGACGGCGTCCGCGCCGCCGCCGCGGCGGTCCGGCCCGACCCCGCGGGCCAGCCGTCCCTGGTCGGCTACGTCGTGCCGTCCGGCGACTTCGACGCCGCCGCGGCGCGGACGGCGCTGGCGGGCAAGCTCCCGGCGGCGCTGGTGCCCGCGGTCCTGGTCGCGCTGCCGGAGCTGCCGGTCGACGGGAACGGCAAGATCGCCCGGCGGGCACTGCCCGAGCCGGAGTGGCCGGTGGCCGTCCGGACCGGCGGCGAGCCGAAGACGCCGCGTGAGGAAATCCTCTGTGGACTGTTCGCCGACGTGCTCGGGCAGCCTTCGGTCGGGACCGGGGACAGCTTCTTCGACCTCGGCGGCCACTCGCTGCTGGCCACCCGCCTGACCGGCCGGGTGCGCGCGGTCTTCGGCGTCGAGCTGCCGGTCTCGGCGGTGTTCGAGGCCCCGACCGTCGCCGGGCTCGCCCGCGCGATCGCGGCCGCGGCCGCCCCGGCCCGCCCGCCGCTGCGGGCGGGGGAGCGGCCCGCGCGGATCCCGCTGTCGTTCGCCCAGCAGCGGCTGTGGTTCCTCGACCAGCTCGGCGACGGTGGTTCCGCCTACCACATCCCGACCGCGGTGCGGCTGACCGGCGACGTCGACGCCGAGGCGGTGCGGGCCGCGCTCGCGGACGTCGTGACCCGCCACGAGAGCCTGCGCACGGTCTTCCCGGAGCAGGACGGCCTGCCGTACCAGCACATCCTCGACCCGGCGGAAGCCGTGGCCCGGCTGCGGTTCGACGTCGCCGGTACGGTCGCCGTCGAGGAGTTCGCGCAGGAGCCGTTCGACCTCGCCACCGACCTGCCGCTGCGGGCCCGGCTGTTCGCTCCGGGCGGCGGCGAGTACGTCCTGGCCCTGGTGCTGCACCACATCGCCGGCGACGCGTGGTCGTTCGGCCCGCTCACCGCCGACCTCACCGCGGCCTACCGCGCCCGTGCGGCCGGAACGGCTCCGGAGTGGACCGAGCTGCCCGTGCAGTACGCCGACTTCGCCGTCTGGCAACGGGAAAGCCTCGGCGAGGAGTCCGATCCGGACAGTGCGGTCAGCACCCAGCTCGCCTTCTGGCGGCAGACCCTCGACGGCGCCCCGGACGAGCTGGCGCTGCCGTTCGACCGTCCGCGCCCGCCCGCGCTGTCCCTGCGCGGCGACCGTGTCCCGCTGGAAGTGGACGCCGGAACGCACCGGGGGCTGGCCGAGCTGGCCCGCCGCACCGGGACGACGGTCTTCATGGCCGTGCAGACGGCGCTGGCGGTGACCCTGGCCAAACTCGGCGCGGACACGGACATCCCCATCGGCACCGCGGTCGCCGGCCGCACCGACCGGGCGCTGGAGGACCTCGTCGGGTTCTTCGTCAACACCCTGGTCCTGCGCACGGACGTCTCGGGCGAAGTGTCCTTCGAGGACCTGCTGGCCCGCGTCCGTGAGACCGACCTGGCCGCGTTCGCGCACCAGGACGTGCCGTTCGAGCTGGTCGTCGACGCGCTCAACCCGGCGCGGTCCCTGGCGCGCAACCCGCTGTTCCAGGTCATGCTGGTGGCCCGGAACGTGCCGGAGGCGGCCGACGAGCCCACCGGGCTGCACGCGGTAGTGGACACTGTGGACACCGACACCGCGAAGTTCGACCTGCTCCTGGACTACGCCGAACAGCACGCCGCGGGCGCGCCGGCCGGGCTCGCCGGGTCGCTGGAGTACAGCACCGACCTGTTCGACCGCGAAACCGCCGAGCGGATCACCGGCTGGCTGACCCGGGTCCTGCGGGCCGCCGTCGCCGACCCGGGGCGCCCGGTCGGCGCGCTGGAGCTGACCGGCGCCGCCGAACGCGAGCAGGTCGTGACGGGATGGAACGCCACCGCGCACCCGGTCCCGGCCGTCACCGTGCCGGAGCTGGTCCGTGCCCAGACCGCCGCGACGCCCGAGGCGATCGCCGCGGCCGACGAGCACGAGCAGGTCACCTACCGGGAGCTGGACATCCGGGTGGACCGGCTCGCGCACGCGCTGGCGAGCCGCGGGGCCGGGCCCGAACGCGTGGTGGCGATCGCGCTGCCGCGCTCGGTGGACCTGGTCGTCGCGCTGCTGGCGGTCCTGCGCACCGGCGCGGCCTTCCTGCCGATCGACCCGGACTACCCGGCCGAGCGCGTCGCCCACCTGCTCGGCGACGCCCGGCCGGTGTTCGTCCTCGACGACGTCCGGCTCGACGGCGAGGCACCCTTCCCCGGCCCGGTCTCCGGCGACGGCGCGGCGTACGTGATGTACACCTCGGGCTCGACCGGCAAGCCGAAGGGCGTCGTCGTCTCGCACGCGGCACTGGCCAACCGGCTGCTGTGGATGCGGGACACCTTCGGGCGGCCGGAGCGGGTGCTGCAGAAGACGTCCTGCGGGTTCGACGTGGCACTGTGGGAGTTCTTCTGGCCGCTGGTCTCCGGCGGGACGCTGGTCCTCGCCCGGCCCGACGGGCACCGCGACCCGCGCTACCTCGCCGACGTCATCCGGCGCCACGGCGTCACCGACGTCCACTTCGTCCCGTCGATGCTGCGCGAGTTCCTGCCCGAGGCCACCGGCCTGCCCGGGCTGCGTCGCGTGTTCTGCAGTGGCGAGGCCCTGACTCCGGCCCTGCGCGAGCGGGTCCACGCGACCCTGGACGTCGAGCTGCACAACCTCTACGGCCCGACCGAAACCACGATCGAGGTGACCGCGTGGACGTCTCCGCCGGGCCCGGCCGCGACCGTCCCCATCGGACGTCCACTGTGGAACACCCAGGCCTACGTCCTGGACCGCTGGCTGCGGCCGGTGCCACCCGGAGTGGCCGGCGAGCTGTACCTCGCGGGCACCCAGCTGGCCCGCGGCTACCAGGGCCAGCCCGGCCTGTCCGCCGAGCGGTTCGTGGCGAACCCGTTCGGGGAGCCCGGTTCCCGGATGTACCGCTCGGGCGACCGCGCCCGCTGGAACCACGACGGCGAGATCGAATACCTCGGCCGTGTCGACCACCAGGTCAAGGTACGCGGCGTGCGTGTCGAACCGGGGGAGATCGAGGCCGTGCTGCGGGGCCACGACGGCGTCTCGGACGTGGTCGTGCTGCCGTGCCCGCTCCCCGCGGGCGACCACCAGCTCGTCGCCTACGTCATCGGGGACGCCGACGCCGACGCGCTGCGGGCGCATGCGGCCGAGCGGCTGCCGCAGTACATGGTGCCCTCGGCCTTCGTGCCGCTGACGGCGTTCCCGGTGACGGCCAGCGGGAAACTCGACCGGGCCGCCCTGCCCGCACCGCACGTGTCCGGCAGCGGCCGCGAGCCGCGCACCGAGCGGGAACGCGCGTTGTGCGCGCTGTTCGCCGAAGTCCTCGACGTGCCGTCGGTCGGCGTCGACGACGACTTCTTCCACCTCGGCGGGCACTCGCTCACCGCGACCCGGCTGGTCAGCCGGATCCGCGCCACGCTGGGTGCCGACCTCGGCGTCCGCGCCCTGTTCGAACGGCCGACACCCGCCGGGCTGGCCGAACGCCTCGGCCACGCCGAGACCCGGGAAAGCGCGTTCGCCCCGGTGCTGCCGCTGCGCACCGGCGGCGATCTGCCGCCGCTGTTCTGCGTGCACCCGGTGGGCGCGCTGAGCTGGTCCTACATCGGCCTGGTGCCGCACCTGGACCCGCGGCGGCCGGTCTACGGCCTGCAGGCCCGCGGCCTGGCCGCCGACGAGCCGCTGCCCGCGTCGCTGGAGGCGATGGCCGCCGACTACCTCGGCCGCATCCGCGAGATCCAGCCGTCCGGGCCCTACCACCTGCTGGGCTGGTCGTTCGGCGGGCTCGTCGCCCATCACGTCGCGACGCTGCTGCGGGAGCAGGGCGAGGAAGTCGCGCTGCTGGCCAGCCTGGACAGCCGTCCCCCCGGCCACGACGACGAAGTGCCGGGGGAGCAGGAGATCTATTCGACCATTTTGGACGCCGTCGGTGTCGCGGCGGACGGCCGCGAGCTGACCGCGGCCGTGGTGGCCGAGCTGGTCGCGGGTTCCGGCCTGGCGTCGGAGTTCGGCGAGGAACACCTGCGGCGCCTGGTCGCGGTGTGGCGCAACAACCACGAGCTGATGCGGAAGTTCGTGCCCGGCCACTATTCCGGGCGGCTGCTGCACTTCGCCGCCGCGGACGCCGACGGCGACCCGGCGGAGGCCTGGGGGCCGTACGTCGGCGCGGTCGACGTCCACGCGGCCGGCGCCGCGCACGCCGACCTGACCCGGCCGGGACCGCTGCGGCACATTGGCGAAATTCTCGACACCGCACTGGTTGACTGTGCCCACGACGCCCGAGAGGAGCAGTGATGAGCAACCCGTTCGACGACGCCGACGGCACGTTCCACGTGCTGGTCAACGACGAGAACCAGCACTCCCTGTGGCCCGCGTTCGCCGAGGTGCCCGCGGGCTGGACGGTGGTCCTGCGCGACGCGACCCGCGAGGCGGCGCTGGCCTACGTCGAGGAGAACTGGACCGACATGCGGCCGGCCAGCCTGGTCCGCGCCATGGGTGAATAGGAGTCCCGTCATGACCGACGTGAAGGTCGAACTCTACGACGAGCTGCGCGACCTCGTCTGCGACGTGTTCGAACTCGAGCCGGAGGAGGTCACCGGCACCAGCTCGTTCGTCGACGACCTCGGGGTCGACTCGCTGTCGCTGATCGAGCTGGTGTCCCAGTGCGAGAAGCGCTACCGCATCCGGATCGCCGAGTCGCAGCTGAAGACCATGCTCACGCTCGACGGCGTCTACCGCGTCGTCACCGAGGCGGAAGCGATCTGATGAGCCGCCGGGTGGTGGTGACCGGGCTCGGCGTGGTGTCGAGCATCGGCATCGGCCGGGCCGAGTTCGCCGAGGCGCTGCGGGCAGGCCGCAGCGGGGCGCGGCCGATCGGCGTCTTCGACACCGAGGGGTTCGAGCACACGATGGGCTGCGAGGTCGCGGGATTCGACCCGCGGCCCTGGATCCGCCGCGTCGACCCCGAAGAACTGGGCCGGGCGAGCCGGTTCGCCGTCGCGGCGTCCCGGATGGCCGTCGAGGACGCCGGGCTCACCGAAGACGAGCTGCGGACCCGGCGTGGCATGGTCTGCGTCGGCACCACCGACGGCGAGGCCCACGACCTGGACGCGCTGACCGAGCTGGAACTCGCCCACGGCCCGGCGGCGCTGGACCCGGTGCGGGTCCGGCGCTCGACGGCCACCCGCCTGTCCGCCACGGTCGCCCACGACCTCGCCCTGTCCGATGTGGAGGCCGTGACGGTGGCCACCGCCTGCTCGGCCGGGAACTACGCCATCGGCGCCGGCTTCGACGCCGTCCGCGCGGGCGAGGCCGAGTTCGCCCTCGTCGGCGGCGCGGATGCCATGTGCCGCAAGACGTTCGCCGGGTTCTACCGGCTCGGCACGGTCGCCCCGGACTGCTGCCGCCCGTTCGACGTCGACCGCAAGGGCATCCTCACCGGCGAGGGGGCCGGGGTGCTGGTGCTGGAGACCGCGGAGTCCGCGCTGCGCCGCGGTGCCCCGATCTACGCCGAAGTGCTCGGGTACGCCCTCAACTGCGATGCCCTGCACCCCGTCGCGCCCGACCGCGCGAGCATCAAGGAGTGCATCGAACTGGCCCTGCGCGACGCCCGCGTCGGGCCGGACGAGGTGGACCTGATCTCCGCGCACGGCACCGGCACGCCCGCGAACGACGTCACCGAGACGGGCGCGATCAGGGACGTGTACGGGGAAAAGCCGCCGCCGACGGTGTCGTTCAAGTCGATGCTCGGGCACGCGATGGGGGCCGCGAGCGCGCTGGCGGCGATCGCCTGCGGGCTGGGCATCACCCACCGGTTCATCCCGCCGACCATCAACCACCGCGTGACCGACCCGGAGTGCGGGATCGACTGCGTGCCCAACCACGCGGTCGACGCCGAGCTGAAGGTCGTGCAGAACACCGGACTGGCCTTCGGTGGCAACAACGCCGTCGTCGTGCTCGGCCGGTTCGACGAGGAGGTGGCCCGGTGAACCCGGTCATCACGGCGTGGACGGCGGTTTCGCCGTACGGCATCGACCGCGAGTCCTTCGTGGACGGCCTGCGCGGCGGGCAGGCGGCGGCCGTGTCCGGCGGCGCGGTCCACAAGACCGCGCTGGTTCCCGGCTTCGACATCCGGGAACTGCTGGGCCGCAAGGGAACCCGGGCGATGGACCGGGTCACCGGGCTCGCCGTGTGGGCGGTCGGGCAGCTGGCCGCCGAGCGGCCCGCGGCCCGCGGCGACCGCGCGGGGCTGGTGCTCGGCACGATGGGCAGCCTGGACAGCACGATGGAGGTGAGCCGCTCGACCTTCGTCGAGGCCAAGCCGTACTTCATCGACCCGAGCCGGATGCCGTACTCGATCATGAACGCCGCCGCCGGGCAGTGTGCGATCTGGCACGACCTGACCGGCCCGAACGTGACACTCGCGGGTGGCCGGGCGGCCGGTCTTTCGGCGCTGGCCTACGCCGTCCGCCTGATGCGGGCCGGGCGGGCGTCGAGCGTGCTCGCCGGGGCCGCCGAGGAGTACTCGGACGCCCGCTCCTGGATCGAATCCCACAGTGGTGTCGACGGCGTGCTTGGTGAGGGCTGCGTGATGCTGCGCATCGAGCCCGCGGGGGAGCAGTCGCCGCTGGCCGAAATCCTCGCCGTGCACTCCCGGATCGCGCCGCCGGGCGCGGTAACGGAGACCGCTCGGTCCTGTGTGGACGGCGCGCTCGCCACGACCGGACTGTCCACTGAGGACGTCACGACGGAGTCGTGGTCCGGCGTGCCGGGCCGCACCGAGCCGGTGTCGGAACTGATCGGCGACACCGGCGCGGCGACGGCGATGTTCCAGGTCGCCGGGGTGCTGGCGACCGGGCAGCCGGGAGACGTCGCCGTCGTCGGCTCGGTCGACCGCGACGGCGCGGTGGTGTGCGCGGTATTGCGGCTGGGAGGCCAGAAATGAGCGGGGTGGCGCTGGTCAGCGGCGGTTCGCGCGGCATCGGCCGGGCAGTCGCCACCCGCCTGGCCCGGGACGGCTTCGACGTCAGTTTCTGTTACCGCGCCGACGAAGACGCCGCACGCGAGGTCGAGAAGGACCTTGCCGAGCTGGGCGTGCAGGTGCTGGCCGAGCGCGTCGACGTCGCCGATGCCGAAGCGGTCCGGGCGTGGATCGCGCGCACCGAGCGGGAACTGGGCCCGGTCACGGCCGCGGTGACGTCCGCGGGCATCACCCGCGACCAGCCGCTGGTGCGGATGCCGGACGAGGACTGGAAAGCCGTCCTCGAAACCAACCTGGACGGCGTCTACCACGTGTGCCGCTCGGTGGTGTTCGGGATGATGAAACGCAAGGCGGGCACGGTGATCGCGATCAGCTCGATCGCCGGCGTGCACGGCAGCGCCGGCCAGACCAACTACAGCGCGTCGAAGGCGGGCACGATCGGGTTCTGCAAGGCGCTGGCCAAGGAGGTCGGGCGCTACGGCGTGCGCGTCAACGTGGTGGCGCCCGGGTTCATCGACACCGACATGGTCGCGGTGCTCGACGAGCGGACCCGCGAGCGCGCGCTGGCCGAGGTCCCGCTCCGGCGGTTCGGCACCCCCGGCGACGTCGCCGACCTGGTCGGCTTCCTGGCCTCCGAGCAGGCGGGGTACATCACCGGCTCGGTGCTGCACGTCGACGGCGGGCTCATCCGGTGACCGGGGAGCCGGACCCGCTCCGCTTTTGGCGGAAGCGCCGTCCGGCCGGAGCTGAATTGGCTTCGCATCCGCCGCGTCCGGCGCCGTTCCTGCCTAACGTGAGCGACGCGGCTCCACACAATGATGGAGCCACGGGCCACGGGACGGTGATCGGTATGGCTGAGGCGGCCCTGCGCCGGGGAAAGCGGCTCCCGGAGAGCGCGGAGCCGGGGACCGGCATGGTCGAACTGGACGGCGACCTGGTCGTCCGGCAGGTGAACGGCGCCTTCGCGCAGTTGTTCGGCACGACGCCGGACGACGTGATCGGCACGCCGTTCCCGGACTGGTTCCTGCCGGCGGTCCGGCAGACGCTCCGGCGCGAGCTGGCGGAGCTGGCCGCGGGTCGCCGCGACGGCTTCGACGAGCGGCTGGCCTGCCCCGGCCCGTTCTTCGCCGACGTGACCGCCCGCCCCCTCCCGGACGGCGGCCTGGTGCTGCTGGTCCGCCCGGCCGAGCCGGCCCCCGTGCGGCTGGGCGACCTGGACGCCCAGATCCTGGAGGGACTGGCGGCGGGGGAGCCGACGGTCCGGATCGCGATGCGCCTGTACCTGAGCCGCCAGGCGGTGGACTACCGCATCGGCGCGATGCTGCGGAAGCTGGAGGCCCCGAGCCGCGCGGCGCTGGTGTCGAAGGCGTACGCCTGCGGCGTCCTCTGCCCGTCGCAGTGGCCGCCGCGGGTGGCGCCGCACGCCCGCGAGAACTGACCCCGGCCGTGTCTCCGCACCGTCCCGCGGCCGCTCCCGTGAATCGCGGGTACCGCGCCACCGGCCCGGATTGTTGAATTTCCTCATCCGAGCGCTAGGGGTGGGTGACATGGGTGAACCGAGGACCTGGCACGTCGCGTCCGTCGACGGGAACTTCCGGGTGATGACGGCGGAAAGCGGTTTCTGCGCGCTGTTCGGGGTGTCCGGATTCGAGCTGCGGCACCGGTCGCTCCTCGACTACCTGCACCCCGACTTCGCCGAAGGACCGCGGCGCGCCCTGACCGCACTGGCGGCCGGGGACCGGCGCGAAGCGGCCGAGCACGTCGTGCTCGCCGTCCCCGGCGGGACGGCCGTCTCCGCCGAACTGACCGCGCTGCGGGGCCCGCGGCGGATCGTGGTGGCCGTCCGGCGGGACGTCGGCCGGGCGCAGCGGGCCCGGCAGACGCTGCTGTCCCCGCTGGAGGCACTGGTCCTGGAGGGACTGGCGGCGGGCGTCCCGACGACCGAGCTGGCCCAGCGCGCCCACCTGAGCCGCCAGGGGGTCGAGTACCACGTCGGCGCGCTGGTCCGCCGGTTCGGCGTCCCCAACCGGACGGCACTGGTGGCCAAGGCCCACGCGGCCGGGATGTACACCGCCGACGTCTGGCCGCCGCGCGTGGACCCGCGCGTGCTGGAAACGACCCGCCGGGCCGTCGGTTCGTGAGAAACCGCACGACCCGGCACCCAAGGCACGCTGAAAGGGACGTTCCTGACGTCTGGCGCGACGAAAGTCCCTTTCGCTGCACCACATGAGACGAAAGCGCCTTTCAGCCCACCCGGGACTCGTGAGTGAGAAACAGGGTTAGAACACTGTTTCTCACTCACGACAAGCCGCGGCAGACCCCGCAAACCGGCGCCGGTCACGCCCCGGCGGCCACCAGCCAGACCGCGGAATCTCCCGGCACGGCACCGGGGTCCCCGCTGCCCAGCACGATCTCGCCCCATTCCGCGGGCGGCGTGAAGACCGCGGTCCCGGTGTTGACCACGCACACCAGCGCACCCCGGCGGAACGCCAGCACGGCGTCATTCCCGGTCTCGAGCCACTCCACCGGGCCCGGTTCGCCCAGGCCCCGCTCGCGGCGGGTCCGGATCGCGCGCCGGTACAGGTGCAGTGTCGACGTGTCGTCCTTCTCCTGGACGTCCGCGGCGTACCGGTCGAACCACTCCGGCTGCGGCAGCCACGGCTCGCCCGCACTGAAGCCGAACGCCGGCGCGTCGGGCGACCACGGCAGCGGCACCCGGCAGCCGTCGCGGCCCTTCTCGCGGCCGCCCGTGCGGTGGAACACCGGGTCCTGGCGCGCGTCGTCCGGCAGGTCGAGGACCTCCGGGAGGCCGAGCTCCTCACCCTGGTACAGGAACACCGAACCGGGCAGGGCCAGCAGCAGGAGCAGCGCCGCACGGGCCCGGCGTTCGCCCAGCGCCACGTCGACCTCGCCGCGCGGGCGCATCAGCGCCGCGAACGCGTCGTTGCTCGGCGGGGCCGGCTCCGGGGCGACGATGCCGTAGCGGGTGACCGTCCGGTGCACGTCGTGGTTGGCCAGCGTCCACGCCGCCGGCGCGCCGTGCGCGGCCGTGCGGGCCACCGCGCGCTCGACGGCGCCGCGCAGCGCGCCCGCCTCCCACGGCTGGACGAGCAGGTCGAACGAGAACGCCTGGTGCAGCTCGTCCGGGCGCAGGTAGCGGTCGAGGTCGGCCGGGTCGGGGACCCAGACCTCGCCGACCAGCAGCAGGTCGCGCTCCGGGCCGTACCCCGCGGCGAGCGCGCGCCAGCGGCGGAAGACCTCGTGCACCTCCGGCTGGTTCCAGCTGTGGGCGTTGTAGCCGCCGCCCTCCCAGTCGCGCAGTGCCGCGTCCTTGACCAGCCCGTGGCAGACGTCGATGCGGAACCCGTCCACCCCGCGGTCGAACCAGAACCGCAGGACGTCCTCGAACTCGGCCGCCACCTCCGGGTGGCGCCAGTCGAAGTCGGGCTGCTCGCGGGCGAACAGGTGCAGGTACCACTGGCCGGGCGTGCCGTCGGGCTCGGTGACGCGGGTCCAGGCGGGCCCGCCGAAGACCGACTGCCAGTTGTTGGGCGGCTCGTCGCCCCGGCCGTCGCGGAAGAGGAACCGCGCGCGCT
Source organism: Amycolatopsis melonis (assembly GCF_040064235.1). NCBI lineage: Bacteria > Bacillati > Actinomycetota > Actinomycetes > Pseudonocardiales > Pseudonocardiaceae > Amycolatopsis > Amycolatopsis melonis. The sequence goes on from NZ_JBDZYD010000001.1 coordinate 673,433, forward strand.
CGGGGGAGCCGGGCCCGGCGGCGAGGGCCGCGGTGAACCAGGGGTGCCGCTCCGAGCAGTGGTTCGGGACGAGGTCCATGAGCACGCGCAGCCCGCGCGCGTGCGCCTCGGCGACCAGGCGGTCGAACGTCCCCAGGTCGCCGTATTCGGGGTTGATCCCGCGGTAGTCGGCGATGTCGTACCCGTGGTCCGCCTGTGGCGAGGGGTAGCACGGGTTGAGCCAGACGGCGTCGGCGCCGAGCCCGGCGATGTGGTCGAGCCGCTCGATCACCCCGCCGAGGTCGCCGACGCCGTCGCCGTCGCTGTCGGCGAACGACCGGACGTAGAGCTGGTAGACGACCGCGTCGTCCCAGAACGAGCGCGCGCGAGAGGAGGTTCGGGCCACGGTCCGATCTTCGCACGCAGGCCCGTGAGCACGGGGTTGAGCTTTCTCCGCGGATCGCGCGTAGAGCGCGAAGGCGCCGCGGAGCGACAATACCCAGTCGCTGACTTTTCCCGGATCAACGGAGGCCTCATGTTCCCCCGACGCGGCCGGTCCGCCGCCGGTGCGATCCTGCTGGCGGGTGCGGCGCTGGCCGGCTGCTCCCAGGCCGGCGGCCTGACGGTCAACCTCTACCTCTCCCCGGAGGACCACCTCCAGACGGTGGTCGACAAGTGCACGGCGCAGGCGGCCGGGCGCTACCGGATCGTCTACAACAAGCTGCCGCGCGGCGCCGACGGCCAGCGCGAGCAGATGGCGCGGCGGCTGGCCGCACGCGACGACTCACTGGACGTCCTCGGCCTGGACGTCACCTGGATCCCGGAGTTCGCCGAAGCGGGCTGGATCGACCCGTGGACCGGGGCCGCCGAGGCCGAAGCGACCCAGGACGTGCTGCCCGGCCCGCTCGCCACCGCCCGCTGGAACGGACGGCTCTACGGGGCCACCAAGAACACCAACGTCCAGCTGCTCTGGTACGACGACCGGATCACGCCGTCGCCGCCGAAGACGTTCGACGAGCTGATGCGCACCGCGCAGGTCCTGAAGGCGGCGGGCAAGCCGCACGAGGTGCTGTTCACCGGGGCGCAGTACGAGGGCCTTGTCGTCTTCTACAACACGCTGGTCGCCTCGGCAGGCGGGCACATCCTGTCCGACGACGGCAAGTCGGTGGTCATGGACGAGGGCGCGATCCGCGCGCTGGAGCTGCTGAAGACGCTGACCACCGCCGGGATCACCGACCCTTCGCTGACCAACTCGAAGGAGGACGACATCCGGCAGGCGTTCCAGCGCGGCGACGGCGCGTTCGAGCTGAACTGGCCGTACGTCTACGCCTCCTACGGCCAGGAGAAGCCGCAGGACCTCGCGCACCTGAAGTGGGCGCGCTACCCGCAGGTCGTCCCCGGGACGCCCAGCCGCGTCACCATCGGCGGGTTCAACCTGGCGATCAGCACGTACTCCCAGCACAAGAAGGAAGCCTTCGAAGCGGCACTGTGCCTGCGCAGCGCGGCGAGCCAGAAGTACCAGGCCCTCGTCGACGGGATCCCGCCGAGCATCGCGTCGGTCTACGACGACCCCCGGCCGCTGGACCCGGCGAAACCGGCCGACGCGGCGAAGAACCCGACGATGGCCGACCAGTACCCGATGAAGGCCGACATCCGCGCCGCACTCGCCGACGCGGCGGTCCGGCCGCTCACCCCGGCCTACCAGAACCTCTCCACGGTGATCTCGAACGTCCTGTCGCCGCCGTCGGAGATCGATCCACGGGCGACGGCGGACAAGCTGCGCGAGGCGCTCACCGACGCCCTGAACTCCCGGGGGATCATTCCGTGAGCCGAGGGCCTGCGACCGTCCGGTCCGGACGGTCGCAGGCCCCGCCGGGCTCCCATGGGGCGCAGCACGTGCAGCAGCTGGGCGGCCGACATGCGGTCCGCGGTGGCCGGGCCGTCGCCCGCCGGGGAAGCGGGCTGGTCGAACCCGTGCCGGAAGACGTGCGCGGCGGCTCGCCAGGCATAGGTGAAGGCGGTGACGCCCACGTAGACGGTGTCGAACTCCGCGGCGCAGGCCAGCGGCAGGACGGCTTCGGGAACTTCGAGCGGTTCGAGCGCGCCGGAGGCGCGGGAGAAATGGGCGGCTGCGGCGGCTTCGGCAATAGTCATTGGACGGCCTCGATTTCGGTCGGTTGATCCACAGAATTTCCCGGTATCGGGATCGGTAACGCCATGATGGCGGCGGTCGCCGCCACGGCAACCGAATCCGCGGCTTGCGGCCGGAAGTCCCTTTCCTGCTGGAGACCGCGGCCCTGTCAACCCCGCCCGCCGGTCGAAGCCGGAATTCTCCGTCAATCGGTGGATGTCCGCTTTGGACGGCGCCGCTTATCGTGATTGCGGCCACGCGACGGCGGTGGCCGCGGTACCGAGCAGAGGAGCGGAAATGGAATTGAGCGAGTCCACGTGGGACCCGGCGGCCCACGGCATGGAACCACTTTCGTTCGGCACGGCTGCGGTGGAGCCGACCGCCTGTACCTGGGCGATCGTCGCCGCGACCGCGGTCGGGGCCGCGGTGGGGGCCGGCGTCGGCTGGGTCAACTGCCACTACCACGGCTGCGTCCAGGAAGTGGACGACCTGGAGGTCCCGAGTGCGCCGTCGGGTGTCCCGGTCGGTGAACTGCTGGGCCTGCGGCACGAAGCCGCGTCCCGCCGCAGCTGAAACCCCATTCCCGCAAAACCGAAACCACCATGGAGGAAATCATGAGCACCATTGCGCAGTACGACTTCGCCGAAACGCTCGCGCCGCTCGAGTTCGGTGGCCGTGAACTGACCGTGGCGTGCACCCCGGCGGCGGTCGACCTCGCGGCCGTCGGTCTGGGCGCGGCCGGTATCGGCTACTTCGCCGCCAAGGCGTTCTTCCACCGCGGGAACTTCGAGGAGACCGAAGGTCCCCTCGACAGTGGCGCCGCGCGGCACGACCTGCTGCCCGCTTCGGAACTGCTGTCGGTGCGGGCGGACGAGCTGACCCGCCGCTGATCCGGTTCCCCCAGGGCGGGCGCACGCTTGGTTCGTGCGCCCGCCCTCCCTTTTGCCGGTGACGACAAAAGCCGTGAATGGCCCTTTGCCGGACTTCAAGTCCGGCAAAGGGCCATTCACGGCTTTCCCGGGGGAGTCGTCAGCCCGCGATGGGCAGCACCGGCGTGGCGAGGACCCGGTGGCCTGCCTCGGTCACGACGGCGGGCACGAGGTGGCCCGCCGGGCCGGGACCGGCCGGGGCGATCAGGCCGAGCCGGCCGAGCAGCCGCGCCGTTCCCTGGTCGCAGCAGGGGATTCCGTCGACGTAGAGGTCGGGCTCGCAGCTGGCCGACAGCTGGGCGCGGCCGTCCCGGACGGCCTTGAGCATGTTCACGGCCCGGTGGGTCAGCTCGGTCGCCTGCGGGCGGGAATCGTGGCCCATGGTCTCCTCCCGGGTGCTCGGCGCAATGATCAGGAAAAGGTAAAACGCCGCGCGGTGGGTCACCATGCGCGGACCGCGAACGGGAATCCGCATGCGGCGGAAAGAACCACCACGGCCGCGCCGGCCGCGGGATATTCGGAAGGTCACGTCCACCAGGGAAAGGTTCTTCCGTTGCGTATCCGGGTCAAGAAGTCCGCGGCCGTGGCGACGGCCGCTCTCGCGCTCGCCGTCGCCGCACCGGGAACGGCGGACGCCACGCCGTTGCCGGGCTACGCGCACCGCACGGTGACGGCAGGCGGGTCCACTTTCGAGCTGAACCTGCTCGCGACGCCCACCGTCCTGCCTTCCAGTGGTGGCACGGTCGTCGTGGCCGGTGCCGGGTACAACCGGGCCCAGGGGATCTTCCTCGCGTTCTGCGCGATCCCGGACGCCGTGCGCCCCGGCGACCCCGCGACCTACACGACGCTGCCGACGCCGTGCCTGGGCGGCCGCGAGGCGAAGGACGGGTCCGCCCGCCGGATCACCGACACGGCCACCGGCACGCCGGGCATCACGCTGCCGTACGGCCCGGGCGGCTCGTTCGTCACGACCCTCACCATCCGCCCGCAGCTCGCCGACGGCGTCGAGTGCGACGCCGGAGTCCGCTGCGCGATCGTCACCCGCGCCGACTTCACCGCGACCGGCGACCGCTCTTACGACCAGTACATCCCGGTTTCGTTCCGGCGCTGAGGAAACGGCGGCGCGAAAAAGGGCCCGCGGAGACGAGTCTCCGCGGGCCCCTTCCGGCGGCCACGCCTCAGCTGAGGACGGTGATCACGTCCGCCTTGATCAGGCCGATCAGCGAGTTCAGGGTCGAGATGACGACCTTGACCTTGGCGTCCTTCTTGATGTCGCCGACGACCTTGGTCAGCGAGTCCCAGGTGAAGACGACCTTGCGGTTCGTGCCGTCGAGAACGACCGTGACGTACTTGCCGTCGACCGAGACGACCTTGCCGGTCAGGGTGACGCTGCCGACGCCGGGCAGGGTGACGCCGGCGGACGGGGCCGGCGTGGTGGCGCCCGCGGTGCCGGCGGCGCCGAGCAGCCCGGCGCAGACGAACGCGGTCGCGGCGATACCGGTCGTGATCTTGGTCAGAGTGCGCTTGTTCATTTCCACGCGGCCTTTCGGTCGGTTCGGATGGCGAGCGGACCGCCGTTCGGTTTCGCTCGTGCTGCGAAGATTAGGGAGTTCGCCGGGTCTGCTGTATCCGCGAATGCTGAAGAGGTGATCGTGAATTTCCCTTGGGCGCCCGGGAAAACGGGGTCGCTCACGCCGAGGGTGCCGTGCGCCCGGTGAGCCGGTAGCCGGAGCCGTGTGCCGTGCGGATGAGCACGCGGTGGCGGTCGCCGAGCTTGCGGCGCAGCCGCGCCACGTAGAACTGGACCTTCCGGCCGTTGTGCCCCGGGCCGCCGAGGGCCCGTTCGAGCAGCCAGTTCGGGCTGACGCGGTTCGCGTTGAGCATGAGCATCCGCAGCAGGCGGAACTCGGTCGGTGTCAGGTGGACGGTCTCGCCGCGATAGCGCACCTGGCCCGTCCGCAGGTTCAGTTCGAGGCCCTGGACGCGCAGGACCGGCTCCCGCGACGGAGTGCGCTCGATCACATCGGTCATGATTCCTCGAATGGGTGCGGGGGAATTCTTTCGGCGGAGAGTGTGTCCGACCCCGGCATTGCCGACAAGGGTGCTGGGACTGCGCATTCTGCTGAATTCCGCTTCGGGACATCCGGAGGCCGAACCCGAAGGAGTTTCACGTCGAGTGACCGGCCAGGGGGTGGTCCGGGCCGCAAAAAGTGGCCTCGACCTGCGAATCTGTCGATATGTCCGGTTTGCCCATCGTTGTTGAGGGATTCCCCTGTAAGCGTTGCTGTCAGCGGATCACTGTCGATACGCTCACCGTGTGTAACGGCTCCGGAAGCGAGTTTGGCCGAATGCGGAATAGCATGCGGATCGGTGCATGTGATTTCCCCGGAGCTGTCGAGAGGTGCCTAGACGGGTGGGAATGCGCATGACTGTGCTGGACGACCGGCCGGATCGCCGGATACGACCGGAAGACGATTTCCTGACCGATTCCGCGGAGCTGCTCGCCGTCGTCACCCCGGAGGATGCCCGGCCCGCGGCCGCGTCCCTGCTGGGTGAGGCCACCGGTGTCTACCGCCGGGTCCTCGCTGGCGACACCGCGGTCACGCCCGCCCAGCGCACCCGGGTCCGCATTGCCGGGCAGGCCTTCGCCGAGGCGGGCGCGACCGCCGACATGGCCGCCGACCTGCTCGGCAGGCTGGCCGCCCGGGTCGTCGACGCCGTCGCGCCGCACCGGCCGCACCAGGTGGCCTCGGTCGTCCAGGTCGCGCACCTGCTGGTCCGCGACCTGCTCGCCGGAGCTTCGCAGCGGCCCGGCGGCACGCCGTCGCGGGCCGCGCGGTGCGTCCTCGTCCACCGGCTCGTGCGCGGGGAGCGGCTCGCCCCGGAGGACGTCGCCGGGCTCGAAGAGGAGTACGTCGTGCTCGCGGCGCGGTTCCCGCAGCCGGTGCCGCACGAGAAGCTGGCGGCGCTGCTCGACGAACACCACGAAGACGGCATGCTCAGCGCCCCGGTCGGCGACGACGTGTTCGTGCTGGTGCCCCGCCGCCTCGAGCGGCGGATCACGCCGCTGCTCGGCGTCCTGGCCTGCCGGTTCGGTCAGCAGCCGTGGACAACGACCGTGCCCGCGCCCCGCGCCGGGCTCGCCGCGGCCTGCAAGGAGGCAGCCGACGTCCTCGGGCTCATCACGGCGACGGGACGGCCGGCCGGGCGCTACAGCCTCGACGACGTCCTGCTGGAGTACGCCGTGGTGCAGGACCCGGTGACGTCCAGCAGGCTGCTGGCGATGATCAGCCCGCTGGCGGGCAACGAGGTCCTGCACGGCACGCTCGCCACGCTGATCCGCACCGACTTCAACCGCACGGTCGCGGCCAGGGAGCTGTTCATCCACCGCTCCACTTTGGACTACCGGATCCGCCGCATCGAGGAGATCACCGGCCACAACCCGCTGACCAGCCGCGGCGCCCACATGCTCGCGGCCGCGATGGCCGTGCACGCGATCGCCGGTTCCTGACCGTCAGCCCGCCCGGCGGCGCGACACGATCCGCCAGCCGATGCCCAGTGCCAGCACCAGCACCGGGATCAGGCACACCGCGATCATGCTGCTGCCGCCGGAGAAGCCCATCAGGACCACGACCAGCCCGAGGAACCCGACGGTCGCCCAGGTGGTGTAGGGCGCTCCGGGCAGCCGGCACGACGGCCGCTCCAGCTCGCCGCGCAGGGCGCGGCGGCGCAGGCGTTCCTGGGCGATCATGATCATCGCCCAGGTGGTGACCACGCCGAGCGAGGAGATCTCCGTGGCGACGTCGAACGCGTCGTCGGGCACCACGATGTTGAGCACGACGCCGAACAGGCACACGCCGCAGGTCATGACGATCGCGCCGATCGGGATCCGGCGGCGGCTCATCCACCCGGCGAACTTCGGTGCCTCGCCGCGGTCGGCCAGCGCGCGCAGGATCCGGCCGGTGGAGTAGATCCCCGAGTTGGCCGACGACATCGCGGCGGTGAGCACGACGAGGTTCATCACGTCGCCGATCCAGGGCAGGCCGAGGCGGGAGAAGACGGTGACGAACGGGCTGACGCCCGCCTGGTAGTCCGACCACGGCATGAGCACGGCGAGCATCAGCACCGAGCCGACGTAGAAGACGGCGATGCGCCAGATGACGCTGTTGACCGCGCGCGGGATGGACTTGCGCGGCTCGGCGGCCTCGCCGGCGGCCACGCCGACCAGCTCGATGGCGGCGTAGGCGAACACCACGCTCTGCAGGGCCAGGAACGGCATCGCGAAGCCGTGCGGGAAGAACCCGCCGTGGTCGACCAGGTTCGCCACCGACGCGGGCGCCGAGCCGAGGTGCGCGCCGCCCAGCAGCAGGCCGGCGCCGACGACGAGGAAGACCACGATGGCCAGCACCTTGACGGTGGAGAACCAGAACTCCAGCTCGCCGAACAGCTTCACCGACACGAGGTTCACCGACAGCACCCCGGCCAGCGACAGCAGCGCGCCCGCCCAGACCGGCAGCCCGGGGAACCACCGCTGCAGGTAGTGCCCGATCGCGGTGGTCTCGGCAACGCAGACCATCGCCCAGTTGACCCAGTACATCCACCCCGTGACGAACCCGGCCCACGGCCCGATGAACTCGCGCGAGTAGGTGACGAAACTGCCGGCACTCGGCCGGTGCAGGACGAGCTCGGCCAGTGCCCGCATGACGAACATCGCCACGACCCCGCAGACCAGATAGGACAGCAGCAGCGCGGGCCCGGTGGCGGCGAGCTTGCCGCCCGCGCCGAGGAACAGGCCGACGCCGATCGCCCCGCCGATCCCGATCATCTGGATCTGCCGGTTCCCGAGGGTCTTGCGGTAGCCCTCGGAGTCGGTTTCCGGCGGGGTGGCGCCGGTCTTCACTGGAGATTTCATTTCCGTCCCTTGCACTGGGTTTCACGCACTTCCCGGAACGGGATTGTGAACTCGATCTCGGGGGAAACCGGTGCGGGAGACGGGATTTGCGCGATGTGCGGACCAGGAGTTCGCCGACCGACTGCGGCCGTGGCCGCGCTTGGCGCAGGTTTCTCCGCGGACGGCGAAACCGCGGGCTGAAAGGGACTTTCCTCGCAGCGGATGCGAGGAAAGTCCCTTTCGTGGCATCAGGTGAGACCAACGTCCCTTTCAGCCCGCCACCGGCGCGCCCACCGGGCGGAAGTCGCCGGTTTTCGCGGTGCACAGGTGGACCTGCGCCTGGCCGACGTCGAAGTACATTCCGGTCAGCTGCAGGGTTCCCGCCCGTTCCGCCTCGGCCACCAGCGGGTACTCCCGCAGGTGATCCAGCTGCTGCAGGACGTTCTGCAGGGCCAGCCGGTCGCCGTCGCGGTCCGGGCGCCGTCCGTCGAGCGTCACCGGGCCCGGACGGCGGGCGCTGGGCTCCGCGTGGGCCAGCCAGTCGGTCAGCGGGCCCGGCGGGGGCCCGGCGGCCAGCGCGGCCATCGCCCCGCACGACGAGTGCCCGCAGACCACGATCTCCGACACCCCGAGCACACCGACCGCGTACGCGACGGCGGCGTTCATCGACGGGTCGGCCTGTCCCGGCGGGACGAGGTTGCCGATGTTGCGGATGGTGAACAGGTCACCCGGCCCGCTGGTGGTGATCAGGTTCGGCACGATGCGCGAGTCGCCGCAGGTGATGAACAGCGTGCGCGGGCGCTGACCGTCGGCGAGGTCCGACAGCGTGCCGCGCAGCAGCGGTGCCGTGCGGCGCTGGAACTCCGCGGCGCCGCGCTGGGTCGGCTGGGCCGGGACGCCGCCCGCCTGCCAGTCGGACCAGGGCGCGAGCCAGCGGGGCACGAACCCGGTGCCCGCGCGGCGGCTGCGCGTCGGGCGGCCCTCCTTGCCGTTGGCGAACCACGGGTGGCCGATCTCGTCGACCTCGACCGTGCCGCCCGCCGATTCGTGCGCGTGCTGCCACGTCTGCAAGCTTTCGAAGGCCGCGTGGTCGAGGTAGTCGACGACCAGGTCGAGCCGCACGTCGGCGCCGGACGGGAGACCGGCGAGCACTTTGGACAGCCGGGGCACCGACAGGAACGTCAGGACGCCTTCGACGACGACGTGCCAGACCTCGCCGTCCCGCTCGACGTGGACACCGGACCACAGCGTGCGGCGCAGCATCAGCGCCAGCGAGAGCGCGATCCCGGCGAGGACGCCGGTGAGCAGGTCGAACACCACGACCCCGCCCAGGGTGAGCAGGTAGACCGGCAGGTCGCCGTGGGCCAGCACGGTCCGGATGTGCCCGGGGTTGACCAGCTTGACGCCGACGTGGACCAGCAGGCCGGCCAGCGCGGCGAGCGGGATGTCCTGGATCACCCCGGCGAGCGCGACGACGAACAGCAGCACCCAGACGCCGTGCAGCACCGCCGAAGCACGGGACTTGGCCCCGGCGGCGACGTTGGTGGAGCTGCGGACGATCACGCCGGTGACCGGCAGCCCGCCCAGCGCGCCGGACACCATGTTGGCCGCGCCTTGGCCGACCAGCTCGCGGTTCAGGTTGGCCCGCGCGCCGTTCTGCAGCCGGTCCACCGCGACCGCCGAGAGCAGGCTTTCCACCGACGCGATCACCGCGATGGTCAGCACCGCGACGACGAACGGGCCCCAGCCGCCGTGGGGCAGCTGCGGGGTGAAGCGCACGTCGAGCAGGTCCGCGGGCAGTTCCACCCGGGGCACCGTCAGTCCGAAGAGGACGGACACGACGGTGGCGACGGCGATGGCGGCCAGCGGGCCGGGAACCCGCCGCACGGCCTGCGGAAGCCGGGGCCACACCACCAGGATCGCGAGGACGAGCAGGCCGATCGCGGTGGCGGCGTCGTGGCGGCCGACGATCTGGCCGGGCAGCTCGGCGAGGTTCTCCAGCGCCGAGGACTGCGGTTTGCCGCCGAGGATGACGTGGACCTGCCCGAGCACGATCGTCACGCCGATGCCGGCGAGCATGCCGTGCACGATGGCGGGCGAGATCGCCAGCGCGGCGCGCGCGACCCGCGAGGCACCCAGCAGGATCTGCACCGCACCGGCGGCGACGGTGATGGCGCAGGTGACCGGCCAGCCGAAGGTGCCGATGGTCTCGGCCATCACGACGGTCAGCCCGGCGGCGGGCCCGGACACCTGCAGCACGGAACCCCCGAGCGCACCGGCGACGACACCCCCGGCCACGGCGGCGATCAGCCCGGCGACCACCGGGGCACCCGAAGCGAGCGCGATCCCGAGCGAAAGCGGGACGGCGACGAGGAAGACGACCAACGAGGCTGGCAGGTCGTGACGGAGCACGGCGAGTAGTCTCATGGTCACCATCCAAGCGAAGATCCGGGCGATTTGTCTTTGCCTGAGCGGATTTTCGCGAATTTCGGACGGAATCCCGCCGTGGTGCGGACCGTGGGCGCGGGCTCAGCCGTAGCGCGTCACGTCGGCGAAGAAGCCCGGGATCGGGGAGAGCGCGCCCTCGGCGGCGAGCCGGTCGTGGACGTGCCGTCCGACGGCCAGGTCGAGGATGCCGAGCCCGAACGGCGAGAACACCAGCGGGCGATCGGCGGGCGGGTGCACCTTGCCGGTCATGACGTCGAACAGCGTGCCGTGCACGAAATCCCGGTTCCCGGTGCGCTGTTCGGCCAGGTGCACGGAGGTGCCTGCCTTCAGGCAGTGCTCGACGTCGTCGACGATGTTGGTCGCGGCGAGCACGATCTCCGGCGCCAGGTCGCGCAGGGAAACGTGCAGCACCACGGGGTTGTGTGCGAACCACGACGGGTCCGTCACGTGCGGCGTGCCCGCCACCGTGGCGAACACGACGAGGTCCGACGACTTGATCAGCGACTCGGCACTGTCGTGACGGACGATCTCCGCCCGGCTGCCGGCGCGCGCGAGGTAACCCGAGAAGCCGTCGACGGACGCCGCCGAGAGGTCGTGCAGGGCGATTTCGGTGAAGTCCCAGCCGTTCGCCGTCAGGTAGGTGTGGATGTAGCGGGCGATCAGGCCGGTGCCGAAGAACCCGATCCGCGCCGGGCGCCCGCGTTCGCGGGTCAGCCAGTCCGCGGCCAGCGCGGCCGACGCGGCGGTGCGGGACGCGCTGATGACCGAAGCCTCCAGCATCGCGAACGGGTAGCCGGTGAGCTGGTCGTTGAGGATCAGCACGGCGGAGGCGCGCGGGATGCCCGCCTCGACGTTCTCCGGGAAACTGGCGATCCACTTCAGACCGTCCACACCGGACTCCCCGCCGAGCGACGCGGGCAGCGCGATGATGCGGGACGACGGCCGGTCCGGAAACCGCAGGAAGTACGACGGCGGGTTCACCGTGTCGCCGTCCCCGTGGATGCGGTAGGCCTGCTCGACCACGGCGGTGACGGCCCGCTCGTCCCCGTCCAGCACCCGGCGCACCTCGGTACCGGTGACGACGGAGAACGGCGGGATGGCACGCGTTCCTGGCAAGGTCGGTCCCTTTCTGATGGGTGGTCTGCCGCGGCTGGTCGTGAGTGGTAATGAGGGTTCTAACCCGAATTACCACTCACGAGCGCGGACCGGCGGCGGGGGCACGCGGGCCGGGGGGTCAGGCGGCGGAGCCGCGCAGCTCGGCCAGCCGGTGCATGGCCGACGCGGTGGCCAGCAGGCGCAGGCCCCGCACGGTGCACGGCGAGTGCCCGGTGAGCTGGCCGATGCGCTGGAGCCGGTAGTCGACCGTGCTGCGGTGGACGATCAGCCGCTCCGCGGCCTTGCCGCGGTTGCCGTCCTCGGCCAGCAGGACCTGCAGCGTCTCCCACAGCACCGGCTGGGCCAGCAGCGGCTGGATCACCTTGAGCAGCGCGTTGGACACCACCGGCTCGTGCGCCGCCGCGAACTCCAGCAGCACGTCGTCGAGGACGTGGACCGCAGGCGCGAACTCCAGCGACGTCGCCTCGGCGAGGATGTCGTCGGCCACCGACCGGCTCGCCGACAGGCTGCGGCTGCCCGGCCAGACCAGTGCCGCGCGCGCCGAGCCGCCGAGCGCGTCCAGCACCTTCTCGGTGCGCCGGACGGCGTCGTCCTTGTCCGGCGCGGGCAGCAGGACGTGCCCGCCGCCGTCGGCCAGCAGCGTCAGGGTGTCTTCGCCGGCGTGGGTGCGGAACGCCTCGTCCACGACGGCCGGGTCCAGCTCGGCCGTGGCCACCGCGATGACCGCGTAGGTCTCCTCCGGCGCCGGGACGGCCGCGCCGCTCAGCAGCAGCTCGGCCCGCTTGCGCCGGGTCGGCTCCTCGTGCTCGGGGGCCCCCGACCCGGCCTCGGCGAAGCCGCGGGTCAGCTCGACCAGGATCCGGGTGCCCAGCTCGCTGATCCGCTGGGCCGCCAGGCAGCGGGTGGCGGCGTCCCGCAGGTCCGGCCGGTTCAGCGCCTTGTCGACGAGGTCGGCGGTGAGTTTCTGCACCGCGTCCAGCAGCCGCTCGAGGCCGCGCCCGGACTCGGCCCACGCGTGGCCGACCCGGCGCGCCGCCGGCACGTCGAGCACGAAGCCGTCCGACAGCACGTCGGAGAACAGCGGGAGAACGTGCCGCACCACCGTCTTGCGCGGGGTCTGGACGTCCGCCCCGAAGCCCGCCGGCGTCGCGGGGTGGAACCGTCCCGCCGCCACGGGGGACGTCGTCTTGTCGGTACTCGTGGGAATCATCCGGCCTCACCCTTTTGTCGTCGCAGCCAGTAACACAACCGGTCCGGTCCGGTCATCCACCTGCCTGACCCGGTGACATCTTCACCAGATCGAGTGCCGAAGTAGCTCAGAGTTTCCTCAGATTCGGGTTTTCCCTCGTCAGTGCCCCGCCGTCGCACATTCCGCGGAAAGCGGTTCCGCGTTGTGCGGATGTCCCGGCCGGGACGGGCGTGGAAAACTCGGACGAGGCGCAGGAACGCTGGTCGTGCTCACCGGATTGGACGGGTTGCCGTGATCTGCCTGGGAACCATGAACTTCGGGACGACGCTCGACCGCGCCGCGGCGTTCGGCGTCCTCGACGCCTTCACCGGGCAGGGCGGCGAGCTCGTCGACACGGCGAACTGCTACGCCAGCTGGATCGGCACCGGCGACGAAAGCGAGCTGGTGATCGGGGCCTGGCACCGCGCCCGCGGCGCACGGGACCGGATCCGCCTGGCGACCAAGGTCGGCGCGCGCCCGGTACCCGGCGGCGGCCTGATGGACTGCGAGGGACTGGCGCCCGCCACGATCCGGTCCGCGGTCGAGGACAGCCTCCGCCGCCTGGACACCGACTACGTGGACGTCTGCTTCGCCCACCTCATGGACCCCGCCGTCCCGCTGGAGGACACCCTCGGCGCGTTCGAGGAGCTGGTCGCCGCGGGCAAGGTCCGCGAAATCGGGCTGAGCAACCAGGATCTGGACTCGCTGCGGCGGGCGGGCGGCCGGGTTTCGTGGCTCCAGCAGCGCTACAGCTACCTGCAGCCGATGCCGGGTGCGTCCTTCGCCCTGCAGAAGACGCTGACCCCGGAAATGGCCGCGTACGTGCGCGACACGCCCGGGCTGACCGTGCAGGGCTACTCGCCGCTGCTGTCCGGCGCCTACACCCGGCCCGACCGGGAGCTGTGGCCGCACTACCACCACCCGGGCACCGAGTCGCGGCTCGCCGCGCTGCGGAAGGTGGCCGGTGACGCCGGGGTGACCGAGAACCAGGTCGTGCTGGCCTGGATGCTCGCGTCCACGCCGCCGGTCCAGCCGGTGATCGGGGTGAGCACGCAAGCGCAGCTCGCCGACTGCCTCGCCGCGACCGAGCTGGTCCTCAGCGACGAGCACCTTCGCTGTCTCGAAGCCGCTTGACCGGGGACTGGGGCACGATGACGCGTTCGGGACACGGGGACGTGGTGCTGGGGGTCGACGTCGGTGCGGCGGTGATCACCGTCGCGGTCACCGGGGACGACCTGAGCCCGCGGGAAATCGTCGAATGGCCGCTGCCGCGGACGACGCCGCACGCGGTGGATCCGGTGCAGGACCCGTGGCTGGTGCTGGACACGGTGTCCTCGGCGATCCGCGAGGCGGCCGGGATCTGCGAGGTCTTCGGCAACGCCGTGCGCGGGCTTTCGCTCACCTCCGGCCTGCCGACGCTGCTGGCGCTGGACGCCGGGGGCCGCCCGCTCACCCCGGTGCTCAACGCCACCGACGGCCGGTCGGTCGGCACGACCCGCCGCATCGTCGCCGAACAGGGGTCCGAGCTGCACCGGCTGACCGGGGTGCCGCTGACGCCGGCGTCCCCGGTGGCCAAGCTGGCCTGGTTCGCCGGGCACGACCCGGACCTCTTCGGGAAGGCGGCGCGCTGGACCGGGCTGAAGGGCTTCCTGCTGTTCCAGCTCACCGGGCAGTTCGTGACCGACGTCTCGACGTCGTCGGCCGCGGGCTGGGTGGATTCGGCCACTTTGGACTGGGCACAGCCCGCGCTCGACGTCGCCGGCGTGCACCGCGAGCAGCTGCCGGCGCTGATGGACCCGACCTGTTCGCTGCGGCTGACGGCGGCGGGCGGCGAGCTGCTCGGCCTGCCGGCCGGCACCCCGGTGGTCATCGGCGCGTCCGGGGCGGCCACCGCCCAGTTCGGGGTGGGGGCGATGTCGCGGGGATGCGCGGCGCTGTCGATGGGGGCCGCGGCGGACCTGTGCGTGCTGGAGGACCGGCCGGTGGCGCCGAGCTCGGAACTGGTGTCCTGCCACGCGTTCGCCGACGGGCTGTGGATTTCGCGGGGCACGTTCAGCAACGGCGACGCGGTCGCCCGCTGGGCGGCGGAGTCGTTCGGCGGCGTTGACATCGATGTCCTGCTGGCCGAGGCGGAGCTGGTCCCGATCGGCGCGGAGGGCCTGATCGGCATCCCCCAGCCCGCGGCCGACGCGAGCGCATGGGGCAACCCGGACTTCCACGCGGCGCTGGTCGGCCTGCGCGTCGAGCACGGCAGGGCGGCGATGACCCGCGCGATGGCCGAGGGCGTGGCCCGCGAGCTGGCCACGGTCCGCGACGCGCTGGGAACGGAACCGATCACGCTGGTCCGCGCGAGCGGCTCGGCCCTGCGCTCGCCGTTGTGGGGTTCCCTGCTGGCGGCGGCGCTGGACGTGCCACTGGAGGTGGTCGGCACGGGCGAGGCCCCGGCACTGGGCGCGGCGCTGATGGCGTGGCGCGGTCTCGGGCTGCTGGGCTGCCTGTGCGAGCGCCCGGAGATCCGCCTGCCGGGCCGCCGGGTCCTGCCGGACCCCCTGGCGACGGCCCACTTCGCCGCAACGCGGCGGCTGGGGGAGCAGCTCACGCAGCTGCTGACCCAGCTCCGGTCGGCTTCGTGAGGCCGCGGTCCGGTTCGCCGGGAATCTCCGGGTCGGCTGAAAGGCGCTTTCGTCTCGTCCGGTGCAGTGAAAGGGACGTTCGTCGCGCCGGACGCCGGGAAAGCGCCGTTCAGCTCGCTTCCCGGCCGGCCGCGGAGGGGCTGGGGGTGTCCAGGACTTCCGGGGGCACCGGCATCGCGGGCAGGGCGACCCGGATCCAGCAGCCGCGGTCGGTGGGCATCACCTTGATCGTGCCGCCGTGGAGGTGGACCAGCTCGGCCACGATGCTCAGGCCGAGCCCGCTGCCCGCCGAGCGGTCCGGGTCCGCGCGGAAGAACCGTTCGAAGACGCGCTCGTGCAGCTCGGGCGGGATGCCGGGGCCGTCGTCGACGATGTCGAGGACGTGCTCGGTGCCCGTGGTGGCCAGCCACACCTCCGCCTTGGTGCCCGGCGGGGTGTGGGCGCGGATGTTGGCCAGCAGGTTGGTCACCGTCTGGCGGAGCCGGAACGCGTCGCCGACCACCAGGTACGGCCGGTGCGGGTCGATGTCGTGGCGCAGCTGCCATTCCGGGGCCGCCGCCTGCGCGTCGTGGACCGCGTCGATGCACAGCGGCCCGAGGTCCACCGGTTCCTCTTCGGACGGACGCCCGCGGTCCAGCTCGGCGAGCAGCAGCAGCTCGTCGATGAGCGCGGCCATCCGCTTCGTCTCGCCGCACACCCGGCGCATGGCCGCGTGGAACTCGTCCCGTTCGTCCAGCGCGCCGAGCTGCGCCAGCTGCGCGTAGCCGGAGATCGCCGCCAGCGGGGTGCGCAGCTCGTGCCCGGCCGAGGCGACGAACCGGCGCAGCCGGTCCTCGGCGCGCTCGCGCCGGGTGAACGAATCCTGCAGCCGGGACACCATGGTGTTGAACGACCGGGTGAGGCTGTAGGTCTCGTACGTCGAGTCGGCGACCTCGACCCGCTGGGACAGGTCGCCGTCCGCAATGGACTGTGCCGAGCCGACCACCGACTCCAGCGGCCGCAGCCAGCGTTTGCTCACCTGGAGCAGGAACAACGCCAGCACGGTCAGCACGAACACCACGATGAGGGACACCGCGACCACGATCCGGTGGGCGATCTGGTCGTAGTCCTCGGTGGACACCGCGCCCACGACGTAGTCGCCGTCCGGCAGCCGGGTGGCCGCGCCGAGGAAGGACGACCCCGGCAGCCGGACGACCGAGCGGTCCGCCGTCATGGCCTGCAGCAGCCCGGCAGGCGGGGGCGGCACCTTCGCCGGTTTCCCGCCCCAGAACTGTTTCAGCTCGCCGGACGGGCCGAGGACCATCGCCACCCATTCGCCCCGCGCGACCAGGGGCGGCGGCTGCCGGTAGGGCTCGGGGCTGGCCGCCAGCGCGTCGGTCAGCAGCCGCAGGTAGTTCGTGGTCTGGGAGGTCAGCCGCGAGTACATGAACGAATTGACGCCGATGATCGTGACCGCCAGCGCCGCGACCAGCCCGATCGAGGTCGCCGTCAGCACGGCCACGACGAGCTTGGTGCGCAGTGACCTCGGCGGCCGCTCGGAAGTCGTCACGGCAGGCCTTTCCATCCGGCGAGCGAATGAGCATCAGTGTAGGCGTTCACCCGATGGTGTGACATCATTCCGCATCGCGCGGACGGACTTCCGCGGCTCGCCGAAAGCGCCGGGCCGGTTCCTCGTTCCGCGAATCCGGCACCGTCGTTGTCCGGAGTTCCGTGGGAATAGGCATTCCGGTGGATGCCGTGTGCCGCGCCGCGGGGGTACTTTCTCGCTGTCGAGCAGGTGATATTGCTCGGCTGCTTCCCCGGAACAACCCCTTTTCGGCAGACCAAAGGTGAACCGAATGAACCAGATCGAGTCCTTCGCCAACTCCGGCGGGTCCCCCGAGCCGCTGGAGATGTCCCCACTGGGCGGCCCGGTGGTCCTCTGCACCCCTGCCTTCGCCGGCGCCTTCGTTGGCATCACGGTCAACTACGCGATCGACAAGGCGCTCGACTACTACGCCCGGCACCACGGTGGGAACTTCACCGTCGAGTGTGACGCCGAGGGCTTCGGCTGGGCCGGCCAGGTCTCGAGCGACGAACTGCTCGACGCGCTCGTCGCGCGGTTCTGACCGGTTCCGTTCCGGGAAGAGACCCCGTCAGGTAATGATGTTCGAGAAAATGGAGAGTGCAATGAACTCGGTCGAATCCTTCGCCAACACCGGCGCCGCCCTGCAGCCGCTGGAGATGGTGACCCAGGCCGCTCCGGTCTCCTGCTTCTGGGCCGCCTTCAACGGTGCCGGCGCGGCGTTCATCGCCAACTGGGCCGTCGAGAAGGCCGTCGACTACTACAAGGCCCACCACCAGGGCGGTCACCAGGACGGCGGCGAGGTTCCGTCGTTCGCGGGCGACGCGTCGGGCCTGTCGGGCGACGCGCTGCTGGCGCTGCGCGCGCTCTGAGCTTCGCCTGCCAGGAGACGGGCCCGGCCTGGCGCCGGGCCCGTCTTCGTTTCCGGCCTCGCGATCAGGCGGCGATCAGGCGGCGATGAGGTAGCCGAAGTTGCGCACCGTGCGGATCAGGTCGGAGCCGAGTTTCCGCCGCAGGTAGTAGACGTAGGTCTCGACCACGCCGAAGTCGCCGCGGAAGTCGTGGCCCCACACCGCGGACAGGATCTCCGCCTTGGACACCGCCTTGCCGGGGTTGGCCATCAGGTGGCACAGCAGGTCGAACTCGGTGGCCGACAGGCGGACCGGCACGCCGTCCTTCCACACTTCGCGGGACGCGCGGTCGAGTTCGAGCCGGCCGAGGTGCAGCCGGGTGCAGGCGGCCGGGTGCTGCGCGCCGCGGCGGCGCAGCACCTCCACGCGGGCGACGAGTTCCTTGATGTCGAACGGCTTGGCGACGTAGTCGTCACCGCCGAGGGTCAGCCCGTGCACCTTGTCGTCGGTGGACTGGCGGGCGCTGAGGAACATGACCGGCGCCGTGACGTCCGCCGCGCGCAGCCGCCGGTAGACCTCGAACCCGTCGAAGTCGGGCAGCATCACGTCGAGCAGCACGACGTCCGGGGCGGCGGCGGCCGCGGCGCGCAGCGCCTCCTGGCCGGTGCCCGCGGTGACGACGTCGTAGCCGAGGAACTGGAAGGTGGTGAACAGGATCGCGGCGATGCTCACCTCGTCGTCGGTGACGAGCAAACGTCCGCGCGGCGGTTCGGGAGTCACCGGATCATTAGACCAGCCCGGCACGGGACTCACTCCTTCGGCGATGTTCGCAGTGGCCGTTCGGAAATCGCGCGTTCATCCGGTGTTCATGATGGCTCCCGGAATGCGGGAAGCGCTTTCGGGAGTTGACATGAAAGTTCTTCGTAAACAACTGCTGAGCTGCTGACCGGATTCCGCAGAGCGCTTTGGCGGGAACTCTTTGCGCATTCCGCGCAGTCATCCCTCCACTGGGTGAGTGACCCGCCTCGGCCGGTTCGCCTGCGCCGCGACGGCGTGGGCGGTGAGTGCCGCGCTGAGGACGTTGATCCCGCGGACGCTGCCGGGGTGCAGGCCGGTCAGCTGCTCGATGCGCTGGATGCGGTAGTCGAGCGTGCTGCGGTGGATGATCAGCCGTTCCGCGGCCTGGCTGCGGTTGCCGTCGGTCGCGACCAGCACCTTGAGCGTCTCGAGGAGCGCGGGGTGCTGCAGCAGCGGCTCGATGATCCGGACCAGGTTGTCGCTCACCGTCGGTTCGCGGGCGACGGCGAACTCGACGAGCAGGTCGCCGAGCAGGTAGACGCCGGGCTCGTGGTCGGCCGCCAGCGCCAGGGACAGCACCTTGCTCGCTTCCTGGCGCCCCCACGCGATTTCCCCGCGTGGGCGCCAGGACGCCGACATCCACACGCGGCCGGGCAGGGCGGCGTGCACCTCCCGGGCCAGCTGCGCGGCCCGGGCCTCGTCGCCGGCAGGCAGCAGGGCGAAGCCGCCCGCCGGGGCGAGCGCGGTCAGTGCGCCGTCGCCTGCCACCTGCTCGAACGTGCCGATCATCGTGGCCGTGTCGAGCGGCTCGGCGCAGTGCACGGCGACCACGGCGTAGGCGGGGGCGAGGTCGTAGTCGTCGCCCGCGTCGGGGCGGACGCCCCGCAGCAGCTCCTGCGCGCGCTGGGACCGGCCCTTGGCGAGCGTGCCGCGCTGCTTGCGGGTGGTGGTGTGGTGCGCGCCGGCCAGCAGCTCGGCGACCAGCCTGCTGCCCACCGCCGACACCGCACGCGGCGAGACGGCCGGGTGCCCGGCGCCGCCGTTCAGCACGACCTGCAGCACCCGGGAGGTCAGCTCGCTGAGCACGCCCACGATCGGGGTGACGTCGTCGGTGGCCGCGGCGATCTCCGCGACGTTCGCGCGCAGCCGCGCGGCCGTCTCTTCGGTCCAGAGGTCGTCGCCGCGGGCGGCGGCCGCCATGAGCGGCACGACGGCCCGCAGCAGCCCGTGCAGGGCGGCGTCGAGCGGTTCCGGCACGTCACGCAGGATCGGCGCGATGTCCGCCCAGAGGCGGGCGGCGAGCTCGCTGGTGGCGGCGAGGCCCGGCGCGGGACGCAGCGTTGTGGTCATGGCATGACCCCCGGTTCTGACCTGTGAATTCGCGGATGGGAGCCCCGAATCTAGCGAGCCGCGATCCGCGGGGTAATCAGAGTCATCGGGAAAGGTTTCAGCGATTCGCGCAACAACCGCGTGTGCCGGAAAACCAGGGTGCGTTCGGGCAGCAAGTGTGCCCGGATTCACCCGAGTGGGCTCCTGTTCATTGAATCATTTTCGGCTTGGCCTGGTCCAGTCATCGGCGGACAGTTGTCCGTTCGTTGTCCGGTCCGCGCACCTTGACGTGTTCCTGGGGATGAACGAGCCCAACCCGGATGTTCCGGACACTTCGGCCGGTGCTCCGCGGTTCGCGGACGGCGTTCCGGCGAAGGGAGGACGGCGCCGGGCTCCGGTTGCGGCAAGCGGGTGTCCGCCAATTCACATCTTCGATTTCGTCGAAGAATGTTCCGGTGTCCGCGCAATGAACAGCCGATGTCGGACCGATAACGTGGTGGGGATTTCGAGCAGGCCGGTCCGTGCAGAAAGGCACCAGCGATGACCATCACGTCGATCCGCGCCGAGGCGGCCTTCGCGTCCGAAGGAACGTCCTGGGCGCGGACGGCCTTCCCGGCGGTGGCGGGACTGCCTGCCGAGCTGCGGGCGGAGGTCGCCGCGGCGATCGAGGAGCAGCCACGGGAGGCCCGTGCCGTCGTGCGGCGGCTGCTCGGCGTCACGGTCGCCGCGCTGACGTCGGGGGACCACCGGGCGTGGACGTCGGCGCGCGAGGTCGAGGAGACCGCCCGCGTCGGCAGCGCGCTGGCCGCGGCGGGGGCGCTGCTGGAGCCGCTGCTCGTGCTCATCGGCAGGCTCACCGCGTGGGCGGTCGAACGCACCGCGGGCGCCAGGCCGGGGTCTTCGGGCGTGCTCAAGGACGTCGTGCGCGTCGGGCACGCCGTGACGCGCAGCCTGGCCGGCGGCTTCCACCGGCACGCCCGGTCGCGCGCGGCGACACCGCTGGCCGGTGAGCAGCTCGCGGCGGCCCTGCTTGCGGGGCAGCACGCCCCGGGCGCGTCGGCCTCCTACCAGGTCCTCGCCGTGTGGGGTGGGTACGGCGGGCTCGACCGGCTGCCCACGCTGGGCGGCGTGGCCGTCGCGCGCGGGAACGTCGGGTTCGTCCTCGTCCCGGAGGCCGGGCCGGGCCGCGGCCCGGAACTGGCGGCGAAACTGCGGGCCGCGTTCCCTGGTGCCTGGGTGGCGCCGCACTGGGCGCGCACGGCCGAGGTGCCCGCCGCCGCGGCGACCGCCGGTGACGTCGTGGCGCTGGCCACCGGCTCGGGCGCGCCCGCGGGTGTGCACCGGCTGGAGGACTTCGCGGTCGAGTACGCGGTGCTGCGCCACCCTTCGATCGAGGCGGAGATGCGGCGGCTGATCGAGCCGGTGCTCGGCGGTCCCGGGCTCGCCGAGACGCTGCGCGCGTTCGTCCGCGCCGACGGCAACCGCACGCGCGCGGCCGCGGAGCTGATCGTGCACCGCAGCACCCTGGACTACCGCCTGAAGCGGATCGCCCAGCTGACCGGCTACGACCCGGTGAAGCCGGCGGGCATGCAGGTGCTCGCGATCGCGATGACGGCCGCGCAGGCGACGGCGGTCCGCGCCCAGTTCGCGGCCGTGGCGGGCACCCGGTGACCGGTCCGGCATGACCCGGGGCGGCACCCGCCCGTGGTCGCTGCGCCGCCGCCTGGTGCTCACCGGCGGGCTGATGGCGCTGGTCACGGTGCTCGCGATGAACCTGCTGGCGGTCGGCGGGTTCGTGATCTACCAGCAGCTGCGCAACCGCAGGCTGATCGACACGAACCGGCTGTACCAGGTCGCCCGGCTCGCCGGCGGCCACCAGGCGTCGCCGAACCTCGTCAACACCGACGAGGACGGCGTCGTCCTGGTCGTGCAGCCCGGCGGGGCGGTGCTCGACCGGCTCGGCGTGCACGCCGCGGCGTTCCCCGCGCCGGGTCCGGCGGTGCTGCGGGCGGCGGCCGAGGACGGGCGGTACCGGTTCTTCGGCTGGTTCTACGGTGTCGTCGACCGCGTGGAGGACGGCCGGTTCGTGATCACCGCCCGCGCGCTGGGCGGCCAGGTCGCGATCGCGGTCCGGATGGCGGGCGCGATGGCGGTACTCGACGTGGTGGTGTGCGTGCTGGCGATGGTGCTCGCGGCCTCGCTGTTCCGGCGGACGCTGCGCCCGCTGGAGTCGTTCGCCGGCACGGTGGCCAGGGTGACCGCGGGCGAGCCGGGCGGCCGGGTCGACCTGGCCGGGGTGCCCGCCGAGGTCCGCCAGCTCGGCACCGCGATGAACCGGATGCTCGCCCGGCTCGAAGCCTCCTTCGCCCGGCTGTCGGAGACCGACGACCGGTTGCGGCGGTTCGTTTCCGACGCCGGTCACGAGCTACGGACCCCGCTGACGGTGATCATCGGCTACGCCCAGCTGCTGCGCCTGGGCGTGCTCGCCGACCACGCGGCCCGCGAGCACGCGATGGTGGAGGTCGAGCGCGAAGCGCGGCGGCTGACCGCGCTGGCCGATCACCTCCTGCTGCTCGCCCGGATCGACGAAGGCCGCCCCGACAGCCCCGTGCCGGTCGAGCTGGACGTGCTGTGCCGCGACGTCGTCGAGACGGGCCGGGCGGCGTATCCGGACCACGGGATGGCCTACCGCTGCGAGGGCGAGCCGCCGGTGGTGTGCGGCGACGGGCCGTGGCTGCGGCAGGCGGTGTCGTGCCTGCTGGCCAACGTCGGCATGCACACCCCGGCCGGGACGCGCGCGGAGGTCGTGCTGCGCACCGAGGGCGGGGACGCGGTGCTCGACGTCGTCGACGACGGCCCGGGCATCGAGGAGGCGGACCGGCCACGGGTGTTCGAGCGGTTCTTCCGCTGCGACGAGGCCCGGCGGCGGCCACCGGACCAGCGCAGCGCCGGGCTGGGGCTGAGCATCGTGCAGTCGGTCGTGACGGCGTGCGACGGGACGGTCGAGGTCCGGCCGACCGAGCGCGGCACGTGGATCCGCGTCCGGCTGCCCCTGCTTCCCGGGCCTGCGTCCGCGGAACGCCGGGAGTCTTCCTCACCCCGTACATTGAAATGAAAATCATTGTCATCTAGGCTGGGACGCGTGATCTCGGGAAGCGGGCATGCGGCAGGCGAGCGCGCCGTCGCCGGTGCCGATCTGGACGGCCTCGCCGCGCTGGTGGACCGGCTCGACGCCGTGGCGTTGCTGGCGATCGTGTTCACCCTGGGCCGCCACGGCCTGACCGGGTCGCACGACCTCGGCGAGATCTACGCGGCCACGAAGGTCGCGCCCCGGCACCGGCGGATCGTCCGGCGGTGGCTGCGTGCGCTGGTCGCCGAAGGCCTCGCGGCCGAAGAGGACGGCCGGTACCGGCTGCTGCGCGAGGTCGGCGCCGCCGAGGTCGAGCAGGCCCGCGCGGAGCTGGACGCCGCCGCGCGCGGGCTCGAGCACGGGTCCGGGCTCGCCCGCTTCTTCCAGCTCACCGTGTCCTACCTGCCCGAGCTGCTGCGTGACGAGATCTCCCTGCAGTCGCTGCTGTTCGCCGACGGCGACCTCGACGTCGCCGACGACGTCTACCAGCGCAACGTGGCCAGCCGGTACGCCAACGCGGCCGCCGCCGCGGTGCTCGCCGACCTGGCGCGCCCCGGGCTGCGGGTGCTGGAGATCGGCGCGGGCGTCGGCGGCACGAGCGCGGTGGTGCTGCCCGCGCTCGCCCCGCACCGCCCGGACTACCTCTTCACCGACGTCTCGCGGTTCTTCCTCTCCTCGGCCAAGGACCGCTTCGCCGCATACGACTGGGTCCGCTACGGCCTCTTCGACGTCAACGGCGACTTCGCCGCCCAGGGTTACCTGCCGGAGTCGTTCGACGTCGTGCTCGCGGCGAACGTCCTGCACAACGCCCGGCACGCGGGCGAGGTCCTCGCCGGGCTGCGCAAGCTGCTCGCCCCGGGCGGCGCGCTGGTCTTCGTCGACACCACGGTCGAGCACCACCAGCTCATGACGTCCATGCAGTTCCTCATGTCGCCGCCGCCTGCCGACCCGGACGCAGACTTCACCGACTTCCGCCGCGGCACCGACCGCATCTTCCCGAGCCGCGAGGAATGGCTGGACTCCTTGCGCAGCGCGGGTTTCTCTCCCGCGTGCCTCCCGCCACCCGGGCACCCGCTCGGCCGGATCGGCCAGTACCTGTTCGTCGGACGCGTCTGACGTTCCCCCTCCGCTGCCAAGGAATGGTTGATGAGTGAACCCCTCGCCGTCGTCGGTTTCGCCTGCCGGTACCCCGGTGCACCCGACGCGGACGCCTTCTGGCGCCTGCTCGCCGAAGGCCGCGAAGCGCTGACCCGGTTCGACGACGCGGAACTCGCGGCGCGCGGGGTCCCGGAGTCGTTGCGGCGCAACCCGTCGTACCTCCCGGTCGGCGGCCTGATCGACGACCAGGACCGGTTCGACCCGGCCCCGTTCGGCCTGTCCGGCCCCGAGGCCGAGCTGCTCGACCCGCAGCAGCGCGTCTTCCTCGAAACCGCCTGGCACGCGCTGGAGCACGCCGGGCACGCGGGCGGGCGTGACGCGGGCGTGGTCGGCACCTTCGCCGGGGCCGCGCTGTCGGCCTACCTGGCCACCAACCTCGCGCACCGGTTCGACCCGCTCGGCGGCGCCGACCCGGCCGGCAGCCTCCAGCTGCACACCGGCAACGTCGCGGACTACCTGCCGCTGCGGACCGCGCACCGCTTCGGCTTCACCGGCCCGGCGATCGCGGTCGGCGCCACCTGCGCGACGTCGCTGGTCGCGGTGCACGTCGCCGCGCAGTCGCTGCTGGCGGGGGAGTGCGACACCGCGCTCGCCGGCGGCGTGTCACTGCGGGTGCCGCAGGGGCGCGGCTACCTCGCGGTGCCGGACGGGCCGTTCTCGGCCGACGGCGTGACGCGGCCGTACTCCGCCGACGCGCGCGGGACGGTGTTCACCCAGGGCGCGGGTGTGGTCGTGCTGCGGCGGCTGTCGGACGCGCTGGCGGCGGGCGACCACGTCCACGCCGTGCTGCTCGGCTCCGCCGTGGCCAACGACGGGGCGCGGCGGGCCGGGTTCACGGCGCCGTCCGCGGACGGCCAGGCCCGCACGATCGCCGAAGCCCTCGCGGTGGCCGGGGTCGACCCGGCCGAGGTGTCCTATGTGGAGGGACACGGCACCGGAACGGTGCTCGGCGACCCGATCGAGGTGCAGGCGCTGCGGCGGGTGTTCGGCCTGGCCCGCACGCCATGGTGCGGGCTCGGCTCGGTCAAGGGCAACATCGGGCACGCCGACTCCGCCGCGGGCATCGCCGGGTTCCTCAAGACCGTCCTCGCGCTGTCCCACCGCACGATCCCGGCGTCGCTGCACAGCCGTCCGGTGAACCCGGAGCTGGGGCTGGACGGCTCGCCGTTCCGCATCGTGGCCGAAACCGAGGAGTGGGCCGCCGACGGCCCGCGCCGCGCCGGGGTCAGCTCGTTCGGCATCGGCGGCACGAACTGCCACGTCGTGCTGGAACAGGCTCCCGCACCGAAACCGTCCACAAGGGACGATCGGGCGCAGCTGATCGTCGTGTCGGCGGCGACCGCCGACGCCTGCCGCGCGACGGCCCGACGGCTGGCCGACGACCTTCCCGGCGACCTCTCCGACGCTGCCCACACGCTCGCCGCCGGGCGCAAGGAATTCCCCGTTCGGGCCGCCGTCGCGGTCGCACCGGGCGAGGACGTCGCCGCGGCACTGCGGACCGCCCCGGTGGTCACCGCGGCGGCCCGCGCGCCCCGCATCGTGTTCGGCTTCCCCGGCGGCGGCGCGCAGTACGCCGGGATGGCCGCCGGGCTGTACCGCGACGAACCCGTGTTCGCCCGTGCCGTCGACGAGCTGGCCGCGTTCTTCCCGGCCGAGGCCCGGAACGTCCTGCTCGACCCGGCGCACCAGGGTGCGCGTGATCCGGGGCTCGGGCTGCCCGCGCTGTTCACCGCGTCGGTCGCGATGGCGCGGCTGCTGGAAAGCTGGGGCGTGCGGCCGGACGCCGTGCTGGGCCACAGTGTCGGCGAGTACGCCGCCGCGGTCGTCGCCGGTGTCCTGTCCACTTCGGACGCGGCCGCGCTGGTCGCCGAACGCTCGCGGCTGATGACCGGGCTTGCCGGCGGCGGCATGCTGGCCGTCCCGCTCGGCGAGGCCGAGGTGACCCGCCTGCTCGCCCGGCACCCCGGCCTGGACCTCGCCGCGGTCAACGCCGTCGACGCCTGCGCGGTGTCCGGCGCCCGCGAGGACGTCGAACGGCTGCACGAGGAACTCGCGGCCGAGGGCGTCCGGGCGCGGTGGGTCGGCGTGGACGTCGCCGCCCACTCCCGCCTCGTCGAACCGGCGATGCCCGCACTGCGCGCGGTGACCGCCCGGCTGTCGCCGCGTCCGGCACAGATCCCGCTAATCACGACGCTGACCGGCAGCGACCCGGCCGACCCCGAGCACTGGGTCCGGCACCTGCGCGGCACGGTCCGCTTCGCCGAGGCCCTCGACACCGCACTGGGCGAGGACGCCGTCCTCGTGCAGGCCGGGCCGGGCGGGATGCTCGCGTCCCTGGCCGCCCGCCGCGGACCCTCGGTCACGACGTTCCCGCGTCCGGACGAAGGCGGCGACGGCCGCGCCGCGGCGCTCGACGCCCTCGGTCGCTTGTGGACACTCGGCGCGGACGTCTCGCCCGCGGCCCCGCACCGGCCGGGACGGCGGCGGATTCCCTTGCCCGGGTATGCTTTCCAGCGCGAGCGGTACTGGGTCGAGCCCGCGCCGCGCGTCACGGACGAAGCGAGCCCGAGCGAGCCCCTGCAGCTGCCGGTGTGGCGGCAGCTCCCGCCGTTGCCCGCGGCCGCGCCGAGCGTGCGGGTCGTGGGCGAGGGCCCGTGGGCGGACGCGCTGCGGCGCGCTTCGGGCGACGGCGACCCGGTCGCGGTCGTCGTGGAGCCGCCGGGCGGCTCCGGCGACGAGATGCAGCGCCTGGCCGACGTCGTCCTCGCCTACCGGGACCTCGGCGACCTGCCGGTGCTGCAGCTGACCGTGCACGGCGAGGCGGTCGTCGGGACCGAGGACGTCGACCCGGTCGCCGCCGGGGTCCGCGGCCTGCCACGGGTGCTCGGGCAGGAGGCCGACGTCCGGTGGCGCACCCTCGACGTCTCCGGCGAACCGGACGCGCGGGCGGTGCTCGCCGAGGTCGCGGACCTCCTCGCCGGGGAGAACGCGCAGGAACTGGCGCTGCGCGGCGGAAAGCGCTGGGTGCGGCAGTGGGAGTCGTGGCGGCCCGGCCCGCTCGGTTCGTTGCCCGCGGAACCGGTCGTCGTCGTGACGGGCGGCCTCGGCAACGTCGGCCAGGCGCTGGCCAAGCGGCTGCTGGCCGACGGGCCCGCGCACGTCGTGCTGGCGTCGCGGAACCCGCGTCCGGTGCCCGGGGTGCAGGTCGAGGCGGTGGACGTCACCGACGCCGCCGCCGTGGCCGCACTGCTGCGCCGGGTCGTCGAGCAGCACGGGCGGATCGACCTGCTGGTGCACGCGCCGGTCGTCGTCGAGCTGGCGACATTGTCCGAAGTGGACGAAGAGACCGTGCGCCGGTCGCTGGCGCCCAAGGTCGCCGGGGTGGTCGCCCTGCGCGAGGCCGTCGAAGGCTTGCCGGTGCGGACGGTGCTGCTGATGTCCTCGGCGGCCGGGACGATCGGCGGGTTCGGGCTGGGCGCGTATGTCGCGGCAAGCCGGTTCGTGGACGGGTTCGCCCACGCAATGCAGGGATCGGCGGCCACGTGGCTGGCCGTGGACTGGGACCGCTGGCGCTTCGGCACGGCGGCCGAGCGCGAGTCGGCGGCCGAGCTGACGATGCGCCACGCCCTCGACGCCCCGGACGCGATCGCGGCCCTGCTGCGGCTCGCGGCGGCGGAGGCACCCCCGGCGCAGGTCGCGGTGTCGCCGTCGGAACTCAACAGCCGGTCGCGGGCACTGGCGGCCCGGACGGTCCGGGCGTCGGCGGGCGGCCCGTCGGTGGAGAACGCCGCCGAGCGGCTCGTCGCGCAGCTGTGGAGCGAGACGCTCGGCCGGGAGGTGACCAGCCGCGAGGACGACTTCTTCGCACTGGGCGGGCATTCGCTGCTGGCGACCCGGGTGCTGGCGCGGTTGCGGGACGAGCACGGGATCACGCTGCGCCTGCGCGACCTGCTGGCCCGGCCGACGGTGGCGGGGCTGGCGGAGCTGGTGGGGGAGGCACGGGCCGAAGAGGCCGCCGACGAGACTTCCGAAGTCGTCGCGCGTCCTTCTGGCGCTCCCTTCCCGCTGACCCGCGTCCAGCACGCCTACTGGGTCGGCCGGTCGGCGGGCTACGGCCTCGGCGAGGTCGCCTGCCACTTCTACCTCGAACACCAGGCCACCGGCCTCGACATCGACCGCTACGAGCGCGCCTGGAACCGCGTCATCGCGCGGCACGAGATGCTCCGCTCGGTCATCACCCCCGACGGCGAAAACCTCGTCCTGCCCGAGGTTCCCACCTACCGCGTTCCCGTCCACGACGTCACCGGGGAAGGCCTCGAAGAACTCCGCGAACGCCTCTCCCGCCGGGTGGCCGCCCCCGACCGCTGGCCGTTGATCGAAGCCCACGTCGCCCGGCTGCCCGACGGCGAACAGCGCGTCCTGCTCTCGGTCGACGTCCTGGTCTGCGACTCCGCCAGCTACCTCGTCGTCGACCGCGAGCTACGGGCCCTCTACGCTGATCCCGACGCCGACCTGCCCGCGCTGTCCACGACGTTCGCCGACTGCGTGGCCGCGCTCGAACACCGGCGGAACGGCCGGGAACACCGCCGCGCCGCGGAATACTGGCGGGCCCGTGAGCTGCCGCCCGCCCCGCCGCTGCCGGTGCGCGAAAGCACCGGGCGCCCGCGGTTCGGCCGCCGCCGGGCCGTCGTCGGGCGGGACCAGTGGACGCGGCTGAAGGACCGGGCCGCGGCCGCGGGGGTCACGCCGACCGCCGTGCTGCTCGCCGCCTACTCCGACGTGCTCGCCCAGTGGTCCGGCAGCGACCACTTCTGCCTGACGCTCACCGTCTTCGACCGGCCGGCGATCCACCCCGACGTCGACCGGATCGTCGGGGAGTTCTCGTCGCTGCTGCTGTTCGAAGCCGACCGGCGCGGGCGGTCCGGGTTCGCCGCGCGGGCCGCCGCCGCGCAGGCACGGCTGTTCGACGACCTCGACCACAGCGCGTTCTCCGGCCTGGAGGTGCTCGCCGAGCAGGCGCGCCGCACCGGGCGGCAGCGCAACGTCCCCGTCGTGTTCACCGGCATGCTCGGCCTGGACACCCTCGGCGGCGAACCGCACGACACCGAATGGCTCGGCCCGGTCGTGCACGGCGTCAGCCAGACCCCGCAGGTGTGGCTCGACCACCAGGCCTACGAACGCCACGGCGAGCTGATCCTCCAGTGGGACGTCGCCGAGACCTCCCTCGACGCCGCGGAAGCCGATCGCGCGTTCGCCGCCTACGTTGCCTGGCTGGAGAAGCTGGCCGACGCCGACTGGGCCACCGCGGAACCCGACGAGGGCGACCCCGTGCGGGACGCGCTCGCCGCGATCTGGGGCGAGCTGCTCGACCTCGACCCCGCGAGCATCGCGCCGGACACGTCGTTCCTCGCCGCGGGCGGGGACTCGCTGCTCGCCGTCCGGATGGCGTCGTTCCTGCGGCAGCGGCTCAACGTCGTGCTCGCGCCCGCCGAGATCCGGGCCGAGGCGACGCTGGCCGAGCTGGCCGCCGTCGTCCACGCCCGCTCGGCCGGTGGCCCGGCGCCGCGGGCGCTGGCGACCCGGGTCGGCCGCCGGCTCGACGCCGGTGCGCCGTTCGGGCTGCTTCCGTTGCAGCAGGCCTACTTCGTCGGCCAGCAGGGCGGCTGGGAGCTGTCCTACGACTCCGCGCACGTCTGCACCGACGTCGCCCTGTCCGAAGTGGACGCCGACCGGGCACCCGCCGCGCTCGCCGACGCACTGCGCCGCGTGGTGGCCCACCAGCCG
Organism: Amycolatopsis melonis; assembly: GCF_040064235.1. Classification (NCBI taxonomy): domain Bacteria; kingdom Bacillati; phylum Actinomycetota; class Actinomycetes; order Pseudonocardiales; family Pseudonocardiaceae; genus Amycolatopsis; species Amycolatopsis melonis. The sequence continues at coordinate 703,402 of NZ_JBDZYD010000001.1, forward strand.
ATGCTGCGCGCGCGGATCCTGCCCGACGGCACCCAGCGCATCCAGCCGGACGCGGAGATCCGCCTCGACGTCGTCGACCTGCGCGACGGCGACGAAGGCGAAGTGCTGGCCATCCGCGAGCGGATGGGCACGCACGGGCCCGACCCGGTGACCGGGCCCGGCCTGGAAATGCGGCTGGTCCTGCTGCCCGGCGGCCGCGGGCGGCTGTTCACCTCGTTCAGCCTGCTGGTGATGGACGGCTGGTCGGCGGCGCTGTTCGAACGTGAGCTGCTGGCCTACGTCGCCGACCCGAACACGGTCCTGCCGCCGCTGCTCGTCGACTTCGGCGACTACGCGGCCGCGCTCGCCGAGATCCGCGAGGGCGAGGAGTGGGCCGCCGACCGTGACTGGTGGTGGCAGCGGCTGGACTCGCTGCCCGCCGCGCCCGAGGTGCCGTTGCGCGCTCGGCCGCGCGACGTCGCCGCCACGCTCATGGCGGCGCGGGAGTCGCGGTTGCCGTCGCCCGCCTGGGAGGCGCTGCGTGCCGAGTGCGCCCGCCGCGAGCTGACCCCGACGGCCGTCCTGCTCGCCGCCTACGCCGTCGCGCTGGCCGGTGCGGCCGGGCAGAGCCGGTTCCTGCTCAACAGCCTGCAGGCCAACCGGCTGCCGCTGCACCCGGACGTCGACCGGATGATCGGCGCGTTCTCCTCGACCGCGCTGCTCGGCATCGACCTCGGCGACGGCGGCGCGTTCACCGCACTGGCCCGCGGGGTGCAGGGCGAGCTGACGCAGTCGCTGGCGCACAACCTGATCAGCGGCGTCGAAGTCGCCCGGGAACTCGCCCGGCGGCGCGGCAGCACGCGGCCGGTGGCGCCGTTCGTCTTCCAGAGCACGCTGGGCATGGACACCGCCGTCGGCAGCGAGCGCCCGGAGACCGCCGGGCCGCTGGGCCGGGTCGACGCCGGCGACTACGCCCAGCACATCCGGACCCCGCAGGTGTACTTCGAGCTGCGGGTGTTCGAGCTGGTCGGCGAGCTGGTGCTCAACGTCGCCGTCGTCGAGGACCTGTTCGGCGCCGAGCTGGTCGACCGCGTGTTCGTCGACGTCCTGACCCGGGTGCGCGAGCTGGCCGCGGGCCGCGGCTGGGACGAGCACGTCGGCCTGTCCGGCACGGCCGCGGTTGCCACGGTCGAGGACCGCGGTGCCGCTCAGCCGGGTGCGCCGGCGGGGGAGACCGAGCAGGCGATCGCCCGGCTCTGGGCCGACCTGCTCGGGGTGTCCGAAGTGGACCGGTCGGACGACTTCTTCGCCCTGGGCGGGGATTCCCTGCTCGCCGTCCGGATGCTCGGCAGGCTGCCGGGGCCGTCGGTGCCGCCGCGGGAGTTCCTCGCCGACCCGACCGTCGCCGGGCTGGCCCGTGCCCTGCACGCGGACGACGCCGTCGCCGTCCCGCTCAAGCAGGGCACCGGCACACCGCTGTTCCTGCTGCACCCCTCCGGTGGTGACGTCCTCTGCTACACCGAGCTGACGCGGCGCCTCGACGCGCCCAACCCGGTGATCGCGCTGACCGACCCGGGCCTGGTCGACGGCGTCGGCCCGGAGGGCATCCCCGAGATGGTGCGGCGGTACCTGCGGGTCATCCGGGCTCATCAGCCGCACGGGCCGTACCTGCTCGGCGGCTGGTCGATGGGCGGGACGGTCGGCCACGAGGTCGCCTGCGCGCTGCGTGCCGAGGGCGAGGAAGTCGCGCTGCTGCTGATGATCGACGCCAACAGCCCGGAGCGGATCGTCGCGCTCGAAGGCCTCGACGCCGGGGAAAGCGAGGAGGAGACGCGGCTGCGCTACCTGCGCTCGGTCGAGTCGTTCCTCGGCTTCGACTACGGCGACGGGCTCGGCGCGGAAGCCCTGCGGCGGCGGCTGGAAGCCGACGGTCTCACCGTCGACGAAGAGCGGTTCGAGGTGTTCGCCCGCCACCTGCGCGGCCTCGCCGACCACCACGCGAGCGTGCTCGACGAGACCGTGCCCGTGCTGCTCCTGCGCGCGGGCGTGGTGTCCCCGCGCAACAGCCGGATCGGCATGGGCGTCGACGACTCCTTCGACGAACCCGATCTCGGCTGGCGGCCGCACGTCGCGGGCGAACTCACCGTCGAGGAGGTCGACGCCCACCACTACACGATCCTGCACGACCCCGCCGTGACCGTGGTCGCGGCCCGGATCTCCGCCGCGCTCGAGAAGACAGGACTCTGACTTGCTGCCCAACTGGCTCTACACCCAGAACCTCCTCCCGGTCGGGACCGCCGCGGACGCGGCGAACACGACCGTGCCCCGCGCGGAGGTGATCGAGCGGCTGCTGGCGAGCCCGCTCAACGGCGCGCTGCGCCGCGGCGGTGCCTGGGAACAGACCGGCCGCGCGCTGGCCGCGCTCGGCGCCGTGTGCCCGGAGACGGCGGTCGCGTTCGCCGGTCACCTGGCCGAGCAGTACCGCCGCACGCGGCTGGGCCTGCCGCTCCCGCCGGGCCTGCTGACCGGGACGCCCGAAACGGAGGCGGACGACCGGCCTGGCACGCAGCCCTACCTCGTGCAGGCGGCGCTGCTCGCGTCGGCGGCGGTCGGGATCGCCACGACCGCGGTGCGCGCGAAGCCCGACGGTGCCGCGGCCACCGCCGTGCTCACGGCGCAGGCGGGCATCCTGCGGGTGCTGAGCATGCTCGACGTCCTCGGCATGTCCGGAAAGGACACCGGCGGCACGGTGTCGGCGAGTTTCCACACCGTGGTCCGGGGTTCCGTGCGGCTGCTGGAAGCGGGCTGCCCGGACGTCCACGTCGTGACCGGCCACCCGGTGCTGCGCGACGAGCCGTGGCAGGACCGCGTCGAGCTGTCGCTGACCGGCGACTGGAGCGGGTTCGGGGGTGCGGCGTGAACCGGGAGCTTTCGCGGCGGGCCGCGCTCATCCTCGGCGGCGGGCTCGCGCTGGCCGCGTGCGGCAAGTCCGCCGGCACGCCGTCCGGGACGCCGTCGAGTGGCGGCACCCTGCGCTACGGCACGGTCGCCGCGGGCGGCGCCACCGCCGTCACCGACCCGCACGGCGCGCTGTTCAACGAATCCGACTGGGTCCGGATGGCCGCGCTCTACGACGTGCTGTGCGTGCCGGGCGAAAACGGCGAGGTGCTGCCGCGGCTGGCGACCGCGTGGAGTTCGTCGCCGGACGCCACCCGCTGGCGGTTCGAGCTGCGGGCCGACGCGGTGTTCACCGACGGCCGCCCGGTCCGCGTCCGTGACGTGCTGTACTCGCTGCGCCGGATCGCGGCGAAGGCGGCGGCCAACGGGGCCCGGCTCGGCACCGTCGACATCGGACGGTCCACAGGGGACGGAAATGTCCTGGAACTCGTGACGAGCCAGCCGGACGCCGAACTGCCGCGGACGCTGGCCGGGGTGACGTTCGTCGTCCCCGAGGGCACCGAGACGTTCGACAACCCGGTCGGCTCCGGCCCGTTCAAGCTGACGCGGGCCGACGCGCAGGGCATCGCCCTGGTGCGCAACGACCGTTGGTGGGGCGGCCGGACACCGCTCGACGGCCTGGAGATCCGCGGGTTCGCCGACCCGCAGGCCCTGTCGGTCGCGGTGGTGTCGGAGCTGATCGACGTCGCCGCGAACGTCAACCCGGCGACGGCCAAGACCGCCGAGCGCACCGGGCGGCTCACCGTCACCTCGCGTCCGGCCGCGCTGACGTATCCGCTGCTGATGCGGCTGGACAAGGCGCCGTTCGACCGGCCGGAGGTGCGCCAGGCGGTGAAGCTGGCGGTCGACCGGCAGGCGCTGGTCGACACGGTCCTGCTCGGCTACGGCGCGGTCGGCAACGACGCGCCGGGCCCGTCCGACCCGTCGTACCCGCGTGATCTGGCCGCCCCCGCGCGTGACGTCGCCAAGGCGCGTGCGCTGGCGGGCGGGCCGAGCGTCGTGCTGAACACGACCACGGCGTACCCGGGCATGGTGTCGACGGCCACCGCGGTGGCCGGCCAGCTGCGCGAGGCGGGGATCACCGTCGAGGTGCGCCAGCACCCGGCGGAGACGTACTGGACGCAGGTGTACACAGTGGAGCCGTTCTGCGTCGGGTACACCGCGGACCTGCCGTTCCCGGTGTGGGCGCGCCAGACGGCGCTGAGCACGTCCAGCTACAACGAAACCGGCTGGAAGGACCCGGCGACCGACCGCGGCTTCGCGGCCGCGATGGCGACCACCGACCCGGCCCGCCGCACCGAGCTGCTGCGCGGCATCCAGCGCCGGATGGCGGCCGAAGGCGGCTGGGTGGTGTGGGGCAGCGCGGCGTCGCTGACGGTCGCGGCGCCCTCGGTCCGCGGGCTGCCGACCGGGAGCGGGTTCGCGCGGATCTTCCTGGACGGCGTGTGGCTGCAACCCTGACCCGGGCGGTCGTCACGCTGGCCGCGGTGGTGACGGGCGTCTTCCTGCTCACGGCGTTGCTGCCGCAGGACGCGGCCCAGGTACTGGCCGGACGCCAGGCGGACCCGTCCCGGGTGGCGGCGCTGCGCGCGGAGCTGGGCCTGGACCGGCCACTGTGGACCCGCTTCTTCTCGTGGCTGGCCGGGTTGTCCCAGGGAGACCTCGGCCGGTCCACTATGGATGGACGACCGGTCGGCCCGGTGCTGGCCGAGCGGCTGGGGGCGAGCGCGCTGGTCGTCGTCCCGGCATGGGTGCTGGCGGTGGTCTGCGGAGTCCTGGTGGCCCTGGTGGTGGCGCGGCGGCCGGCGGGCTCGTCGGCCGTGGCGGCGGTTTCGGCACTGCCGGAGGTGGTGCTGGTGAGCGGGCTGGTACTGGTGTTCGCCACGGGCCTGGGCTGGCTGCCCGCGGTGTCGCTGCTCCCCGTGGGCGGCTCGGCCTGGGACGCACCGGAGGTCCTGGTGCTGCCGATCCTGGGCCTGGCGATCCCATCGGCGGCCTGGCTGGCCCGCGCGGTCCGCGGCCCGGCGGCGGACATCCTGGCCCGGCCGTTCGTGGTGGACGCCCAGCTGCGCGGAGTCTCCCCGGCCCGCGTGGCGCTCCGGCACGTGCTGCCCCACCTGGCAGGCCCGGTAGCCCAGGCAGCGGCGATCCTCGCCGGCGCGCTGCTGGCAGGGACGACGGTGGTCGAGTCCCTGCTGGCGTACCCCGGGTTGGGGCAGCTGCTGGCAACGGCGGTGGCGAGCCGCGACGTCCCGGTGGTCCAGGCGGTGGCCCTGGTCGACGCGGTGCTGGTCCTGGCGGCGGTTCTGGCCGCGGACGCGATCGCCAAGGCGGGAGCCCGGTGACCCTGCGCGCCGAACAGAGTGTCCTGAATGACTCATTCAGGACTTCCGGTGACCTGAATGAGTCATTCAGGACTCTTCCTCGCGCCGGAACAAGAGCCTGGCCGGCGGTCATGAACGAGTCATTCACGGGGGCGGATGACATGAACGAGTCGTTCACGTCACCGGATGACATGAACGAGTCGTTCACGTCACCGGACGACATGAACGAGTCGTTCATGTCACCGGCGGGCCCCCGATGAGGCGGTGGTGGCCCCTGGCCTGCCTGGGACTCTTCGCCGCCGCAGTCCTCGCCGGTGCCGCAGTCCCCGGGACCGCCGCCGTCACCGGGCTGCCGTGGACTCCGCCCGGGCCCGGCCATCCGCTCGGCACCGACGTCCTCGGCCGGGACGTCCTCACCCGGACCCTCGCGGGCGGCGCCGCCGTGCTCGGGCTCGCCCTTCCCGCCGGGCTGCTGACCACCGCGCTCGGCACCCTTGCCGGGCTGGCCGCCACCTCCCGGGGCGAACGGCTCCTGACGCGGCTCAGCGGTGGTGTGCTGATGCTGCCGTCGCTGCTGCTCGTGCTCATCGGCGCCGCCGTGCTGCCGTACTGGGCCGCCGTGCCGGTCGTCATGGTGCTGCTCGGCGTGCCGATGTCCGCCCGGGTCGTTCATGCCACCGCCCGGCCGCTGCGGCGCGCCGGGTTCGTCGAAGCCGCCGTGGCGCACGGGGAAAGTCCCGTGCGGGAGCTGCTGCCCGCCGTTGCCGGGACTGTGCTCGCCGATCTCGGCCTGCGGATCGTCACCGCGCTGCAGCTCGCCGTCGCGGTCACCGTGCTCGGCTTCGGGCCGCCGCCGCCCGCCGCGGACTGGGCGGCGATGCTGCGGGAGAACCTGCCCGGCGTCGACCTCAATCCCTGGTCCGTGCTAGCCCCGGCGGGCGCGCTCGCCGTGCTCGCCGTCGCCGTGACCCTCGCCCTCGACCTCGCCGGGCGCACCCCGGCACGCAAGCGCGAGATCGTCCACAAAGAACCGTCCACGGCAGACGGACTGGTGCTCGGAGGTACCTGGCGCGGCGGGGATCGGGTGCTGGAACTGGACGTCCACGTCCGCCCGGGCACGGTGCTCGGCGTGACCGGTGCGTCGGGCGCGGGCAAGACCAGCCTCCTGCGCCTGTTGCTCGGCGACCTGCCCCCGGCCACGACGTCGTGGCGCGGCTCGCTCGCCCACCGGGGCGTCGCCATCCGCCCGGGGACCGCACGGGCCCGGCGATGGCGGCGCGACCACGTCGGCTTCCTCGGGCAGGATCCGGCGCTGGACCCGTTGCGGCGCATCGGTTCCAGTGTCGCGGACGGCCTGCGGCGGCGCGACGCCCGGGCCGTGCGGGACCTGCTGGCCCGGCTCGGCCTGCCCGACGGCATCGCCCGCCGCTACCCGCACCAGATCTCCGGCGGCGAGGCGCAGCGGGTCGCGCTGGCCCGGGCCCTCGCGGCCGACCCGGACGTTCTCGTGCTCGACGAGCCGACCAGCGCACTGGACGGCGAGACCCTCGAACGCGTCACCGCCGCGCTGGCCGGGCGCACCGCCGTCGTGGTCAGCCACGACCGGGCCTGGCTCGCCCGGGTCGCCGACGACGTCCTCGACCTGGGGCAGCAGGTGCCGGACGGCGAACGCACGGTCGTCCGCACGGGCGCGCCGGTGTTCCGCGGCGACGGGCTGGAACTGAGCGAGGGCGAACTCGTCGTGCTGCTCGGGAAGTCCGGCGCGGGCAAGACGACACTGCTGCGCCGCCTCAGCCGCGGCGGCCTGGTCGAGCGGGACGGCTGGACCCGGCCGCGGCCCGGCGAGGTGGAACTGCTCCGGCAGGACGCGTTCGGCGCGCTGAACCCGGCCCGCACGCTGGCCGACGCCGTGGGCCGTCCGCTGCGGGTGCTGCACGGGGTCAAGCGGCCGCACGCGGAAGCCGTCCGGTTGCTCGCCGAGGTGGGCCTCGGCCCGGAGTTCGCGGCGCGGCGGCCGGGCGAATGCTCGGGCGGGCAGCGTCAGCGTGCCGCGCTCGCGCGCGCACTGGCCGCGCGTCCCCGCGTGCTGCTGGCCGACGAACCGACGTCCGCTTTGGACGCAGTCACCGCGAGTGCCGTGCTGGACGTCCTCGACCGCCGCCGCGCGCACGGCCTGGCGGTCCTGCTGGTGACCCACGACGAACGGCTCGCCGCGCGGGCCGACCGGGTACTGAAGATCGAAGAAGGGCAGCTGCGGTGAAGTTCGACGACGTCTGGATCCAGGGCACCGGCCGGTCCGCCGGCGAACCGCGGCCGGCGCCCGCGCACGTCACGGCGCACGCCGGGATCGTGTCGGTGGCGTGGTCCGCACTGCCCGGCCCGGAACTGGCGGTGCGGGCCGGACGGCAGGCGCTGGCCGCGGCCGGGCCGGGGGCGGTCGGGCCGCACCTGCACGGCGCGATGGCCTACACCGGACTGGACGTCTGGTCGGCGTCCTGCTGGGTCGCCGACCGGCTGCTGGCCGAAGCACCGGCGTTGTCGATGCAGTTTTCCGCACTGTGCAACACTTCCGCGGCCGGGATCGAGACGGCGGCGAGCCTGCTGACCGGACGTCCCGACTTCCCGCGCGTGCTGCTCACGGTGGGCGACCGGTTCCCCGAAAGCGCGATCGACCGGTTCGAGGTCGACCCGGAGATCGCCCTCGGCGACGCGGGCGCGGCGGCGGTCCTCGGCCGCGGAGGAGGACAGGCACGCGTGCTGTCCTGCGTGTCACGCACGGACCCGACGCTGGAAGGCCTCCAGCGCGGCGACGAGCCGCTGCGTGACCGCCCGGCCGACGGCCCGGCCGTGCTGCGCAAGCGAACCCGCCAGTTCTTCGCGGCGGGCACACGCACCCCGGCGTCGGTGGTGCAGGCGCACGTGGCGGGGGTGCGGGAGGTGGCGGAGACGGCGCTGGCGGAAGCCGGCACGAGCGTCGCCGACGCCCGCTGGGTCGTCCCGCCGTTCGTGGGGCGCAACGCGTTCGAGCACGGCTACGAGCGCCCGCTGGGCCTGGACCGCGACCGCACGCTCCTCGAGCTGGGCCTGCGGCTGGGCCACCTCGGCGGCAGCGACCACCTGTACGCGCTCGACCACCTGCTGCGCGAAGGCAAGGTGGCCTCCGGCGACCGGGTCGTGCTCATCGGCGTTGGGGGCGGATTCACGTTCACCTGCGTGGTGCTGGAAATCGCCTGAGGTCCGCAGGTTTCGCGGGCGGGTTTCTCCGAACGCGCCCGTATCTTGATGGATTCGCCGCACGCCGGCGGCGGATAACCTTCTGCCTGTCGAATTCCCGACAACCGCAAAGGAATAGTAATGAATGCTGTTGAGGCTGCCGCGACCCAGCTGTTCGCCGAGGGTGCGCCGGTCCCGTCGCTCGAGGTCATCAACCCCGAGGCGCCGGTGAGCTGCGCGACCTTCGACGTGTTCCGCGTGGGCTGGGCGGCGCTCCGTGCCGCGGAGGCGGCGACGAACCACGCCGAAGCCAACCGCGTGGCCGCGGCGCTGATGCGCCAGCACGGCTTCGGTGGCTACGACAACGTCGCCGACCTGCCCGCCCAGGGTGGCGTCTCGTTCGGTGACCAGTCGACCGCCGACCTGATCGCGCTCCGCACGCAGTTCGCCTGATCGGCACACCGCTCCCGGTCCGGGCGCCACACGTCATCGTGGGGCGCCCGGACTTTTTTGAGGGTTCAATAGCGCCGCGAGGATCCGGTTGGGTGGCCTGCCGTGACCTCTTGGTGGCGGCGGCCCGGCCATCCGGACCACCCGGACACCGGCGCCCCGGGTGGGCTGAAAGGCGCTTTCGTCTCATCTGGTGCAGCGAAAGGGACTTTCGTCGCAGCAGACGTCAGGAACGTCCCTTTCAGCACCTGCCGGGCGCACGAAAGAAGGCCGCCCGGTGGGGAGGGCTCCACCGGGCGGCCTTCGGACCCGCTCGCGGGTGTTCAGCAGTGCGCGGAACGCGCCGCGATCAGGGTGTCGACCGCCACGCTGCCCGACGGGGCGCAGGCCACGCCGCTGTCGGCCACCGCGTTGCCGCCGAAGCCGCGGACCAGGTCGACCGCGCGCTCGGCCCAGTGGGCCGCCGCGTGGTGCAGGCCCGCCATGCGCGCGAGCTGCGCGGTCAGCTCCGCGCCCTCGACAGTGGTGGCACAGCTGGTCGGCGAAACGCTGCGGAACAGGCCCAGCGGCTCCAGCACGCCGCCGTCGGCGGGCACCTGCTGGACAGCGGCGGTCTCGATTGCACTCATCACGGAATGGATTCCTTTGCGGTAACGGAACAATGCCTTTCGACGATAATCACCGAAACGCTGTTCCGGGCCGACTTTCCCGCGGGGACGGAAACCCCGTCCGTCCACTGAGGAGGGATCTCCACCGAACGGACGAAGTCAGCCGGGAATCGGCACGTCGACGCCGGCCCGGAACAGTTCCTGTTCCAGCCAGATTGCCGCTTTTGCCCCGTCCGCCGCGCCCGTGATCACAAATGGCGTCGGGCCCGGCAGGTCCGCCTGGCGGGCCGTGTCGCCCGCCGCGTACACGCCCGGGACCGTCGTCTGCTGCATCGGGTTGACGCGCACGCAGCCGTCCGGCAGCAGCTCGCAGCCCAGCCCGGCGGCCAGGTCCGTGTGCTGGCGCTGGGCGGGCCGGTGGAACACCGCCGACCGCCGCAGCGGCTCGCCCGCGGCGAACTCGATCGTGACGTCGCCGTCGGAGCCCGACAGCCGCGTCACCGCCTCCTCCCGGATCGGGATTCCCGCGCGCTCCAGCGCGTTCCGCAGTTCCGGGCCGACCTCCAGCGGGCCGTTCGCGCACAGGACCAGGTCCTTGGCGAACCGGTCGGCCAGGTACAGCGCCAGCATCGACTGCGAGAAGTCGCCGCCCAGTACCGCCAGCGGCCGGTCCGCCGCCTCGAACCCGTGGCAGAACGGGCAGTGGTAGAGCCCGTTGCCGAACAGCGCCGGGACGCCTTCGATCTCCGGCAGCGCGTCGACCTGCCCGGTCGCCAGGATCACCCGGCGGGCCCGCGCGGTGGTGCCGTCGGCGAACTCCGCCGTGAAGTCGTCGATCGCGCCGCGCAGCGCCGTGATCAGCCCGTCGCGGACCTCCACGGTCGCGTACTCCGCGATTTCCGCCCGGCCGATCCGGCGCAGTGCGGCGGGCGAAAAGCCGTCACGGGACAGGAACATGTGCATTTCGGACGCCGGGGCGTTGCGGGGCCTGCCGCTGTCGACCAGCAGCGCGCGGCGGCGCTGCCGCCCCAGTGTCTGCGCCGCGTTGAGGCCGGCGGGACCACCGCCGACGACCAGCACCTCGAACATTCAGTCTCCTTCGGTTTTCCCGGCGGCGGGGATCCGCCAGCCGCGGGCGTGCTCGCGCAGGGCGCAGAATTCGGCGTACCGGCCACCCAGACGCAGCAGCTCGTCGTGGCGCCCACGTTCGGTGATGCGGCCGCCGTCGAGCACGAGGATCTGGTCGGCCGCGCGCGCCGTGGCCGTCCGGTGGGTGACGACCAGCAGCGTGCGCTCGCCACGCAGCTCGTCGAGGGCCTGGGTGACGGCCTGCTCGGCGGCCGCGTCCAGGGCCGCGGTCGGCTCGTCGAGCAGCACGATCGGCGCGTCCTTCAGCAGGGCACGGGCAATCGAAACACGTTGCCGTTCCCCGCCGGACAGCTGCGTGCCGCCCTCGCCGACGCGCATCCGGGTCACCAGCGCGCCGATGCCCGCGCGCTCGGCGGCCGCGCGAACCTCCCGGTCGGTCGCGTCCGGACGGCCGAAGCGGATGTTGTCGGCGACCGTCCCGGCGAACAGGAACGTGTTCTGGGAGACCAGGGCGATCCGCCGCAGGAGGTCCTCGCCGCGCAGTTCGCGCACGTCGGCCCCGCCGACGCGGACCGTGCCGCCGTCGACATCGAAGAACCGCGGCACCAGCCGCAGGATCGTGCTCTTGCCCGCCCCGGACGGGCCGACGAGCGCGGTCATCGTCCCGGCAGGCACGACGAATCCGACGTCTTCGAGCACCGGGGTGCCGTCGTAGCCGAACCGCACGCCGTCGAACTCGATGGACGGCGCGCCGAACGGCCGCGACACCGCGGGTTCGGGCAGCCGCGGCTCGGCCAGCACCCGCTCGACGCGGTCGAGCGCGCCCTCGGCCATCCGCACGGCCGCGCCGAGTTCGGCCGCGACGAGCATCGGCTCGGTGAACCGGACGGCCAGCACGAGCGCGACCACCGTCGTCGGTATGTCGACATCCCCGCCCAGCGCGGTGAACACCGCGACGAGCACCAGCGCGGTGAACGCGGCCTGCACGGTCACCACGAACACGGCCATGCCCGGCAGTGCCGTCTTCAGCAGCCGGCGCGCGGCGTTCCGGTGGGCGGCGAGGGCGTCGTCGAGCAGCCGCAGCCCCGGCCCGCCGAGCCCGAAGGCCCGCAGCACCGGCTGGTTGCGCGCGAACTCGACGACTCGCGCGGCGGCCTCGCCCGCGGCGGTGTTCGCGGCTTCGTCGGTCCGCCGGACCAGCCGCCCCGACCACCGGTAGGCCGCCACCGCCAGTGGTGCGGCGGCCAGCGCGGCGAGCCCGAGCCGCCAGTCGACGGCGAAGAGCGCGAGCGCCGCGGCCGCGGGGGTCACGACGGCGCCGATCAGCGGGTCCAGCAGGTGCGCCGGAACGCCCATGACGCTCATGACGTTCTGCGTCGCCAGCCGTCCCAGCGAGCCGACGCGGGCCGGGGTGAACCAGCCGAGCGGCAGCGTGACGACGTGGTCGCCGATCCGGCCGTGCAGGTGGGAAGACAGCGTGTACCCGGCGTGCCGGGCGGTGACGACGCCGCGGTGGTAGACGATCCCGCACACCGCGGTGGCCACGCCCGCCGCCACCAGCCACGGCCAGGCGTCACCCGGCGCACGCAGGATCGGCAGGAGGACTGCGAACACCGCGCCCTGCAGGGCCGCGGAGACGGCCAGCAGGACGGCGGCGCGGTTCAGCGGCCGCGCGTGCTCGGGGCCGAGGAGGGTGACCAGCCGCCGGATCATGCCGCGTACTCCCACATCCGCGCGTACCCGCCGCCGGCCGCGACGAGCTGGTCGTGCGTGCCGCGCTCGGTGATCCGGCCCTGGTCGAGCACGACGATCTGGTCGACCTCGGTCACCGTGGCGAGCCGGTGGGCGATGACCAGCGTGGTGCGGCCGGCCACGAGTGCCGACAGCGCGTCCTGGATCGCGGCCTCGGACTCCGGGTCGACCGACGCCGTCGCCTCGTCGAGGATCAGTACCGGGGTGTCGGCCAGCAGCGCCCGCGCGATCGACACGCGCTGCGCCTCGCCGGTGGAGAGCGTGACTTCTTCGCCGAGGACCGTGTCGTAGCCGCGGGGGAGGGCCAGCAGCCGGTCGTGGATGCGGGCCGCGCGCGCCGCCGCGTGGACGTCTTCCAGCGGCGCGTCCGGCCGCCCGAGCCGGATGTTGCCTGCCACGCTGGTCCGCAGCATCCGCACGTCCTGCAGCACGAACCCGATGTGCCGGTACAGCTGCGACACCGGCAGGTCGCGCAGGTCGGTCCCGTTGAGCCGGACCGCGCCGCCGGTGACGTCGTGGAAGCGCGCGGCGAGCGCGGCCACTGTGGACTTCCCGGAGCCGGACGGCCCGACCAGCGCGGTCACCGTGCCCGGTTCGAGGGTGAGGTCGATGCCGTGCAGCACTTCGGTTTCGCCGTCGTAGGAGAACCGCACCGCCGAGAACTCCAGCCGCGCGCCGCCGCCGGTGTCGACGGTGGCGGCACCGGTGTCCGGCAGCTCGGGGGTGGCCAGCAGCCCGGCGATGTCCGCGGCGGCCGCCTGCCCGGCGCGGGTGTCCTGGATGCTGTAGCCGACAGCCAGCAGCGGGCCGGACAGCCCGGCGCCGACGATCACGAACGGGATCGTGTCGGCGGGGGAGAACAGCACGCCTGCCAGCAGCAGGACGAACAGCGTGACCAGCGGCGACATCGCGAACTGGCTCCAGGCCATCGCGGGGGTGACCGAGCGGGCCCAGCCGGCGACGAACTCGCCGTAGCGCGCGGCGGCCTCGGTGAACCGCCGGTGCGCGCGGCCGGTCTGGCCGAACGCCTTGACCTCGGCGATGCCGTCGAAGAACTCCACGACGGCCGAGTCGAGCGCGGCCGTGGCGGCCTGGTACTCGCGCATGCGCGCGCCGACGTCCCGCATCGCCTTGCGGTGCAACGCCATCCCGGCGGCGATCGGGAGCACGGTCACCAGCGGCAGCCACGGGTCGAGCGTGGCCAGGTACGCCGCGGCGGCCAGTGGCGCGACGATCGCCGTGGTCAGGTCGAGCAGGGCGTGCGCGACGAGGTGGTGCAGCGCGCCGACGTCGTCGGACACCGCGCGCTTGACGCGGCCCGAGTCGTGCGCGGCGAACCAGCCCAGCGGCAGCCGGGTCAGGTGCCGGGCCAGCCGCCGCCGCAGCGACAGCTGCAGGTCGTTGTCGGCGAGGTGGGTCAACGTCGACGCCGCCACGAGCAGGACGGCGCGGACCGGCAGCGCCACCAGCGCGATGACCACCAGCGGCCACAGCGCGGACATCGGCGTCCCCGCGAGGAGACGGCGGCACAGCTCGGCCGCGGCGGCGAACGGCGTGATGCCCGCGATCGCGGCACCGGCCTGGCAGGCCAGCCCGGCGAGGAGCCGGCCACGGACGGGAGCGAGCAGGGCGCGCAGGGGTTTCACTTCCGGGTGTCCCGTCCTTCCGATGGGCTTGGTCACTCTCGCTCAGCGTAGTTGACAATGGTTATCGTTGTCGACAAGGTGGAGTGGCCGCTCGGGTGAGTGGTGTCCGCGAATTCGAGGAGCATCAGTGCAAGACGATCGCACGGCCGGGGCCGCAGTATTGCGTGAATGTGTCGCCGACCTCATCGGGGTGGCACCCGGGGAAGTCGATCTCTCCCTCAGGTTCGCCGAACTCGGCGTGGAATCCCTCGGTGCGCTGAAACTGCGCCGTGCGCTGGCGGCAAAATGCGGAACCGAGGTGCCGCTGACCGCGTTTCTCGGAGATGTCCCCGCCATTCGCGTACTCGAATTCCTGGGCGGGAGCGAGGCGTCCGCGCCGGTGCCGGAGGCCGCGCCGATGGTCCCGGTCCGGCCCGGCGAACCCGTGGTGCTGACGCCGGTTCAGGGCGCGTACTGGGCGGGCCGCGGCGGCGACTTCGCGCTCGGCGGGGTCGCCACGTTCTGGTACCACGAATACGACCGGCCCGACGCCGACGTCGACGCGCTGGAATCCGCGTTCGCCCGCCTGGTCGCCCACCACCCGATGCTGCGGACGACGGTCGGCCGCGACGGTTTCCAGCGCGAGAACGCCGAAGTCCCGCCATTCCGCATTGCGCGCACGGACCTGCGCGAAATGCGCACCGAGGATGCCGAGCGGGTGCTCGCGGAACTGCGCCACCGCCTTTCCCATCAGGTCAGGGCACCGCACGAATGGCCGCTGTTCGACATCCACGCGGCGCTGCTGCCCGGCGGTGGCGCCCGGGTGTTCGTCGGCTTCGACGTCCTGATCCTCGACTTCGCCAGCTGGCGGCTGCTGATGACCCAGTGGGGACGGCTGGTCGCCGACCCGGACGCGGCGCTGCCCGCGCCCCCGGCGGCGTTCCTCGACATCGTCCGCCACCGCGAGACCGACCCGGTCCACCAGGCACGCCGCGAGCGCGACCGGGCCTACTGGGCCGCCCGCGAGCTTCCGCCGGGTCCCCGGCTGCCGGTGGTGGAGCCGGACGGCGAGCCGCGGTTCCGCCGCCGCCAGTGCCGCCTCGACGCCACCCGCTGGGCGGCGCTGCGCGAGCGGGCCGCCGCGCACGGCCTGAGCCCGACGTCGGTGCTGCTCGCGGCCTTCGGGCTGGTGCTGCACCGGTGGGGCGCGACCGAGCCGTTCGCGCTCAACGCGACCCTGTTCGACCGGCCCGAGGACGTGCCCGGCGTGCACGAGCTGGTCGGCGACTTCACCACCACCGCACTCGTCGCGATGCCCGCCCCGGCGTCCTTTGTGGACTATGCGCGCGCGACGAACGAGACGCTGTGGGAGGCGATCGACCACCGTTCCTACACCGGCGTCGAGGTCCGGCGCGAGACCGGCCACGCGTACCCGGTGGTGTTCACCTCGGGGATCGGCATCGGCGACGGCACCGCCCCGGCGGGCTGGCTCGGCGAGGAGGTGTTCGGGGTTTCGCAGACGCCGCAGGTGCTGCTCGACCACCTGGTCTGGGAGGAGGACGGCGCCGTCCGCCTGGTCTGGGACGCCGTCGAGGCCGCGTTCGGCGACGGCTACCTCGACGGCCTGGTCAACGCCGAGTACACGCTGCTGACCCGCCTGGCGGAGGACGACGCGGCCTGGACCGCGCCCGACCTCGGCTGGGACCCGACGTTCGCCGCGCCGGAACCCCTGGACGTCACGCCGTTCGGCGACTGCGGTCCGCTGCTGGACGCGCCGGCGCGGCTCGCCGCGTCCCGCGTGCCGGAGGCCCCGGCGGTGATCACACCGGGCGAGGTCGTCTCGCACGGCGCGCTCGCCGGCCGCGCCGCGGCGCTGGCCGGATCGCTGGCCGCGGCCGGCGTGACGGCGGGCGGGCTGGTGCTGGTGGCGCTGCCGAAGTCGGCCGAGCAGATCGTCGCGGTGCTGGCCGTGCTGCGCTGCGGCGCCGGGTACGTCCCGGTCGACCCGGCGTGGCCCGCGGCACGCATCGAGGCGGTGTGCTCGCGGGCGGGGATCACGCACGCCATCGCCGCCGCGGACGTCGCGCTGCCTGCCGGTGTCACCGCGGTGGACACCGCCGGCGGCGACGTTCCCGAGGCGGCCGCCGATCCCGCGGACCTCGCCTACGTCATCTTCACGTCGGGCTCGACGGGCGTGCCGAAGGGCGTCGCGATCGAGCACCGGCAGGCACGCACGACGATCGACGACATCACCGACCGGTTCGGGATCACCGCCGCCGACCGCGTGCTGGCGCTGTCGGCGCTGAGCTTCGACCTGTCGGTGTACGACATCTTCGGCGTCCTCGGCGCGGGCGGGGCGATGGTGCTGCCCGAGCACGCCCGCCAGCGCGACCCGCAGCACTGGTGCGAGCTGATCGGCGAGCACGGCGTGACGGTGTGGAACACCGCGCCCGCGCTGCTGGAGATGGTCGTCGAGTACGCGGAATCCGACCCGCAGGCCGCGGCCCGGCTCGGCTCGCTGCGGCTGGCGATGCTCTCGGGCGACTGGATCCCGGTGAGCCTGCCGGACCGCCTGCGCGCGCTGGTGCCGGGCGCGCGGGTGATGAGCCTCGGCGGGGCGACGGAGGCGTCGATCTGGTCGATCACGTACCCGGTCGGCGAGGTCGACCCGGCGTGGCCGAGCATCCCGTACGGCAGGCCGCTGCGTGACCAGGGGTTCCACATCCTCGGCAAGGACGGCCTTCCGTGCCCGGTGGGCGAGCCGGGTGAGCTGTACATCGCGGGCGCGGGCGTGGCCCGCGGTTACATCGGCGACCCGGCGCAGACGGCCGAGCGCTTCGCGGTCCACCCGGTGCTGGGGGAGCGGCTGTACCGCACGGGCGACCTCGGGCGCTGGCGCACCGACGGGACGATCCAGTTCCTCGGCCGCACGGACCGCCAGGTGAAGATCCGCGGCCACCGCATCGAGCTGGGCGAGATCGAGTCGGCACTGGACCGCCTGCCGCAGGTCCGCCAGGCGGTCGCGGCGGCGGCGCCGGGCCCGGACGGACGTCCGCGGCTGGTGGCGTACGTGGTCCTGACCGAGCCGTGTACCGAGCGGTCCCTGGCGGAACGGCTGGGGGAGTCGGTGCCGGATTACATGGTGCCCACGCGGTTCGTGCTCCTGGACGCGATGCCGGTGACGGACAACGGCAAGGTGGACCACAAGGCCCTGCCGAACCCCTTCCGCCGCACCCCCGCTCCCGCTCCCGCGGCCCCGCCACTTTCACGTGAAAGTGACGTGGAGCCCGCTCCTCCGGGTCACTTTCACGTGAAAGTGGCGGATGGGGCGCTGGCCGAGAGCGTCCGGGGCATTCTCGGTGACGTCGACTTCGGTGACGGGCTGATCGCCGCCGGTGCCAGTTCCCTGGACGTCGTGCGGCTGGCCAACGCCATCGAAGACGCCACCGGGACCCGCCCGTCCTTCACCGACCTCGTCGCGTACCCGTCGATCGACGACCTCCTGCGTGCCCACACCGGGACGGCCGCACCCGTGGCCCCGGCCCCGGTCCCGGCCGACCTGCCCGACCCCGGCGGTCTCGTGCTGACCATGCGGCTCGAACGACCCGAGGACCGGTCGCTGGCCGACGCGCTCGTCGACGCCGGGCGGTGGCTGCGCGACCTGCACGACTGGGCGGACCACTCCGGTTACCGGCTCGAAGAGTCGATCCTGCCGGGCGGGCGGGACCTCGTGGAGGTCAAGCTGCGGGCCGGGGAGACCACGGCGCCGTTCCCGCTCACCGAAATGCAGCTGGCCTACCTCGTCGGCCGGGTGGACACCTGGCTCGGCGACGCCGTCGCGCCGCACTACTACACCGAGGTCGACGTCCTCGACCTCGACCCGGAGCGGCTCGAGGCGGCGCTGCGGACGGTCGTCGCACGGCATCCGATGTTGCGGGCCACCGTCACCCCCGACACCCTGCAGACCATTTCGGACACTCCGCCGCCGTGCCACGTCGAGGTTTTCGACCTGCGTGGCCGTCCCGGCGAGGCCGTGCGGATCCGGGAGGCGCGCTCGCACCGCGTCCTCGATCCCGCTTCCGGGCCACTCCTGCACGTCGCGGCGAGCCGGCTCGACGAGCGGACCTGGCGGGTCCACTTCGGACTCGACCTGCTGTTCTGCGACGCCCAGAGCGCCGTCGTCCTCGCCGACGAGCTGGTCACCGCCTACCACGACCCGGCCCGCCTGCCCGCGCCGCCGCGCGCGAGCTTCGCCCAGTGGGTCACCGGCCGCGGCGAAGTCCCGGAACGGTCGCGGGAGTACTGGCGGCGCGCGGCCGCCGAAATGGCCGACGGTCCCGCCCTGCCCGTGCGGGCCCCCGGCCCCGGGAAGGTCCGGTTCACCCGGCGGCACGCGGAAATCGACGCCGTCCGCTGGCAGGCCCTGTGCGCCAACGCCCGCCGCCACGGCGTCACGCCCACCGGCCTGCTGCTGGCGGCGCTCGCCGACACCCTGCACGCGGGCGGCGGCGGGGACCGGTTCACGCTCGTCGTGACGTCGTTCGACCGGCCCGCCGGCCACGAAGGCGTGATCGGCGACTACACCTCGACGGTGCTGCTGGACGTCGACCGCGCCGCCGGCAGCCACGCCGACCGCGCCCGGTCGCTGCAGCGGCGGCTCCTGGCCGACCTGGAACACGGGCAGGTGCACGGCAACGAGGTGCTGCGCGAGCTGGCGGCACTGCGCGGCGGGCAGGTCCTGCTGCCGGTGGTGTTCTCCAGCGGGCTCGGCAGCACGCGCACCGCGGACGGCGCGTCCGCCGACGCCTCGCGGCTGCTGTCCCGCTTCGGCCGCACGGAATACGCGATCAGCCAGACCCCGCACGTGGTGCTGGACTGCCAGGTGTTCGAGGCACAGGGCGCACTGCGGATCAACTGGGACGCGGTCGACGCGGCCTTCCCGGACGGCTACCTCGACGCCCTCTTCACCGCGTTCGTCGAGACGGCCGCGACGACGGCCTGGGACGAACCCGACCCGGCAGGCCTGGCGGACCGCGGCCTGGCCCGCGAAGGGATCGTCGCGGACCGCGGCGTCCCGCGGCAGCGGTCCGGCAGCGCGGACCCGGCGGTGGAGCAGCGGATCGCGCGGGTGCTGGGGCGGCTGCTCGGCGTCCCGGCCGAGGATCTGGACCCGCTGCGGACGTTCTTCGAGCTGGGCGCGACGTCGCTGACGCTGGTGCGGGCACACCGCGAGCTGTCGGCGGAACTGGACCGGCCGATCACCGTGCTGGACCTCTTCGCCAAGCCGAGCCTGCGCGAGCTGGCCGCCCACCTGGCACCGGGAACGCCGGAGCCGCAACCGGAAGACGACATCCTGGCGGCAGCGCGCTCCCGCGGCCGCGCAAGGCGGGTGGCGCGCCGCTGACCGGCCACGGAAGCCGCCGTCCGCGAAATCGCGGACGGGGGCTTCCGCATGCGGCCGGTGCGGAGCGGCGCCGCCGGACGGGTGATGCCGGGGAAGTCCGTTGTTCCGCGGAAATCACCTCGGCCGCTTGCGGATTACGCGGAGGCGGACGGCGTGACACGTTACCTGGGTGACCGTTATCCGTTCTCCTGCGGAATTCAACAGCGGCGACCTCTATGTCGATCTTCGCGACAGCGTGGGCGTCCCGCTGTTCCTCAAGTGCGAAGGTTTCAACTTCGCCCGGTCGATCAAGCTGAAGGCGGCGACCGAGATGGTCGAGGGCGCCGAGCGGCGGGGCGTGCTGCGGCCGGGGAGGACGATCGTGGAATCCTCCTCCGGCAACCTCGGCGTGGCGCTGAGCATGCTCGCGGCCAGCCGCGGGTACCGGTTCATCTGCGTCACCGACGCGCGGTGCACGCTGTCCAGCCGCCGGATGATGCAGGCGCTGGGGGCCGACGTGCACGTCATCACCAGGCCGCACGCGGAAGGCGGCTTCCTCGCCGCACGCATCGACCACGTGCGGCAGATCCTGGCGGCCGAACCCGACGCGGTCTGGCTGAACCAGTACAGCAACCCGGACAACAGCGGCGCACACTACCGCCGGACCGGACCGGAGATCCTGGCCGCGTTCCCCGGCCTCGAACTCCTCTTCGTGGGTGCCGGGACGACCGGGACGCTCATGGGCTGCGCCCGCTACCTGCGTGACCGGCAGCAGAACGCCGCGGTCGTCGCGATCGACGTCGCGGGCTCGGTGACCTTCGGGGGACCCGCGGGCGTCCGGATGATCCCCGGTCTCGGCACCGGGATCCGGCCCGAGCAGCTCGACGAGTCCCTGGTGGACGACGTCGTGATCGTCGAAGAGCGCGAAACGGTCGCGATGTGCCGCGAGCTTGCTTCGCGCGGGTTCGTCTTCGGCGGATCGACGGGCACGGTCGTCGCCGGGGCCCGCCGCTGGCTGGCCCGCCACCGCCCGGGTGAGGACGTCACCGCCGTGGCGATCGCCCCGGACCTGGGGGACAGCTACCTGGATTCGGTCTACAACGACGACTGGGTCGGCAAGCTGCCCGGCTGATCGAGGCAGACCCGGGCAGCAGGGCGCCCGCGGCCCGGGGTGGGCTGAAAGGCGCCTTCGTCTCAGCTGGCGCAGCGAAAGGGACTTTCGTCGCGTCAGACGCAAGGAAAGTCCCTTTCGGCACGCACCGGTGGGTTCAGCGCGCAGCCGGGTAAGCGCGCTTTTCGTCGCACAGCAACACGGTGACCGCCTTCTCCGGCGTCAGGTACTCGCGTGCCGCGGCCGTCACCTCGTCCGGGGTCACCGCGGCGAGGCGCGCGTCGTGGCCCGCGAGCCAGGCGACCGGCAGGCCGTGCAGGTCCAGCTCGCACAGGGTCGCCGCCAGGCCCGTCAACGTCGCCAGCCGCAGCCGGAGCGTGCCGACCGCGTAGCGGCGGGCTCGGTCCAGTTCCGGCGGGGTCACCGGGCGGTCCGTCATCCTCGTCAGCTCGGCGTGGACCTCCTCGACCGCCGCCGCGGTGTTCGCGGTCACCACGTCGAGGGACACCGTTGCCAGGTGGGCCTGCGCCACGTGCAGCAGGGTACTGCGCGGCGAGTACGAAAACCCCTTCTCCTCGCGGATGTTCTGCACCAGCCGGGACGAGAAGTACCCGCCGAACACCATTGCGGCCAGCGCCAGGGCGGGGTAGTCCGTGGCGTCGTAGCGGGGCGCGGGCATCGCCATCCGCAGCAGCGACTGCGGCAGGCCCGGCTCGTCCACAATGGACCGGCCGGGCACCCACGGGCCGGGCGGCCGCATCGGGACTTCCGGCCCCGGCCGCCACCCGCCCAGCGCGTGCTCGACGAGATCGGACGCCGCCACCGGGTCGAAGTCGCCCGCGAGGACCAGGCCGGCCCCCGACGGCCGGACGCGTTCGGCGTGCAGCGCCCGGACCGCGTCCCGGCTGGTCCGCCGGAAGTCCTCGGGCCGGGGGATCGGCAGGCCGTAGGGGTGGTCGCCGAACATCCGCGTGTTGAGCGCTTCGGCGACGTGATGGACCGGGCTCGCCAGGACGCCGATCGTGCCCTGGACCGCGGTGTCCACCGCGAGCCCGAACTCGTCGGCCGGGTAGGCGGGATCGGTGACGACTTCCCCCAGCAGCGCAAGGAAGTCCGGCAGCTGGTCGGCCAGGACGCTCCCGGCGACCCGCAGCCGATCCGCGTCGACGGCCGCCGAGAGGCCGCCGCCCATCGCCCGCGCCCGGTCCTGGACGCGGGAGGAGTCGGAAAGCGCGCCGGCGAGCAGGACCGCGGCGGCGGGATCGGCGTGCGCGAACGGAACGCTGAGGCAGACCTCGGCCAGCGGGGTGCTCGTCCGCCGCGTGGCCAGCACGCGCAGGCCGTTGCCCAGCGTGCGCTCGTGGACGGCCGGGACCCGCAGCGGGCCGGGAGTGGGGACGTCGAGCAGGTCGAAGGTGGTCATCGTGCCGCTCCCGGGTGGAGTTCGATGGTCGCCCGTCGCTGTGGCCGAGATATCGTCGCCGCGGCGTGGCGGTCGAAGGTGGTCATCGTGCCGCTCCCGGGTGCAGTTCGATGGTCGCCCGCCGCTGTGGTCGCAACATCGCCGCCGCGGCCTGGACGTCGGCGGCGGTCACCGTCCGGCTGAGCGGCCCCAGGTCGTTGAGCACCGAGGCGTCGCCGTGCTGGAGGGCGAACACCGCCAGGTGCCGGGCGCGGCCCGCGAGCCCGTCGAGCGTGCGGACCAGCTGGGCGCTGATCGTGCGGGTTGCCGCGGTCAGCTCGGCCGGTTCCGGCCCGGTCACGGCCAGCCGCTCGATCTCCTCGTCGACCGCCCGCAGGATCGCGTCCGTGCCCGGCCCGCCCGGGACCGGGCTCGCCGTCAGGACCAGGCACGTCGGGTCGCGGATGCCGAACACCTCGCCTGTCAGCCCGAGCCCGCAGTCCACTGAGGACACCCAGCGGTCGCGGCGGACCAGACGGCGCGTCAGCCTGCCCAGCGCACTGTCGGTGAGCAGCAGGCACAGCACGAGATACGCCAGGTAACCACGCAGGTCGGCCGCCGGGTCGGGGACGCGCCAGGCCGACGCGAACGCGGGCAGCGGCGCCAGTGCGTCCACATAGGAATCCCGGCGCTCCGCGGTGAGGTCCGGCTCGGTGATGACCGGCCGGGACGGCACCGGACGCGCCGGGATGTCCGAAAAGTACTTCTCGGCCAGCTCGATCCCGCGCTCGGCGGAGACGTCGCCCGCCAGGCAGAGCAGGGCGTTGCCGGGTGCGTAGTACCGCTCGAAGAACGCGTGCGCCTGCTCGGTCGTCGCGGTCCGCAGCTCGTCGATCGCGCCGTAGCCGTTGTGGGCGTTTTCGAAGCTGTCGAACACCAGCGGCGCCAGCTGCAGCCACGGGAAACCGCCGTAGGGCCGCGACAGGATCGCACCCGTGATCTCCTCGGCCACCACGTCGATCTGGTTGGCCAGGCTCGCCGCCGTGAGCGCGGGCGCCCGCATGCGGTCGGCTTCGAGGAACACCGCGTGCTCCAGGCCGGACGACGGGAGCACCTGGTAGTACTCGGTGTAGTCCAGGTGGGTCGTGCCGTTGAACACCCCGCCGCAGCTCTGCACGTAGTGCGCGTGCGCCCCGCGCGGCAGGTTCGCCGACCCCTGGAACATCAGGTGCTCGAAGAGGTGCGCGAATCCGCTGAACCCACGGGGCTCCGACCGGCTGCCGACGTCGTAGACGACCGTCGCGGCGACGACCTCGGCGTCGTGGTCGGGCGCGACGAGCACCCGCAGCCCGTTCGGCAGGACGTGCGGGGCGAGCTGGTAGCGCCGATCGGCGCGGATGGTCCTGTTCATGACGGTGCCACGCTAGCCGTCCGCGGCCGGTACCGGCGCAAGGTCATCACTTCGGCGGATGTGGCTTCCGTTTTTCACGGAACCGCGTCTCCACCGCATTGACGATGCCGATTCCCGCGTGTGAAAACGGGTTTCGCCGCCGGTGAAGGTCATCGGGCGGGGCGTACGGAACGACAACGGAGCGACGCATGGCACAGGCGGAACTCATCCCGGGTGACGGGATGCTCAGCGTCGACAAGGCGCTGCGCGAGACCGAGCTGCTCATTTCGGCGGGGATCATCGTCAGTTCGCTGGAGTCCCTGGTGCGGCCGAAGGACGTCGAGGACGACGGCCTGATCAGCTGGCGCATCGGGCGGACCCGGTCGAAGCGGATGGCCAAGGGCAAGACCGGCGAGTTCTTCGACAAGATCTTCACCAGCCCGGGCATCCAGGTGCTGACGTCCCTGCGGCTGACCGCCTCGACGCTGGTCGCCCTGCCCGGCACCAACCGCCAGACCAAGGCCGCGGCGATGACGTTCCTCGCCGTCACGAACGTCCTCATGCAACTGCGGAGCAACTACGGCGCCGACGGGTCCGACCACGTCAACCTCGTCGTCTGCGCCGCGGTGGCGGCCAGCAAGTTCTTCCCGAACGACGAGAAGGCCCGCAAGGCCTGCACCGCCTTCATCGCCGGCCAGTCGGTCGTCTCCTACTTCGCGGCCGGACTCGCCAAGGCGGTTTCGCCGTACTGGCGCGACGGGAGCGCGATGCAGGGCATCTTCCGGACCAAGACCTACGGCCAGAAGCACGTCGGCGAGCTGCTGAAGAAGCACCCGTGGCTGGCCCGGCTCGGCGGCTGGGGCGTGTGGGTCGGCGAGATGCTCTTCCCGCTGGTGCTGGTCGCGCCCAAGCCGATCGCCGCCGGCCTGCTCGGCACCGGCGTCTCCTTCCACGCCGGCAACGCCGCCTTCATGGGCCTCAACCGGTTCCTGTGGGCGTTCAGCGCCACCTACCCGAGCGTGGTCCACCACTCGAAGCACTTGTCCAAGCGCATCACCGCGGGACAGTAGGGAATCGGCGTGTCCACTGAGAAGAAGGCGTCCGCCACGCGGACCGTGCTGCGCCTGCTGGCCCCGTACCGGGGACAGCTCGGGCTCGCCGGGATCGTCGGCCTGGCCAGCGCGATCCTGTCGCTGATCCAGCCGATGATCGTCGGCGACGTCGTCGGCGCGCTGACCGGGAAGGCCGTCGCGACCGGATCGCTGGTCCTGCTCGCGTCGCTGTTCCTCGGCGACATGGTGCTGCGGCTGATCGAGATGTACCTGCTCGGCCGCTGCGGCGCGAACATGGTCCTCGACACACGCAGCTCGGTCGTGCGCCGGCTGCTGCGCGCCCCGCTGAAGTCCCACCTTGACCGCCAGCGCGGCGACCTGTTCGTCGGCGCGGTCGCCGACACCGACCTGCTGCGCGGCTCGCTGACCATGGGCCTGATGAACATCGCCGCGAGCATCGTGCTCGTGGTCGGCGGCATCGCGCTGATGACGGTCATCGACCCGCTGCTCACCCTGGTGACGGTCGCGTGCCTCGGCGTCGCGGCCGTGGGCAGCGTCGCCGTCGCCCGCCAGGTGCGCAAGGCCATGACGGCGAACCGCGACGCGGTCGGCCGCTTCGGCGCCGCGCTGCAGCGGGCGCTGGTCGCGATCGGCACGGTGAAGGTGAGCCGGGCCGAGGACCGCGAGGCCGAGCTGGTGCTCGCCCACGCCGTCGACGCCACCAAGGCCGACATGCGCGGGGTGCGGCTGCAGGCCGCGATGACCCCGCTGATCAACCTCGGCATCCACGGCTCGTTCGCCGTCGTCTTCACCTTCGGCGCGGCGCGGATCGCCAGCGGCGCACTCGACACCGCCGGCTTCGCCGCCTACCTGCTCTACCTGTTCTACATGCTGACCCCGCTGATCACGCTGTTCACCAGCTTCGCGCAGATCCAGCTCGGCGTGGCCGCGGCGCAGCGCGTCGAGGGCCTGCTCGACCTGCCGGACGAGCGTCGCGAGCGCGTTGTCACCGAGCCCGCCTTCGCCTCGTCGGTCCTGGAGTACGACTCGGTGTCCTTCGGGTACGCCGAGGACCGGCCGGTCCTCAAGGACGTGTCCTTCGCCGCGCTGGAGCGCGGGCTGACCGCGGTCGTCGGCCCGTCCGGCACCGGCAAGACCACGCTCTTCTCGCTCGCCGCGGGACTGTGGCAGCCGCAGGCAGGCCGGATCCGCCTCGGCGGGGTCGACCTGGCGTCGGTGGACCTGGAGACGCTGCGCGGCCGGATCGGTTACGTGGAACAGGACGCCCCGGTCGTCGACGGCACGATCCGGGAAAACCTGCTCTACGCCAACCCGTCGGCGACCGAGGAGCAGATCCGGCGCGCGGTCGAGCTGGCCCACCTCACCGACTGGGTCGACGGCCTCGAAGAGGGGCTGGAGACGAAGGTCGGCGAGTCCGGCGCGGCGATCTCCGGCGGCCAGCGCCAGCGGATCGCGATCGCCCGGATGCTGCTGCTCGAACCCGACGTCCTGCTGCTGGACGAGGCAACGTCCCAATTGGACGCCGAGGCGGAACTGGCGCTGCGCAAGGCGGTGGCCGAGGTGGCCCGCGACCGCGCGGTCGTCGCCGTCGCGCACCGGCTGTCCACTGTGGTCGAAGCCGACCGGATCGTCGTGCTCGACGGCGGCCGGGTCCGCGCGGTCGGCGACCACCAGTCGCTGCTGGCGGGCGACGACCTCTACCAGCGGCTGGTGGCGACGCAGCTGCTGCCCGAAGCCACCGTCCTCACCGCAGGGAGGAACTCGTGAACCGACTGGCGCTGAAGTGCGGCCTCACCGCGGCCGCCGGCGTGCTGACCGCCGTGCCGTTCGCGGCAGGCGCGGTCTACCAGAGCGTGCTGACCCGCCGCGACGAGCGGGAACTGCCCGGCCTCGGCGAACTCGTCGACGTCGACGGCCGCCGGGTGCACGTCCGCCGCATGGGCGAGCCCGCCGACGGTCCCACCGTCGTCTTCGAAAGCGGCCTGTCCTCGCCGCTGGAGATGTGGAGCTGGGTGCAGGCCGCGGTGGCCGAGGCCGCCCCGACGATCTCCTACGACCGGGCGGGCATCGGGCGCAGCGACGCCGGTCCGCAGCCGCGCACCGCCGCGCGGATCCGCGGCGAGTTCGAACGGCTGCTGGAGGTGCTCGACGTCCGCGGCCCGCTGGTCCTGGTCGGCCACTCCTACGGCGGCATGCTGCTGCGGGCCTTCGCCCAGGAGCACCCGGACCGCGTCGCCGGGGTCGTGCTGGTCGACGCGGCCCACCCCGAGCAGCTCGAACGCTCGGCCCGGCAGCGCCTCGGCCTGCCGCTGATGCGGGCGAGCGTGCGCAGCAGCCGGTTCTGGTCCCGCTTCGGCCGCAACCGGCTGCGCGGGGTCGGCGACGACTCCCAGCTGACCGGACTGGCCGAGCTGGAGCTGAAGACGACCGTCGCGCGCATGATGACCACCCGCAACTGGGCCGCGTCGGAAGCGGAGATCGAGGCGTGGCTCGCCCACGTCGTCGACGAGATCCGCACGACCACCCTGCCCGCCGGCGTCCCGCTCTTCGTCGTGACGGCGGAGGAAACCGAGAAGGCCGACCCGGTGCACGGCGAGCTGCAGCGCGAGCTGGCGGCACTGTCGCCGGTGTCGGTGCAGCAGACCGTCCCCGGGGCCAGCCACCTCGGAATGCTGTGCTCGGCCGGGCCCGCCAAGAGCGTCGCCGCGGCCGTGCTTGAAGTCGTCGACGCGGCCCGCACGGGCCGGGCCGTCAAACCCGTCGAATTCGAACCACCGGGAGACCAGCCGTGAGCACCTCACCCCGCACCCTCGCCGCACTCGGCGCCCGCTACGCCCTCTACGGCGTCCTCGGCAGCTGGCTCGTCGCCACCACGCTCAGCCAGGACCCCAGCCGGAAGTTCGACAAGATCCGCAAGCTGGACCCGACCGGCTCGCTCATCCCGGACTGGCGGTTCTTCGCGCCCCGGCCCGGCATGCACGACTACCACCTGCTCATCCGCGACGAGCTGCCCGAGGGCGAGGTCACGCCGTGGAAGGAGTACTGCCAGGTCGAGGAACGCAAGTGGCAGCACTTCTTCTGGTACCCGGGCCGCCGGGCGGAGAAGGTTGTCACCGACGCGGTGTCGGGCCTGATCCAGATGCAGCCGGACCTGAAGGACCGCAAGGAGGACGTCCAGGTCTCCGTGCCGTACCTGACGCTGCTCAACTACGCGACCCACCAGGTGCCCCACCACCCGGAGGCCAAGCGGGTGCAGTTCCTGATCGCGACGTCGGCGGGGTACGACGAGTCGGAGGAGCCGATGATGCTCTTCCTGTCGAACCCGCACCCGCTGGCCTGACCATGGCCGCCGGCGATGGCGTCACGGTGCTCGTGACGGGTTCGTTCAGCGTTTCGGCGGACAACATCCGCTGGCTGCGGGCCAACGCACCGGAGATCACCTCGGTGGAGCTGGTACTGGACACGGGCCAGCTCTGCACCCGGGCGAGCGCCGCCGGCCGGGCCGTGGGGATCGTCGACGCGTCGACGCCCGAGCTGCCCGCCCTCGCCGAGCGGTTCGGCTCGGTCGCCGCGGGCGGCATCCTCGCGGTCACGGCCAACCCGGCCGAGGAGCACGTCGTCGGGCTCTTCGCGCGGGGCGTCATGGGGGTCACCCTCACCTCCAGCCCCGCCGAAGAGCTCGTCACGGCGATCCGCGGAGTGGCGTCGGGCCACTGGTTCGCCCCGCCCCGCTACCTGGCCGCGGTGGCCGAGACGGTGGTCCGCAACCCCCGCGGGCCCCGGGCCCAGAAGCTGCGCGAGCTGCTGACCGACCGCGAGCTGGACGTCCTGCTCCTGCTCGCGGCGGGCAGCGCCAACCAGGAGATCGCCGACAAGCTCGGCATCTCGGTGACGACGGTCCGCAGCCACGTGCTGAGCATCCTGCGCAAGCTGAACGTCCCCAACCGCACGGTGGCGGCGATCTGCGCCTACCGGTCCGGGCTGGTGGGGGTCTGATCGTCTCCACACATCGGTGGATGCCCGTGGGTCGTAGTGTGCCGTACTTTCCTTCCACTGCAAAGAAACCAGGAGGCTCTCGTGAACAGTGTCGAAACCGCGGCGAACGCCCTGACCGCGGATGGCCTCCCCGTCCCCGCGGGCGGATTCACGGAACGGGAGCTGCCGGTCTCGTGCACCCCGGCCGCCATCGACCTGGCCGGAGTCGGCCTCGCGGCGGCCGGTCTGGGGTACATGGCCATGAAGGGCTTCTACCACCAGCACCGGGGCGGCCACTTCACCGACGGTCCCGACGGTGTGCGGTTCCCGGAGGGTCGTGCGGCTTCGGCTGACGAGCTGATCCGGTACCGCGCGGGCTGACCGGGAGTCGCCGGAGCGCCCCAAGGCGGCCTTCGATGCGTTGAACGCACCGAAGGCCACCTTGGGGCGCTTTGCACTGCGGGCGTGGTAACTCCCCGACGGCGCAGGACACCTGCCCGTGCCGAGCACGATCCGGCTCACGGCTGGGGCCGGAGCCCAAGCACCCCAAGGTGGCCTTCCGCGCACTGAACGCCAGACGCGACGCGAGCTGGAAGCCGGGCCCGCGCGCCACTCTGGGGGGCGCACTGGCGCGCGGGCCCGGCAAGGGGGCCGGCCACCCGGGAAGTGGGCACCGGGCCCCGGCCATGCAAGAAGCGTAGGCCGCCGCCGGGCTGGGGGACACCGGCGTTCGTCGGAAACCCTTCAGGCCGAACGCGGAAGCCGCCGAAGGTACCGCAGGGCGCGGGCCGCCGCGTTGGCTCCGCACATTCCGTGTGCGCCCGCTCCGGGCGGCGTGGCCGCCGAACACAGGTACATTCCCGGCACCCCGGTGTCGTACGGGGTCAGCGTCGTGCGGGGGCCGAACACCAGCTGGCGGACCGTCGTCGCGCCCGTGATCACGTCGCCGCCCACGTAGTTGGGGTTGTACACCGCCATCTGCGTTGCCGAGCGGACCGCCGTGCCCACGATCCGGTCGCGGAAGCCCGGGGCGAACCGCTCGATCTGGGCGATGATCGCCTCCGTCGCGTCGCCGGGGTAGGCGTGCGGTACGTGTGCGTATGTCCACACGGGATGGACGTTGCCCGCCGAGCGGCCCGGGTCGGCCAGGTACTGCTGTCCCACCAGGACGAACGGGCGGTCCGGCAGGCGGCCCGCGTGGATTTCGCGTTCGGTGGCCGCCAGTTCCGCGTACGTCCCTCCCAAATGGACGGTCCCGGCCCTGCCGACGTCCGGGTTGGCCCACGGGACACCGCCGTCCACGGCGAAGTCCACTTTGAACGCTCCGGGGCCGTGGCGGTACCGGCGGTAGGCCCGGGCGATCCGGGACGGCAGGCGGTCGCCGAGGATGTCCGCGACCGCGCCGGGAGCCAGGTCGAACAGCGTGACGTCCGCCGGGGGCAGCTGCGCCGCCGTCGTGATCCGGACGCTCGTCTCGATGCGGCCGCCGAGGTCGGTCAGCAGCTTCGCCAGCGCCGTCGTGATCGAGCCCGACCCGCCGACCGCGACCGGCCAGCCGTGGCGGTGCCCGGCCGTGATGATGCCGAGGCCGATCGCCGACGTCATCGGGTGGTGCAGCGGGCGGAAGGCGTGCGCGGCGATCCCGCCGAACAGCGCCCGCGCCCGGTCGGTGGCGAACAGCCGCGCGAAGACCGAGCCCGGCAGGGCCGCGGGCAGCCCGAACCGGGCCAGCGTCAGCGGGTGCTTCGGCAGCCGCAGCAGCGGGCCCATGATGTCCTCGGCCAGCACGTCGAACCGGGCCGCGGGGCGGGCGAACGCGCGCCGCCAGCGGGCGCCGTCGGGGCCCAGCGCGGCCTCGGTGTCCTCGATCGACCGGTGCAGCAGTGCCGCGTCGCCGCCGTCGAGCGGGTGCGCGCAGTCGATCTCCGGCCACGCCCAGGACAGCCCGTACCGGTCGAGGCCCAGCCCGGCGAGGAACGCCGAGCCGACGGCCATCGGGTGGAACGCCGAGCAGTCGTCGTGCAGCAGGCCCGGCAGGATCGCCTCGGACGACCGGGCGCCGCCGCCGATCCGCCCGGCCGCTTCGAGCACGGTGACGTCGACGCCCTCGCGGGCCAGTGCGACGGCGGCGGCGAGCCCGTTCGGGCCGCCGCCGACCACGATGGCGGTGCTCATGTCTGCTCCCGGTCGCCGCGGATCACGGACCTCCAGTTTCGGCGAACCGGGGGCGCCGGGAGGCGGAAAGCCGCCGGATCCGGAAGCGGGTTCCGCGAACTGCGGACACGCGCGGGCGAGTCGTGAGGGATTTCCCTGACCGGGCCCACCGGCACCGCGTGAAGTGGTGTCATGAACGGATCACACCGGCCGGGGAAGGAGTGGCGCGCATGGGTACCGCAGCGCAGGTGGTCGTGGTGACCGTGGCGGTCCTGGTGGTACTGGCCCGCCTGGCGGCCGCGCTGTGCCAGGCCCGCACCGACGGCCGGATCGCGGCCCGCCGCGCCCGCGAGGACACCGCCGGTTCCCCGGGAGCACTCGCGCGCCGCTGACCCCGTTTCGTGAAGGCCACCTTGAGGAACTTGCTGGCGAGAGTGGACAGTCAAGGGACGGTCCTTCACGAACTTCGGCCGGGTTCAAGCCAGCAGGTCGATGAGCTGAGCCGAGGTCAGGCCGGTGCCGGGGCTGGTCGCCGTGAGGGCGGGACGGCCGGGGTGGAAGCCGATGTCGCGAGTGGCGGTGGCGTGCCGGCCGCCTGCCGTGGCGGCCCGCTGTGCTGCCCGCGCGATCCACGCGAAGCCCAGCGCGGCACCTTCCGCCACGTCGACCGTGCAGGCGACCACGGGGCTCGCGTCGACCAGCGTCAGCCGCTCGAGTTCGGCGTTCGCGGCGAAAGCCTCCACTTTGTTCATGTTCGTCTCCGATTTGCGTTGGTTCCCGATCCGTGGCCGATGGGCCACGGCACAAGGGAAACATCCGGCGGGAACCCGCGCATCAACCGGATGAACGAGCAGTTCGGCTCAGCGGATTCCCTGCAACTGCGGAGCACGGACACCCATCGCCGCGCGCAGGCGGCGCCGGTAGCGGCGGACGAACACGAACTCGTCCACCGGCATTGCCGCGAAGAAGCCGAACGCGGCGACCGGGGCCAGCACCGCCGCGCCGGTGCCGAGCAGGCCGGAGAACGCGAACCACAGGAAGATGTTGGGCGTGCACTGCGTGATGAACAGGTCGCGGGCCTCACCCGCCGGCAGGGCGCGTTTCCTCAGGTACACCACCGCGATCGTGCGCAGCGCGAGCAGCGTCGCCCCGACGATCACCGCCGCCGTCAGCAGGTCGCCCGCGCGCAGGCCCGTCGCGGGCGTCAGCGCGAACGTCGCGACGGCGGCCAGCGGCACGAGCGCCGCGCCGCCGACCCAGTTCCAGTTCGTGCTCAGCTGCCCGGCCCGGATCGGGCTGTGGCGGCGCAGCACCTGCGCGGCGACCGCGGGCAGCACCATCGCACCGGCCAGCACCGCGAAGTAGCCCGTCACCGCGGCGCCGAGGCCGGGCAGCCGGTGCGGGAACCACACGGCCGCCAGCACCACCACCGGCAGGACCAGCGTCGCCGTCACCGTCTGCCGGACCGAGGTGAAGTAGTCGCCGCCCCACAGCAGCGACAGCGCCGGGGTCAGCAACGCCGGTGGCAGCAGCAGGAACACGCCGAGCGCCGACGCCGGTGTCCCCGCGAACGCCCACGCCAGTGCCAGCCCGGCGCCCGCGCGCAGGCACGTCAGCGGCAACGCGGTCCGGATGCTCGCCCCGAACCCCCGGAACACGCCGGAGTGGAGCCGGAGCATGCCGAAGAACGTGCTCACGCCCAGCAGCGCGACGAGCGCGGTGGTGAACACCGCGGGCGGGACCGGGACCCGCAGCGCCAGCTGCGCGCCCGCTCCGGCCGCCGCGCCGCCCGCGACCAGGACCGGCAGCCGGATCTCGACGATCTCGCCGAAGTCGTGCACCGCCGACGTCTTCGCCGCGTGGCCCGCGATCCGCCGCAGGTCCTTTTCGGACACCGGGCGCGCGTTGGGCACCTTCAGGTCGTGGTAGTCCTCTTCGGCAAGGCCGGCCACCACGACCGCGAACATCTCGACGACGTACTTGTGCGCCACCACCAGGACGTTCCGCCCGGCCCGCGACCGGGGCAGCAGGACCTGCTCGTAGTACTGCCGGACGCGGTCGTGCAGCGCGTGCCAGGATTCGCCGCCGGGCGGGCAGCCGGTGCTGCTGTGGAAGTACTCGGTGTAGGCGCGGAAGCCGACACTCTTCTTGACGAGGCTTTTGTTCTGCGCGGTGAACACGCCGAAGTCGCGTTCGACGAGCGCGTCCGATTCGACGAAGGGCAGGTCCCCGCCGAGTGCGTCCGCGATGATCCGCGCGGTGTGTTTCGCCCGGTCCAGCGGGGAAACGTGCACTTCGTCGAACCGCAGGCCCAGCGCGGCGACGCGGTCGCCCGCCTGCCGCGCCTGCCGGACGCCCAGCTCGGTGAGCGGGGTGTTCTGCCTGCCTGCGAACAGGTTCTGCTCGTTGGCGAGTGACTCGCCGTGCCGGACGAAATAGATCGCCATCCGTGCCTGCTTCCGGAAGATGAACGGAAAGGGGGCCCGGTCCGCGATGACCGGCCTGGTCATCCTCAGGCGCGGCGCGGCCGGAATCCATCCGCATCGTCCGAAAGCGGAATCGAATTCAGGAAGCGGTTTCCTCCAGCGGCAGCGGTGGCGGCGGCGAGGTCGCCGCCGCGTGCGCGGTGAGCGCGGTGCTGAGCACGTGCAGCTGCCGCACCGACGTCGGGTCGTAGCCGGTCAGCTGCTCGATCCGCTGCAGCCGGTAGTCCAGGGTGCTGCGGTGGATGATCAGCTCGGCCGCGGCCTTGGAACGGTTGCCGTCGGCGGCCAGCAGCGCGCGCAGCGTCTCCAGCAGGACCGCGTTGCGCGTGATGGGCTCGATCTTGGTGACGAGCAGGTCGGCCACCGACGGCTGGGTCAGCACCGCGTACTCCACCAGCACGTCCCCGAGCAGGTAGCACCCCGGTGGCCGCCGCGCCGCCAGCGCCGACGCGACGATGTCCGCGGCTTCGGCCCGTCCTGCGGGCACCCGGCCCGCCTTCTGCCACGAGACCCCGGCCCAGGTCGGTTCCGGCAGGGACGCCTGGATGCGCGTGCACCGGTTCAGCCCGGTTTCCTCGTCGCCGGCGGGGACGAGGACGTAGCCGCCGTGCTCGCACAGGACGCTCAGCACACCGTTGTCCGGATCGTCCAGGACGGCCGGATCGAGCGGGGTCGCCGACACCGTGCGGAACGCCATCACGGCGTAGGCCTGGGCGAAGCGGCCCTGGTCGGTCGGCGCCTCGCCCTTGAGCAGCAGCATCGCGTCGTCGTGGGCCGCCGACCGCGAAGGGTCCGCGGTGAGCGCGGTTTCCTGGTAGCCGCGCAGCAGTTCGCGCAGGAAGCGGTTGCACGTCTCGGTCAGCGCGCGGAGCTGGCCCGTGGTCGTGCCGGGCGTGGCCGCGCGGACGGCCACCGTCTCTTCCCCGGCCCGGCCCAGCAGTTCGAGGACCTGGTCCAGCGGCCAGCCGTCGGTGGCGCAGCTGTGGCCCATGGTGCGGGCCGCGGCGATCTCCCGCGCGTCCCAGCCGCCTTCGCCGTCGTCGCACAGCAGTGCGATGGCCATGGTCACCAGGTCGTGCGCCTTCTTGCGCTGGGCAGGCGGCACCCGCTCGACGTCGCCGAGCAGCCGGGTCCGGATTTCGGTGTGGAGGCCGTTCACCTGATTGCACTTTGCGCGGACATCGAACGTGGAGCCCCTTCCGGGTCACGGTGTGCTCATTCGTGGTGGGCGATCACCGCCGTCGATGCAGTGTAAGCGTTGCACCGCGGCAATCGGGCCGTCGTCCGCGGAATTCGGGGACCGGACCGGCGGACCGCGGACGGCTTCCGAAAAACGCGGAAAGCCGCCGCCGGTTTTCGGCCGGATGCCGGATTCTCAGTTCAGCGAGGCCGCCGGTCCGGTGCTGCCCCGGCGGATCAGCTCGGTGGGGAGCACGACGTCGGCGGGCGGGGCCTCGCGCTGCAGCTGGTCGAGCAGGAGCCTGGCCGCCTGTTCCCCCTGGGCGAAGACCGGCTGCGCGATCGTCGAAAGATCGAGGGCGGCCGCCAGCTCGTGGTCGTCGAAGCCGATGACCGACATCCCGGCGGGGACGTCGATGCGGGCCCGGTGCAGTGCCCGGAGTGCCCCGAACGCCATCTCGTCGGACATCGCGAACACCGCGCTCGGCGGGTTCTTCTGCGCGAGCAGGCGCTGCATCGCGGCCTCGCCGTCGGACGCGGTGAAGCACCCGGCGGCCTCGAGGGCGCGGTCCGGCTCGATCCCGGCCTCGGCCAGTGCCCGCAGGTAGCCGTGGCGGCGCAGCCCCGGCGTGGTGAACCCGTGCGGCGGCGGGTCGGTTTCGCCGATCAGGCCGATCCGGCGGTGCCCCAGCTCGGTCAGGTGCCGCACCGCCGCGGTCGCCGCGGCCGGGTCGTCGATGCGGACGGAGGAGATGCCTTCGGCGGTGCTGCCGACGATGACCACGGGCACCCGCAGGGCACGCAGCGCGTCGGCTTCCCACGGCGTCAGCGGCAGGCACAGGACGAGGACCGCGTCGACCCGCCGCCGCACCGGCATCCGCCCGAAGAACCGGGCCCGGCTCGGCGCGTCAGGCACGCCGTACACGACGAGGTCCAGCCCGGCTTCACGCAGCACGGTCTCCGCGCCGGCGATCACGGTGCCGAAGAACCACCGCGAGACGAACGGGACGACGATCCCGACGGAGTTGGTGCGGCCCGAGGCGAGGCTGGAAGCGTTGAACGGGATGACGTAGTCGAGTTCGGCGGCCGCGCGTTCGACCCGGGCTCTGGTCTCCGCGGTGACCGAGGGCAGCCCGCGCAGGGCCCGGGAAGCAGTGGCCGTGGATACCTGCGCCTGCCTGGCGACGTCACGGATCGAGGGCATGCGTACCTCCTCCGAGCGCACGGTACCCGGTGGCGGGACGTGACACGCCGGAAGACGCGAATTCCGCGGAATGCGGACCGGATCCAGTGAGGTAAAGACTGCTTTACCCGTGTTTGATGAGCCGATTAATTCCTGGAACGCAGAAAACCGGGCCGGTTCGTCACCGGCCCGGTTTTCGCGTGTGCGGGGTTCAGGAGACGCGCTGGGCGCGGGTCTCGAGCAGCTCCTCCAGGGAGAAGTCCGCGGCGCCGAAGTCGACCGGCGTGTCGTTCTCGTGCAGCACGCCGTCGCTGCCGCCGGTCAGGTTGACCCAGGCGTCGACGGCCTTGTGCGCGAACGCGTGGAACCAGGCCTTGTCGGTGTGCGGAAGTCCCAGCTCGAGCGGGGCGATCTCCTCGAGCGACGGAACGCGGGCTTCGATGGTGGCTGACGTGCTCACGGTACCTCCATAAGGGATGAGTGGCTGAAGCTGTGCGGCGAAGGTTAGTGAGCGGTCCCATTGCCCCACATCCACCGAATGACGGAGAATATCCCCGGCTTGCGGATCGGGCTCGGCGGGACTGCGCGTTTCGCTGAGCCACCGCCGCGATTTTCTGGCCCGGACGGTAATGCGAAACCGGGTGACACAAGGCACATGTCCTACGTGGTGAACAGTTCTTGAACTCGCTTGGCCGCGCTGTCTGCGCCGTGTCATCGTGACGAAGGCGGCCGGTGGACGAATGAAATGTCCGCCGCCCGCCACGAATGGAATACGACTCCTCGAACACGATTGTTTTCCAAGAAGGGGAAACCATGTCCGTGGCCACACCGTCCCGGGTCGTCACCATGGCCAACGGCACCGATTTCGGCGCCACCTCGAGCTACCTCACTTCCGCGGTCGCGCCGACGCTGTGCGAAACCGCCGTTCTCGTCGCCGCGGTCGGCGCCGGCGCCGCGGTCGCGGCCTGCGCGGGCTACGTCGCGAACGCCTGGGCCAACAACTTCGGGCACCACCGCGGGCGCTACCAGGACCGCGAAGACCTCGAGGCGCTGCGCGGCACGGCCGTCGCGGGCGCGTCGCTGACCGAGCTGGTCGAAGCGCGCACCGAAGGCCTCGGCTGACCCGCTCGTCGATTCCGCTGTTTTACGGAGAGGACAGAAAATGAATTCGGCAGAATCCCGCGTTGCCCTCGCTGCCGGTCAGGAGAACCTCGGCACCGTCGGCGGTTTTCTGGACGTGCGGGCGACCGCGCCGGTTTCCTGCTACGCCGCCGCGGCGGCGACGGTGGCGGCGGGTGTCGTCGCGGCTTTCGCCACCGGTGCGGCGCTCGCCGCGGCCGCTCATCATTTCGGTGGTCACCACCATTTCGATTCCGCGGACGTCCACGGTGGATCGCCGGTCGACGGCGGTTCGGTGGAAAGCCTGATCGGTACCCGGATCGGCGCGCTTTCGGCCGCCTGACGCACATCGGATACCGCTGACCGCACACCTGTGTGCCGTCAGCGGTATCCGCATTTCCCGAAGGTTTGCCTCCGGAGCCGGCACTGCCGCCGGATGCCGGAAGAACTTCCGGGGTTCGCGCAGTGAACGGCTCCCGGTCCCGCCCCTAGCGTGATGACGCTCTCTTACCACCTACGAGAACAGGGGAAACCCGATGGCGCCACCGAGGGAAGACGGGCCGGGGCTGTCCCGGACACTGGGGTCCCGGCACCTGTCCATGATCGCCGTCGGCGGGGTGATCGGCGCCGGCTTGTTCGTCGGCTCCGGACAGGCGATCGCCGACGCCGGGCCCGCGGTGCTGGTCACCTACGCGCTCGCCGGCGTGCTGGTCATCCTGGTCATGCGGATGCTGGGGGAGATGGCCACCGCCGACCCGCGGACGGGCTCCTTCTCCGCCTACGCCGAGGAGGGCATCGGCCGGTGGGCCGGCTTCTCGGTGGGCTGGCTGTACTGGTGGTTCTGGGTGACCACGATCGGCGTCGAGGCCACCGCCGGTGCGGCCATCGTGCACCGCTGGATGCCGTTCCTGCCCCAGTGGGCGTGGGTGCTCGTGCTGATGGCGGTGCTCACGCTGACCAACCTGTTCTCGGTGAAGTCCTACGGTGAGTTCGAGTTCTGGTTCGCCTCCATCAAGGTCGCCGCGATCGTCGTCTTCGTCCTGCTCGGCCTCGCGGCCGTGCTGGGCGTGCTGCCCGGCGTCGAGGCGCCGGGCCTGCGCAACCTCACCGGGCACGGCGGCTTCGCCCCGAACGGCTACGGGCCGGTGTTCTCCGCGATCTTCGTGGTCGTGTTCTCGTTCTTCGGAGCCGAGATCGCGACGATCGCCGCGTCGGAATCGCCGGACCCGGTGGGTGCCGCGCGCAAGGCGGTGCGCTCGATCATGTGGCGCATCCTGGTGTTCTATCTGGGTTCGATCGCGGTCGTGGTGACGCTGCTGCCGTATGACGACGCCAGTGTCGGCAAGAGCCCGTACGTCGCCGTGCTCGACCTGATCGGCCTGCCGGCCGCGGGCACCGTGATGGACGTGATCGTGCTGACCGCCGTCCTGTCCTGCCTGAACTCGGGCCTGTACACCGCGTCCCGCATGGCGTTCTCGCTGTCCGGCCGCGGCGACGCACCCCGCGCGTGGCAGCGCATCTCCGCCGGCGGCGTCCCGCGGGCGGCGGTGCTGGCCTCGACGGTCGTCGGCTTCGCGACGGTGGTGCTGAACTACTTCGTGCCGGAGCAGGTGTTCAGCTTCCTGCTCAACACCTCCGGCGCGCTGGCGGTGTTCATCTGGCTCGCCATCTCGGTCACGCAGCTGCGGATGCGCCGCCGCCTGGCCGCCGCGCACCCCGGCGGCCTGCCACTGCGGATGTGGGGCTTCCCGTACCTGACCTGGGTGGCGATCCTGGCAATGGCGGCGTTGCTGATCGCGATGTTCTTCGACCCCGCCGGACGGCCGCAGCTGCTGGCCAGCCTCGCGCTCACCGTGGTCGTGGTGGTCGTCGGCATCACCCGGCAAGTGCGGGCGAAGCAGGCGAAATCGGAAGAAACCGACCCGGCACCCATTCCGTGAATGGCGGAGAACGTTTCGCGAATCGTCAATCGCGATTTCATTGTTTCGGTGGATGTCGGCACCGAGGTGTCGATCTAGTGTGTAGATCGTGAACGATTTCGCCACTGCTGAAACAGCTGTCGCCCGTTTCATGACGAACACGCCGCTGCAGGCCGGCCCGCTCGAGGTCGTCACCTCGGAGGACCCCACCACCTGCTGCATCAACCTCCTGCGCGCGCTCGCCGCCGCCGAGGACGCGACCCAGACGGCGCGGGCGGCGAACCTGGCGGACCAGGCGTACCGCCGGGCCTTCGGCACCGGCTACCACCCCGGGGTGCCGGCCGTCGAGGTCGCCTCGCCGGGTGACATGTCCGCCCGGCAGCTGATCGACGCGATGACCAACCGCTGACCACCGGGGCTTTCCCGGCTGGTTTCGAAGCAGAAAAGGAAGTAGTTTCGTTGTCCCGCATTGAAGAATTCGTGAACGTCCAGGCCCCGATCGCGACGCTGGAGGTGCCGTCGGCCGGCCAGCCGATCGGCTGCACCCTCGACGCGGCGTTCCACGCGGCCCGTGCCGCGTTCAACGCGACGAAGGCCGTCGACTACGAGGTGGCGGCCAAGTTCGCGCGCGAAGTCGTCCACCACGGCGGCTTCACGACCGCCGACCGGAACCTCTCCGCGGCCATCCGCGACGACCTGTCGAGCGAGCAGCTGCTGGCGGTCCGCAGCGACCTGGTCTGAGTAACCGGCGAAGCCGCACCGGGGCATCCCCTCGGTGCGGCTTCTTCGTGCGAGGCGCCGGATCAGCGGGCGGGACGCTCGATGGCCCGCAGGGTCTCCATCAGCTCGTCGTTCGCGTAGCCGTTCCACTGCGGGTTGAGCAGGCCGAAGGTCTCGACCGTGCCGCGGACCCGGTTGTAGCCCGCCGACTGGGTGCCGTTGATCGGCCACCACGCCCAGTCGAGGTCGGCCTTCGCCAGGTACCGCGCCATCGTGAACGGGTACGTCAGGCGGTCGGACGTACACAGTGTCCCGTCGGACTTCGGCTGCGTGCAGCCACCCCATTCGCTCACGTACACCGGGGCCACGTACGGCTTGGCCGGGTCGCGGACGTACTCCCACCGGGATACGACGTTCGCCTCGAATGTCGCGTCGTCGGCCAGCTGGCCTGCCGAGTGCGACCACGAGTAGTCGTGGACCGCGTACACCAGGCGGTTCGGCACCGACAGCCGGACCGGGGCCGTCGGGACGCCCTTGAGGTCGTACTGGTAGTTCAACCCGCTGGTGATGATCAGCAGCTTCGGGTTCACCGCCAGCACCGCGTCGCCGCCGCGCTCGGACGCCGCCCGCCAGTCGGTCGCCGGGTTGCCGTCGCCCCACGTCGGCCTGAGGCCCTGGCTGGGGTCCGGGCGGATCTCGTTGCGCAGCTCCGCCGCCACCACCTGCGGGCGGTCGCGGTAGCGGGCGGCCATGAACCGCCAGTCCGCCAGCCACGCCGATTCCGGGTATGCCGGCGTGTGCCACAGCCCGTCGCCGTGGGCTTCGTCGCAGCACCAGTCGCCGCGGCTGCGGTGGTTGTCGAGGATCACCATCAGGCCGTGCCTGCCGAGCGCGTCGATGACATCGTCCAGAATGGACAGTGCGCGTTTCCCGCGCAGCCGCGGGTTCGCGGTCAGGTACTCGTCGGCGACGACCGGATTGGACTCCACCAGCTCGTTGGACCACGGCAGCCGCACGGAGTTGAACCCGCCCTGGCGGATCAGGCGCGCCAGCTTGTCCAGCGGCTGCTTGTCCAGGCCGCCGACGACGAACTCGGCGGACTCCGCGCCGAACCAGTTGACGCTGGCCAGCTTGACGCGGTGACCGCGCTGGTCGACGACCCACTGCGCGCTGGTCTTCAGCGGCAGGGCGACGCCGGGGACGTGCGCTTCGGCCGGCGCGGGCAGGCTCAGCATCGGCAGCAGCGCGAGCGCGGCCAGGACGGCGGTTCTCAAGCGGGACAAGGGGGACCTCCAGGTCATGGGGCAGGCAAGGCGACTTCGGCGGTGACGCCGTCGGGCCACGTCAGCGTGACGCTCCGGCCGTCCGTCAGCGTCACGGACGGATCGGGCTCGTCGGGACCACCGCGG
The DNA here is from genome assembly GCF_040064235.1 of Amycolatopsis melonis. Classification (NCBI taxonomy): domain Bacteria; kingdom Bacillati; phylum Actinomycetota; class Actinomycetes; order Pseudonocardiales; family Pseudonocardiaceae; genus Amycolatopsis; species Amycolatopsis melonis. The sequence goes on from NZ_JBDZYD010000001.1 coordinate 743,903, forward strand.
TCCAGGACGACGACGGCGGCGAACACGGCACCCGCCTCGGGCGGCTCGCCGGTGGCCAGGAACGGAATCGCGGTCCACTCGCCCAGGGGCGAAACCCCGGCTTCGACGGCCACATCGGCAATGGGGAAACCCCGCAGGGACCGCAGGACCGACCGCAGCTCGGGCGTCCGCGCGCAGGCCGCGTCGGTCTCCGGCGGTGCCGAATCCGTCACCGGCCAGCCGGTCAGCCGCAGGGACGTCACCGGGCCCTCGACGCGGTCGACCCGCACCAGCCGGACCTCGACGCCGCCGCGGACCACCGACGCCACGGTCAGCACCGGCCCGGCCACCACCGGACCGCTGCGGCCGGACCCGTGGTCGGGCGAGTCGTCGCCGGACGTGTCGATCCAGCGGACCTGCCCCTGGGACGCCGCCGCCAGCACGCCACCCGGCAGTTCCGTTGCGTAGCACGTCGTGAACCCGGCCCGGTGGCTCGCCCGGCCGTCCGCGTCCAGCGCGGCCACCGTGTTGTCGGGCACGGAACCGAGCGGGGGCATCGTGGCCGTCGAGTAGCCGAGCCGGGCGTAGAGCGGCGCGTCACCGCGCGGGTCGCCGGGCCGCGCGTGGTCCGTCCCGTGGTTGACGACCAGGGCGATGCCGTCGCGACGCCGTCCCGAGACCAGCCAGCCGGGTGCGGTCACGACGCGGGCGACGTCGCCGGTCTCCAGCGGCAGCGGCTCCTCGACGTCCGTCCACACGGGATGGTTCGCCGGCAGCGCCAAGCCGAGCAGGCCTTTCGCCGCCCAGTACGGTGAACCCGGCCCGGAGTACGCCTGGCGCATCGCGGGCCAGGCGTGGTGCCAGCCGAGGGTCAGCAGGCCGTCGGGGGCACCGCGGTCGGCGAAGTGCCGTACCATCCCGCCCGCCACCCGCCGGGTCAGCCCCGGGGACAGCCGGGACGTCCCGGTGAACGCGCCGACCCAGAACGGGGCCGCCGCGGCGAACCGGTAGGTCAGGCTGCGGCCCTGCAGCAGCGGCGACCCGTCGGTGCCGACCAGCCGGACGGCGTCGTCGAGGTAGTCCCGCAGGTCCGCGGCCCACTGGTGGCGCAGCGAACCCGGGCACAGGCTGCCGGTGACGTCGAACAAGTGCGTCCACAGCAACGGATACAGGTGCAGTGCCCAGCCCGTGTAGTGGTCGTACGCCCGCTCGTCGCCGTCGCTGAGCCAGCCGCCGGGCCGCCGCAGCGACGCGTGCACGGCGAGGTCCTCCTCGATGTCCGCCGCCGACCACGGGCCGCCCGCCTCGCGCAGGAACGACTCGACGACGATCCGGAACCACACCCAGTTGATCGGCGGATACGGCTGCCCGATCACCGTCGCGAGCCAGGCGACGACCCGCTCGCGGACGGCGTCGTCCAGCCGGTCCCACAGCCAGGGCCGGGTCAGCTGCAGCACCAGCGCGATCGACGCGGCCTCCACTTTGGACTGACCGAGTTCGCCGGGCCGCGGCCACGCCTCGGGCGAAGCCGGATCGGTGCCGGCGGCGAGCCCGCGCGCGTAGCGCTCCAGCAGGCCGCCGTCGGACGCGCCGCCTTCCCCGGCCACCCGGAAACCGGCGATGAGGAACGTCCGGGCGAACCCCTCCAGGCCGTCGGACGCGCGGCCGTTGCGGCTGGCCGGGCCGGGCAGGTCGATCCGGGCGCCCGACGGCGAGCGGTAGCGGTCCACCGCCGCGAGCAGGCCGTCCGCGTACGCCGTCCAGTGCCCGCGGGTCCAGCCGGTGTACGGCGAGAGCCGCCGGTCCTCGACGGCGGTCATGCCTGCACGGTCAGGGTCTGGCGGGTCACCGGGGCCCGGGGCGGGAGACCGGCGGCGTAGCGTTCCAGCTCGCCCAGCGCCTCGGCGCTCATCCGGCGGGTCTCCGAGCCCAGCGAGCCCGCGATGTGCGGCGTGAGCACGACGTTCGGCAGGGTGTAGAGCGGGGAGCCGGCAGGCAGCGGCTCCGGCTCGGTGACGTCGAGGACCGCGTGCAGGCCGTCGGCGACACAGGCGTGTTCCAGGGCCGCGGTGTCCACGAGCGCGCCCCGCGCGGTGTTGATCAGCACCGCGCCCGGCGGCAGCGCGGCCAGTTCCGCGGCACCGATCATGTGCCGGGTCTCCGGCAGCGACGGCGCGTGCAGGCTCAGCACGTCCGCCTGCGGCAGCGCTTCGGCCAGCGTGGCGGGTTCGGCGCCGGAGGCCAGGATCTCGTCGGGGTCGACGACCGGGTCGACGACGAGGACCCTGGCCAGGTCCAGCAGCCGCAGCAGCGCGGCGACCCGGCGGCCGACGCGGGAGAACCCGACGAGCACGACCGTGCGGTCGCGGCCGGACAGCTCGCCCCGCCCGTCGCGGTACCCCCAGTCCTCGCGGAACTTCCGCGCGTCGGCGGCCAGGAACGGCACCTTCTTGAACGCCCAGAGGATCGCGCCCAGCGTGTACTGGGCCACCGGTTCGGCGTTGGCGTCGGCGGCGGTGGTGACCAGCAGGCCCCGGTCGAACACCGCCGCGCCGACGTGGTCGCGGACGCTGCCCGCGGCGTGCAGCACGGCCCGCAGGCGCGGCGCGCCCCGCAGGACCGTCTCGTCGAGCGGGGGACAGCCCCACGACGTGATCAGCACCTCCGCCTCCGCCAGCCGCGCCCGCGCCGGCGCCGAAGTCAGCTCGTCGGTGCACAGCGGCTCGCCCACGCGGGCCGCGGCCCGCAACCGGGCCAGTTCCGCGTCGCCGAACTGCAGCCGGAAGGTGTCGTACCCCATCACCAGCAGGGTTTCCGGACGGCGGGTCATTTGACGCTGCCCGCCGCCAGCCCGGACCGCCATTGCCGGTGCAGCAGGACGAACGCGACCACCAGCGGCAGCACGGCCAGCAGCGAGCCGGTGATCACGAGCGGGTTGTACTGGGGGAACTGGGTCACGCGGGTGCTCCACTGGTAGAGGCCGAGGCTCATCGGGAACAGCTTCGGGTCGGTGAGCATCACGAGCGGGAGGAAGAAGTTGTTCCAGATGCCCACGAACTGGAAGAGGAAGACGGTCACCAGGCCGGGCCGCATCATCGGCAGCCCGATGGTGAAGAACGTCCGCAGCTCGCCCGCGCCGTCGGTGCGCGCGGCTTCGAGGACCTCGCCGGGCACCGCGGCCTCGGCGTAGACGCGGGCGAGGTAGACGCCGAACGGGTTGGTGAGCAACGGGATGAACACCGCCCAGAACGTGCCGACCACGTGCAGCTGGGTGGCCAGCAGGTACAGCGGCAGGGCCAGCGCGGTGGTCGGCACGAGGACCCCGGCCAGCGTCACCGCGAACAGCAGGCGGCGGCCGGGGAAGTCGAGCTTGGCGATCGCGTACCCGCAGGCCGCGCAGATGAACGAGCCGAGCACCGCGCCGAGGCCCGCGTACAGCAGCGAATTGCGGATCCAGGCGAGGAAGACGCCGTTCTCCTGGGTGAACAACGCACTGAGGTTGGCGCCGAGGTTGAACTGCCCGAACTCGAACGCGCCGGTGGTGGAGAAGTCGCCGACGGACTTGGTGGCCGAGGTGACCAGCCAGACCAGCGGCAGGACCGCGTACAGGGCGGCCAGTACCAGCAGGACGTGCACGACGGTGCGCGACGTCCACCGCGAACCTGCGGGGGAGAGGGTCACCGGGACCTCCGGGCGGACAGGCGCATGACCAGCGCCGAGAGCAGGGCGGAAACGAGGGCCAGCAGGACGGACGCGGCGGCGGCGCGCCCGTAGTCGTTGGCGATGAACGCGGCTTCGTACACATACAGGCTCGGGGACCAGGTGCTCGTCACCGAGCCGGTGAACCCGCGCAGCACCAGCGGTTCGGTGAACAGCTGCAGGGAGCCGATGACGGTGAACACCAGCGCGACGAACATCGTCGGCCGGATCATCGGGACCTTGACCGACCACGCCGTCCGGATCCCGCCCGCCCCGTCGGCGCGGGCGGCTTCGAGGACGTCGCGCGGCACGGCCTGCAGCGCGGTGTAGAAGATGATCATGTTGTAGCCGACCCACTGCCAGGTCGCGATGTTGACGATCGAGGGCAGGATGCCGGTCTTGCCCAGCGGGTCGATCGGCAGCAGCGCGGTGAGCCCGGAGTTCGGGCTGTAGAGGTAGGCCCAGATCAGGCCGGTGATCACCGTCGGCACCGCGTAGGGCAGGAAGACCGACAGCGACCACAGCCGCTTGAGCCGCACGACGGCGGAGTCGATCAGCAGGGCCAGCAGCAGCGCCAGGCCCAGCATGATCGGGATGTGCACCAGCACGAACAGCGCCACGTTGCCGAGGCTGGCGTGGAATGCGCTGTCGGTGAGGACGTCGGCGTAGTTGCCGAACGCGATGAACGCCTGTGTCGGGCCCGAGAACCCCAAGCCGGACAGGCGATCGGTGAAGAGGCTGAGGTAGAGCGCGTAGCCGATGGGGACCAGCACCGTCGCGGTCAGCAGGATCGCGAACGGGGCCGCCAGCACCAGGCCGGCGCGGCCGCGCCCGCGGCGGTCCCGCGCCGGGACACCGCGGCTCGCCGGGGCCGGCACGCTCGCGGCGCGTTCGGGAGTGAGGACGGTCATCACGCTTTCCCTTCCAGCACGGTCAGTCCGCGCTCGCGCAGCGCGGCGACGGCGTCGGCCTGCGTCTGCCGGACGGCGGCGGCCAGCGTCGTGCCGCCGGTCTTCACCCCGCTCATGCGGTCGACGACGGTGGAGAAGATCCGCAGGGCGTTGGGCCCCCACGTCCAGCCGGGGACGCGGCGGGCGGCCTCGTCGAGCACGTCGTACACCGGGGCACCGAGGAAGTACCCGCCCTTGTAGGCCTTCCGGGCGACGTCGCGGCTGGCCAGATACGCGGGGAACGGCGTGGTGAACGTCGTGCCGAGCTTCGCCACGGCGGGGTCGGTGCTCAGCCAGCGCAGGAACTTCACGGCCGCGTCCGGCACCTTGCTCTCGGCGGAGACGGCGAACGCGCTGCCGCCCTGGACGCCGTTGGCCGGGACGCCGTTCCAGGTCGGCATCGTGGTGACCGCCCACCGGTTCTTGTCCTGCGGGATCGACTTCACCAGCGAGCCGACGCTCCAGGACGCGCCGAGCAGGCCCCACAGCCGTCCGGTGTGCATGGCGCCGATCCAGTCCTGGTCGCCGGTCGGGGCGGTGGCGACCAGTCCGTCGCGGATCATGCCCTGCCAGTAGTCCGCGGTACGCAGGGTGCCCTCACCGCTGATGTCCACCCGCCACGAGCCGTTGTCGACCCGCCACCACGGATCGCCTGCCTGCCAGCACATCCCGGCGAAGAAGGAGCCGTCGTTGAGCGGGAACGTCGTCACGCGTGCCGCCGGGTCGGCCTGCCTCACCGCCTGCGCGGCGGTGCGGAACTCCGCCCACGTGCGCGGGACCCCGATGCCGTGCTTGTCGAACAGATCCTTGCGGTAGTAGAGCACCATCGGCGCCAGGTCCATCGGGACGGCCCAGGTGCGCCCGCCGGGCCGGACGCCTTCCCAGGCCGCGGGGGAGTAGCCGGGCTCGAGGTCGGCCAGGTCATCGGTGAGGTCGCGCAGGCCGCCCGTGGTGAGCAGCTGTGGCAGGCCCTGGTACTCGGCGTGCAGGACGTCCGGCGCGTTGTGGGCGCGCAGGGCGTTGGTCTGCTGGGCGTAGCCGCCCTTGAGGCCGGACGCGATCACGTTCAGCTCCACCGAGATGTCCGGGTGCGTGGCGTTGAACGCGGCCACGTACTTGTCCATGCCGGTGAGCCACGACCAGATGCGCACGCGGGTGGCACCGGAGGCCGTCGTCGTCGACGTGCCGCAGCCGCCGAGCAGTCCGCCGGCGGCCACCGCGGCCGTCGCGGACAGGAACGTCCGGCGGGTCAGTCCCGCCGATCCCCGAAGCGTCATTGCTCCTCCGTCGAAGTGATGCCTGCCACTGTCAGCTGTGCCATAGTTCGAGTCAACAATTGTGGTCACGAACGATCACGAACGATCAGATCCGAAAGAGGCGGCAATGGTGCTGCGCGAGCGGCTGGGTGCGCTGTTCGACGAACGGACGACGGCGCTGCCCGCTCCGGTGCTGGTCCCGGACGTGCGCGACCGGGCCGTCTGGGACGCCGTGGACGGCGACGCGCTGGTCGCCGAAGCCGCCGCGCTGCTGCCGCACCCGGCACCGGTGCTGACCGCGACGGCGTGGGCCCGGACGTTCCGCGACGGCGTGCGGACCGACTACGAAGACGCGGCCCGTGCCCTGCGCGAGCGCGTCACGCTGCTCGTGCTGGCCGCGGTGCTCACCGGCGAACGGCCGCCGGGGGAAGTGCCGTTCCTCGACGGCGCGATCGACGGGCTGACCGCACTGGCCGAGACGACCACCTGGTGCTGGGCGCCGCACGACCGGCACACGGCCGGGCGCGGCGAGGTCGTGGCCGATCCCGGCGACCCGTTCCTGGACCTCGGCGCGGCCGAGGTCGCGGCCCTGCTGGCCTGGGCCGACCACGTCCTCGGCCCGCACCTGGACCTGCGGGCTCCGGGATTGCGCCGCCGCCTGCGGCGCGAGGTCGAGATCCGCGTCCTGACGCCGTTCGAGCGGATCCGCGACTGGCACTGGCTCGGCCTGGACGGCGACGCGCACAACTGGAACCCGTGGATCCACAGCGCCGTCCTCACCGCCGCGCTCCTGCTCGTGACCGACGACGAACGGCGCCTGCGGCTGGTCCGGCTGGTGGCCGAGGGGCTCGAGCACTACGTCGCGGTCCTGCCCGACGACGGCGGCATCGACGAGGGCGTCGCCTACTGGTGGCACGGCGCCTGCCGGCTGCTGGAGTGCCTCGACCTGCTGGCCGACGCGACCGGCGGCGACGCGCGCGACCTGCCCGTGCTGGCCCCGCTGATCCGCTTCCCGCACCGGATGCACCTGGGCGGCGACGCCTACGTCAACGCCGGGGACGCCCCGGCCCGGCTGCCCGCGGACCAGCCGTGGCACGTGCTGCACCGCTGGGGCGCCCGGCTGTCCGATGTGGACGTCCGCGCGCACGCGGCGGCCCGGGGCGGCGGGCGCGTGTGGCCGTCGGCCGGGCTGGGCCGGGCACTGACCGGCCTGCTCGACGAGAGCTGGCGGAAGGCCGAACCGGGCGGCACCTGGCTCGCCCGCGAGGAATGGCTGCCGCGGGTGCAGGTGCTCGTGGCCCGCGAAACCGCGGGCACGTCCCGCGGGCTGACCGTGGCGGTCAAGGCCGGGCACAACGGGGAACGGCACAACCACCTCGACGTGGGCTCCTACTGGGTCGCGGTCGACGGCGAGCCGGTGGTGGCCGACGCCGGCCAGCCGACGTACACCGCGGCCAGCTTCGGCCCGGACCGGTACCGGGCCTGGCCGTTGCGCAGCGAATGGCACAACGTACCGGAGCCGGGGTGCCCGCAGGAGCCGGGCGAGGCCCGCGGCGCCCGCCACGTCCAGGTGAACCTGACGGCGGAAACCGCGTCGTGGTCGGCGGACCTCGCGGGTGCCTATCCGGGCCTGGCCCGCTGGGTCCGGTCGGTGCGGCTGGTCCGCGGTCCCGGCGCGCACGTCCTGGTCGAGGACGACGACACCGTCCGGCCGGTCCGGCTGCGGCACGTCCTGGCGGGCGAGGTGGAAGTGAGCGACGGCGAGGCGTTCGTGTCACTCGGCGGACGGCGGGTCCTGCGGCTGAGCTGGGATCCCCGGCACACCACGGCGGAACTCGAGCGGCGGCCGCTGGACGACCCGCTGCTGCGGGCGTCCTGGGGCGGGCACCTCAGCCGGCTCACCCTGGTGGTGCACGACGGCCCGGCGCGGGTCCGGCTGGAGCAGGTCCGGTGATGCTCGCCTCGGAACGCCACCAGCTGATCCTGTCCCTGGTCCGCGAGCACGGCGCGATCCGGCTCGCCGAGCTGGTCGAGCGGCTGGGCGTCACCGCGGTCACCGTGCGCCGGGACGTCACCGAGCTGGCCGACCGCGGGCTGCTGACGCGGGTGCACGGCGGTGTCACGCTGACCCGGCCGCGTGGCGGCCACCCGGAACCCGGGCGCGTCGCGTCGCCGTTCGGGCCGCCCATGCCCGGCGCGCTGGTCGGCATGGTCGCGCCGTCGGTGGAGTACTACTGGCCGACGGTCGTCCAAGGTGCCCAGTCCACAGTGGCCGCCGCGGGCGGGCGGCTCGTGCTGCGCGCGTCCAGCTACGACGCGGCGGAGGACCGCCGCCAGATCACCAAGCTCCTCGAACGCGGGGTGCAGACCCTGCTGGTCGCGCCGGCCACCACCGGCCGCGGCGCGCTGGACCTGCTGCGCTGGCTGGGCTCGCTGAGCGTCCCGGTGGTCCTCGTCGAGCGCCTGCCGCCGCCGGAGCTGCCCACCCTGGCACTGGACGCGGCCACGACGGCACACGCACTCGGCGCGGGCCTGGCCGTCCGTCACCTGGTTTCCCTCGGCCACCGCGGGGTCGGGCTGATGGCGTCGCGGTCCAGCCCGCACACCCCGGCCGTGCGCACCGGCTGGCGCGAGGCGGTCGCGTCGCTGGGCCTGGAACCCCGGGCGGCGCTGGACCTCGACATCCCCGCCTACGGCTCGCCGGGCTGGGCGGCCGAGTACGACGCCCTGCTCGACCGCTGCCGCCGGGCGGGGGTCCGTGCCCTGCTGGTGCACGCCGACCGCGAGGCCATCGGCCTGATCGAGCGGGCCCGCGACGGCGGCATCGCGGTGCCGGGCGAGCTGGCGGTGGTCTCCTACGACGACGAGGTCGCGGCGGCGTCGGACCCGCCGCTGACGGCGGTGTGCCCGCAGAAGCACCGGCTCGGCGCGGTGGCGGCGGAACTGGCGCTGGCCCGCCTGGCCGAGACGGCCGAGCGCCCGGTCCACCGCCTCCAGCTGTGGCCGACGCTCGTGGTGCGGGAATCCTGCGGGGGCGCGCCGGAGCGCGCGCAACCGTGAAATCGTCGAATTCGAGCCGGTTTCCTCCGGAATACGGCCCGTTCACGAATCCGGTTGTGTCGAACCGGTAACGACCCGGTCGCGATCTTGGTCATTTACAAGATGTGGATCACCTCCTACTCTCCGCGGAATGGGACATGCGATTGTTCGCATGTGGGGACAGTGAGGTGACTCGATGACGCGTCCGGCGGGTGTTCCGCGCCAGCAGATTTCGGTTCAGGAATTGATTCAGCGGGTACGCGCGGAGAATTCCCCGCCGTCTCCGGCGGCGGGAACCGGGCAGTGGGACCGGGGCGTGCCGGGGAAACCGCGGCCGCGTGCCGACGCTCTCACGTGGTGGCTGGCCGCCGCCGCGGTGCTGGTGACGGTGCTGAGCGTGTTCGCGCTGGTGTCGTTCGTGGCCTAGGGTCCGTATCGAAGTGGGGAATGGCCTGGAATCACCGAGGCCGAGTGCGGGAAGGGGCGCGGTGGGGCGGCCTGCTGCGGCGATCCGCCTGGGTCGGGGGTCAGGTGAACTGAAAGGCGCTTTCCTGGCATCGGATGCGAGGAAAGTCCCTTTCGCCGCACCAGGTGAGACGGAAGTCCCCTTCAGCCCACCCGCACGCACCCTGCGGGTGCGCAGCCCGGCCGGGTCGCCGGGGGCCGCCGCGGCGAGAGGGTCGTGAGTGAGAAACAGGGGGTGAACACCCTTTCTCACGCCCCACAACCCCCGGCCGACCAC
>NZ_JBDZYD010000001.1:753577-914076 GCF_040064235.1 Amycolatopsis melonis
GGGGGGGGTGGGGGTTGTTTATTCACAACGGGGTATACAACTTTGTCCCACCCCCCCCACAAGCCGCGGCAGACCACCCGACCCGAGACCCGCCGGTTCGCCCTCGGTGGATCCAGGTCTGGTGCAGCGAACGGACTTTTCGTCTCACCGGATGCGAGGAAAGTCCCTTGCAGACCGCCCCCTCGCCACCACCGGACGACTTCGATACGGACCCTGAGGCCCGGCGTCACCGCGGCCGTCGCCGCCGCGTGACGGCCGTGCCCAGCGCGACGGCCAGCACGGTGGCGGCCGCCAGAATCCTTGTGCGGCCACGGGTTTCCCGTCCGGAAGTCGCCGTCGCGGCGAACAGCCGTGCCGCTTCGGCCATCGTCGGCCGGGCGGCCGGTTCCGGCCGCAGCAGTGCCTGTACCACGTCGAGAACCGGCCCGGACGTCCGCGGCGGAACGGCGCTGCCCGGCGGCCGTCCTTCGAGCGCGCGATAAAGCGTTTCCCCGAGGGAAAAGACGTCCGCCGCGGCGGAGGCCGTCCCGCTGCCGAGCCCGAAGCCGTCGATCTTCGCCGTCCCGGCCTCGGTGACCAGCACCCGTTCCGGGCCGATCCCGCGGTGCAGGACACCGACGGCGTGCGCGGCGGCGACCGCCGAAGCGAGCTGGGCGCCGAGCGCCGCGACCCGCTCGGCCGGGAGGGTCCCCTCCCGGCCGAGCAGGTCCGCGAGCGTCCGGGCGGCCAGGAACTCCGTCACCACGTACGGCGTGCCGTCGTGCTCGAAGACGTCGTGCACGACGAGCGCATGCGGATGCCGGACGCGGATCGCGCCACGGGCGTCCCGGATCACCTTGGCCCGTGCGCGATCGGAGTGGGCGGGATCGAAGGGACACGACGGCGGCAGCCGCCGGACGGCGACGTCCCGGCCGAGCAGCTCGTCCCGCGCCCGCCAGACGGTGCCGCCGGGCCCGTGGCCGACGGTGCCGAGCACCCGGTACCGCTTCGCTGCCATGGTCCCCTCCGCCTTCGTCGTCCCCTACCCGGGAACACGGCTGCGGCGGGGAATCGGTTCGGTTGCCGTGCGGTGGCTCAGAACCGGGTCCGGACGTTCGCCAGGTCGATGACCGACATCTGGTCGCCCGCTTCGAGCAGGTAGGTGCCGTCGGCGTCGACGAACCCGCCCATGGCGGCGCTTTTGACCAGCGCGGCGTAGACGTGGTACCAGTGCCAGGCCGTCTTGGCGTCGGTCGCCCGCTGGGCGGCGGTGAGCAGGGCCAGCGCGGCGGCCTCCTCGCAGGACGTCGGCGTCTGCGCGGTGGTCACCTCCAGCACCGGCAGCAGTTCCCCACCGGCCGGCGCGTACTTTTCCGCGGCAGCCTCGATTGCGTTGACCATCATGTTTCTCACCTTGTTCATCCGGAAAAAGCCGCTACGCGCGGCAAGCCGAGAACAGTCTTCGGCTGAGCCGAGATTAACCCGCGCCGTCCGTGCCGCACATCCGCCGAGGTGAGGGTTCGGTATACGCCGATCCTGGAACCGGCACGAGGAAACCGCGGAGCCGCAGCCAGCCGCCGGTCCGCGCTCGTGAGTGAGAAACAGCGTTAGAACACTGTTTCTCACTCACGACAAGCCGCGGCAGACCACCCAACCCGGCTTGGAGCGTCAACCGGCCTGAGACGCTGGGGCCAGTCCGTTGGCCGGGGCCGGTCCGGTGCTTTCTCCCGGCGTGAGGCGGGGGATCACCACTTCCGGCTCGGCCGCCGCCGTGCCGTCGAGCTGGCGGACCGCCCGCTCGACCGCGCGGGCGCCCAGCCTGCGGGCCGGGACCAGCACCGCCGTCGGCCGGATCCGCTGGTGGTCCGCCACCGTCGACGAGCACACCGCCACGACCGAAATGTCCTCCGGTACCCGCATTCCGCGGTCGGCCACCGCCGCCAGGACGTGGGGGAGGGCGATCTCGTCGTGGACGACCAGCGCGGTCGGCCCGTCGTCGGCGAGGAGGTCGTCCAGGCAGCGGGCGGCCTCCTCCGGCGCGCAGGGCCGCGACACCGTCCGCACGCCGCGGCGGGTGGCCGTCGTGCCGAAGCCCGCCGTGAAGTCCTCCAGGTATCGCCGGCGGTGGCTCGGCAGCGCCGCCGCCGGTTCCAGGTGGGCGACCGACCGGTGGCCGAGGTCGGCGAGGTGGGTGGCACAGTCCTTTCCGGACGGCATGAAGTCGAGCGTCAGCGCGGCCAGCCCGTGACGGCGGCCCGGCGCGCCCACCAGGACCGCGGGACGCCCTGACGCGAGCAGGACGGGCACGCGCGGGTCGCCGTCGCCGGCGTCCAGCACGATCACCGCGTCGGCCAGCGCCGCCGACGTCACCCGGTGCAGGGCCGCCGTGCCGTCGTCGTCGGTGACCAGCAGCAGGTCGAAGCCCAGCCGCCGGGCCGCGCCCGCGGCCGCGGAGAAGAACTCCAGCTCCACGCCGACGTGCTGCTCGTCACGCAGGGGCATCGCGACCGCCAGCACGCCGGCCCTGGCCGGGGCCGGGGCGGGCGAACCGGTGCGGCGGCGGTAGCCGAGGGCGCGGATGGTCTCCTCGACCCGCCGCCGCGTCGCCGGGGAGATCGTCCGCTTGCCGGTGATCACATAGGACACCGTGCTCGCCGAGACCCCGGCCGCGTTCGCCACGTCGGTGATCGTCACCACGCCACGGCCTGCTGCGCCCGGCTCGTCCGCCACGTCGCGGGAATTCGTCATTGTCCGGCGCTTTCTCGGGCCATTGTCCGGTCCGTTGTCCGATGAGGCGTTAGCGTTAACACGAAAGAGTGAAGGCGACCCTAATGGCGCCCAACGGCACTGGTCAAGCCACCTCCGTCGGCTTCCGGGCACGGTCATTACCCGGGGCGACAGTCGGTCACCGGCATCCCGTGGTTGCCCCCGCGGGCCAGCGCCACGAAACCGAACGTCGTCGTCTCGCCCGGCCGCAGCACCCCGTTCCACTCGGCACTCGCGATCGCCGATGTGGGCCCGGTTCGCAGCAGCCTGCCGTTCCACAGGTCGTCGATGCTCGTCCCGGCCGGGGTCGGCCAGCTGACCGTCCACCCGGCGAGGTCGGACCGCCCGCTGTTGCGCACCGTCACCAGGCCCTGGAACCCGCCGTTCCACGACTTCACGACCTGGTAGCGCGCGGCGCACACCCCGGGCCCCGCCGTGGAGGTGGTCGTCGACGGCGCCGAGGCGAGCTGGGCCGGCGCGCTCGAGGGCTCCCGGTGCGGCGGCAGCGACGTCGCCGCGACGATCCCGGCCGCGGTGAGCACCAGCACGGCTCCGGCGAGCACCGCGCGGGTCCGCCGCGGTCTTGCCGGCGCGGGCTCGGCGACCGCGGGCACCGGCGGCGGGGACGGCGGCAGCGCGCCCCCGGTGGCCCGGCGGGTGAACAGCCGCGCCGCCTCGGCCATCGTCGGCCGGGCGGCCGGGTCGCGGGCGAGGAGCCGCAGCACGACGTCGGTGACCGGGCCGGTGGTGCGCGGCGGGACGATCTCGCCCTGTACGACGCGCTTGAGCAGGGCCAGCTGGTTGTCGTCGGTGCCGAACGGCGGCCGCCCTTCCAGCGCGGTGTAGAGCGTCGCGCCGAGCGAATAGACGTCGGCGGGGAAGCCGGCCTCCGCGCCGTCCGCGACCTCCGGGGCGAGGTAGGCCGGCGTGCCGACGACCAGCCCGCCGCCGGTGACAGTCCCTTCGCCATGAGCGTGGGCCACGCCGAAGTCGGTGATCTTCGCCGCCCCGTCGGCGTCGACGAGGACGTTGTTGGGGCTGATGTCGCGGTGCAGGATGCCCTCGGCGTGCGCCGCGGCCAGCGCCGAGGCGAGCTGGCCGCCCAGCTCGGCCACGTACTCCGGCACCAGCGGGCCCTCGTCGAGCAGGACCTCGGTCAGCGTCTGGGACGGCAGGTACTCCATCGCGATGTAGGACGCCGATTCGTGCTCGACGACGTCGTAGATCACCACGGCGTGCGGGTGGCGCAGGCGGGCGGCGACGCGGGCCTCCCGGACGGTCCGCTCCCGCGTGCGCTCCGCGGACCCGGCGGCGTCCGGGACCAGCTGCTTGATCGCGACCACGCGGTCGAGCCGGTCGTCCTGTGCCCGCCACACGGTCCCCATCGCGCCGTGACCCGCCCGGCCGAGCACGCGGTAGCGGCCGGCGATCACTGCCCCTTCGTACACGGGCGCGCTCCCCTCTGCAGATGCCGTCATCAGGGAACACGGCCGGTTCCGGCACACCGTTCGGTAATCGGCCCCGAATTCACTCACCCGGGTGGTATCGGAAATCGCCTTCGACGATTTCGTTCCGGATCACGGAAATCTATTCGGGGCGCTACGGAGAAAGAGTCGATCCGGTTGTGTCGAAACGGTAACGGTATTGCCGGGGTCAGTTCGGGTGGCAGCTGACGACCGGGACGGCGGGCCGTCCGGCGGTGAGGTCCTCGGTCAGCCCGAACGACGCCGAGGCGTCCGGTTCGAGCAGGGCGTTCCACCCCGCGTCGGTGACGGTCACCGTCGAGCCGCTGCGGCTGACGCTGCCGTTCCAGAGGTCCCGGATGACCGTCCCGCCGGGGAGCACCCAGGTCACCGTCCACCCCGCCAGCCGGGTCGGACGGTCGTTGTGGACGGTCACTTCGGCCTGGGCGCCGCCGGGCCAGGAGTTCGTCACCTGGTAGCGCGCGCTGCACCCGCCCTCCGGCGGCGGCTGCGCGGTGACGCGCGCGGGCCGCGGCGCCGGTTCCGGCGCCGGGGTGGACACGGGTGCGGGTGCCGTCGTGGTGGCGTGGACGGTGTGGTCGGCGGTCACCGTCGTCGGCGCGGGCCGGTCCACGGGCACCGCGGTGCTCGCCGGTTCGCCGGTGAGGGCGACGCCGGCCGCGACGCTCGCGGACGTCAGGCACACCGCGGCGCCGGTCACCGCGGCCCGGCGCAGCCAGGGACGCCGCGGCGCCGCGGACGGCGGCCTGCCCACCGCGTGCAGCAGCTCCACGACCTCCGGCATCGACGGGCGCGCGGCGGGATCGCGTTCGAGCATCCGCATCAGCACGCCGGTGAGCGGCCCGCCGTGCGGAGGGGGGACCAGCTGGTTCTCGGTGATCCGCCGCAGCAGCGTGATCGGGTCGTCGCTGGTGCCGAACGGCGGCGTGCCCTCCAGAGCGGTGTAGAGCGTGGCGCCGAGGGAGTAGACGTCCGACGGCAGCCCGGCTTCGCCGCCGCGGGCGACCTCCGGGGCCACGTACGGGAGCGTGCCGACGACGACGCCGTCTTCGGCGGCGAGGTGCTCGCCGAGCGCGCGCGAGACCCCGAAGTCGGTGATCCGGGCGGTGCCGTCGGCGGAGACGAGCACGTTGTTCGGCGTGACGTCGCGGTGCAGGATCCAGTCGCCGTGCGCGGCGGCCAGCGCCGCGCCGATCTGCCGCCCGATCCGGACGACGTCGCATCGCGGCAGCGGCCCGCGCTCGAGGAGCAGGTCGGTCAGCGACCGCGCGGGCACGTACTCCATGACCAGGTACATCGAACCGGCGTCTTCGAGCACGTCGTACACCGCGACGGCGTGCGGGTGCCGCAGCCGGGACGCCAGCCGCGCTTCCCGGATCGCGCGGTCGCAGGGCACCGCCGGGTCGAGCCCCGGCTCGTGCAGGAACTGCTTGACCGCCACCACGCGGTCCAGGCGCTCGTCCCTGGCCCGCCACACCACGCTCATCGCGCCGCGTCCGGCCCGGTCCAGGAGCCGGTACCGCCCGGACACGAGCTGCTCCTCGAAAGCCACCCCTACCCCTGTGCCGATCGGCGAAACTGGCGCAAACGAGGGACTTTCTAGCAGAAAACCGGCGGCCGCGGGGAGATTCGACGATTTCTCCGCGCACCGTCGCTCATTCACCGACTGTGCACTCGACCGGCAATGCCGGGAGAGCGGGGTCGCTCTCCCGGCACGGCCGTGGCGTTGCTCAGGCGTTGCACTTCTTGTTGCGGTTGATGCAGTTGACCACCTGGTTCATGATGCTCTGGGACATGACGTTGGCGAAGTCGTCGTGGTCCGACAGCGGGTTGTGCTTCTCGGACGGGAACGAGTCCACTTTGTACTGTTTCTTGACCTGGATGTCGTGCGGGATGTCGTAGACCAGGCTGATCCGCAGCTGTGGCACCGCCTTGAAGCCCGCCGCGCACCGGCCGTTCGCGTCGGGGAACACGATGTGCGTGCGGTGGTTGGCGCTGTCGGTGTTCTTCCCGTCCCAGCAGCTGGGGAAGGTGTGGATCCGCTCGACCTTGCTGCCTTCGGGGCAGATCGGGTACTTGTCGGTGAGCCGGTTCTCGAAGCCGGTGCAGGTCCACGCCGCGCGGGTGTTCTTGGTCCCGTTGATCGACGGCTTGGCGTCACCGGTGAGGGCACGCAGGAACTTCGGCATCGCGACGACCGGGCCCGCCGGGCTGCCGCGGAAGGTGATGTCGACCTTCGCCGGGCGCTGGATCACCCCGTCGTTGTCGGGCAGCTCGTTGTTCGCGTCCGGGCCGGGCAGCGGCGGCGCGGCGGTGGCCCCGCCGTTGTTCTGCCCGTTGCCGCCATTGCCCGCCTGCGCGCCGAGCGTGCACGCGGCGAGGGCGTCGAGGCCCTGCGGCTTGGCGGCGGTGCGGCCGATGGCGATGGCCATGCGGTCGATGGTGGCGACGCGCTTGTCCTTGAGCGGGCCGAGGATGGCGTTCTGCACGAAGTTCGGGCCGCCCTGGCCCTGGCTGGTGGCGAGCCGGTTGTTCGCCTCCTGGATCTGCGTGTTGAGCAGCTGGAGGTTGCGGTCCACTTCGGCCTTGGCCGAGGCCGGGACGGCGGGCAGCTTGCTCGCGACGTCCGGGCAGGTGATCTGCTGCGCCGCGCCTGCCGGGGCGCCGCCGCCGTTGCTCACGCCGCTGCCGCCGCTGCCTGCCTGCTCCTTGAGCGTGCAGCCCGCCGCGAGGGCGCCGAGGCCCTGTGGCTTGGCGGCGGTGCGGCCGATGGCGATCGCGATCCGGTCGATGGTGGCGACGCGCTTGTCCTTGAGCGGGCCGAGGATGGCGTTCTGCACGAAGTTGGGGCCGCCCTGGCCGCGGGTGGCGACCAGCCGCTTGTTGGCCTCGTCGATCTGCGTGTCGAGCAGGTCGAGATTGCGGTTGACCTCGGCCATCGCCGAGTCGGGGACGTCGGGCAGCTTGCTCGCGACGTCCGGGCAGGTGATCACCGGGGAGGCGCCGGCCTGCGCGGCCTGGTCGCGGTCGCCGTCGGGGGACTTGGCGGGCGGGTTCTTCTGCTCCTCGTCACCGGTGTCGATGCGCACCACGGGCCAGAAGTAGGCGGACTTGTCGCCGTTCTTGCAGGTCGTGCCCGCGGCTTCGAGGCTCTTGTTGTTCGAGTCCGCGTTGGACGAGAGGTTGCCGACGTAGTCGTGCAGGTGCTGGGCGCCGTTGCGGACCCCGGGCTGGGCGACGAAGTTGTCGGGGTTGAAGTGGCCGTTCTCGTTGCGGCCGCAGTCGACGGTGAAGGTGCCGGTGGACGCGCCGCGGGCGTTCGCGGGATCGGCGTTGTTCGGCTTGACCTTGAGGATGTCGATGTAGAGGCCCGGGTCGGCCTCGTCGGCACTGGCCCGGTCGGACGCGCCGAAGGTGGTCGCCACCGCGATCCCGCCCGCGGCGACGGCCAGTGCCATGACGCCGGTGACGATCTTGGTGCGTCGGGAGATGCGGTGCCTTCCCGTGTTTCCAGGCATGAAGTGACTCCGAAGGTTCAAGGGAAAGAGGACTCCAGGGCGCGGGTCATCCACTGACCCGACATCAGTGGAGGCGGCGTGCACTGGAGGAACTGCTCGGTGTTAGCGGTAACAATGCCCGATCGTCCCGCCGTCGGTCAATTCTTCCGGTGGATCAATGTGGCGCGGGCATGAAGTAATCAAAGCTTGTGGGAGCCGCGATGTCCAGTGTCCGGGACAGTGGCGAAATAGTTCGGAAATGTGGTGAACCGAAGTGAACCGGGATCCGTGTACCCCGGTGAAGCGCGATTTGTGCGCGGGTCGCTCAGCCGGTCGGAAGCCCGGCTCCGGCGTCCTCCACGGCCTGCCGGAGGACGGCGAGCGCGGACGCCAGCCGCTCGAGGGCGTCCGGGGTCAGCGGCGTGGCCAGCCAGGTGCGCAGGCCGTCCTGGAACGTGGCCTGTGCGGTGTCGAACAGGCGGCGGCCTTCGGCGGTGAGGCCGATCAGCGAGGAGCGGCGGTTCTCCGGGTTGGGGCGGCGGACGGCCCAGCCCGCGGCTTCGAGGCGGTCGACGGCCTTGCTGGTGGCGCCGACGGTGATGGCGATGTCCTGGGCGATGTCCTGCACGCGGCAGGCGTCGCGGCCGCCGATGACCCGGAGGAACTCCAGCTGGCCGAGCGTGATGCCGTGCTCGGCGCGCAACCGCTGGTCGAGGGCGTTGAACAGCCGCGTCTCGTACCGGACGAGGTCGGCGAACACCGGCGTGAGGTCGGTCACGGCTTGCTCCAGGCTCTTCCCGAGAAGGTTATTCCCAGGAATATAGTCGGCGGGTCAACGCGGCAACGCATCGTAACGACAGCGCCCGGCCCAGGAAGGCACTCCCATGACCGACCCCCTGCTCGTCGACACCACCTCCGGCACCGTGCGCGGCCGCGCGCTGCCCGGCGGGGGCCGGTGCTTCGCCGGCATCCCGTTCGCCGCGCCGCCGGTGGGTGAGCTGCGCTTCCGCCCGCCGCGCCCGCCCGAGCCGTGGCCCGGCGTCCGGGACGCGGGCCGCTTCCCGGCGGCGCCCGCCCAGGGCGTCTCGGCACTGATGGGGGCGGAGAACACCCGGTCGGACTTCCCCGGCTTCCCGACGGCGAGTCTCGGCGAGACGGCCGAGGACTGCCTGTACCTGAACGTCTGGACACCCGGCGACGGCCCGCGCCCGGTGATCGTGTGGATCTACGGCGGCGGCTTCGAGGCCGGCTCGGCGTCCCCGCCCTACACCGACGGTGCCGCCCTCGCGCGCGGGACCGGCGCGGTAGTCGTCGCGGCCAACTACCGCCTCGGTGCGCTCGGCTACCTGCACCTGGCCGGCTTCGGCGCGGACTGGGCCGGGTCGGCCAACCTGGGGCTCCAGGACCAGGCCGCCGCCCTGCGCTGGGTGCGCGACAACATCGCCGCGTTCGGCGGCGACCCGGGCAACGTCACGGTGGCGGGCCAGTCCGCGGGCGCGTTCTCGGTCGGCGCGCTCCTGGCGACCCCGGCGGCGGCCGGGACGTTCCACAAGGCAATCCTCCAGAGCGGCACCACGTCCCGCAGTTTCTCCACCGCGACCGCCACGGCGATGGCCGAAGACCTGCTCACCGCACTCGGCCTCGACGATCCCGACGGCCTGCGCACGGTCCCGGTGGACCGCATCCTGGCCGCCCAGGTCGACGTGGTCGACGGCGACATCGGCCGCCGCAACCTCCCGGGCGGCCGCGCGTGGGGCGCGGTCGTCGACGGCGAGGTGCTCCCGGCCGCGCCCGATTCGGTGGCGGTCCCGGAGATCCCGTTGCTCATCGGCGTCAACCGCGACGAGGTCCGGTTGTTCCAGGTACTCGGCGGCGACCGCTTCCGGCTCGCCGAAGACGAGCTGCGGGCGGAGATGGGCGCCGAACTGTTCGCGGCATACCGCGCCCGCGAGCACGACCCGGCGGCGGCGCGCGGCGCATTCCTGACCGACGTGCTCTACCGGATCCCGGCGGCCCGCCTGGCCCGCGAGCACGTCGAGGCGGGCGGCCGGGCGTACCACTACGTGTTCTGCGACGAGCCGTGCGGCCCCCAGCTCGGCGCGTTCCACGGCGCGGAGCTGCTGCACGTGTTCGACAAGCTGGCCCTCGTGGGCGCGGACACCCCGGAGCGGCTGGCGGTCCGCGACGCGCTGGTGGGGGCATGGTCGGCCTTCGCGGCCACGGGCGACCCGGGCTGGCCGGTGTACTCCGCGGAAGGCAGTTCGCGCGTGTTCGGCGGTTCGGCGGTGTAGGGCATTGCGCGGAACCGGCTTCGTCACCTCGCGGGCGGAAGATTGTGAACCGGCGGATTGCCTTGCCGGGCGAGGATTTTCATGATTGCCGGGCCGCTGTACGAATGCTGGGCGCGGCGCGTCCCATCCCGAGATCATGGCCCCAGCGGAGTCGATCAAGCCATGGTCCTTCGCAAGGAGATCCGAAATGACCGAAGTGCAGAGCGCGGGGCCGTCGGCCGCCCGGACGTGGGCGGCCCGGACGGTGGGTGCCGGGCTGATCGCCGCGACGGCAGCGATCGGCGGTGCGGCCGCGGCGGACGCGGCCGTGCTGCCCGATCCCGTCGCGCAGGTCGTCACGCACGGCAAGAACGCGGCGGCGGCGACGGCCGCGTGCACGGCGAAGACCCACGGCCAGGCTCCGGTCGTCTTCTACCTGCTCCACATCCCGTTCACGGACCTCTACCTGTGGTCCTGCCACCCCAACCCCCGCTGACGCCGGCTGCTCGAACAGCCGCTCGACTCGTTCACACGCAAGGAGATCCGAAATGACCGAAGCGCAGCGCAGGGGCCTGTCGGCCGCCCGGACGTGGGTGGCCCGGACGGTGGGTGCCGGGCTGATCGCCGCGACGGCAGCGATCGGGAGCGCCGCCACGGCCGACGCGGCCCCGGCGTCCGTGGTGCCCGACCCGATCGCGAGCGTCGTCACGCATGGCAACGACGCGAACGCGGCCATGGCCGCGTGCCAGGCGAAGACCCATGGCAAGACCCGGTTCGTCGTCCACCTGATCCGCATCCCGTTCACGGACCGGCACTGGTGGGCTTGCCACCCGGCTCTGACGCCGGCCTGATCTACGCACGACAGCAAGCCCCGGGAAGGGAACTCACCACGTGGCCTAGCAGGTCCGGTCGCGGACGGTGCCGTTCGGCGCGAACTCCAGCCGGATGTCGGCGGAGGTGGGCAGGAGAACCGCCACGCCGTCGCCGCGGTTCCATTCCCGGGGCAGCAGCATCGACGTGCCGTTGGACTGGAGGACGAGCACGAGACCGTCGTACCGGTAGCGGTACCGGGCGTCGGCGGCGCACGCGGTCATCCGCACGCCCCGGGCCCGCAGGCCGAGATCCTTGCTGCTGAACAGCGCGGTGTCGGCCATCGACGGCAGCGCGACCTCGTACTCGTAGGCCCGCAGCTCGCCGACCGCGGCGGAGTAGTCCGTCACCGACCAGAACGCGCCGACGGTGACGAGGACGAACGTGAACGTCCACTGCACCACGGCCGCGGCCGGGGAACTGCGGCGCCCGGTGCGGACGTGGTGCAGCCGGTCGGCCAGAGGGAACAGCACGAACCCCACGGCGATGCACAGCCCCGGCAGCCCGGGGAAGCGGTACAGCAGCGAGGGGACCAGGAGGCCGGTCAGGCCGAGGCCAACCAGGACGATGCCGGCCACCACCAGGACGGGCACGGCCCGGCGCAGCAGCGTCCGCCAGGTTCGCGGCGACAGCCGGGTCTCCAGCAGCCGGTAGGCCCACAAGGTGGCGAGCCCGGTCGCGGCGACCGCGGTGATCGGCACCGTCATCCCGTCACTGGCGCGGACGAGGTAGTCCGGCACCGACAGCCCGAGCACCGAGTAGTGCACCCCGAACCAGCGGCAGAACGCGTTCGCGTGCTGGGTGCCGAAGTAGAACAGCAGCGCGGTCAGCACGGTGGTCGGGGCCAGGATCGAGCTGAACACCTTCAACGCCCGCGACGGCGCGGAGGGCGCGGCCACCCCGGTCGCCCGTGGTCGTCCCGCGACGTGCCGGACCATCAGCCGGGACCGCACGGGTTGTTGACGACCCAGGTGATCGTCCCGCCTTCGTACAGCGGGTCCGGGACGATGTTGTGGTCCACCCAGCAGTCCTCGTCCGGATGCCCAAGACCGGGATCGATTTTGAACGCGTTGTGCAGGCAGACGTCCTTGTGCGGGCAGATCAGCGGGTAGAACTCGTCCACGTGGAAGTCGGTGAACGACGCCCCGGTCTGCTGTTCGATACTGCGCCGGTCGGCGGCGCTGAAAACCCAGCGATCCGGCGGTTTCGGCGGCGGTGGCACGGGCTTCGACGTCGGTTCCGGTGCCCGGGTGGTGCTGTTCTGCGTGACCGAGGATTTCGGTGTCGAATCCGGTGGCGAAGGAATCACGACGGGCGCGCTGGGTGTGGCGGTCATTGCCGTACTGGTGGGTGCCGGAGTGGTGGCGGGAAGTGCCGCGGACGTCGGGGAAACCGGCGCGGAGCTGGGCTCGGGCGCCCGGCCACACGCCACGACGGTCACCGACACGGCAACCAGTCCGGTCCACATCCGGAAGGGTCGGTCCATTCGAACCTCCTCTCCGGAAGGAGTCGCCGGGAGGCCGGGAAATACAACAAGATCGGCCGAGTCGATGAGGCTGCGCGACCTCAACCGAGGGGTTGCCACCCCGGTCCGCCCCGGGTTCCGACGCGGTGCAGGACCGTTCCGGTGGCGATGTCCACGATCTCGACCAGGTGCGCCGAGCGCTGGACCGCGACCCAGGGCAGCTCGTGGTGACGGACGACCGGACCGGCGGACTCCGCGACCGTGTGCCCGCCTTCCGGTGTCCGCGCCCGGATGGTGGCGCCTTCGCGGGTCAGCAGCGCCGGCCGGTCGCCGATCCGGTTCAGGCCCAGCACTTCCTCGGCCGGGGGGACCGTGATGAACGCGTCCGGGCTGGTCGCATGCCACGCTTTCCACGTGGATCCGCGGCGCCAGGTGCGCCGGTGCGGGGCGGCGTACCAGGAGCCGGCGCCGAGCAGGGAGTGGCCTGCGCCGTCGGTGTGGGTGTGGAAGTGCCAGCGACCCGCCTGGTGCACGACCGCGGTCGACCGCTCGAGCGTGATGTGGTCGCCGGCGGACCACTGCAGGTACCACCACACGCCCGCGCGGCGGAAGTAGACGCCGAATCGCCACATCTCGTCCATGTCGAGGTACAGCGGCGACAGGTCGTGCGCGGCCTCGTCGGCGACACTGAAGTCGATCGGCACGTGCAGCTTGCGCACGTCGAGGTCCTGGGTCCCCTCGATGTGCACGACCAGTTCCCGCTCGACCTCGATCATCGTGATCAGCGACTCGCAGAACGGGTCGGACACGTGGATCGCGGCAAGTACCGGGCCCGGCAGCCGGAACCTGGCCGGTGGCGTGCCGTACCGCCACAGCACCAGCTCGCACGGTCCCTCGCCGCGCGCGAGCAGCGAGGGGCCCGCGCTCGGGAAGACCGGGAACCGCAGCGGCGTGCCCCGCACCCCGGATTCCAGCAACCGCTGACAGTCCTGTTCGGACGGTGGGGAAACCTCGATCCGCGCGCCGTTCACCGTGACGCGCACGATCCCGTCGTCGCCGTCGGCCACGGTCACCGTGCGCTCGCGCGGCTGCTCCCCGCCGCCGTCGAACGTGGACCCGCGAGCAGGCTCGGTCCGCGAAATCAGCCACTCGGTGCCGGTGCCGCGCCCCTCGCAGGCGGTGACCGGCAGCGTCGCGACGCGCCCGGCCGTGCGCTCCAGCGCCACGATGACAGCCAGCCGCACCAGATCCACCCGCGCGGAAGAGTCCGGCAGGTCATCGAGCAGCACTTCGATCCGATGACGGCGTTCCTGCGGCGGCAGCAGCACGGCGACCGCGTCGACCAGCGCGTGGAACTCCGGCCCCGGATCGAGACCGGCAAGCACGGGCAAGCTCGTTCGCGTCATCGTTCCCCCAGGCGTCGTTGCCGGGATTCTCCCAGGCACGCAACCTTCCCCGGTGGTCGCCCGTCCTGGTGATCGGGTCGTCGAATGGGGGAGTCATGAAGGTCGATCGCAGCATGGGATGGGTCGCGCTCGGGGTGGCCGGGGCGGCCGCCGCCACGGTCTGGGGGACCGACAGTGCGCCGTATCCGGTCGCGCAGCGCTGGGTGCTGAACCTGCCGCTGCCCCTGCTCACACCGAAACGGCTGGAACGGATTCTCGCGCCCGGCGACGGGGAACGGATGCTGGAAATCGGTCCCGGCACGGGCCTGCAGTCCCTGCCCATCGCCCGGCGGCTGGGCCCCGGCGGACGGCTGGACATCGTCGACGTCCAGCAGCCGATGCTCGACCACGTCACCCGCCGGGCCGCCCGGCGCGGCATCGGGACGATCGTGCCGACCCTGGCGGACGCCCGCGAACTTCCGTTCCCCGACGCGAGTTTCGACGCGGCCTACCTGGTGACGGTGCTCGGCGAGATCCCCGGCGACCCGCGGCACGCACTGCGCGAGCTGCGCCGGGTGCTGAAGCCGGAAGGCCGGGTGGTGGTCGGGGAGTTCGCCGACCGCCACTACGTTCCGCTGCTGAAGCTCGCGTCCTGCGCGCACGACGCGGGCCTGCACCTCGTGCGGCATTCCGGTGTTCCGTTCGCCTACTATGCCGAGCTGCGCGTGTGCGGCTGATTATCCCCCCTGTGTGAACGAGGTACTCCAGATGCAGCTGTCGTATTCCGCGCTGACCGCGGCGGACTTGCTCGGCCGGTCGCGGACGGAGGTGTTCGTCAACGTGGAGGCCGACCTCGTGGTGCTGGACGGCGACCGGGAGGTGCTCCGGGAAGGCGCTTTTCCGGTGGTGGAACTCGCGTCGGCCCTGCGCCGCTGGAAGGCGCGGGGAGTGGCCGGACGCGGCGATTTCGAGTTCACCAGCCTGTCCCTGGAGAGCCGATGGCGGGTGCGGCTGGTCGAGGCCGACGGAGGGTGGCGGGTCGTCGACGACGACGGCTTCACCGGCGCGGTCCGTCCCGCCGGTGAGGTCGACGCGGCGATCGACGATTTCACGACCCGCCTGCGGGGTGACTGCACCCGGCTGCTGGGTTCCTGGATCGAGCAGTACTTGGACTGAGCGGCGTCGAAGCGCATCGAAGAACCGGAATCGTTCCGATGAGCCGTTTCGAAAGAATCGACAACGGGCCCGAGGTCGAAAATTTCGAATGGATCCGGCGGTGTGGGTGATTCGCTGACTACGTCTTGACCAGCGGGGATACGGCCTGCGATAGTCGTCCGCAGGTTCCTCAGTCGAAACGCTTCGAAAGGTCTGAATGCGTTTTCGGCGCCGGTTCCCGGTATTCCCGCGAAAGGATGCGATGATGCACAAAGCCGTGCGTTCCCTGCTGGTTTCGCTGACGGCCGCGGCGGTGATGGCGACGACCGCCACCGTCGCCGAGGCGGCCACCTGGTCCTCGTCGGACAAATGGGCGACGTGGTCGAACGGGGGTTACACCGTCCGTAACGACGTCTGGGGCAGCGGGGCGGGCCCGCAGACGATCTGGGCGAACTCCTACAGCAACTGGGGTGTGTGGGCCGACCACCCGAACACCGGCGGGATCAAGTCGTACCCGCACTCGGCGAAGAACGTCGGCCGGACGCTCAGCTCGCTGCGCCAGGTTTCCAGCAGCTTCAACGTGTCCCGGCCGGGCAGCGGCGCGTACGAGACCGCGTACGACATCTGGGCGAACAACAACGCCTACGAGATCATGCTGTGGGTCAACAAGCAGGGCGCGGTCGGCCCGCTGGGCACCAAGCAGACCACGGTGAGCGTCGGCGGCCACACCTGGGACGTCTACAAGGGATCGAACGGGTCGAACGCGGTGTTCTCGTTCCTGCGGACGTCGAACACCAACTCCGGCACGGTCGACATCCTCTCGATCATGAACTGGATCAAGGCCCGCGGCTGGTTCGGGGACGTGACGCTGGGCGAGGTCCAGTTCGGCTTCGAGATCACCTCGTCGTCGGGCGGCCTGAACTTCACTTCCAACAGCTATTCTGTGTCCGCTTCCTGAGCGGGCGGCGCCGTCGCGATCCCCGGTCGCGACGGAGCCCTCCGCCGTCGTGGATCGATTTCCCCCCCCCGGCGGGCGCGCGGGGGGCGTTCGCCCCAAACCCCGGGTCCGACGCCCCCGAGGAGGACGAGCGGTGCGCTTCCGCCGAACAGCCGGTGTCCTGGTCGCTTGCGGGCTGTTGCTCAGCCCGGCCACCGCGGACGCGACGACGTCCGGCGCCCTGCCCCACGCGGTCACGCTGACGGAGTCGGCCCTGCAGGGCGTGCACGGCACGGCGCCCGACGCCACGGTCCGCAACGTGCTCACCGTGACCGGCACCGGCACGGCGCTGCGGGTCCGCCTGAGCAATCCCTTCGGCGGCACGGCCATGACCGTGCGGTCGGTCTGGGTCGGGCTGCAGCCGTCGACGAACTCGCCGGCGCTGGTGCCGGGCTCGAACCGGCGTGCCACGTTCGGGTTCCAGCGCTCGGTCACGATCCCGCCGGGCGCGAGCGTGTGGAGCAACCCGCTGCCGCTGTCGGTGCGGCGCGGCGACCACGTCGCGGTGAGCGTGTACGCCCCGGGCGCGCCGGTCAACGACCACACGTTCCCGCCGCCGGAGACCGACACGCCGGGGTCGTTCGCCTCGGCCGGTCCGGGCGACACCGGCGCGGACGAGTCGGGCAGCGCGTTCGGCGCGTTCAAGCCGGGTGTGCTGTGGTGGGCGGACGCGATCAGCGCGGTCTCGCCTGCCCGCGGCACGATCGTGACACTGGGTGACTCGATCACCGACGGCTACAACGCGTTCGGGGGCGGCCCGCGCTGGACCGACGTCCTCGCGGCGCGGATCGAAACGCGGCCGCCGGGACGGCGCCTGACGGTGGCGAACGCGGGCATCAGCGGCAACACGGTGAGCGTCCAGCCGAACCCGTACGACCCGACGGGCCAGTGCTGCGGCCCGCCTGCCCCGCTCCGCCTCGACCGCGACGTGCTGTCCCTGCCGGGCGTGCGGTACGTGCTGCTGCTGGAGGGCACGAACGACCTCGGCGGCGGCGACAACGCCCCGCCTGCCCCGGCCGCCCAGGTGATCGCCGCGATGCGCACGATCGCGGGCCGCGTCCACGCGGCGGGCCACAAGATCGTGGGAGCCACGATCCTCCCGATGTGCAACGCGGCGGGCAGCGCGAAGGAACAGGCCCGCCTGGCGGTGAACGAGTGGATCCGCACGTCGGGAACGTTCGACGCAACCCTGGACTTCGACGCGGCCCTGCGCGACCCGGCCGACCCGACGGTGATCCGCGCCGGCTGGCGCAGCGACTGCTATCACCCGAACGCGCAGGGGGACCGGGTGCTGGGTGACTCGATCGACCTGCGGGTGTTCGGGCTCTGAAACAAGGAGTCCCGCTGTACTGAAGGGCACCTTCGTCTCATGTGACGCACTGAAGGGCACTTTCCTTGCATTTGACGTAAGGAAGGTGCCCTTCAGCACGCTTGAGCCGGACACCGGAGGAGGCGCGGCCGGGTGAGCTGAAAGGCGCTTTCGTCTCGCCTGGTGCAGCGAAAGGGACTTTCGTCGCGTCAGATGCCAGGAAAGTCCCTTTCGGCACGCGCCTCAGGGCGCCCGGCTCACGCGGTGATCGCCTGGCGGTCGCCCTGGCCTGCGGTGATCGCGATGCGGCGCGGCTTGGCCTGCTCGGTCACCGGGATGCGCAGCGTCAGCACGCCTGCCTCGTACGCGGCCTCGATGTGGTCGGTGTCGAGGTTGTCGCCGAGGAACAGGCGGCGGCTGAACGTCCCCGCCGGGCGCTCGCTGACCAGGACCTCGACCCCGTCGCCCGCGGGGGCGGTGCGCTGCGCCTGCACCGTCAGGACCTTGTCCTGCACGTCGACCTCGAGGGACTCGGGGCGCACGCCGGGCAGGTCGAGGTGCACTACGTAGTGGTCACCGTGGCGGTACGCGTCGAGCGGCATCGCCGCCGGCCGCGTCAGGCCCCCGAACAGCTGCTGGGTCAGGCGGTCCAGCGTCGAGAACGGATCCGTGCGGACGAGCATGGCGGTTGTCCTCCTTCCCATCGTGGTGTGCTGCCTTGACATCCGCTGAAACGGCCTGTGCCGCGACCCCGGTTCCCGCCGCCGGAAAAGTCGCTCGAATGGAGTATTGCCTAGGGAAACAAACCGTGCCGGAGGGCTGCGAGGGCGTACGGTGGGCAGCACGGTTCAGCCGAGAGCCGTCCGCCGTTTCCCTGCGCGGCCCTCGGCCGCCTTCGGTTCGAGGAGGCCCGTGTGCTCGACCAGCTCGTCGTTCCCCGCGTGGACGTTCCGCGTGCGCTGACCCTGCAGGTGACCGCGACGGCGGAGGCCACCGTCGTCACCGTGCGCGGCGACGTCGACCTGGCCGTGCTCGGCCGGCTTCGCAGGCGGCTGGGCGAGGAGCTCGACCTCGGGCCGCGGGCACTCGTGCTGGACCTCGCCGACGTCGGGTTCTGCGGGGCGGGCGGCCTCACCGAGCTGCTGGTCGCCGCGTCGGAGGCACACGTCAGCGGGGTGGCCTTCGCCATCGCCACCGAGCGGCGCGCGGTGCTGCGGCCGGTCCGGCTCCTGGGGCTGGAGCACGTGCTGCCGATCCACCGCAGCGTCGGGGCCGCCCTGGAGTGGCTCGCCGTGCTGCCGCGGCTGCGGGCGGGGGAGGGGCGGGGCCGTGACCGCTGACCCCTACGCCGTGCTCGGCGTGCCCGAGACCGCGACCGACCGTGAGATCACCGCCGCGTTCCGGCGGTTGGCGCGCGAGCTGCATCCGGACGCACCGGGCGGTGACCGCGACCGGTTCGCCGCGGTCGTGGCGGCCTACGAGCTGTTGCGGGAAAGGCGGCGGGCGACGCGCGGGGTGGCGGTGCCGGTGCGCCGACGGACGCCGGCAACAGAGCCGGATCTGCGTGCCGGGCCGGTAAGGCGGCACTGAACGACGTCCACAAAGGACGACATTGACTTCGAGCAAGGTCGAGGTTTTACCGTTCGTTCCATGAGCGAGACGACAGTCGCCGGGGTGCGCCGGCCGCCGAAGTCCCTGACGGCCACGCTGCTCGGCGTCAGCACCATGACCATCATGGCCAGTGCCACCATCACGCCGGCGCTGCCCGGGATGGAGCTGCACTTCGCCGGCGAGCCGCACGCGCAGCTGCTGGTCCGCCTGGTCCTCACCCTGCCGGGGCTGGCCATCATGGTCGCCGCGCCGCTGCTGGCCCGGCTCAGCGTCCGGACCGGCCGGGTCCCCGTGCTCGTCGCCTGCCTGCTGCTCTACACCGTCGGCGGCGGCTCCGGCCTCGTGCTCGACTCGCTGCCCGCGCTGCTCGCCGGGCGCGCCCTGCTCGGCGTCGGGATCGCCGGGCTCATGACGACGTCGACCGCGCTGCTCGCCGACCACCACCCGGTCGAGGACCACGGGCGGGTGCTGGGCCTGCAGGGCGCCGCGATGGGCTTCGGCGGCGTGGTCGCGCTGCTGCTCGGCGGGCTGCTGGCCGCCGTCGGCTGGCGGGGCCCGTTCGCCGTCTACCTGCTGGCGTTGCCGCTGCTGTTCCTGGTGCTGCGCTCTGTCCCGGAAGCACCCGAACAGCCGTCCGCCGCGCCAGGGGCGTCCGAGGCGACGCTGTGGCAGCCGCGGCTGCTCGGCCTGTATGCGGTGATGTTCCTCGGCGTTGTCGTGTTCTACACCGTGCCGACCCAGGCGCCGTTCTGGCTGGCGCAGGTCGGCGGCGCGGGCCCGGCCGTCGCCGGGGCGCTCATCGCCGCGGTCAACCTGGTGATGACCCTGGTGGGCCTGAACTTCCGGCGCCTGCGCGCCCGGTGGAGCTTCCCGGTGCTGGCGATCGGCATCTTCACTGCATTCGCCGCCGGGCTGGTCGTGCTCGGCGCCGCGGACGGCCTGGCCGTGGCCGCGCTCGGCATGGTGGTCGTCGGGGTCGGGATCGGGCTGCTGAACCCGACCGTCAACGGCTGGGTCGTCGCCACGGTCGCCCCCGGCGCGCGGACCAAGGCGCTCGGCCTGCTCACCTCGGCGCTGTTCCTCGGCCAGTTCACCTCGCCGCTGATCGCCCAGCCGCTCGTCGACGGCGCCGGGCTCGGCCGGACGTTCGTGTGGGCGGGCGTGCTCGCGGCCGTGATCGCGGCCGCCATGACCGCGACCCGGCTGCGGCGCCGCTGAGCCGCGTCAGGTGGAGAACGGCGAGGACGCGCCTTCGGCACGGGTGCGGCCCCGCCGTCCGCCCGCGCCCAGCGGCTGGGCGACGTCCTCCAGGGACTTGCCCTCCGCGTCGACCGCGAGGAACCCGGCGACCAGGCCGCCGGCGACCATCACCGCCGCGCCGAGCAGGTAGCCGACGAACAGCCGGACCGGGTGCTCGCCCGTGCCGATGAGTGCGCCGTAGATCACCGGGCCCAGCGCGCCGAAGCACTGCGCGATGGCGAAGAACACCGCGATGGCCTTCGCCCGGACTTCCAGCGGGAAGATTTCGCTGACCGTCAGATAACCCGCGCTCGCGCCGGCGGAGGCGAAGAAGAAGATCACGCACCACGCGATCGTCTGCGTGATCGCGTTGAGCGCACCGGCGTAGAACAGCACCGCGGTCACCGCGAGCAGGACGCCGGAGACGATGTAGGTGCCCGCGATCATCTTCTTGCGGCCGAGGGTGTCGAACAGGTGCCCGATGGTGAACGGGCCGACCAGGTTGCCGACCGCGAAAGCGATGAGGTAGATCGGCGTGGCCGCCGACGACACGCCGTAGAACTTGCCGAGCACGAGCGTGTAGGTGAAGAAGATCGCGTTGTAGAGGAACGACTGGCTGATCATCAGCGACGCGCCGAGCACCGCCCGCGACGGGTATTCGCGGAACAGCACCCGCGCCAGCGCGACGTACCCGATCTGCTCGGCGGGCGTCACGTGCATCGCCTTGCTCTCGTCGACCGGCGGCAGCTCGCGCCCGGCGTGCTCGACCTCCTGCTCGATCTGGGTGATCGACGCCTCGGCGGCCTCGGCCTTGCCGTGCATGATCTGCCACCGCGGGCTCTCCGGCAGGTGCCGCCGCACGAGCAGGATGACCAGGCCGAGCACCGGGCCGATCAGGAAGCCCAGCCGCCAGCCCAGCGACAGGTCCATCTTGTTGAGCAGGATGTACGTGCCGACCGTGCCGAGCACCGCCCCGGCCCAGTACGTGCCGTTGACGGCGATGTCGACGCGGCCGCGGTAGCGGGCCGGGATCAGCTCGTCGATCGCGGAGTTGATGGCGGCGTACTCGCCGCCGATGCCCATGCCGGCGACGAACCGCGTCACGTAGAGGAAGACGACCCAGCCCGCGCCGTTGCCGAGGGTCAGCGCGGTCAGGCCGCTGCCGACGAGGTAGACGGCCAGGGTGAGCATGAACAGGTTCCGGCGGCCCAGCTTGTCGGAGAGACTGCCGAAGAACAGCGCACCGACGACTTCCCCGGCGAGGTAGATGGTCGCGAGCAGCCCGACCGCCGTCGACGACATGTGCAGTGTCTCGGGGCTGGTCAGGGTGTCGGCGACGGCGCTGGCGACGGTGATTTCGAGACCGTCGAGAATCCAGGCGACGCCGAGGGCGACGACCATCCGGGTGTGGAACCGCGACCAGGGCAACCGGTCGATGCGAGCCGGGATCAGCGTCCGCACACCGGACGACGGTGCTGCCGCCATGACGACCTCCTCGAATGCCAACCGCCCAGGCTGGCTTCCCCCGCCGGTTCGCGGCGAAACACGGGCCAGGTGGTCTGCCGCGGCTGGTCGTGAGTGGCAATTAGGGTTCTAACCCGAATTACCACTCACGACATCCTGGCGACCGAACGGCTGCGCAGGACCGGCAGCAGGGCCAGGGGAGCGGCCGTCATGAGCAGGATCGCGCCGCTCAGGACGGCCGGGGTGCCCCAGGCCGCGGCCGCGGCGCCGGCAGCGAGGGCACCCAGGCCCGCCGGTGCGGTCACGGCGAACCGGAACGCCGCGTTCACCCGGCCCAGCAGCCGGTCGGGGCAGCGGTGCTGGCGGAGAGTGATCACCGTGATGGCCGAGACCTGCCCGCCCACCTCGGCCAGCAGGCCGCTGACCAGCAGCACCGGCACGGCAACCCGGGGATCCGCCGGGACGAGCGGCACGGCGGACGTGGCCGCGCCGAACAGGCCCAGCCCGCCCGCGATCACCGGCAGTGGCGGCAGGCGCCGGGACAGCCGTCCGGCCAGCAGCGCGCCGAGCACGGCACCCGGGCCGACGCCCGCCATTGCCACACCGACCAGCAGCGGGGACAGGCCCAGCCCCTGGCTCAGGTACGGCACGTGCAGGGCCAGCTCACCCGCCCACGCCGTGTTGCTCAGCGCCAGTGCCACCGCGGCCGCCCGCAGCGTGCGGTCCCCGGCGACGAACCGGAGCCCGGCCGCCATCTCCGTCCACAGTGGACCACGCGTGCGCCGCACCGGCGGCTCGGGACGGCGGATCCGGCTCAGCATCAGGGCGGAGAACACGTAGGAAGCCGCGTCCAGCAGCAGGGCCAGTGGTGGCGCAAGCAGGTTCAGGACGCCGCCGCCCGCCGTCGAACCGACCGCCTGCGCCCCGGACTTCCCGGCCTCCAAAGCGCCGTTGGCCGACGCCAGCCGATCCCGGCCGACCAGGGCGGGCACGTAGCTGAAGTAGGCGGTCTCGGCGAGCACCGTCAGCACGCCGATCAGCCCGAGCACCACGGCCAGCAGGCCGATCCCGAGCGTGCCGGTGTACCAGGCCGCCACCAGGAGCAGCAGCAGCGAGCACCGGGCCATGTCGCAGGCCAGCAGCGTCGGACGGCGCCGGTGGCGGTCGACCCAGACCCCGGCCAGAGGCGCACCGAGCAGCGGCAGCCAGCGCATGGCCTGCACCACGCCGACCGCGAACGGGCCCGCGTGCAACGCGGTCACGGCGATCAGCGGCACCACCACCGCGGAGACCTGGGAACCCCCGGCCGACACCGTCTGGGCCAGCCACAGGCGGCGGAGATCACCCGCTTTCCCCGGCGGTTCAGGCCTCACCCGCACCACGGTATCCGGCCGCTCGGGGGAAATCATCGCCGAAGATCGGGGAGCCGTTCTCCGCGGTATTCGGAAAAACCGCTGTTTCCGCACCGCTTCCACCAATCGGTCGAGGTGCGGCCGAATTTCCCGGACTAGCCTCCGTCGGCTGGGTGTCCACGGGTCGGCTGCGGAGGTCGGATGCGCTTTTTGCGCGCGCTGGAAGGGTTTTCGGTGTATTCGCCGCCTGGCAGGCCCGATCCCGGTCTGGACCGGACGGTCCGCCTCTGCGCCGAACACCTGCAGCTGTTAGGGGCCGCGGTGCCTGCCCCGGCGGCGTCGGGACGGATCGAAGGAGCCGGCACCGGGCTGTCGTTCGGCCTGACCGGGTGGGACGGGCTGGGCTCGGGGGAGGTCACCGAGGAGGCGGTGCAGGCCCGGTGCGGGCTGACGGCCGTGCACGGCCGGGCGGCGGGCGGCCCCCGCCCGCTGGGCGTCGACTACGTGTCGGTGCTGGCCGGAGTCCTGGCGGCACAAGGGATTCTGGCCGGAGTGCTGGGACGGCTGCGCGGAATTCCGGTGCAGCGGGTGGAACTGCCGCAGGCGCGGGCGGCCACGATCGTGATGGCCACCTACGTGGCGACTGCCACGGCCGACGAGGACGCCGACTGGTTCGCGACGGCGGAGCTGACCGGCCGCTACCGCCCGCCGTTCCGGTCCGCCGACGGGGTCCGGTTCGAGCTGGAGACCCTGGATCCGGATCGCTGGGCCCGGTTCTGGGCCGCCCTCGGCGCCCCGGACCGGGCGGTGTCCCGCAGCTGGCGTCCGTTCGCCGCGCGGTTCGGCCGGGCCATCGCACTGCTGGCACCGGAGTTGTTCGCCACCGCCGGAGCCCAGCCGTTCGCGCGGGTGGTCGCCGTGGCACGGGAAACGGGCGCCGCCGTGGTCCGGGTGCGCGCCCTCGCGGAACGGCGTGCCGACCCGGATCTGTGGCCGCGCAAGGGAACCCCGGCACCGTGGGAGCTGCTGGCCGGACCCGTCACGCCGGGTGCCGCTCGAGAGCCGTCACCCGTGCCGGACGGCGCGGTGCTGCCGCTGTCCGGACTCCGGGTGGTGGAATCCACGAGCCGGATGCAGGGACCGATGGCTTCCCGGTTGCTGGGCATGCTCGGCGCGGACGTGCTGCGGGTCGAGCCACCGGGCGGTGATCCCGGGCGCGGCACGCCGCCCATGGCCGGGGACTGCTCGGCGTGGTTCCGCGCCGTCAACCACGGCAAGCAGGCGGTGGAAATCGACTTCAAGACCCCGGCGGGCCGCCGCGAAGTGCTGGAGCTGGCCGCGCAGGCCGACGTCTTCCTGCACAACTGGGCGCCGGGCAAGGCCGGGCAGCTCGGGCTCACGCCGCCGGACCTGGCCGCGGTCAACCCGCGCCTGGTGTACGCCGAGGCGTCCGGCTGGGGCGACGCCCTGGGCCCGAACCCGCCGGTGGGCACGGATTTCCTGGTCCAGGCCCATTCCGGCGTCGCCGACCTGATCGACGGCCGGGGCTCGCTGGTGATCCTGCTCGACGTCCTCGGCGGCGCGGTGGCGGCCGAGGGCGTGCTGGCCGGGCTGCTGGGTGCCTGCCGTACCGGCGCCGGCGTCGTGATGCGTTCCTCGCTGCTGTCCGCCGCCACCACCCTGCTGCTCGACGAACTCCGTGGCGTCACCGGGAAAGCCCGGCGCGCCCCGGCCTGCCCGCCGGCCGTCCCGGCCGACCTCGCCACGACCGACGCGTTCGAACACCACGGCTGTGCCGTGGTCACCTCACCCTGGAGATTCTCGTGAAGACCGACATCGCCGTCGTCGGCATGGCCGCTCGCCTCGCGGGCGGAATCGGTTCGCTGCCGCAGTTCTGGCAGCTGCTCGCCGAGGGCGGCGAGCTGGTTTCGCCGCTGCCGGAGGACCGCTGGGCCGAGTACACCGGGATCCCGGGCAACGAGGCCGTGCTGCGCGGCACCGTCCGGCACGGGTCCTTCATGGACAGCATCACCGGGTTCGACGCCGGATTCTTCGGCATCTCGCCGCGCGAGGCCGAGCACATGGATCCGCAGCAGCGCATCCTGCTCGAAGTGACCTGGGAAGCGCTGGAGCACGCGGGCATCCCGCCGTCCTCGCTGGCCGGGACCGACACCGGTGTCTACATCGGCGCGGTGTCCAACGACTACGAGCGCCGCTCGCTGGAGGACCTGCCCGGCATCGAGGCGTGGAGCGGCATCGGGACCCAGATGTGCGGCCAGGCCAACCGGATCTCCCACGTCCTGGATCTGCGCGGCCCCAGCCTGGCGCTCGACACTGCCTGCTCGGCTTCGCTGGTGGCCACCCACCTGGCGGTCCGCGCGCTGGCCCAGGGAGAGGTGCCGGTGGCCATCGTCGGCGGCGTCAACGTGGTGGCCGGTCCGGGCCTGACGGTGATGCTCGACGCGGCGGGCGCGCTGGCCCCCGACGGCCGCTGCAAGTCCTTCGACGCGGCCGCCGACGGCTACGGCCGAGGCGAGGGCTGCGGGGTGATCGTCCTCAAGCGACTGTCGGACGCCCAGCGCGACGGCGACCGCGTGCTGGCGGTCATCGCCGGAACGGCGGTGCACCAGGACGGCCGGACGAACGGGATCATGGCGCCCAGCACCGCCGCCCAGGCACACCTGCTGCGGACAGCGTATGGTGCCGCGGGAATCGATCCGTCCACTGTGGACTACGTGGAGGCCCACGGCACCGGAACTCCGGCGGGCGACCCCGTGGAGGTCGCGGCACTGGCCGAGGTCCTGGGCGGACGGCGGCCGCTGCTGGTCGGCTCGGTCAAGCCCAACATCGGCCACCTGGAGGCGGGCGCCGGGGTGGTGTCGCTGATCAAGACGGTACTGGCGATGCGCCACGGCACCATCCCGGCCACGGTGCTGTGTACTGGCCCCAGCCCGGACATCCCGTGGGGTGACCGGGTTCGGCTGGTGACCGAGCCCACGCCGTGGCCGTCCACCGGCCGCCCGCGCCGGGCCGGGGTGTCCAGCTACGGCTATGGCGGCACCCTCGCCCACGTCATCTTGGAGCAGGCGCCGGAGGTTCGATGTACCGGGTCGGAGCGGATTCCCCGGGTGGAGGCGGATCCGGCATCCCACCTACCAGTTCCCCGAGTGTTCCCCCTTTCCGGCGCCACCGAACCTGCGCTCCGCGCCAACGCAGCGCGCCTCGCGGACGCGATAGCCACCGATCCGCTCTCCCTCCCCGACCTCGCCCACACCCTCACCACCCGCCGCACCCAGCTGCCGGTGCGGGCCGCGGTCGTGGCCCGGGATCGCGATCACCTCCTCCGGTGCCTGCGCGAGATCGCCGACGGCACCGGGCAGCCGGTCACCGCCCGGCCCGACGCCGCGGCGCCCGTGTGGGTGTTCTCCGGGCACGGTGCCCAGTGGGCGGGCATGGGCCGGGACCTGCTCGACGCCGAACCCGTGTTCGCCGCGGCACTGGACGCCATCGCCCCCGTCTTCCGGGCCGAGCTGGGGTTCACCCCGCGGGAGGCCCTCCAGTCCGACCCGATGACCGCCGTCGACGTTGTCCAGCCCATGATCTTCGCCGTCCAGCTGGGGCTGGCCGCCGTGTGGCGGCGGTACGGTGTCGAACCCGCCGCCGTCATCGGGCACTCCGTCGGGGAGATCGCCGCGGCCGTCGTCACCGGTGCCCTCACCCCCGCCGAGGGTGCCCGCCTGATCTGCCGCCGCTCGCGGCTGCTGCGCCGGGTTGCCGGGCAGGGTGCGATGGCCATGGTCAACCTGTCCTTCGCCGACGCCGAACGGCTTCTGGCCGACACCCCGGACCTGACCGCGGCGATCTCCGCCGCGCCCGGGTGGACCGTGGTGGCCGGTCCCGCCGCGGCCGTGCAGTGGTGGCAGCCCGAGGGTGTCGTGGTCCGGCGGGTCGCCTCCGACGTCGCCTTCCACTCCCCGGCCATGGATCCGCTGCTGGCCGAGCTGGCCGCCGTCGAGCTGGCGCCCGTCCCGCCCGCGATCCCGTTGTACACCACGGCATTGACCGATCCCCGCAGCGCGCCCGTCCTCGACGGCGCCTACTGGGCGGCCAACCTGCGCAACCCGGTTCGCTTCGCCGAGGCCGTCGAGGCCGCCGCCCAGGACGGGCACCGGGTGTTCGTGGAGGTTTCGGCGCACCCGGTGGTCGCGCACTCCGTCGCCGACACGCTCGCGGCCGCCGGGATCACCGACACCTGCGTCACCGGCACGCTGCGCCGGGGCACCCCGGACCACGAGCAGTTCCTCACCGCGCTGGCCACCCTGCACTGCCACGGCGTCCCGGTCGACCTCGCGGCGGCCAACCCCGGCGGCGAGCAGGCCGACCTGCCGCACTATGCCTGGCAGCACCGCGACTACTGGCGGGCGAGCAGCGTGACCGCCGGCATCGCCGCGCGCACCCACGACGTGTCCGGCCACACCCTGCTCGGCGAGCTGACGACGGTGGCCGGGGACGTCCCGATCCGGCTCTGGCAGACCCGCCTGGACTACGACAGCCGCCCCTATCCCGGCACCCACCCGGTCTTCGGCGTGGAGATCGTCCCCGCCGCCGTGCTGCTGACCACCTTCCTCGACGCCGCCGGCACCGCCGTCGCCGACGTCGTGCTGCGCTCGCCGATCTCGCTCGCCGCACGGCGCGAGGTGCAGGTCAGCGAGCGGACGGGGGAACTGCGCCTGGCGTCGCGGCCGGTCGGCTCGGCGCACGACGAATGGCAGACCCACACCACCGCCCGCACGGCCGCGCCCGAAGCACCGGAGGCATTGGACATTTCGGCGCTGCGTGCCGAGTGCGCCGAGCCGTTGCCCGCCGGGTTCGTGCACGACCTGCTGGCCGTGCTGGACGTCCCCGCCATGGGTTTCCCTTGGCGGGTCGGGGAACTGCACCGCAGGGCGGGCGTCGCCCTGCTGGCCATTGTGGACACCGGTAGCTGGGGCAGCGCACTGGACGCCGCGCTTTCCCTGCCCACGGCGGTGTTCCCCGGCGACCCCGCGCTGCGCATGCCCGCCGCGATCGGCAGCGTGCGGCTGTTCGCCGAGACCCCCGGCCGGGTGCTGATCGCCGTGCGCTTGACCGGCCCCGAGACGGTCGACGTCACCGTCGCCGACCTCGACGGCCGGGTCCTGGCCACGCTGTCCGCCGCCCGCTTCGCCCGCCCCGACGGCGGCCGTCCCGCGGCGGACCGGACGGCCGAACCGTCCTCCGTCAGTCCTGTGTGGACGGAGCTGGATCCGCGGCAGCTGCGCGAATACCTGGTCGGCGAGGTCCGCGCCCAGGTCGCCGCCGAGATCCGGCTGCCTGCCGACGAGCTGAACGTGCGCAGGCCGCTGGCCGAGCTGGGCGTGGACTCGGTGATGACGCTGGCCGTGCGGACCCGGCTGGAGAAGATCTTCGGGATCGCCCTGCCCGCCACCCTGCTGTGGAACCACCCCACCGTGGCCGCGGTCGCGGACTACCTGGCCGGTGAGCTGGCGTGAGCTGGCCCGCCGAGGTCGCCGCGCGGTACCGCGCCGAGGGCTACTGGCTGGACCGCACGCTGGACCACTGGGTCGCCGAACCCGCGTACCCCGGGAAGACCGCCCTCGTCTCCGGCGAGCACCGGATCAGCTACCGCGAGCTGGCCGGGCACGTGGCCGAGCTGGCGAGCGGGCTGCTGGCGGCCGGGCTGCGCCGGGGCGACCGCATCCTGGTGCAGCTGCCCAACCGCTGGGAGTTCGTGGCCGTGCTGCTGGCGTGCCTGCGCACTGGCATCGCGCCCGTGCTGGCCCTGCCCGCGCACCGCGACAACGAGCTGGCGTACCTGGCCCGGCACACCGGAGCCCGGATGATCGTGGTGCCCGGCACCTGGCGGGGCTTCGACCATGCGGCCATGGCCACCCGGATCGCCGGGGCGCTCGAGTGGCCGTGCCGGGTGGCGGTGTGCGAGGACGGGCCCCCGGACTGGCTGCGGGCGCCGGCCGGGCCCACCGAGCGGCCCGACCCGGACGACGTGGCGTTCTTCCTGCTTTCCGGGGGCACCACCGGCACGCCGAAGCTGATCGGCCGCACGCACAACGACTACGACTGCCACATCCGGCACACCGCGCCACTGGCCGGCATCGGCCCGGACACGGTGTACCTGGCCGTCCTGCCCGCCGCGCACAACTTCCCGCTGTGCCCGGGAATCCTGGGCACGCTCGCGGCAGGCGGCACGGTCGTGCTCGCGCCCTCGCCGGAACCGGCGGCCGCGTTCGCGCTCATGGCCCGCGAGCACGTCACGACGACGTCGGTGGTGCCGGCCGTGGCCCGGCGCTGGGTGGACGCGGCCACCGCGTCCGGGCCGCCCGCGCCCGCCCTGCGGCTGGTCCAGGTCGGCGGGTCGATGCTGGAGCCGGACCTGGCGCGGGCGCTGCCGGTGGCGCTGGGCTGCCGGCTCCAGCAGGTGCTGGGCATGGCCGAAGGCCTGATCTGCTACACCCGCCTCGACGACCCCGAGGAGCTGGTGACCGGCACCCAGGGCCGTCCGGTGTGTCCGGCCGACGAGGTCCGCGTCGTCGACGACGGCGACGTCGACGTGCCGGAAGGGGAGATCGGGGAACTGCTCACCCGCGGCCCGTACACGACACGCGGCTACTTCGGCGCCCC
This sequence comes from Amycolatopsis melonis, assembly GCF_040064235.1. Taxonomy (NCBI): domain Bacteria; kingdom Bacillati; phylum Actinomycetota; class Actinomycetes; order Pseudonocardiales; family Pseudonocardiaceae; genus Amycolatopsis; species Amycolatopsis melonis. The sequence goes on from NZ_JBDZYD010000001.1 coordinate 783,099, forward strand.
GGAGCACAACGCGCGGGCGTTCACCGCCGACGGCTGGTACCGCACCGGCGACCTGGTCCGCCGGCTGCCCAGCGGCCATCTCGTGGTGGCCGGGCGGCGCAAGGACCTGATCAACCGGGCGGGCGAAAAGGTGTCCGCGGAGGAGGTGGAACAGCTGGCGCTGGACCTGCTCGACCTCACCGCCGCCGCGGCCGTGCCCCTGCCCGACCCGGCGGTGGGGGAGCGGGTCTGCCTGGTGGTCGTGCCCCGCGGAGCGGCGCCGGCGCTGGCCGAGATCCGCGCGGCCTTCCTGGCGCACGGGGTCGCGCACTACAAGGTGCCCGAGCAGGTGGAGGTCCTCGACGCGCTGCCGCTGACGGCCGTGGGGAAGGTGGACAAGAAGCTGCTGCGGGCCGGGCTGGTCCCGTCGTGACCCGCCTGCTGTTCACCGCCGGGCCGGGTGCCGGGCACGTGCTGCCCCTGCTGCCGCTGGCCCGCGCGGCCGCCGCGGCCGGGCACGAGGTCGCGTTCGCCGTCGTGGGGTCCACTGTGGACATCGTGAGCGGGATCGAGGCGTACCGGATCGACCCCGGTGGCGTGGCGCAGCGGGCGTACCGGGACATGGTGCGGGCGGCCAACGTGCCCGGGCTGTCCCCCGGCCGGTTGCGCGAGCTGACCGGCGCGGGCTGGGCACGGGTGGCCGAGGCGGTGCTGCCGTCGCTCACCGCCCGGATCGAGCGCCTGCGGCCGGACGTCGTCGTGCACGAACCGATGCAGGTGGCCGGGCTGGTGGCTGCGCACCGGACGGGCACGCCCGCGCTGCTGCACGGAATCGGGCTGCCCGCCTCGGTATACCGGCCGGCGCTGGAGCGGGTGGCGCCGGGCTGCACCCCGCCGTCGGCCGTGCTCACCGTGTGTCCGGACAGCCTGATCCGGACGGTGCGTCCCACGGACTGGGCCATGCGCTACGAGCCGGGGACACTGCCGGGGCCGGTGCCGGACTGGCTGTCGCCGGGCGGCGAGAGGCCGCGGGTCTGCCTGACGTTCGGCACCCAGCTGACGGCCGAGCCACCGCCCGCGCTGCGCCGCGCGATCCGGGCACTGGGCGGCCTCGGCCTGGAAGTGGTGGTCAGCGCGGGCGGGGCGGAGGCGGACGCATTGGGGCCGGTGCCGCCTGGCGTGCGGGTCGTCCGGTGGATGCCGATGCCCGAGGTCCTGGCCACGTGCGCGGCGGTCGTGCACCACGGCGGGGCAGGGACCACGTTCACGGCGATCGCCGCGGGAGTGCCGCAGGTGGTGCTGCCGCAGGGAGCCGACCAGCACCGCAACGCGGCCGCGGTGGCCACGCACGGGCTGGGGGTGGCACTCGGGCCCGATGCTGGGGTGCCGGCGATCGCGGCGGCGGTGGGTCAGGTGGTCGGTGAGCGGCGGTATGGGGAGCGGGCTCGCCGGGTGGCAGCGGAGAACGCGGCACGGCCGGGTCCGGGGGAGGTGGTCGCGCGGATCGCCGGGCGGTTTCCGGCGCGGGCCTCGCTCGCGGGCTGAGGTTGCTGCTCGGGTCCGGCGGCGATCCCAGGTCGAAACCGTGAAGGCCTCCTCACCAGCTCGGCAAGGAGGCCTTCACGGCTTTCCGCGCAGGGGTCAGCGTGGAGTCTTTGCCGCCGCGAAGTACGCGTTCGACGGGCCCGTGAACGACAGCACCACACCCACCAGTGCCGCCAGCACCGCGATGTACTGGACCACCGTGCTCTGGCCGACCAGCACCGACAGCAGCTGCAGTGCGGTCAGCACCGTGAGCACGATGCGGGCCCAGTTGCGGCCCGCGCGGAGCTTGAACGCGAACAGCAGGTACAGCGCCGCGATGATCACCGCGATCACCACCGCGATCACCATCGTGACCGTCACCGCCTGGTCGATCTGCGCCTCGGTCAGTGCGCCGTTGCCGCGTCTGTTCGCTTCGCGCATGGCGTCGGCGATCGTGTCGCGGCTGCCGAAGATCAGCAGGCCGCCCACCAGGCTGATCACGGTCGCGGCGATGAACGCCCAGAAGGCGCCCTCGACCGTGCCGGGGCGGGCCGGGGCCACCGGGCCCGCCGAGGAAGCAGGCGAGTCGGGATAGTTCGGGTAGTTCGGTGATTCGCTCATGTTCACGAGATAGCACGCTTGCCGGTCATCCGCTGGGTGAACGGGCATTTTCCGGTTCGCGGGCATTCTTGGCCGGATCTTTCCCCGGCCCTGTCCCGCTGCTGGAAATCCCCTTCCGGGTGCCGATCCACAGTGGATTCGTAAGCGAATCCCCCGGCGAGGAGGCACAATGCGCAAGATTCGGATGGGCGCGATCGTGGCGGCGACGGTGGCGGCCGCGGCGGTGGTGGCCGGATGCAGCACCGGCTCCGCCGCCACCCCCGCCAACCGCGCCCCGGCCACGCAGCAGATCGCCGACCTGTTCCCGCAGTGGAACGCGGCACTGGCCACGGGCGACCCGCAGCGGGTGGCCGACCTCTACGCACCCGACGCGGTGCTGCTGCCCACGGTGTCCAACGAGGTCCGCCGCACCCGCGCGCAGATCGTCGACTACTTCACCAAGTTCCTGCAGAGCAAGCCGCAGGGCACGATCGAGGACGAGATCGTCGACGTCCTCGACGCCGACACCGCGATCAACACCGGCGTCTACCGGTTCACCCTGACCAAGGACGGCAAGCAGCAGCAGGTGCGGGCGCGCTACACCTACGTCTACGAGCTGCGGGATGGCAAGTGGCTCATCGTGAACCACCACTCATCGGCGATGCCCGAGGGGTAGCCCGATCCGGACGCACAGCCCCCCACCGGCGGCGCTGCCGAGGGACACCGTCCCGCCGTCGTCGGTGACCAGCTGCTTGACGATGGCCAGGCCGAGACCGGACCCCGACGGGCCGGTCCGGCCCTGGCCCCGCCAGAACCGGTCGAACGCCCGCTGCCGCTCGGCCTCGGACATCCCGGGGCCCTCGTCGGCGACCTCCAGCACGGCCTCGCCGTCCCGGCGGCCGCTCGACACGGTGACCGCGGCGCCGTCGGGCGACACCTCCAGGGCGTTGGACAGCACGTTGTCGAGTACCTGCTCGAGATTCCCGGGCGTGACCATCGCGAGCAGGTCCTCGTCGCCGTGGTCCTGGCGCAGCTGGACCCCGCGGTCGGCGGCCACCGCGCGCCAGGCGTCCAGCCGCCCGGCCACCACCTCGGCGACCCGCACCGGCTCGGGCGCGCCGATCGCCGCCTCGGCCTTGGCCAGGGTGAGCAGGCCGTTGACCAGCCTGCTCATCCGGACCACCTCGGCCGTGGCCTGGTCGACGTCCTCGTGCACGGCCGGGTCCTGCACGCCGTCGGCGATGTTGTCCAGCGACAGCCGCAACGCGGTGAGGGGCGTGCGCAGCTGGTGCGACGCGTCGGCGATGAACGACCGCTGGGCCCGCACGAGCGTGTCGATGGTTTCGGCGGCGTTGTTCAGCGTGCGGGCGAGGGTGCGGGTCTCGACCGGGCCGGACTCCTCGGCGCGGGCGGTCAGCTCGCCGTCGCGCAGCCGCGCGGCCATCCGGTGCAGCTCCCGGAACGGCCGGGTCAGCCGCCGCGCGAAGAACGCGCCGAGGAACGCCGCGACGACGAGCACCGTCACCGCGAGCACCGCACGGAAACCCCAGATCTGCAGCTGCCGCGCGGCGATCGGCGCCGACGGGTAGCTGACCCGGACCGCGCCGGTGACCCGGCCCGCCGCGTCACGGGCGGGCACGGCCAGCACCAGGCCGTCGGCGTCCAGCGCGGCCGCGTGCTCCCACTGCGCGGAGACCTGCCCGGCCAGCGCGCTGCGGAACGCCGGGTCGTCCGGCGCAGGCGGCGGGGGCAGCGGGGCCGGGGCGGTGCCGTCGGCGAGGACCGCGTCCAGCCGCCCCGGTGTCTCCTTGCCGTAGGCCTCGGCCAGCCGCGCCAGCGCCTGCCGCGACGGCAGATCCCCGGCGGCGAGCAGCAGCGCGGCAGTGTCGGCTTCGCGCCGCACCGACGTCTCGACGTCGCCGCGCAGCTGGCCGGTGAGCACGAACGCGACCGGCACGGTGAACGCGGCGATCGCGATGGCCACCAGCAGCACGTAGCTGACGACGAGACGGCGGTTGAGCGACTCCCGCCCGCTCACCCGCCGGTCACCAGCCGGAAGCCGACCCCGCGCACGGTTTCCACCACCGCGGCGTCGCCGAGCTTCCGGCGCAACGCTCCGATGTGGACGTCCAGCGTCTTCGTGGGGCCGAACCAGTTCGCGTCCCAGACGGCTTCCATGATCTGCTCGCGGGTGAGCGCCGCGCCCGGCGCGTCGGCGAGGAAGGCCAGCAGGTCGTACTCCTTCGGCGCGAGCTGCAGCTCGGTGCCGTCGACGTGGACCCGCCGCGCCCGCCGGTCGATGACCAGCCGCCCGCCGGCCAGTGCCTGCTCGTCGGGCCGGGGCTCGGCGGCCGGGCGGGCCCGGCGCGCCACCGCCCGCATCCGCGCGATCACCTCGCGGACGCCGAACGGCTTGGAAACGTAGTCGTCGGCGCCGATCTCCAGCCCGACCACCCGGTCGACCTCTTCGGCCCGCGCGCTGATCACGATGATCGGCACGTCACCCCGCGCCCGCAGCTCGCGGCAGACGTCGAGACCGTCCACATCGGGCAGTCCCAGGTCGAGCAGCACCATGTCCGCGGGCCCGGCGGCGAGCGCCTCCGCGCCCGTCCGCACCCACGTCACCTCGTAGCCGTACCGCACCAGACCGCGCCGCAGCGAGTCGGCGATCGGCTGGTCGTCCTCCACCAGCAGCACCCGCACGCCGAGATCATGCCAGGTCAGCGACCGGTGCTGCCGTCCAGTAGCTCGCGCAGGATGTCGGCGTGCCCGGCGTGCCGTCCGGTCTCCTCCACCATGTGCACCAGCGCCCACCGCATCGACGGCGCACCGCGGCCCGGCCGTGCCACCGGTGCGGTCAGGTCGGGGCAGGCGTCGATGACGGCGTTGGCCTCCGCGCAGGCGGCCCGGTAGCCGGCGAGGACGGCCGCGGCGGTCTCGTCCGGGCGCGGCCGGAACGTGCCCGGCCAGTCGGTGACCTTCTCGCCGAGGAAGGTGAACCGCTCGACGTACGTGAGGTGCCGGACCAGTCCCAGCAGCGAGGTCCCGGACGGCACGCCCGGGGTGCGGACCTGCGGTTCGGGCACGCCGGTGGCCTTGGCGGCCACGGCGGCCCGCAGGTGGTCGAGAAAGCCGCGCAGCACCTCCTTCTCGCCGGGGCCGGTCCGCGGGGGCGGGGTGTCCTTGCGCCGGGGCATCGGTGGCTCCTCCTCGGATGCGGTGACCGGACCACCCTGACCCGGGTCTCGCGGCCGGGGCACGTTTTCTTGCCGTTCCGGCAAGATGGCGGGGTGAGCGACGACTTCGCAGATGTGCTCGACGCCGTCGGCCCCCGGTTGCGGGCGCTGCGCAGGCACCGCGGCCTGACGCTGGCGCAGCTCGCGGCCGCGACCGGGATCTCGGAGAGCACCCTGTCGCGCTTGGAGAGCGGACGGCGGCGAGCCACCCTGGAACTGCTGCTGCCGCTCGCCCGCGTCCACGACGTCCCGCTCGACGACCTCGTCGGCGCGCCCCGCACCGGCGACCCGCGCATCCACCTCACGCCGGTCCACCGCCACGGCATGACGTTCGTGCCGCTGTCGGGCCGTCCGGGCGGCCTGCAGGCCTACAAGATGCTCGTCCCCGCCGGTCTCCGCGAGCCGGACCACCAGGTCCACGCGGGCTACGAATGGCTCCACGTGCTGCACGGCCGGCTCCGGCTCGTGCTCGGCGAGCACGACCTGGTGCTGCCCGCGGGGGAGTCGGCGGAGTTCGCGACGACGGTCCCGCACTGGCTCGGCAGCGCCGACGGGAAGCCGGTGGAGCTGCTCATCCTCTTCGGCCGCCAGGGCGAGCGGGCGCACCTGCGGGCTCGCGCGCGCTGAGGTCGCGGTCCCAGGCCAGGACGAAGACCAGCACTGCGGCCAGCACCCCGGCCCCGGCCCACATCGACTGCCGCCAGCCGTCCACAAAGGACTCCTGGGCGGCGCGGACCACGTCGGAGGACCGGGTTCCGGCCGCGACGGCGTTGGCCACGCCCCGGCGGACGGCGTCGGCGAGCCCGGCGGGCACCCCGTCGAGCCGGGCGTCGACGGCGCGGCGGTAGCCCGCGGCCAGGAGCGTGCCCAGCAGCGCCACGCCGAGGGCGGTGCCCAGTTCCCGGGTGACGTCGTTGAGTGCCGAGGCGACGCCCTGCCGTGCGCGCGGCAGGCTGCCGGTGATGGCCTCGGTGGCCGGCGTCATCGTCAGGCCCATGCCCAGCCCCATGGCGAGCATCCCGGGCAGGACCGACAGGTAGCCGCCGTCGACGGAGACGAGGCCCGCCAGCAGGAGCAGCCCGGCGGTGGCCACGGCGATCCCCGCCGCCGTCGCCGGGCGGCGGCCGACGCGGGCGGCCAGCCGCGGCGCGAGCCCGGAGGCGGCCATCATGAGCAGCGCCGTCGGCAGGAGCGCCAGGGTGGCGCCGAGCCCGGACCAGCCCAGCACGGCCTGGAAGTAGGGGTAGAGGACCACGAAGATCCCCGCCTGCACCCCGAAGACGGCCAGCAGCACCACCGAGCCCGTGGCCAGGCCGCGCCTGCGGAACAGGCGGACGTCGAGCAGCGGTCCCGGCCGCCGCCGTTCGTGCACGGCGAACCCGAGCAGGCCGAGGACGCCGGCGCCCAGGCCCAGCAGCGTCAGCGGCGCCGTCCACCCGTGTCCGGGGCCTTCGTGCAGGGCGAGGACGAGCCCGGCCACGGCGGCCGCGGACGTCACCGAGCCGAGGACGTCGAACCGGTGCCGGGCCTCCTCGCGGGAGTCGGGCACCGACCGCAGCGTCCCGGCGGCGGCCACGGCGACGAGTGCGACCGGCAGCGCGAACAGCCACCGCCAGCTCGCGACGTCGACCAGGACGGCCGACAGGACCATCCCGAGGATGCCGCCGCCCCCGGCGACCCCGGTCCACACGCCGATCGCCCGCGACCGCTCCTCGTCCGGGAACGACGAGGTGATGACGGCCAGGGTCACCGGCATGATCATGGCCGCGCCGACACCGGTCAGCACCCGCGCGGCCAGCAGGATTCCCGCGGACGGCGCGAAGGCGGCCACGACGTTGGCCGCGCCGAACAGGCCGAGCCCGGTGAGCAGGACGGGCTTGCGGCCCCACCGGTCACCGGCCGCGCCGAGCGGCAGCAGCAGGGCGGCCAGGGTGACCGGGTAGCTGTTGAGCACCGCCAGCACGGTGCTCTGTGCGACGCCGAACCCGACGGCGAGCTGCGGCTGGGCGACGTTCAACCCGGAGACCGAGGCGACGACGGCCATCAGGGCGAGGCACACCGCGGCCAGCACCGCCCGGCGACGGCGCGGATCGTCGATCGTGCTCACGCGTCACCTCGCCGGGTGGCGCGCACGACGACGTCGTGCAGGGTGGCGGTCCCGAAGGTGCGGACGGACGTCTCGGCGGTCCCGATCGTCCAGCGTGCGGCGTCCAGGCGGGCGGTGACACCGGCCGGCGTGGCCGACGCTTCACCGTGCTGGTGCGCCACGACGAGCAGCGTGCCGCCGGGTGCGACCCAGCGCGAGATGCGGTCGTAGAAGTCCAGCTGTGGCATTGCCGGGTGGGCGTAGTGCGTCACGACCAGGTCGAAGGAGCGGCCGGGGCTCCAGGTGGTCAGGTCGGCCTGCACCCACTCGACGTCCTGGGCGGCGGTATCGCGGGCGAGGGCCGCGGGGGAGGAGGTATCGCGGGTAAGGGCCGCGGCGGAGGCGGCCGTGCGGGCGAGGGCCGCGGCGGAGATGTCCACCGCGGTGACGGCCCAGCCGCGTGAGGCGAGCCAGCGGGCTTCGTGGCCTGCGCCGCAGCCGGCGTCCAGTGCGGTGCCCGGCGTGAGCGTGGCCGTTTCGCGGACCAGGTGCGGGTTGGGTTCCGCCGGGCCGGTGGAGGCGTGCCGCCAGTGGGCTTCCCAGTACGGGCGGTCGAAGTCGGTCATCGGAATCCTCTCGTCGTTCCGGCTGCCACCGTGCCCGCGGGTCCGGCGGATTGGCAAAGCTTCTTGCCGAATGGCAAAATGGCGGAAGTGGACGAGACGATCGACCGGGCACTCGACGCCGTCGGGCCGCGGCTGAAGCGCCTGCGGCAGCAACGGGAGACGACGCTGACGGCACTGGCGGAGCAGACGGGCATCTCGGCGAGCACGCTGTCCCGGCTGGAGGCGGGCCTGCGCCGCCCGACGCTCGAACAGCTCCTGCCGCTGGCCCGTGCGTACGGGGTGACGCTCGACGAACTGGTCGACGCGCCCCCGACCGGCGACCCGCGGGTGAACCTGCGCCCGATCGCGTGCGGCGACGGCTCGACGATCCTGCCGCTGACCCGCCGCCCGGGCGGCATCCAGGCGTACAAGTTCGTCCTGCCCGGCGGCGCGGGCGAGCCGGAGCCGCGCACTCACGAGGGACACGACTGGGTGTACGTCCTGAACGGGCGGCTGCGGCTGATCCTCGGCGAGCACGACCTGGTGCTGCAGCCCGGCGAGGCGGCGGAGTTCGACACCCGCACCCCGCACTGGTTCGGTGCGGCGGGCCCGGAGCCGGTGGAGTTCCTCAGCCTGGTCGGACGGCAGGGGGAGCGGGCGCACGTCCGGGCCGCGCCGCGGTGAGCGCCCTTGCCGCCGGTGCTTACTTACTTGTAAGTTAGCTTCATGGCGACGATGATCGAGGACTTCTGCGACCGCTGGGAAAAGGCGTGGAACGCGCGTGACGCCGACGCGGTGGCGGCACTGTGCGCCGAAGACCTCGTCTACGACGAACCGGCGCTCGCCGAAACCGCACACGGCTCGGACGCCCTCCGCCGGTTCGTCACGCACATGGCACGCGCCTACCCGGACTTCGCCTTCACGCGCGTCGGCTACTACGCCGAGATCGCGCGGCCTGCCGTCGTCGTCGCCTGGCACTTCACCGGGACCTTCGCCCGCACCGGGCAGCGCGTCGAGTTCCACGGCGACGACCGGCTCGAACTGGGCGAGGACGGCCTCGTCCACGCCTACCGCTGCCTCTACGACAACAAGCTCGTGCTCAGCCAGATCGGCCGGGGATGAGCGAGACCCGGCTGCCCGCCGCCGTCCGGCGGGCCGGGATTCTCGCGGCCGCCGAAGCCGAGTTCGCCGTCACCGGGCTCGCCGGGACGCGGCTGGAGGCCATTGCCGCGCGGGCCGGGATCTCGCATCCGCGGATCGTGCAGATGTTCGGGTCCAAGCAGAAGCTGTTCCTCGAGGTCGTGCACGCCGCGTTCGACCGGATCGAGGCCGCCTTCGAAGGCGCCGAGCCGACGCTCGGGGCGCTCGGGTCCGCCTATGTCGGCCTGCTGCAGCGCGAGCGGACCGTCGGGCTCGTCGTGCTGCAGGGGTACGCCGCCGCGGCCGACGACGGGGTGCGGGAGGCCGTGCGACGGCGGCATCTCGGCCTGCTGGACGCCATCGCCCGGCTGACCGGAGCGGACGACCGGCAGGTGCGGACCTTCCTCGCCACCGGGCTCGTCCAGACCGTCTCCGCGGCGCTCGAACTGCCCGGGCAGCGGGCCGACATCGCCTGGAGCGCCTGGGTTCTCGACCTCGCCGGTGCGGGACACCGGCACTGAAACAGAGGAGAAAAGCGGTGCCGACCGACCGGACCGTGGACGTCAACGGGATCACCCTGCACTACGTGGAGCAGGGGGAGGGGCCGCTCGTGCTGCTGCTGCACGGCTGGCCCGAGACGGCGCATTCGTGGCGCCACCAGCTGGGGCCGCTCGCGGACGCGGGATACCGCGTCGTGGCGCCGGACCAGCGGGGATTCGGCCGCAGCAGCTGTCCCGACGGGGTGGAGCACTACACGTTGCTGCACCTGGTCGGCGACGTCGTCGCGCTGATCGGCGCGCTGGGCGAGGAAAGCGCGATCGTGGTCGGGCACGACTGGGGTGCGCCGGTCGCCTGGCACACCGCGCTGCTGCGCCCGGACCTGGTGCGCGGGGTCGCCGGGATCAGCGTCCCGCCGTCGCTGCGGGCGCCCGCGCCGCCGCTGAGCCTGCTGCGGCAGCACTTCGGCGAGGGCTTCTACCAGCTCTACTTCCAGCGGCCGGGCGTGGCGGAGGCGGAGTTCGGGGCGGACCTGCCCACGACGTTCCGGAAGCTGCTCGGCGGTTCGGCGGGCGCCCCGGTCGTGCCCGAGGGCGGCGGTTTCCTCGACGTGTTCACCGATCCGCAGCCGTTGCCGGACTGGCTGGCGGCCGAAGACGTCGACGCGGCGGTGGAGTCGTTCAGGCGCTCGGGGTTCACCGGCGGGCTGAACTGGTACCGCAACATCGACCGCAACTGGGCGTTGCTGGCACCGTGGCAGCACACGCCGATCACGCGGCCGGCGTTCTACCTCTGCGGCGAAACGGACATCACCCGCGCGTTCACCGACCCCACGGCCATCACGAAGGCGGCGACGGACGTGCGCGGCATCGTCGACGTCCCGGGTGCCGGCCACTGGGTCCAGATGGAACGGCCCGCCGAGGTGAACGAGGCCCTGCTGGGCTTCTTCAAGCAGCTGTGAACGGCTCCTACCGGTAGTTCATGCCCGCAGGACCGGCAGGGACGAGGTCAGCGCCCCGGCCGTGACGCCCGCGCCGACACCGGCCCACGCCAGCGGGCCCAGCGGCGTGCAGCCGAAGAACTGGCTGATCCCCGGCGTCTGCACGATCGCCGCCAGCGCCAGTGCGGACCCCGCCGCCGTGGCGATCACCAGCGGGCTGCGGCGGCGGCCGCGCAGGGTCTGGGCCAGCTGGGTGCCGACCAGGCCGCACAGCGCCATCGTGCTCGTGCGGCGCACCGTGCCCGGGGTGAACCGGCCGAGCAGCCACGCCGTCGTCGCGCCGACGCCGGTCGTCACGCCGCGGCTGGTGATGTCGCGGGTCAGGCCCTCGCCGAGGCCGCCGGGCCCGTCGTCGTCCGGGCGGGTGACCGCCACCGCCATCGCCGGGAACAGGTCGGTCAGCAGGTTGACCAGCAGCAGCTGCCGCGTGCCCAGCGGCGAGTCGCCCGAGACCAGCGTGCCCAGCACCGAGAAGCCGATCTCGCCCGCGTTGCCGCCGACCAGGATCGTCACCGCGTCCGACACGCTGCGCCACAACGCACGGCCCTCGGCCACGGCTTCCAGAAGCACCGTCAGGTCCTCGTCGGTCAGCGCGACGTCGGCCGCGGTGCGCGCCGCCGTCGACGACCGGGCGCGCACGCCGATGCCGACGTCCGCGGCGCGGATGGCGGCCGCGTCGTTCGCGCCGTCGCCGACCATCGCCGTCACCCGGCCCGCCTCCCGCAGCGCCTCGACGACCTGCAGCTTCTGCTCCGGCGCGACGCGGGCGATCACCCCCGCGCCCGCCAGCAGCTCGGCCCGCCCGGCGCGGTCCAGCCCGGCCAGCTCGTCGCCGGTGACGACCGGGGCGTCGGCGGGCCACCCGAGCGACGTCGCGATGGCCCGCGCGGTGTTCGGGTGGTCGCCGGTGAGCATCACCGGCGCGATCCCGGCCGCACGCAGGCCGCCGATCAGCGGCTCGGCGGTCGGCCGCAGGGTGTCGGCCAGGCCGACGAACCCGAGGAACTCCAGGTCGGCCAGCACGTCGGAGTCGTCGCCGTCGAGGGCGGCACCGGCTTTCCGGGACGCCACCGCGAGCACACGCAACCCCTTGTCCGCCAACGCTTCCGCGGAGGGAACGTCCACATCGGAGCAAGCGGGAAGGACGATCTCCGGTGCGCCCTTGACCAGCAGGACCGGCTCGCCGTCGCCGACCCGCCCGACGGTCGCCGAGTAGCCCCGGTTCGCCTCGAACGGCTGGCCGGCCAGCTCGGTCCAGTCCTCGTCCGGGCCCGCGGCCGCCAGCACGGCGTGGTCGGTGGCGTGCGCCCGCACGTGGGGGTCGTCGAGCGTGCCGGGACACGCCCGGGCGGCGGCCCGCAGCACCGCGTCGCCCGGCTCCGGCTTGCGGGCCCGGCCGTCGGGGCCGGTCGTGGTCACCACGCGCAGCCGGTTCTCGGTCAGCGTCCCGGTCTTGTCGAAGCACACGACGTCCAAGCGCCCCAACGCTTCCAGCGCCCGCGGGGCCCGCACGAGGATGCCGCGGGCCGACAGCCGCCGGGCCGCCGCGCGCTGGGCCACGGTCGCCACGAGCGGCAGTCCCTCGGGCACCGCGGCGACGGCGATCGCGACCCCGCCGGCCAGCGCGCGGCGCATCGGCCGCCCGCGGATCGCCGACAGCCCGGTGACGAGCGCGCCGCCGAGCAGCGTCAGCGGCAGCGCCCGGCGGGTGAGGTCCTGCAGCCGGGCCTGGATCCCGGCGGCGGCCGACGTCCGCGTGGCCAGCTCGACCGCGCGGCCTGCCACGGTCTCCGAGCCGACGGCGACGACCACCGCCGTGCCTTCGCCGCTGACCACCGTCGTCCCCGCGAAGACCAGGCAGCTGCGCTCGGCCATCGGCGCGCCCGGCACCGGGTCGAGCTGCTTGGCGACCGGCAGCGACTCGCCGGTCAGCGCGGATTCGTCGACTTCGAGGTCGCTGCCGGTCAGCAGCCGGGCGTCGGCCGGGACGACGTCGCCCACGCGCAGCTCGATGCGGTCGCCGGGCCGCAGCACCCGGGCGTCGACGACCTTGCCGCCCGCGCGGCGGGCCCGCTGCCGCTCGCCTTCGCGCAGCTTGGCCAGCGCCCGGCGGCCGCGGAACTGCTGCGCCCCGCCGACCACCGCGTTCAGCCCCATCGCCGCGGCCACCAGCAGCGCGTCCACCGGCGACCCGACCACCGCCGACGCCGCCGCACCGAGGGCCAGCACCGGGGTCAGCGGGTCGTTCAGCTCGGCGACGACGTCGGCGGCCAGCCCGGCCCCGAACCGCACCGGCGCGGCCGCCGGATGCCGCGCCACCGCCCGCACCCGCTCCTTGGCCAGCTCCCAATGCGTTGGCTCTTCGCGCAGTTCGTCCAGCCGCCGGACGACGTCGTCGGCGGGCAGCTCGTGCCAGGCGATCCGCACCCGGCCGGACGGCGGCGGCGTCGCGGCGACGCGCAGCGCGGCGAACCAGCCCATGGCGAGCCCGCTGATTCCGCCGAGCAGCACGGGGTCCAGCCGCGACCGGCGGCGGCCGGACATCAGCAGCAGCCCGCCGATCAGGCCGCCCGCGGTCGCCACGCGGGTGGCGCGCTTGCTGGTCGCGCGTGCGGCGCCCGCGGCCCGCAGCACCCGCCACACGCCGGTCAGCCCGGGGCGCACGACCAGGTCCGCGCCCCACAGCACCGGGGCGTTGCGGTCGGCGAGCGCGACGCACAGGTCTCCGGACAACAGGCCGGCCACTTCGTCGCAGTTCGGGCTGCACTGCGCGGGCGGCCGCCCGACGGTGAGCACCACGTGGTCCTCGTCCTGCAGCCGCGTCACCAGCCCCGCAAACGTCTCGTCCTCGCCGACGACGTCGTCGGCGAGCGCGGCGAACTCGCCGAGCCGGTCGCGGACGTCCGGTCCGAAAAGGACCACCCGCGCCTCGGCGCGCCGCGCGGCGTCCAGCACGGCTTCGGCGTGCGGGTCCAGCCCGTCCTTGCCGTGCAGCGCATCGGCGTGCAGCACCACAGTGTCCACTGTGTCCAGTGCCTTGAGCCGGTCCGGATCGCGGACGAGCACCCCTTCACGGGCGAACGCGGTGCCCATCGCGCTGTGGAAGGCCGTGTCGGCGTAGCGGGCAGGCAGCGGAGACGTCGTCAGGAACGCTTCGGCGGCTTCGCCGGCGTTGCGGCGCACGAGCAGGTCGGCCAGCGCGGCGAGCAGGCCACCGCTGACCGCGGTGTGCGCGTAGTCCTCCGAGGGCACCCGGACCCGCCGCTGCGGCGGTGTCACGCCGAGGCTGGGCCGCTCGGGCGAGCAGAGGTCGTCGTGGACGGCGTCGAACGCGGCCAGCCGGGCAATCGCCTCGGCCAGCTGCCCGGTGCGCAGGGCGGCGTCGAGCACCAGCTCCTGCGGGTCCTGGCTCAACCCGCGCACGGCGGCGGAGACTGCCGCGCGCGCCAGCTCGGCGGTGTACCAGCCGAACTGCTCGTCCAGCGCGGACCGGACGGCCGGGTGCTCGCGGGCCGCCGAGACCGCGGCCTTCACCCCCGCATGCAGGCGGCCGGAGCGGGTCCCGAGCGAGACGGCCAGCCCGGCGACGTCCATCGCCAGTGCCAGCGCCGCCGCCCGCACGCCGTAGGTGTCGCCGGGGTGCGCGGGGGCGCAGTCGCCCGGCTCGGCCGGGACCAGCCCGTGCCGTCCGCAGTGCTCGCCGATCCAGCCGACGACGGCGTCACACGTGTCCTCTTCGGCCAGGTAGATGACCACGCTGCCGAGCCCGCCGTCCCAGTAGGCCCCGGCGACGCTCTCGTGCCCGGCCACCTCGGCGGCGAACGCGGCCGGGTCCGGGCGGGCACCGTCGTCGCCGGGCCGCAGCGGCACGTGCAGGCGCCGCCCGGCGCGCCACACGGCGGAGCGGGCCCCGGCGGCGTTGCGCACGACCCGCGCGGCGCGGACCGTCGTGCGGCCGGTCGTGGCGGTCACCTCGGCCACGGTCCCGGCCGCGCCCTCGGTCAGCTCCCCGACGAGCGGGCCGATCGCCGAAACCGCCTTCTTCGCTTCCCGCGTCACCAGAAGCGGACCGGCCAGGGCGAGCGCCGCCCCGGCCTTCGTCACCGCCATCAGAGTTCCGAGCACGCCGAACCTTCCCGCTGACCGACACCTCACTGACGGCTTCCCGCACCGGCGGTGATCAAAACTTTCCGACAGTGTTCAAGGAAAACCCGTCTGCCGGAGTGCGGACGGTCGTGTCGCGCCGGGATCCTGGCAGCGTGCTCGCCTTCCGCGTCTTCTGCGTCGTCCTGGGTGTCCTGCTCACCGCCGGTCCCGCCGCGGCCGCCCCGGCGGACGTCCGCATCAACGAGGTCGTGACCACCGGATCGGTGAACGACTCGATCGAACTGGTCAACACCGGCACCGCGGCCGTCGACCTCTCGGGCTGGGTGCTGAAGGACTCGTCGGACAGCTCGAAGTTCAGGATCCCGGCCGGGACGACCCTGGCCGCCGGTGGGTTCCGCGCGTTCGACGTCCACGCCGCGTTCGGCCTCGGCTCGTCGGACGCGGCGCGGCTGTACCGGCCGGACGGCTCACTGGCCGACAGCTTCCGCTGGAGCACGCACTCGGCGCCGTCGTGGTCGCGCTGCCCGGACGGGACCGGGGCGTTCGCGGCGGCCGCGGTGACCCTCGGCGGCCCGAACGCCTGCGCCGCCGCCTGGCCCGGCGGCAGCGCGGTGACCACGGCGGACGCGGCGAACGTCTTCGGCGAGGACCTCAGCGGCCTGTCCCCGGACGGCGGCGCGCTGTGGGCGGTGCAGAACTCCGGGCGGCTGTGGCGCCTGCTGCCGGGCGGGCCCGGCTGGACACCGGACACGTCGGCAGGCTGGGCGTCGGGCAAGGCACTGCGGTTCCCCGGTGGCTCCGGCAGCCCGGACAGCGAAGGCGTGACGGCCGCCGCCGGTGCCGTGTTCGTCGCCAGTGAGCGGGACGCCGCCGCGTCCGGCACCAGCCGCCTGTCCGTGCTGCGCTACGACGTCGGCGGCACCGGCACCACCCTGACCGCCACCCGCGAGTGGAACCTGACCGCCGACCTGCCCCCGGTCGGCGCCAACCTCGGCTTCGAGGGTCTCACGTGGATTCCCGACACGGCCCTGACCGGCCTGCTCGACGAGTCCACGGGCGCCCCGTACGACCCCGCCCGCTACGGCCCGCACAGCGGGGGAGTGTTCTTCGCCGGCGTCGAGGGCACCGGCATGATCCACGGGTACGTCCTGCAGGACTCGGGGGCGTTCACCCGCGTGACGTCGTTCGCGAGCGGGCTGGGCACGGTGATGGAGCTGCAGTGGGAACCGCAGGCCGCGCGGCTGTGGGTGGTCTGCGACGACACGTGCCACGGCGAGCACCGCACGATGCGGCTCGGCGCGTCCGGCCGCTTCGCGACCACGGCGGTCTACGCCCGGCCGTCCGGCATGCCCGACTTCAACAACGAGGGCTTCGCGATCTCGGACGGCTGCGTGAACGGCGTCAAGCCGGTCTACTGGGCCGACGACGGCAACGACGACGGGCACGCGCTGCGCCAGGGCACGCTCGCCTGCTGACCCCCCCGGTAGCCTCGGCGTCATGAACGGCTGGGACGTCCTGATCGGCATCGCCGCCGCGCTGCTGCTCGCCTGGCTCGTCCTGATCGTGGCCCTGCTGGCCGCCCGGCCCCGCGGCGGCCTGCTGCGGGAGGCGCTGCGGCTGCTGCCGGACGTCCTGCGGCTGCTGCGCCGGCTGGCCGCGGACAAGACGTTGCCGCGCGGCGTCCGGGTCCGGCTCGGCCTGCTGCTGGCCTACCTCGCGCTGCCGATCGACCTGGTCCCCGACTTCATCCCGGTACTCGGCTACGCCGACGACGCGATCATCGTGACGGCGGTCCTGCGCGGAGTGGTGCGCCGCGCAGGCATCGACGCGGTCCGCGCCCACTGGCCGGGCACCGACGACGGGTTCGCCGCCCTGTGCCGGGTGACCCGGATCGGCTGAGCTTGCCCTGCCGTGGGCGTCAACGTTTAGCGTCGGCCACCGTGAAGTTCGGAATCAGTTACAGCACACCCGCTTTCGGCACCGGCCCCGAGACGCTCGCCGGGTTCGCCCGTGACGCGGAGGAATGCGGGTTCGAGTCGGTGTACCTGCCGGAGCACGTGGCGCTGTACCCCGGTGCGAAGATCGGGGCGATGGAGCTGCCGCCGTCGCTGCCGTACGCGGACCCGCTGGAGTGCCTCGCGTTCATCGCCGCCACGACGCGGCGCATCCTGCTCGGCACCGGCGTCCTGCTGCTGCCGTACCACCACCCGGTGGTACTGGCCAAGAGGCTGGCCACGATCGACGTCCTTTCCGGCGGCCGCATGCGCCTCCTGACGGTCGGCGTCGGCGCGCTACCGGGCGAAGCGGCGGCTGTCGGCGTCGACTTCGCGACCCGCGGCCGCCGAGCGGGCGAAGCGATCGACGTCCTGCGGCTGCTGTGGGCGAGCGGCGAGGACGGCGTCACTTTCGAGGGCGAGTTCTTCCGTCTCGACGGAGTTTGCAGCTTCCCGAAACCGGTGGGGGTCCGGGAACTGCCGATCCACATCGGAGGGTCGAGCGCGGCGGCGGCCCGGCGGGCCGGGCGCCGCGGGGACGGCTGGTTCCCGGGTGGCATGCTCACCCCGGACGAGCGTCGTTCCCAGCTCGACCTGGTCCGCTCGACGGCGGCCGCGGAGGGGCGCGACCCGGATGGCTTGCAGTACACGCGCTGGGGTTCGCTGGATCTGTCCAAAGAGGACGTCGAGACGCTGGCGGCACAGGGCGTGACCCGGATCGTGGTCAGCCCGTCGACGGCCGAACCGGGACGGCGGCGGGCGGAACTGGAGGCGTTCGCCACGCGGTTTGCGTTGGGCTAGCCAGGCTGCCCGCTCCGCGGTTCGGTCGCGGCGAGCAGGTCCGACAGCGCGGCCCGCGAGTTCTGCAGGGTCGAGATCTTCCCGTCGATGCCTTCGAGGTGGTCCCGCAGCATCGGCGCGGCGCAGTGTTCCAGCGCCGGGCCCGGCGCCTCGACGCACGGCAGCAGCTCGCGGATCGCGCTGGTCGACAGCCCGGCGGCGAGCAGCGCCCGGATGTGCTCGACGACGTCCGGCGCGTCCTCGGCGTACCGGCGGTGGCCGCGCCCGGCGCGTTCCGACGTGAGCAGCCCCTGTTCTTCGTAGTAGCGCAGCAGGCGCGGGCTGACGCCGGTCCGGCGGGCCAGCTCCCCGATCTTCATGTGATCTCCGTCATCCGCCCTTGAATCTCACACCGGTGTCAGATTCTACCGTGCCGGTATGACATTCTTCGTGGTGCAACGGAACGGCCGCCCGGCGACGGCCGAAGACCTGGCCCCGCTGGCGTTCTCCGGCTACGCGCATTTCACGGCCATGCAGGTGCGCGACGGCCGGGTGCGGGGACTCGACCTCCACCTGCGGCGCCTGCGGACGGCGTCGCTGGAGCTGTTCGGCCGGGCCCTGCCCGACGACCGCGTCCGGGACCTGCTGCGCACGGCAGTGCAGGCGGGCCCCTCCGACGTCTCCCTGACGGCGACGGTCTATTCCCCGGCCGGGGAGTTCACGGCGGACGAGGCGGAACTCGACGTGCTGGTCCGCACCGGACCGCCCGCCGACGGCCCGCGGGGGCCGCTGGCGCTGTCGGTGGTCGAGCACGAGCGCACGCTCCCGCAGTTCAAGCACGTCGGCGAAGTGGCCAAGACGTACTTCCTCCGCAAGGCCAAGGCCGAAGGGGCGGACGACGCCGCGTTCGTCGACCGCCGCGGCCGCCTGAGCGAGGCCACCATCTGGAACCTGGCGTTCTGGGACGGTTCCGCGGTGGTGTGGCCGGAAGCCGAGGTGCTGGGCGGGATCACGATGGGAATCGTGCGCCGTCAGCTGGACCGCCTAGGCGTACCCCAGCGCGTCGAGGCGGTCACACCGGCGGATCTGCCGTCGCTGGCCGGGGGAGTGGTGATGAACTCGTGGACGCCCGGGGTGGCGGTCCGCCGGATCGGGCCGGTGCCGCTGCCCGCGGCGCCGGCGTTCCTGGAGGCGCTGCACGGGGCGTATCGGGAAGAATCGCCGGTGTCGCTGTGACGTCGTGAGGAGACGCCGATGACGGTCCCGATCATCCCGGGCTTCCACCCCGATCCGTCGATCTGCCGCGTCGGCGGGACGTACTACCTGGCGAACTCGAGTTTCGAGTACGTGCCGGGCGTCCCGATCCACCGCAGCACGGACCTGGTGAACTGGGAGCTGATCGGCCACGCCCTGCCCCGGCTCGGCGGACTGCGCCCGAGCCGGGGCGTCTTCGCCCCCACGCTGCGCCACCACGACGGCTTGTTCCACGTGGTGACCACGAACGTCTCGGACGACCGCGGCCACCTGATCGTGACGGCGGAGGACCCGTCGGGCCCGTGGTCGGACCCGGTGCACGTCCCGGGAACGGGCGGCATCGACCCGGACCTGTGCTGGGACGACGACGGCGTCTGCCACCTGACCTGGGCGACGTTCTCCCCGACGTCCCCGCCCATCGTGAGCGCACCGATCGACCCGCTTTCGGGTGTCCTGCTCGACGACCCTCGTCCACTGTGGACCGGATCCGGGCTGGCCTACCCCGAGGGACCGCATTTGTACCGCATCGACGGCTGGTGGTACCTACTGCTGGCCGAGGGCGGCACCGAGCGGGGGCACGCGGTCACTGTCGCGCGGGCCCGGACGCTGGACGGTCCTTTCGAGCCTGCGCCCGGGAATCCCGTCCTGACGCACCGGAGTACGACCCATCCGGTGCAGAACACCGGGCACGCCGACCTCGTTTCCTGTGCCGACGGCAGCTGGGCCATGGTGTATCTGGGAGTTCGGCCCCGGGGTGTCACTCCGTCTTTCCACGTCAACGGCCGGGAGACTTTCCTGGCCGGAGTCGACTGGGTTGACGGGTGGCCTGTCGTCGACGAGTCCCGTTTTGCTGTTCCACCCCGGGATCGCAGTTTTGTCGAGGTCTTCCCGGATTCTTCGCTGGATCCTCGGTGGGTTTCGCCCGGCGCTCCGCCTTCGTCGTTCTGCCGGTGGGATTCTCCTGGGTCTCTGGTGCTCGGACCCGGGATGCTGGTGACCCGGGCTCTCGACGAGCTGTGGACTGCTTCCGTCCGGCTCGACGTTTCTTCCGGCGTCGGCCGGTTTCTGGTCCGGCTTGATGACCGGCATTGGTATGGGTTGACTGCTTCTTCGGATTCTGTCACCTGTACTCTTGCTGTGGGTCCTTCGGTCAGCGATGTCGCTGTTGTTCCTTCCGGTAGTGATGTTTCTCTTCGGATTCGCGCTCTTGCCGGGGGTGACGGGCCTGATCTTCTCGAGTTGTCTCTGGGGTCTTCTCGTGTTCTTGGTGTCTTTGACGGCCGGTATCTCTCCACTGAGGTTGCCGGTGGGTTCACTGGGCGGATGATTGGTGTCGAGGTTCTTTCGGGTTCTGTGGTGCTTCGGGAGTTTCGGTATCGTTCGGTTCACCTGGTCGAGTGATGACATGCGTTCGAAGGTCGGGCACTCTGGGGTTATGGCCGACAACGCTGTGTGGAACGCCGAACCGGAGGCCCTCGCCGACCGGCTCGGTGAGCTGTTCGCGGAGATCCGGTCCAGGGAAGCGGAAATCGGCGCCATCCTGGTCGGGATCGAGCAGCGCGGCGTGATGGAGATGTTCGGATACCGTTCCGTGGCGCGGTTTCTGGAGCATCTCGCCGATCTGCCCCGGCATGCCGCGGAAGTCTTGGTCAAGCGGGCCCGGCAGCTCCAGCCTGGCCTTGCCCTTGACGGCACTCCCATACCTCCCTTGGCTCCCGAGGTCGCTTCGGTGGCCCGCGAAGGACGCTTAAGCGATCCGATGATCGACACGATCGTCACCGTGTTGCGGGACGTTCCGCCCGAGCATCGTGATCGGGTCGAGCAGGACCTGCTGGGGTTTGCTGCCGATGCCGGGCACAAGCAGGTCGCGACCCTTGGCGCGCGAATCCTGGCCCATCTCCATCCTGACGGCCAGCCTCCTCAGGACACCGAACCCGCCCGGCCGGACCGCGAACTGTCCTTGCGACGCAAAAGATCCGGAGTTTGGGAGTTGCACGGCCGGTTCGATGACGAGACCGGCACCCGGGCCAGCGCGGTCCTGGATGCCCTGGCCCAGCGGCGCTCCACCGACGAAGGCCCGGATCTGCGTTCCCCGCTGGAACGCTACGGCGACGCCTTCTCCGATGCGATGGACCTCGCCGCCAACTCCCCGGAGCTGCCGATGCAGGCCGGGGAACGCGCCCACGTGATGGTCGCGATCTCCCTGGAAGACTTGAAGACCGGCATCGGCAAGGCTCTCCTCGGTGATACCGGAACCATCTCCGCCGCCGAAGCGCGGCTGCACGCCTGCGATTGCATGGTCATCCCCGCGGTCCTGGGCAGCCACAGCGAACCCCTCGACGTCGGCCGCCTCCGACGCCTGGTCCCACCCGGCATCCGCCGAGCCCTGTACCTGCGCGACCGCGGCTGCGCCTTCCCCGGCTGCCATCGGCCACCCCGACACTGCCAGGGCCACCACATCCGGCACTGGTCCGAAGGCGGACCCACCGAACTAGGCAACCTGGTCCTGATGTGCGCCCACCACCACCGGCTGCTACACCGCTCCGGATGGGAAGTCCGCATCGCCGCCGACGGGTTACCGGAATTCCTGCCACCGACCTGGTTGGACAGGCGCCGAAAACCCCGGCGCAACAACCTCCACGAACCGCTGCCATTCGCAGCGTGACGGGACAGGCCCGCAGCCACAAGGCTACGGGCCTACACCCGCGGGCGAGATAACCAGGGCTGGAACCCGGTTCGTGACCTTCCCTCGCCATCCAGGCAGAGTCGGCGCCCCCAGCATCACTCCCGCCGCTCGCAGGGTACGCACTCGGCGAGCCGGTCCCCGTCGGGCAGGTGGTCGAACCGGTCAGTGCTGGAACGCTTCCGCGAGCCACCATGAACCACCGTCGTCGGGGCGCAAAGTCGGCGCTCCCAGCATCGCCCAGGGCCGTTCGCCGGGTGCGCATTCGGCGAGCCGGTCCCGTCGGGCGGGCGGTTGAACCGGTCAGTGTCGGAACGCTTCCGCGGGCCACCGCGAACCACCGTCGTCGGGGCGCAAAGTCGGCGCCCCCAGCGTCACCCAGGCCGCTCGCCGGGTGCGCATTCGGCGAGCCGGTGCCCGTCGGGCGGGCGGTTGAACCGGTCAGTGTCGGAACGCTTCCGCGGGCCACCATGAACCACCGTCGTCGGGGCGCAAAGTCGGCGCCCCCAGCATCACCCAGGCCGCTCGCCGGGTGCACATTCGGCGAGCGGGTCCCCGTCGGGCGGGCGGTTGAACCAGTCAGTGTCGGAACGCTTCCGCGAGCCATCACGAACCACCGTCGTCGGGGCGCAAAGTCGGCGCCCCCAGCATCACCCAGGCCGGTCGCCGGGCACGTACTCGGCGAGCCGGCCCCCCGGGCGGGCGGTCGAACCAGTCAGTGCCGAAATGCCTCCGCGAGCCACCACGAACCACCGTCATCGGCGATCTTCGCGTCGATGACCAACGGGGCCTTCCGAGGACCCGCCAGCCACTCCCGGACCGCGAACAGGTCCTCCGGCGACCGGACCGTCACCCCCGCGCAGCCGAAACCGCGGGCGATCGCCGCGCAGGCGGACTCCGGGAAGCGGACCGTTGTCATGTCCGCCCCGCCGAAATGGTGGACCTCCGCTCCGTACGCCGCGTCGTTGTACACGATCACCACCAGGGGCAGCTTCAGGCGGACCGCTGTGTCCAGTTCGGACAGTGCCATGTGGAAGCCGCCGTCACCCGTGCCCAGTACCGGGAGGCGGTCCGGGCGGGCCAGTGCCGCTCCGATGGCCGTGCCCAGGCCCAGGCCGATGCTCTGGAACGCCTGCGTGAAGCAGAATCCCTGCTCGTCCGGGACCGACAGGTACGCGCTCGGGTAACCCATGAAATTGCCGGAATCGACCGCGACGATCCGGGACGACGGCAGCAGCTCGTCCAGGAGCCTGCTCAGCGTCCGCGGGTCGATGCGGCCGCCGCGGGACAGGTCCTCGTGCTCCACGTCGTTCCAGCGGCCCCTTGCGATCCGGGCTGCCACCTCCTCCGTGCGGTAACCCTGCCGTTGCCGGATCAGGGGCAGCACGTCCGACGCCGTGCAGGACACGTCTCCGGTGATGCCGAGGTCGATCGGGCGGTGTGCGCCCAGTGCCGCCTGCTCGATGTCGACCTGGACGAGCTTTGCGTGCGGGCTCAGCAGCTTGCCGTGCCGGGTGGTCCACATGTTCAGCGCGCAGCCCCAGCCCACCACCAGGTCGGCGCCCACGATCAGCTCGGCCGCCACCGGGGACGCGAACCCGCCCGCGATGCCCAGCGCGAACTCGTCGCCGTGGAACAGCCCGTGTGCCACCGCCGACGTCGCCGGCAGCGCGCCGCACCGCGCCGCCAGCTCCCGCAGCACCTCGCCGCTTCCGCGCGCGCCGCGGCCCGCGATGAACACCGGCCGCTCCGCCGCCGCCAGCAGCTCGGCCAGCTCGGCCACCGCCGCCGCGTCCGGGCGTACCGGTGCCGGGCCCGGGACCGGCGGCAGCGGGGGTGGCTCCGGGGCCTGCTCGGCCTGGACGTCCAGGGGCAGGTTCAGCACCACCGTCCGGCGTTGCTGCCGGGCGGTCCGGAACGCCCGCAGCGTGTCGGCGAACGCGCTCGCGGCCGAGTGCACGCGCTCCGGCACCGCGCCGACCGCCGCCGCCAGGCCGTCCTGGTCGATGCGGAAGTTGGACAGCACCGACGCGCCCGCGGAGTCGGCCGTCAGCACCAGCATCGGCGTGCGGCTCTTCGCCGCCTCGGTGATGCCGGTGACCGCGTTGGTCAGCCCGCAACCCTGGTGCAGCGACAGCACCGACACCTTGCCGCTGATCCGCGCGTAGGCGTCGGCCATGCTCGCCGCACCACCCTCGTGGCGGGCGGCGACGAACCGGACGCCGCCCGCGCGCAGCGCGTTCGTCACCTCGAAGTTGCCGCTGCCCACCACGCCGAACGCCGTGCCCGCGCCGAGGCCCGCCAGCGTCCGGCCGACCAGCTCGGCGACGTTCACCGCTCCACCAGGGCCAGCACGCGCGCCGGGCTGCCGGACCCGCCGACGATCGGCAGCGGCGACACCACCAGCAGCGTCCCGGTCGGCGGCAGCGACGCGAGGTTCTGCAGCTGGGTCAGCCCGTGCTTGCCCGCACCCAGCAGCAGCTCGTGGCAGGGGAACATCGGCTCCAGGCCGGGTGCCTGTCCCGCGTCGGTGCCGACCGTTTCGACGCCGAGCCCGGTGATCGGGGTTTCCTCGGCGAGCCACCGCGCGCACTCGGGGGAGACGCCCGGGGTGTGCGACCCGGTCTCGTCGGCGTTGAGGAACGCCTCCGCGTCACCGCTGCGCGCGTCCCAGCCGGTGCGGTAGAGCAGCCAGCCGCCGTCGGGCAGCGGGCCGTGCTCGGCCGTCCACCCGCGGACGTCGTCGATGGAGAGCAGGAAGTCCGGGTCCGCCGCGGCCCGCGCGGAGAAGTCCAGCACGACCGCGGGGGCGACCAGCGTCTTCAGCGGCACCTGCGAGACGTCGTGACCGTCCTTTCCGGACACCCAGTGCACGGGGACGTCGAGGTGGGTGCCGGTGTGCTCGCCGGTGTGGATGTCGTTCCAGTACCACCGCGGGCCACGCTCGTCGTAGCGGCTGATCTCCTCCAGCCGGAACGGGATGGTGTTGGCGAACGGCTCGGGCAGCCGCAGGATCGGCGTGCTCGCGCTCAGCGGCGCGGTGAGGTCGACGATCTCGACCGTCCCGCCCGCGATCGCCTTGCCCAGATCGTCCAGCAACGCCATGACTGCCTCCCGGTCCCGGTGTCCGTCCGGGCCCGACCCTATGCCTGGATCGCTTGACAGACGAACGCTCCGCAGTGTTGTCTTAATGTCGTTGTCTTAATGTCGTAGGACAATAGAGAGGCGGGCAGGTGATCGAGTTCGTCCTGGACGGGCGGTCCAAGGTCGCCACCTACGTCCAGCTCGTCGTCCAGGTGAAGCAGGCGCTGCGCGTCGGCCTGCTGCGCCCGGGCGACCAGCTGCCGAAGGTGCGCGAAGTGGCGCAGGCACTGGCGATCAACCCGAACACCGTGCTCAAGGCCTACCGCGAGCTGGTGCTGGAGGGCCTCGCGGAAGGCAGGCCGGGGGTCGGCACCTTCGTCACCGGCAGCCTCGCCGGGCCGTCGCTCGGCAGCCAGGCGCAGCTGCGCGACGAGCTGGTGGCCTGGCTGGAGCGCGCCGAAGCCGCCGGGATGTCGGCCGACGACATCGCGGCGCTGTTCGAGACCACGTTGCGCGGCACCGCGGTGCCGCACGATCTTTCGTAGGGAGTTCCGGTGGGAGAACCGGCAATCGAGGCCCGTGCGCTGGGCAAGCGGTACGGGCGCACCTGGGCGTTGCAGGACTGCTCGCTGGCGGTGCCCGCCGGGCGGGTCGCCGCGCTGGTGGGGCCGAACGGCGCGGGCAAGTCCACGTTGCTGCACCTGGCCGTCGGGCTGCTGCGGCCGGACGCGGGGGAGGTGCGCGTCTTCGGCAGGGACCCGCGGTCCGTGCTGCCCGACATCGGGTTCGTCGCGCAGGACGCCCCGCTGTACCGCGACTTCACCGCGGCCGAGCTGATCACCATGGGCGGCAGGCTGAACCGCCGCTGGGACGCCGCGCTGGCCCGCGACCGGCTCGCCGGGCTCGGCATCCCGCCGGGCAAGCCGGTGGGCAAGCTGTCGGGCGGGCAGCGGGCGCAGGTCGCGCTGGCCCTCGCACTGGCCAAGCGGCCGCGGCTGCTGCTGCTCGACGAGCCGATCGCGAGCCTCGACCCGCTCGCCCGGCGCGAGTTCATGCAGGCACTGATGGGCGCGGTGGCCGAAAGCGAGACCACCGTGCTGCTGTCCTCGCACCTGCTCGCCGACCTCGAACGCAGCTGTGACTTCCTGGTCGTCCTGCAGACCTCGCGCGTGCAGCTGACCGGCGCGGTCGACGACCTCCTCGCCACGCACTGCACGCTCGTCGGGCCCCGCGCGGGCAGCGACGCGATCGCGGGCGTCGGCAAGGTGGTCCGCGCCAGCCACACCGGACGCCAGTCGACCCTGCTGGTCCGGCGCGGCGACGGGCCGATCGATCCACTGTGGACGGAGCATGAGGTGACACTGGAGGACGTCGTGCTGGCCTACCTCGCCGAGGCCGAGACCCGGGTGGCCGCGGCCGCATGGGAGGTGCCGGCATGATCTGGCTGACCTGGCGCCAGTACCGCAGGCAGGCGCTGTTCACCCTCGGAGCCCTCGGCGTGCTCGCCGCGATCATGGTGCCCACCGGCCTGGCGATGCACGCGAAGGCCGACAGCCTCGGCCTGCCCGCCTGCCGGGCCGCGCTCGGCGCCGCGTCGACGATCGCGCAGACCGAGGCGGTGGCGCGCTGCGGCACCCTCGGCCACCAGTTCCAGCAGCAGTTCGGCAGCCTGACGCTGGTGGCCGTCCTGTTCGTCGTCCTGCCGGTGCTGGTCGGCGTGTTCTTCGGCGCGCCGCTGGTCGCCAGGGAGATCGAGCAGGGCACCCACCGCCTGGTCTGGACCCAGGGCGTCAGCAGGCGGCACTGGGCGCTGGTGAAGTTCGGCCTGCTGGGCGGGATCACCACGGTCCTGGCCGTCGGGTACGCCCTCGGCGTGTCGTGGTGGTTCGAGCCGCTGGTCTCCGCGAGCACCGGCCGGCTGGCGTACGTCTCCTTCGACGTCCAGGGGATCGTCCCGGTGGTGTACACGCTCTTCGCGCTCGCGCTCGGCGTCTTCGCCGGTGCCTGGTTCCGGAAAGTGCTGCCCGCCATGGGGATCGCGCTGGCCGGGTACGTGGCGGTGCGTGCCGCGATCGAGATCTTCGCGCGGCCGCGCTACCTGCCGCCGCAGAGCCTGACCTTCTCGCCGACGGGCGGGCAGACGCCGAATCCCGCGTCCGGTGACTGGGTTCTCGCCCAGGGCGTGCGCAACGCGGCGGGCGAGCTGGTGCTGCCCGACGCCCAGCTCGGCCCGTGCCCGCCGGGCGGGTGCGGCGGGGCAGGCGACGTGGGGCCGGGCGCCACCAACTGGCTGCAGTTCCAGCCGGGGGACCGGTTCTGGGTCTTCCAGGGCATCGAGGCCGGGATCTTCGCCGTTCTCACCGCGGCGCTGGTGTTCTTCGCACTGCGGCGGTTGCGCACGATCGCCTGAGCCGGTCCGGCGGATGTCCACCACCCGGTGCGGCCGGTTCGTGGGTTGCTCACCACGGGATTCTCCGGATACTGCGGCCGTTCGGGTGATCTGCGGCGGGAAGCGGGCGAACCGCGTCCGGACTGTCGGTGGGCCGCCGTAAGGTCGCATCCGGTGAGGGAGGACGACGGTTCGGCCGCTGGGCACGCGGGGGAGCCGGAACCGTGGCGGGTGTGCGTGCTGGACCCGTCCGGCCGGACCCTGGGTGCCGGCATGCTGCTGGGCGCGAGCACGGTGCTCACGTGCGCGCACGTGGTCCAGGCCGCGGGGGAGGAAGCGCTTTCGAAACCCCACGCGGTGCTGGTCCGGTTCGTCGGCCTGCCCGGCATGCCCGAGACGCTCGCCGGCGTGCGGCCCGGCTGCTGGGTGCCGCCGTCGGAGGACGGCCGCGGGGACATCGCGCTGCTGGAGCTGAGCGAGGCGTTCCCCGGCGTGCCGGGCGCCCCGCTCGTGCGGCTCGGCGCCGTGCGCGACCGGGTCGTGCACACCTACGGCTTCCCGCCGCCGCACCGGCACGGCGTCTGGGTCAACAACGCCGAGCTGGCCGGGCCCACCGGCGCCGGTGGCGAGTGGATCCAGCTGAACTCGAAGCTGCCCGGCGAGCGGGTCCGCCGCGGCTTCAGCGGCGCCGGCGTCATCGACAAGGCGACCGGCGCGGTGCTCGGCATGGTGGTCACCGAGTACACCGACGAACGGCTCGGGCTCGCCTACCTGATCCCGGTCGAGGTGATCGTCCGGCACGTCCCGGCGGTCGCCGGGTGGGTCGGCGAGCCCCCGCCGCTGCCCGCCGGGCCGCTGGTCGTCGCGATCGGGCCGCGCGACTTCCTGGATCTGGTGCGGCGCGAGCGGCGGGTGTCCCGTCCCGGCTCGGCCACCCCGCGCCTGGGCGAGGGGTTCGTGGCGATCGTGGACGCCACCGGCAAGACCGCCGACGAGGTGGCGCGGCACGTCAACGCGGGCATCGGCACCGAGCAGGCCACCGCCGCGCTGCGGGACAGCCCGGAGGACGTCGCGGTGGCGGTGGCCGCCGTCGACGCGTCGCGGGCGCCGGAGGAGGTGCTCACCGGCGCGGTGAAACCGTTGATGGACAAGGGCGCCACGGTCCTGGTGCAGTTCAGCAGGCCGGGTTCGCCCGGCCTCGAGCTGGCCCGCCGCTGGGAGACCGAACGGAACGCCCGGCGGCTCGACCGGCTGGCGCTGCTGGTCGACATGGTGGAGCACGAGGAGGAACGCACCCGGGAGCGCGCCGTCCACGCCGGCCCGCGCGGCTGCCCGGTGCCCGTCCCCGGCCTGACCGCGGACCTGCGCCTGCGGCTGGCCGCGCTGCGGTCGGCGGGCACGCACGTCGAACCGGGCCGCGTGCGGCGCGCGCTGGCGGTGACCGAGCGCGACGCCGAGGCCGCCCGGCGCACGCTCGTCCGGCTGCACGCCGAGCTGGACGACCGTGCGGCCCGGTACGCCGAGCTGCGCGGCCGGCTGCGGGCGTACAACGCCAAGGCCACCGACGCGGGCCTGATGGAGGACGACGCGCTCGGGCAGCTGTACCGCCCGGCCATGGCGGCGGTGACCGGGTTCGCGCCCGAGGCCGAGGACCGGGTCGAGGAGTACGTCCGTGCGGTCCGCCGCAGGCTGGAGGGTGCATGACGGCGGAACCGGCGTGGTGTCACGGGAAACCGGTCGGGCCCATCGGCTTCTGCGAGGTCTGCGGCCGCCGCGGGATCCCCGCCGAGGAGCCTGCCGCGGTGTCCGGAACAGCTCCGGAGAGCACCCGGCGGAGCGTCGATCTCTGGGGCGGGGACACGGACTTCCACTCGCTGCCCGCGATCGAGGTGCCGGACCCGGAGAAGCTCGTCCTCACCGACCCGGACTACCCCGAGCGGTACCGCTTCTGCGGCCACTGCTCGGAACCCGTCGGCCGCGCGTACGCCGGCGAGCCGGCCTACGCGGAGGGCTTCTGCGAAAACTGCGGCGAGCCGTTCTCCTTCCTGCCCAAGCTGAACCGCGGGGACCGCGTCGGCGACCGCTACGAGGTCCTCGGCTGCTTCGCCCGCGGCGGCCTCGGCTGGGTGTACCTGGCCGCCGACACCGCGCTCGGCGGCCAGCACGTCGTGCTCAAGGGCGTGATCAACAGCGGCAACACCGTGCTGCGCGAGCTGGCGCGGGTCGAACGCGACGTCCTCATCCGGCTCGACCACCCGAACATCGTGCGGATCAACGACTTCGCCGAGCACGTCCCGCCCGGCGGCGACGCGCCGGACACCTACCTGGTGATGGAGTACGTCGGCGGCCGGTCGCTGCGCGACCTGCTGGCGGAGGGGCCGCCGCCGCGGGTGGAGCACGTGATCGTCTACGGCCGCGCGATCCTCGCCGCGCTGGACTACCTGCACGGCGAAGGCCTGCTCTACTGCGACATGAAGCCGGACAACGTCATCCACGGCGACAAGCGGGTGAAGATCATCGACCTCGGCGCGGCCCGCGCGATCGGCGACCGGGTCAACCCGCCCGTGGACACCGAAGGTTTCCGGGCCCCGAAACACGAACTCGCCCGCTACGGCGCCACCGTGCGGTCGGACCTGCACACCGTCGGCCGGACGCTGGAGGTGCTGCTGGACGCCGCGGCCGGAGACCGCGGCACCGGCGGCGTCGAATCCCTGCGCCGGGTCATCGAGCGGGCGGTCGCGCCGTACGAACGGCGGTTCGCGACGGCGGCCGAGATGGCCGAGCAGCTCGACGGTGTCCGGCGGGAAATCTTGTCCCTGCGCGACGAACGGCCGCGGCCGGTGCCGTCGCCGCTGTTCGAGGACACCGCCGAGCTGCTCGACGCCGGGCTCGGCGCGGTGCCCGGCCTCGGCCACTGGCTCGGCGGCGAACCCGGCGGCGAGCAGCTGGACCCCGGGCTGCCGGACCCCGCGGGCGGGGCCGCCCGGCTGCCGGTACCGCGGGTCGCCCCGGACGATCCGGCCGCGGAGTTCATCGCCGCCGCGGGCGCGCCGGGACCGCAGCGCTGGCTGGACAAGCTCGGGATGTTCGGGCCGCCCTCGGCCGAGATCGCCTTCGCCAGGACGCGGGCGCTCGTCGCGCTGCAGGACGCCGGCGGCGCGGCCCAGGCCCTGTCGGCGGCCGAGGAGCTGCTCGGCGCCGAGGCCGCGCGCGACTGGCGGGCCGCGTGGCACCACGGGCTGCTGGCCCTGGTCCGCGGCGACCCCGGGCAGGCCGCGGCCGCGTTCGACCGGGTGCACCGCAGCTGGCCCGGCGAGCTGGCCCCGAAGCTGGCCCTCGGCTTCTGTGCCGAGCTGCGCGGGCGGACCGGGGAAGCCGAGCGCTGCTACCGCTCGGTGTGGCACCGCGACCACAGCCAGGTCAGCGCCGCGTTCGGGCTGGCGCGGTGCTTGCTGCGCCTCCGCAGCCGGGCGGCCGCGGTGGAGCTGCTCGACGCCGTGCCGCCGATTTCGCGGCACTACGACGCCGCCCGCATCGCCGCCGTGCGGATCCGGATCGCCCGGCTGCCGTCCGGGCCACCGGACCGCGACGACTTCTCCGACGCGGCACGCCGCCTGCCCGAGCTGTACCTCGACCGCGAGGCCCAGGACCGGCTCGAAGCCCTGGTCCGCGAGGCGGTGCTGGCCGGGCTCCCCGGCGACGAGGGCTGGGACGGCGGCGCCCTCCTGGGCGGGCGCGTCACCGAACGCGGCCTGCGCGCGCTGCTGGAGCAGTCCCTGCGCCGGCTCGCCGAGCAGGCCGGGAACCGGAACGAACACGGCGTGCTGGTCGACCTCGCCAACGCCGTCCGGCCGAGGACGAGGAGGTGACCGCGATGCCGTCGTTCGCCCTCCAGCTCAGCCAGAACAAGTACCTGGCCCCGCGGGACGACCGGATGGACGTCGTGCTGACCGTGCGGGCCGCCGGCACCGGGGCCACGGCGGCCGCGCCGCCGCAGACCGCCGAACTGCTGCTGGTGGACTGTTCCAGCTCGATGGACTGGCCGCCCACGAAGATCGAGGCCGCGCGGCACGCGTGCCGGGTCGCCGTCGACACCCTGCGCGACGGCGTGCTGTTCGGTGTCGTCGAAGGCACCCGGCAGGCCCGGCTGGTCTACCCGGCCGGGCCGGGACTGGCCGTGGCGGACGAGCGGACGCGGCAGGAGGCGAAGGCGGCGGTGTCCGAGCTGATCGCCGGCGGCGGCACCGCGATGAGCACGTGGCTGGACCTCGCCCGCGAGCTGTTCGGTGCCACGCCCGCGGTCATCCGGCACGCCGTGCTGCTCACCGACGGCCGGAACCAGTCCGAGCCGCCGGCGGCGCTGGCGGCCGCACTCGACCGCTGCCGCGGCGAGTTCGCCTGCGACGCCAGGGGAATCGGGGACGACTGGGAGCCGCGCGACCTGCAGCTCATCGCCTCGGTGCTGCGCGGCAGCGCGGACGCGGTGCTGGAGGACGCCGAGCTCGCCGCCGACTTCCGGCGGCTGGTCGCGCAGGCGATGGGCCGGACGCTGCCCGATCTGCGGCTGCGGATGACGACGATGCCGTACGCCCGCCTGCGGTTCGTCAAACAGGTCCATCCGGCCGAGGTGGAGCTGACCGCGCAGTGCCGGGCCGAGGGTGGCGTGACCGAGCTGCCGACCGGTGCCTGGGGCGACGAGCAGCGCGAGTACCACCTCTGCCTCGACGTCGACACCGCCGAGCTGACCCGGAACGAGGACCGGCTGCTCGGCACCGTCGCGCTGGCCGAGGGCGCGGACGTGGTGGTCGCCGAACCGCAGCCGGTCGTCGGGTACCTGACCGACGACCTGGCGCTGTCGAGCGTGCCGGACGAGAACGTCGCCCGCGTCACCGGCCAGGCGGAGCTGGGCCGCGCGGTCCGGGCCGGCTGGGAGGCCTTCGAGCGGGACGACCGGGCGGAGGCCGGGCGCGAATGGGCCACCGCGGTCCGGCTGGCGACCGAGCTGGGCAACGCGGAAGTGCTCAAGCGCCTGGGCCGGCTGGTCGACGTGCGCGCCGACGGCACCGTCGCGGTCAAGGACGGGGTGCGCCCGCGCGACGGGTTCTCGCTCGTCCTCGGCTCGACGATCTCCACGTTCAGCGGCAGCGTGGCCGAGCCCGCCCCGCCCGCCCGGTCCGACGAGGGCGGTGTCCCGCGTCAGTGTGTCCGATGTGGACACCACGCGCGGCCGTCGGCGAAGCGGTGCGGGCGCTGCGGTGAACCCTTCGAGACGGGAGCCGTGTCGTGACGACGGCCAGGAGCACCACGCGCCACACGCTCTGGTGGCTGCGCTTCGGGCTGGTCGCCGGCAGCGTGCTGGTCCTGGGCACCGCGCTGGCGACCTTCCTCGGCGTGCGGGCGAGCATCGCCGAGATCCGCGAGCGGACCGCACCCGCGGTGCTGGAGGTGTCGCTGGCCAAGCAGGCCCTGGTCGGCGCGCACGGCGCGGCGGTCGCCGCCTTCGAACACGGCCAGGTCCGGCTGACCGGCCCCAGCGAACAGTACGAGGACGGCATCGCCCTGGCCAGCCAGCAGCTGGCGCAGGTAGCCGAGCACAACGCGGCGGGCGAGCAGGGCAGCCAGACACTGCAGCTGATCGAAGGGCTGCTGCCGTCCTACAACGGCTTCATCGGGCAGGCCGACGCGCACTTCCGGCAGGACGCGGGCCGCGCGCTCGCCGCGAGCAACCTGCAGTCCGCGGCCGGGCTGCTGAGCGACGGGGAGAACGGCATTCTCGCCCGGCTCGACCAGCTCGCCGCCGCCCAGCGCGCCGCGCTCGACGACCAGCTCGCCGCCGCCTGGCTGAACCCGGCGATCACGCTGCTGTGGGCGCTGCCGCTGGTGGCCCTGCTCGCCGCGCTGCTGTGGGCCCAGCGGTTCCTCGCCCGGCGGTTCCGGCGCACGGTGAACGTCGCCCTGCTGGCCGCGACGGCGGTCCTCGTGCTGCTGGGCACGGGCACGGCACTGCTGCTCGGCGTGCAGTCCGGCGCCCGGGACAGCGGCGCCGCGCTCGAACACGCCGTGGACGCGCGGTCCGCCGTCACCGCGGCGACCGCGGGCCAGGTCCGCGCGACGCTCGCCCGGGTGCTGCTCGCCCAGTGCGGAACCGGCTGCGGGGACACGGTGACCGCCTTCGCCGCCGCGGCCGCGCATCCGCCCGACGTGCCGCCCGCACCGCCGCGCGAGCCGGCGTTGCCGGGTTCCGGGCTCACCGAACCGGCCTGGACGCCGGGCCTCGGCTACGGGATTCCCGTGCTGGCCCTCGGGGCGGGCTTCCTGATCGTGGCCGGGCTGCAGCCCCGGCTCGACGAATACCGGTTCCGGGAGGCGAGAAGCCGGTGAAAGCCCAGCGGATCGCCGCCTGGCTGGCGGCCGTCGTGCTCGGCGTGTCGGGCTGCTCCGCGAGCGGGGACGACGCGGCGGTCGTCACGGTGCTCGGCCCGTGGACCCAGGACGAACAGACGGCCTTCCTGCGGGTGCTCGACGGCTTCACCCGGGAAACCGGGATCACCGTGCGGTACCAGGGAACCCGCGCGCAGAACCAGGTGCTGCGCGGCGACCTGCAGCAGGGCACCCCGCCCGACGTCGCGGTGCTGTCCAACCCCGCCGAACTGGCGCGGTACGCGCGCTCGGGCGAGCTGAAACCGCTGGACGACGTCCTCGGCACGGAGGCGGCCGAGGCGTTCAGCCCGCAGTGGCTGAAGCTGCAGCAGCTCGGCGGCACCGTCGGGTACGCGGTCGCGGTCAAGGCCGACCTGA
The DNA here is from genome assembly GCF_040064235.1 of Amycolatopsis melonis. Classification (NCBI taxonomy): domain Bacteria; kingdom Bacillati; phylum Actinomycetota; class Actinomycetes; order Pseudonocardiales; family Pseudonocardiaceae; genus Amycolatopsis; species Amycolatopsis melonis. The sequence goes on from NZ_JBDZYD010000001.1 coordinate 816,856, forward strand.
AGAGCATCGTCTGGTACTCCCCGAAGACGTTCGCCGGGCCCGCACCGTCCACTTGGGACGAACTGGTGGCACTGTCGCGGCGGCTGGCGGCGGCCGGGCAGCCGCCGTGGTGCCTCGGCATGGGCGCCCCGCCCAACTCCGGGTTCCCCGGCACCGACTGGATCGAGGACATCCTGCTGCACCGCGCCGGGCCTGCCGCCTACCGCGGCTGGGCGGCGGGACGGCTGCCGTGGACCGACCCGGCGGTCCGGGACGCGTGGCAGCGGTGGGGCGAGCTGGTCCTGGCCCCTGGCGCGGTCCGCGGCGGCAGCACGGCGGCGCTGCTCACCACCTTCTCCGACGCGGGCAAGGCCCTGTTCACGGCGCCGCCGGGGTGCGCGCTGGAGCACCTCGGCTCCTTCGCGATCGGCGGGTACGAGCACGCCGGGCGGCCGGACCGCGACTTCCGGTTCTTCCCGTTCCCGGGCGCGGCAGGCGGGCCGTCCGAGGTGTCCGCCGACCTCGCCGGCATGTTCCGCGACACCCCCGCGGCCCGCCGGCTCATGGCCTACCTGGCGGGGGAGCGGGGGCAGCGGATCTGGCCGTCCGGCGGCACCACGTTCTCGGTGCACCGGCGGCTGCTCGGCCAGGACGTCTACGGCAGCGACGTCACCCGCCGGATCGCCGCGACCCTGGCCGGCGGGACCGGCCTGTGCTTCGACGCGTCGGACCTGATGCCCTCGGCCATGACCAGCGCGTTCTACCAGGCGGTGCTGGAGTACCTCGCCCACCCCGACCGGCTGGACGCGCTGCTGGAGCAGCTGGAGCGGGTGCGCCTCGGCCTGCCCCGCGAGCAGTGGCTCGACCTGCCGTGCTGAGTCCCGGAGAGTGAAGGAGAACCCGTGCCGGAGTTCGTGCGTTTCCCGCTGGCCGACGGCGGATCGGTGGTGGTCGAGGTCGAGCCGGAACCCGGCCTGGAACACGCGTCGGCGCCCTCGGGCGTGCTCCGCAAGGCGACGACGACGTTCGAGCACGCCCTCGACGAGGTCCGCGCGGCCGCCACCGCCGCCCTGTCCCGCTTCCGCGAGATGGGTCCGGACGAGGTCGAGCTGAAGTTCGGCGTCAAGCTCGACGCCCAGGCGGGCGCGGTGATCGCGCGGACCGGGCTGCAGGGCCAGTTCGAGGTCAAGCTCAAGTGGATCCGCGAACCGTCCACTGAGGACGAAGCAGAAGAACCGGACCCGCGCTAGGGCTTGCGGCCCACGATCCCCGCAACGCACTTGGCGGAGCCGCTGAGCGGGGTCAGCCGGGGGCCGTCCGGCCACCACTCGTCGCAGACCGCCAGGCCCGGCTCGGACATCGCGTTCGGCTGGATCACCTCGAGGCCGTCCATCAGCGCCTCGATCTCGGCGCGCGTGCGGAACCGGCCCGCGCCCAGCGGGCCCTGGACCAGGATCTGCTCGATGCGCTTGGCGATCGCGGTCAGCTCCGGCACCTCGGGGTCGAAGAAGTGCGACAGCACCACGTACGAGCCCGACGGCAGGGCGTCGATGTACTCGCGCATGATGCCGGTGACGCCGTCGCCCTCGAAGTGGTGCATCGTGCCGACCTGCAGCAGCGCCACCGGCTCGGAGAAGTCGATGTGCCGCAGCACTTCTTCGTGCTCCAGCACCTGCCGGGGCTGGAAGATGTCCGCGTCGACCATGTGCGTGAAGTCGTTCTCGACCAGCAGCGCCCGGCCGTGCGCCAGGACCACCGGGTCGTTGTCGACGTAGACGACGGTGGTGTCCTTGTCGATGCGCTGGACGATCTGGTGGGTGTTCTCCGCCGTCGGCAGCCCCGACCCGCAGTCGACGTACTGCCGGATCCCCGTCTGGCTCGCCAGCATCCGCAGCGCGCGGTTGTGGAAACCGCGGTTGCCGCGGGCGATGTCGACCGCCTCCGGGACCGCCTCGCGGATCTTGTCCATCACCACGCGGTCGACTTCGTAGAAGTTGCTGCCGCCGAGGAACCCGTCGTAGATCCGCGCGATGCTCGGCCGCCCGGGGTCGACTCCCACCGGCGTCTGGCTCGGGGACAGCGTGGACGGGACGTCGGGCATGGCGACCTCGCAGGACTTCGGCGGGTGGCGTTGGGCCACCCAGAGTAGTAGCCCGCGTCCGGGCAGTGAAACCCGAGGTCGTCCGTTCAGCCGCTCGGGCGCAGCCGCTGGCCGGGGATGTCGTGCGCGCGCAGCTCGCGTTCGCGGCGCAGCCGGGCCAGGTGCTGCTCGATCCGCCGGTCGAGGTCGCGGGCCGCCTCGGACAGTTCCGTCAGGTCGCGACGGGACGCCGGGTGGCCGGCGGCCCCCGTGTCCACTTCGTCCCCTGTCCTGTCCACTCCCGGCACCTCCCCGGTTCGGCCCTGGCCCGTCCCCTCTTGGCGCTACTGCCCCATCGGCCGTTTGCCGAAACACTTTCCGGCGTGAGCCGTGGCACGCCGCCGTCCGGAGGAACGGCCTGGTGTCAATTTTGACCGACTGGTAGAAATTGAGGGGAGTTCACCGGGGAACGTCTGGAGCTGGGGATGAGCGAGCTTTCCGTGCAGCTGTACTCCGTCCGCGACGCGTTCGCGGCCGATCCCGGCGGCACCCTGCAACGGCTGGCCGCGATCGGCTTCACGCAGGTCGAGCCGTACGGCGTCGTCGAGAACGCCGAGGCGCTGCGGGCCGGGCTGCCCGCCACCGGCCTGACCGCCCCGACCGCGCACGCCCGCCTGATCGGCGCCGACCAGCACGCCGTGTTCGCCACCGCGGCCGAGCTGGGCATCGGCCTGGTGATCGACCCGATGGCCGCCCCCGAGCGGTGGCAGGACGCGGCCGCCGTCGCGGCCACCGCGGACGCGCTCAACGCCGCCGCCGAGGTCGCGGCGGAGCACGGCCTGCGCGTCGGCTACCACAACCACTGGTGGGAGCTGGAATCCCGGCTCGACGGCCGCAGCGCCTTCGAGGTCTTCGCCGACCGGCTCGACCCGGCCGTCGCCCTGGAGGTCGACACCTACTGGGCCACCGCGGGCGGCGCGGACGCGCCCGCCCTGCTGCGGCGGCTCGGCGACCGCGTCCGCGCGATCCACGTCAAGGACGGCGGCCTCGCCACCGACGCCACCGGCCAGGTCCCCGCCGGCCAGGGCCGCGTGCCGGTCGCCGAGGTGCTCGCCGCGGCGCCCGGCGCCCTGCGCGTGGTCGAGTTCGACGCTTTCGACGGCGACCTCTTCGAAGCTCTCGCCGCCAGCCACGCCTTCCTGACCGGCGCGGCCCGGTGACCGGCGGCCCGGCCGGCGTCGGGATCATCGGCGCCGGCGTCATCAGCGGCACCTACCTGGAGAACCTGACGAGCTTCCCGGACGTGCAGGTGCGCTGGGTCGCCGACCTCGACACCGGGCGCGCGGCGGCGCAGGCGGCGAAACACGGCGTGCCGCACTCGGGCACCGTGGCCGAGCTGCTCGCCGACCCCGAGGTCGAGATCGTCGTCAACCTGACCCTGCCGGCCGCGCACGCCGACGTGGGGCTCGCCGCGCTCGAAGCGGGCAAGCACGTCTGGACGGAGAAGCCGCTCGCGCTCGACCGCGAGACCGGCCGCGCGCTGCTGGACCGCGCCCGGGACAAGGGCCTGCGCCTGGCGAGCGCCCCCGACACCGTGCTCGGCGCCGCGTGGCAGACGGCGCGGCGCGCCGTGGACGCGGGCCGGATCGGCCGTCCGCTGACCGCGCTGGCCCTGTTCCAGGTGCCGGGGCCGGAAGTGTGGCACCCGGCGCCGGAGTTCTACTTCCAGGCGGGCGGCGGGCCGCTGCTCGACATGGGCCCGTACTACCTGACGTCGCTGGTGCACCTGCTCGGCCCGGTCCGGCGCGTCACCGGCGCCGGCGCGCGGGCCCGCGACACCCGGGTCGTCGGGTCCGGGCCGCGGGCGGGGACGCGGTTCCCGGTGACGGTGACGACCACGGTCACCGCCCTCGCCGAGTTCGAGCGCGGTTCGGCCCAGCTGGTGCTGAGCTTCGACTCGGCACTCGTGCGCACCGGGATGGTCGAGCTGACCGGCACGAGCGGCACCGCCGTCCTGCCGGATCCCAACCGGTTCGACGAGCCGACCCGGCTGCACCTGCCCGGCCACGCCGAGCCGGAAGAGCTGCCCGCACAAGGGCACGCGGCCTCGCGCGGCACCGGCGTGCTGGAGCTGGCCCGGGCGATCCGCGCCGGTGCACCGGAACGCGCGTCCGGTGCGCTGGCCTACCACGTGCTCGACGCGATGCTGGCGATCGAGGAGTCGCTGACCCTCGGGCGGACCGTCGAGGTCGCGAGCACGGCCGACGTCCCGCCGGTGCTGCCGGACGGCTGGGACCCGTATGCGAAAACCCTCTAGAGCGGGACGGTGAGCAGGTTCTGCAGACAGAAGCGCAGCGCGCCGACCAGGTCGACGTCGCCCGGTACGGTCAGCCACTGCACCTGCAGGCCGTCCATCAGGGCGATGAACGTCAGCGCCGCCATGCCGGGGTCGACGCCCTCCCGCAGTTCCCCGCGGGCGGCGAGGACTTCGAACGACTCGCGCACGCCCGCCCGCGCGGCCCGGTAGTGGCGCACGAAGTACTCGTGCGCCGGGTGGTCCGGGGCGACCGCCTCGGCGGCCAGCCGCGAGTAGAGGTCGACGATCCCCGGGTGGCGGACGTTGTGCCCGGCGAGCGCGACGAAGTGGCGCAGGACGTCCAGCCCGGGCGGCACGGTCAGCTGCTCGCGCTCGGCGTCCTCGGCGTCGCGGCGTTCGAGCACCGCGGCGAGCAGGGCTTCCTTGGTGGGGAAGTAGTAGAGCAGGCCCGCGTGCGAAATCCCGACGCGCTTGGCGATCTCCCGCAGCGACGAGCCGTGGTAGCCCAGTTCGCCGTACGCGGCGGCCGCCGCCGTGATGATGTCCTCACGGCGGATGCGGCCCTTCAGGTACCCGGTCACGGCGTTGCGGTGGTCTCGGCTGCGTGCACGGCACCATCATGCCGCAGCCGTCGTTCGCCCCAGAATCGTGAGCGAACGGACAAATCGATGGTGCGAACGCCGCAGGCTTGCGAGCATCGCGAAGTGAAGCCGGTCCAGGGCGGCGTGCCCGGGCCCGCCGCCGTCCCCACGGAGAGCCGATGACGACTGTCCCGCCCCTGCCGCGTGCCGCCCGGTTCGCGACCTTCATGTTCTTCGCCCTCAACGGGTTCGGGATGGGCATGTGGGTGGTGCACATCCCGAACGTCGAACGCGCGACCGGCATCTCGCACAGCACGCTCGGCGCGCTGCTGCTGGTGCTCGGCGGTGCGGCGTTTACGGGCATGCAGGTGGCGGGCCCGCTGGTCGACCGCCTCGGCCAGCGGCGGCTGGTGCCGTCCGCCGGCGTGCTCATGGGGCTCGCGCTGTGCGGGCCCGGCTTCGCGAACTCGTGGTGGACGCTGGGGCTCGCGCTCGCATTGTTCGGCTTCGGCAACGGCGCGATCGACGTCGGCATGAACGCCCACGCGGTCGTGGTCGAACGCGCCTACCCGCGCCCGATCATGGCGGCGTTCCACGCGATGTGGTCGATCGGCGGCGCGATCGCCGCGGTCATCGGCGCGGCGACGCTCGGCGCCGGCGTGCCCACCGGCGTGACGCTTTCGGCCACCGGCCTGCTGTGCGTGCTGCTTTCCCTGCTGTCGGCGCGGTTCCTGATGGAGCCGTCCGACGCGCCGGCGCCCGAAACGCCCGCCGACGCGGCGCCGGTCCGGCGCCGCACCCCGGGCCGCGTGGTCTGGCTGCTCGGCGGCCTGGCACTGGCGCTGATGCTGTCGGAAGGCGTGGCGAACGACTGGGCTGCCCTGCACATGGAGAAGGTGCTCGGCACGTCGGCCTCGACGGCGGCGCTGGCCTACGGCGCGTTCGCGGTGGCGATGACGACCGGCCGCTTCCTGACCGACCGCGTCGCGGCATGGGCGGGCCCGGCGGCGATCGTCCGCTACGGCGCGGCGCTGGCCGCGGTCGGCCTCACGACGGCCGCGGCCGCCCCGTGGGTGCCGCTGTCGCTGGTGGGCTGGGCGCTGTTCGGCCTCGGCCTGTCCGGCGGTGTCCCGCAGCTGTTCACCGCGGCGGGCAACCTGGACACGCGGGCGTCGGGCGCGCTGATGGCCCGGGTGGTCGGCCTCGGATACGTCGGGCTGCTGGCCGGTCCCGCGCTCATCGGCGGGCTGACCCACTGGCTGCCGCTGAACGTGACGTTCGCGGTGCCGGTGGTGCTGTGCGTGCTGGCGGCGCTGTGCGCCGGGGTGCTCAGCCCGGAGCCGGAACCGGCGGAGGAGCCCGTCTGCTCCTGACCGGGAGAGGGCTCAGCCGTGCTCACCTTCCCTTCTCCGGCGGGCGAACTCACGCGCTTCCGTGACGCACTCGGCGTGCCGGGCGGCCGCGTCGTGCCGGAAGTCGTGGTCCGGGCGGGGTTCGATGTCCGTCTCGTCCAGGTTCAGGTGGGTGAGGAACGCGACCAGCTCGGGCCGGGTGGTGCTCGCCGCGGCCAGTTCTTCCCGGACCTGCGGCGGGAAACCGCTGGAGTACCGGGCGCCGTGGTATTCGTCGACGACGCCGAGGAACATCGCGTCGAGGTTCGGGAAGGACGCCGGATCGGTGACCTCGGGCGGGAGCGGGCTGCCGAGCCGCCGCTGGGCGGCGTTCCAGCAGTCCTGTTCCAGGTCCAGTTCGACGAGCAGCGGGGCCGCCAGCTCGGCCAGCCCGTCGTCGCCGATCACGTTGTCGTGCAGGTTCAGCTCGTGCAGCCGGGGCAGCGCGCTCCAGGCCGCGAGGGCTTTCGCTCCCGCCGAGCCGATGGTGTTGTAGGCCAGCGAAACCGCGGTCAGGCCGGGCGACGGCCCGGCCGCGGTCAGCGCGCGGACGGCGTCGTCGTCGAGGCCGCAGTCGTCGAGGCCGAGCCTGCGGACCGTGGGCGGGATCGCGGCGTCCGCGGGCCAGCCGACGGGGTTGCCGGAGACGTCCAGCTCGGCCAGGTTTCCCGGACGAAGCAAGGCAAGGAGGCCCTCGGGACCGAGCCCGGTGGCCGTCAGTTTCAGCCGCGTCAGGTTCGCCGCGTTGCCCGATCCGGCCCATGCCCTGACGCCGTCGTCGCCGATCGGCTGGACGGCGGGTCGCAGGTAGTACGGCGAGCCGACGTCCCCGCCGGAGAGGTCGAGGTCCGCCAGCGCCGGGAACCGGACAGCGGCCGCCAGGTGCCGCGCGCCGTCCTCGGTGAGGTAGTTCCGGCTCAGGTCGAGCGCACGCAGCCGCGGGAAGGTGCCGGTGAACGCGGCGGCGGTCACGTCGGTGGCCACGACGTCGGTGAGCGTCAGCTTCTCGACGCGGTCCCGGCCAAGGGCACCGACGACCCGGGTGAGCGGGTCGTCGCCCAGCGGCAGCCGGACGAGCGCCAGCTCGGTCAGCCGGGGCAGGACGCCGGAGCCGAGGACGGCCGCGAGACCCCGGGAGCCAAGGCCTTCCCGTTCCAGGCTCAGCCCTGTTCCTTGGAGCGTCAGCGCGGTGAGGCCGGACAGGTCCGCGCGGGCGAAGAAGTCCTCGCAAGCCGCGTCGTCCTCCTCGACGACGTTGCCGAAGAAGTGTTTCCCGCCTGGGCTCACGCGGTTGTGTCCGCAGCGGAAGCCGAGCGCCAGCCGGTCGAGCCGGGCCAGCTGCGGGCAGGCCGCGAGGTCCCGTGCTTCCTCGGCGCTGCCCACGATGACCTCGGCCGAACGCAGGTCCGGCACCAGCTCCGCGCGCAGCAGGTGCACCAGGTCGGGCGCACGCAGACCGGCGTGCCGCAGGCGCAGCGGCCGTCCGGCGGGTGGCCGGAACGGCGGCTTGGCGAAGTGGAACAGGTCTTCGCGCAATTCGATCAGGTTCAGCGATTCCAGTCGCGCGAGATCGGGGACGGCGGCGAACGTGCCGATCAGGTCGGCGTCCATCGGGGTGAGGAAGCCGATCCGCAGCGACCGCAGGTTCGCCCAGTGTGGCCAGGCATCGACGACGGCCGCCAGCTCGTCCGCGGCGAAGCTGCCGAGGTCGAGGGTGCTGATGCCGCGCAGCTCCGGCTGCGCCCGTGGATCGGGAAAGGGCGGATCGACGGTGCCGGGGTGCCCGGACGCGAGCGCGATCGACCGGGCGAGCCGCCAGCCCGCGCGGACGTGGCCCGCGTGCAGCGCGGCAAGCCAGGACCATGGTGCTTCGCGCACCTCGTCCGGCCACGCCGCGAGCCGCCGCTCGCACAGCTCGACGAGGTGCCCGGGACTGCCCGCGCGCTCGAGGAGACCGCAGAGCACGCGGAAGGCGAGCCTGCCCGGCGGGCCGTCGAGTGCCCGTTCGATCTCCGTTGCGTAGTCGATCACGGAAGCGACGCTAGCGGAGGGCACCGACAAAAAACGGAGCAAGGTTTGCGGGGGTGGTGGGAATGGCGGGGTTCGGCGCCGTGCTGCGCGTCCGGGAGTTCCGGGCGTTGCTGCTGGCCGAAGTGCTTTCGGTGGCCGGAGACCAGGTCGCGCGGGTGGCGCTGGCCCTGGTCGTCTTCGGCCGGACCAGCTCGGCGGCACTGACCGGGCTGACCTACGCGCTGACGTTCGTGCCTGCCGTGCTGGGCGGATTCCTGCTGTCCGGGCTGGCCGACCGCCACCCGCGGCGGACCGTCGTCGTCGCGACCGACGTCGTCCGCGGGATCCTGGCCGCCGCGATGGCCGTGCCGGGGCTGCCGCTGTGGCTGCTGTGGGGCCTGGTCGGCGTGCTGACGCTGGCGTCCGCGCCCTTCAAGGCCGCGCAGCTGGCGCTGTTGCCGGACGTCCTGCCCGCGGAGCTGTACCAGGCGGGCATGGGACTGCGGCAGATCGGCACCCAGGCGGTGCAGGTCGCCGGATTCGGGCTCGGCGGCGTGCTGGTGACGGCGGCCGGGCCGACCGTCGCGCTGCTGGGCAACGCGGCGACGTTCCTGGCGAGCGCGGCGATCGTGGTGCTGTCCGTGCGTCCCCGCCCGGCGGCGCGGGCCGCGCGCACGACGGCCCCGCCGGTGAAGACCGGCCCGGTTCTCGTTGCGGTGTACGGATTCGCGGCGATGATCGGCTTCCTCGTGGTCCCGGAAGGCCTGGCGGCACCGTACGCGGCGGCGGCCGGGATCGCGCCGTCCGGCGTGGGCCTGCTGATGGCGGCGGACCCGGCAGGCAGCGTCCTCGGCGGCTGGTGGGCGGCCCGCACGGCGTCCCGCCCGCACCGGCCGCCCCGGTCGGTCGCGGTGCCGGCGGCGCTGGCCGGGCTGCCGCTGGTGGTGTGCCCGCTGCTGCCGGGTCCACTGTGGACGGTGACGCTCTGGGCACTGTCGGGCGGCCTGTCGACGGTGTACCTGATCCGCCTCCAGGCGGCGGTGGTCGGCCTGATCCCGGACGACCGCCGCGGCACGGTACTGGGCCGCCTGAGCACGTGCCTCTACAGCGCCCAGGGCGTGGCGATCGTCGCCGCGGGCCTGCTGGCCGAGCAAACCGGCCCGGTGACGGCGGTCGCGGTCTCGGGCGCCCTGGCCACCCTGACGGCCCTGGCCGCCGCCGCAACCTGGCGGGCAACGGCAACCCCGCCTACCGAATCCCGCCCCTGATCACACGAGTCCCGTCCCTGATCACGCGAGTCCCGTCCCTGATCACGCGAGTTACGCGCCCAATCACGCGTGATGCCCCTTCAATCACGCGTGATGCCCGCTCAGTCACGCGTGATGCCCCTAATGATGGTGGGCCAGCCGTTCGTGGGCCCGGTCCGCCCCGGTGGCCGGCTCGGTGTGGACGACCACCGCGGTCAGCCGCGGGATCGCGTGCAGCAGCCGGTGTTCCACCTCGTGCGCGAGCGTGTGGGCGGCCTCGACGGTCAGATCCGCCGCCACCGTCACCGCCAGCTCGGCCCGCAGGTGGTGCCCGATCCAGCGCATCCGCAGCTCACGCGTGTCCAGCACGCCGTCGACGGCGCGGGCGGTCCGCTCGGCCAGCTCGACCGACGCGGGGTCGACCGCGTCCAGCAGCCGCCGGAACACCTCCTTCGCCGCGTCGCGCAGGACGAACAGGATCGCCACGGTGATGCCGAGCCCGACGATCGGGTCCGCGGCGGGGAAGCCGAGCGCGACCCCGGCCGCGCCGGCGACGACGGCGAGCGAGGTGAAGCCGTCCGTGCGGGCGTGCACGCCGTCGGCGACCAGCGCGGCCGAACCGATCTCGCGGCCGACCGTGATCCGGTAGCGGGCGACGAGTTCGTTGCCCACGAAGCCGATGACGCCCGCCGCGGCGACCACCCAGAGGTTGCCGACCGGGCGGGGATCGAGCAGCCGCAGCACCGACTCGTACCCGACGAGCGCCGCCGACGCCGCGACGACGAGCACCACGACCACGCCGGCCAGGTCCTCGGCGCGGCCGAGCCCGTAGGTGTAGCGGCGGGTCGCGGCGCGGCGGCCGAGCAGGAACGCGATGCCGAGCGGGACGGCGGTCAGCGCGTCGGCGAAGTTGTGGATCGTGTCGCCCAGCAGCGCCACCGACCCGGTGACCAGCACGAGCACCAGTTGCGCGACGGCCGTGGCGAACAGCGCGGCGAACGACCAGACGAGCGCGCGCAGGCCCCGCCTGCTGGTTTCGAGGGCGCGGTCGACGCGGTCGGCGCTGTCGTGGCTGTGCGGGCGCCACCGGGAGTGCCGGTGGCCGTGTCCGTGTCCGTGTCCGTGTCCGGTCATGGGATGAGTCTATCTGCGCACACACGCAGATACGCAAGTAGTAGGGTCGGTCGCATGCACGCGTCGCTGCCGGACTTCGACATGCCCACCGAAGAGCAGGTCCACCTGGCCGCGGAGACGTTCCGGCTGCTGGCCGACCCGACCCGCGTCAAGGTGCTGTGGGCGCTGCTGCAGGGCGAATCATCGGTGGCCTGCCTGGCCGAGCTGGCCGGCGCGGCCCCGACGGCGGTCAGCCAGCACCTGGCGAAACTCCGCCTGGCGGGCCTGGTGAAGGGCCGCCGCGAAGGCACGTTCGTCTACTACTCGGCGGCCGACAACCACGTCCGCGGCCTGCTGGCCCAGGCACTCCACCACGCAGACCACGTCGACCGCGGCGACCTCCCGGCCGAGCACGCGCACCACCCCAGCTGACTGTCGAGTCCGGCCGGTCCCGTTCGTCCTCGGGGAAGGAAACCCCCCGAAGACGAAGGAGCGACATGGACACGATGGACTTGTACCGCCGCGCGCAGGACGGCTTCGACGCGGAGCTGGCCGCGGTGCGGGACGATCAGTGGGAGACGCCCTCGGCGTGTGCGGAGTGGTCGGTGCGGGACGTCGCCGGGCACGTCGTCTGGGGGCAGCGGCAGCTGCTGGCCTGGGCGACCGGTGCGGACTACGCCGAGACCGCCGGTGCGCCGGGCGCGCCGCATCCCGCCGTGCTCGCCGGGACCGATCCGCTGGCGACGTGGCGGGCCGCGCGGGTGACCTTCCTGGACGCAGATCAGCTGCGGCGCCCGATCTCGCTCACCGGGCTCGGTGAAATCCCGCTCGTCGGCGTCGTGACGCTGCTGATCACCGACCTCACCGCGCACGCCTGGGACATCGGTTCGGCGCTCGGGCGGGACGTCCGCCTGGCGCCGGAGCTGGTCGAGGTCGCGTTCGGCTGGGCGCGGGAGCACGTCGTGCGGCGGCCCGGGTTCTTCGGTCCCGAGCTGGAGCCGCCCGCCGGGGCCGACGCGCAGACGCGGCTGCTCGCCTTCCTCGGCCGCCGGGCGGAGGAGGCGGCGAGGCTGCCCAGCAGGGCCAGTGCCGCTTCCGACGGGCTGCCCGGCTCGGCCTGGTAGACGACCAGCTGTTGGCGCGGGTGCCTGCCTGAGGGTTTCCGTCCGGCGGAGCGGGTAGCCGGAGGGATGCCGATGCCCAGCCTGACCGCGCCTCCGGCGCCGCCCGAGCCGGTCCAGCCCGATCCCGGCGTTCCGGAGCCCGTGCCGCCCGGCCCGGGTCCGGACCGGCCGGAACCCGGCACGCCCGTGCCCGACCCGCTGCCGCCGGACCCCAAACCCGGACCGGAACGATACGACTTACAGATAATATGGGTTTCATATAAGATCGCGGGATGACCTCAGCGCAGAGCTACCGCCGGCTGGTCAACGCCGGCAACAAGATCGTCGTGGCCCTGCAGCGGCTCGGGCTCGCCTTCGGCCCGATGCAGCTGCTCACCGTGCCCGGACGGCGTACCGGCGTGCCGCGGACCTTCCCGGTCGCGGTCATCGCGCTCCAGGGTGGCCGCTACGTCTTCCAGGCCTATCCGAAGGCGGCGTGGGTGGCGAACGTGCGGGCCGCGGGCGAGGTGACGCTCACGCGCGGCCGTCGGCAGGCCGCCGCGAAGCTGACCGAACTGCCGGTCGACCAGCGGCGGCCGCTCCTGCGCGAGCTGGTCCGGACGAGCCCGGCGAGCGTGGGGAAGCGGTTCGTGACCACCGGACTGGCGGACGCGCCGACGCCGGACGCGGTCGCCGCGGCCGCCGGGCGCATCGCCGTCTTCCGGATCGACCCGGCCTGACTCAGACAGCTCCCGGGCTCAGGCCTTGATCTCCGTGCGGTCCCCGCTCCCGCCGATGGTAATACGCCGCGGCTTGGCCTTCTCCACGATCGGGATGCGCACGGTCAGCACGCCGGCGTCGTAGTCCGCGGTGACGTGGTCGGGGTCCAGGGTGTCGCCGAGGAACAGCTGGCGGGAGAACACGCCGAGCCGCCGCTCCGAGACGTGCATCCGGACGTCGTCGCCGGTCGGCAGCGGCCGCCGCTCGGCCTTGACGGTGAGGACGTTGCGCTCGACGTCCAGCTCGATCGCGGCGGGGTCGACGCCGGGGAGGTCGAAGCAGACCACGAACTCGTCGCCGGCGCGGTAGGCGTCCATGGGCATCGCGGCGGGCTTCGACCAGGTGCCGGTGCCGAAGAACGGGTCGGTGCGCATCAACATCGGGGATCCACCTCCTGGGACTACGGCTCTGGTGTCAACACGCGGTTCTGTTCTAGCATGTCATCAAAACGATGACAAGGGACAGGTCGTCGAAAGGATGACGTTATGGACGGAACCGATCCGATCGGCGCTGTACGCCGCATTCACGACGTGGTCGTGGCCGCCCGTGCGGGCACCGCGGAGCAGAACCAGCTGCTCGACGCGTTGTCCGGGCTGCGGCTGCTGCGCGAGGAGCTGGCGAGCTGGGAACCCCAGCTGATCACCGCGGCCCGGGCGGCCGGCGCCAGCTGGGTCGCGCTCGCGCCCGCACTGGGGGTGGCGAGCCGTCAGGCCGCCGAACGCCGGTATCTGCGGCTGCAACCGTCCCACACCGGGGAGAAGACGGGCGAGGCGCGGGTCGACGCCGAACGCGACCGCCGCGCGGGTGACCGGGCGGTCGCCGACTGGGCGCGGCGCAACTCCGCCATCCTGCGTCAGCTGGCGGGCCGGGTCAGCGCCCTCGACGGCCTCGGCCCGGCGGCACAGGAGAGCGCGGACCGGCTGGGCGCGGCCCTCGGCGACGACGACCCGGCCAGCCTGCTGTCCCCGCTGGCCGCCGCGCGCCCGCACCTGACCGGCACCCACGCCGGGCTGGCGGAGCAGCTCGGGGAGATCTCCGAGCACACCGACCGGCTGCGCCGCGACGCCGCGGGAAACCGCCGGTCACGGGACTGAACCGGCGGGCACGGCGTTTGCCCGGCGCGCTGCCGGGCACCCGTCGCGGAAGCGACGGAAAGGACGAGTGCCATGACCGCGCAACCCCCGGATCCGGATCCCCGCCGGACCCCGGACCTCGAGGCCGGGGGCGGCGTGCCGCCGGGCAGCACGCCGCCCGACTCCGCGCAGACGTCGGGGCTGTCGCATCCCCAGCCGATGCCCTCCCGCGCCATGCCCGCCCTGTGGCTGGTCCTCACCGGGATTCTCGTGCTGATGGTGGCCGCGCTGATCGTCGCGCTGGCCGTCGGCTGGCTGCGTGTCTGAGACCGCGCCGCCGCGGGTACCCGCCGATCATGACCAGCGAACAGCCTTTCGACGAACGCAACGACATCGCCGGCCGGTCCGGGACGCGGGCCGAGCTGCTGCCCGAGGAGCAGGCCGCCGACAGCGACGACCCGGAAGGCCAGGCCGCCGAGGTGCTGCGCGACTCCGACCGCCGGACCGAGCGGCCGGAGGCGACGCTGGGCAGGCGCCGTCCCGAAGAAACGGTATAAAAGCGTCGTGAGTGCGTAACAGTGTTCTAACACTGTTACGCACTCACGAGCGTCAGTTCGGGGTGCAGGGCTGTTCCGTGGCCTCGTGCACTGCGCCGGTCGACGTGGCGCGGATGCACAGGTCGCGGTTGTTCGGGTGGTTCCTGGCGAACATCTGGGTGCCGCGGTCGGACACCGTCACGCGGGTCTCCGAGGCGTTGTTGGGCACCCAGAACGTCGACTTCCCGCGCGTCTGCACCTGGTCGCAGTCGTGCGCGAGCTGGTGGCCCTGCGCGTCCTTCGCGGTGTAACAGGCGAACATCGGGAAGGCGAACCGGTTGCTGAACAGGACGAAGTGGTTGGTCGGACCGGCCGTCGCGGCCGGGGCGGCGGCCAGGGCCGCTCCGGCGGCCAGGGTGAGCGCGGTCAGGGTCCGGGCGGCGATGCGCATCGGTTTTCCTCTCATTACCCAATGATTTGGTAATGAGAACTTTAAGAACGCCGGGCGAAGTTGATCAATCCACGTTCGCCGGATTCCGGCTCCGCCGTTTTCGGAATCAGTCGCCACCCCGGAAGTTCTCGTGCGAACCGGGATGCCCCGGCCTGGCCTTCGCGTCTTCGTCTTCGAGCGGCCCTTCGGGCTCGTTCCGGCGCGGCGGGTACTCCTCACGCGGGACGGGATTCCCGCTCGAATCCTCTTCGCCGGTCTCGTGGTGCGGCTCGGACATCGGACCTCCTTCGCGTAGCCGGTCCCCGGCGGCTACCCGGACGGCACCGCCGCCAACCGTGCCTCGCCGCGCAGCAGCAGCACCGCGCCCAGGCCGAGCGCGGCCACGACGGCGAAGAAGTAGAAGCCCCACGGGTAGGCGACCCCGGCGGTGACCAGCGCGCCGGTGACGAACGGCCCGAGGATCGAGCCCAGCCTCCCGACCGCGGACGTCAGCCCGAGCGCGGTGCCCCGCGCCTGCGCCGGGAACGCGTGCGCCACGTACCCGTAGATCAGCACCTGCGCGGAGAACACGAACACGCCGGTCAGCAGCACGACGGCGTTGAGCACGACGGCGTTGCCGATCTTCAGGCTCAGCGCGGCCAGCAGCACGGCACCCGCGCCGAACCAGATCCGGGCGATCGGCCGGATGCCGAACCGGTCGGCGATCGTGCCTGCCAGCACCAGCCCGAGCACCGCGCCGATGTTGAGCACCAGCAGCAGCGTGATCGACGTCGAGATCGGGTAACCGGCGGTGCGCATCAGCTGCGGCAGCCAGGTGTTGAGCCCGTAGACCAGCAGCAGCCCCATGAACGAGCCGGTCCACACGGCCAGGCTGATCCGCCGGAACCGCGGGCCGAGCAGGTCCTTCACCCGGATCTGCTCGGTCTGCTCCTCCTTGGCCGCGAGGTAGGCCGCCGATTCCGGCAGCTTCACCCACATCAGCGGCACGACGAGCAGCCCGGCGATGCCGCCGCCGTAGAACAGCACGTGCCAGTCTTCCTTCGCCGACAGCGCGAGCACGGACGTCAGCACCGCGCCGACGTGGTAGCCGGTCATGGTGAACGTGCTCGCGCTGGCACGCCGGCGCGCGGGCAGGTTCTCCGACATCACCGTCAGCGCCACCGGCATGCACGCGCCGAGGCCGAGCCCGGCGGCGAACCGGAACACCCCGAACGTCGCGACGTCCGGTGCCAGCGGCGTCAGCAGGGTGAACAGCGAGAACAGCAGGACCGAGCCGAGCAGCAGCGCGCGGCGGCCGAACCGGTCGGTGAGCGGGCCGAGGAACGCCGCGCCGACGGCCACGCCGATCAGCGACACCGTCGCGACCAGGGTCGCGCCGGCCGCGGTGAACCCGAGGTAGCCGCTCTTGAGCAGGGTGGGGATGGTCGCGCCGAGCGCCACGAGGTCGTAGCCCTCGAGCAGGACGGTCAGCCAGCAGAGGGCCGCCGTCCACAGTGGACGGGGAGACGTCGTCGTCATCGCCGTGCTCCTCAGAAGGGGTAGGGCGCCAGGTCCGCGCGGACGGTCAGCCACTGCGTTTCGGTGAAGGCCTCGATGTTGGCCTTCGCCCCGCCGAAGCGGGAGCCGTTGCCGGAGTCGCCGACGCCGCCGAACGGCGCGGTCGGCTCGTCGCCGACGGTCTGCTCGTTGATGTGCACCTTCCCCGAGCGGACCTCGTCGGCCAGCTTCATCGCCGTGCCGACGTCGCCGAGGATGCCGACCGACAGGCCGTACTCGGAGTCGTTGACGATCCGGGCGGCCTCCTCGAGGTCGCGGTAGGCGCGGACCGGCGCGACCGGGCCGAAGATCTCCTCGCGCCACGCCGGGGTGGCGTCGTCCAGTCCGGAAAGGACGGTCGGCGGGTAGTACGGCGCGTCGGGCTTGCCGCCCGCCACGACCCGCGCGCCCGCCGCGACACTGCGGTCGACGACGTCGGTGACGTGCGCGAGCTGCCGCTCGTCGATGATCGGGCCGAGCGCGACGTCGCTCTCGGCCGGATTCCCCACCGGGAGCCGTCGCGCCTTCTCGGCCAGTGCTTCGACGTATTCGTCCACTTGCGACTCGTGGACGAGGTGCCGCCCGGTGGTCATGCAGATCTGGCCCTGGTGCAGGAACGAGCCGAACGCCCCGGCGGAGGCCGCCTTGGCGACGTCGGTGCCGGGCAGCACGACGAGCGCGTTGTTCCCGCCCAGCTCCAGGTGCACGCGCTTGAGCGAGCGCGCCGCGGCTTCGCCGACCTTCCGCCCGGCCGCGGTCGAGCCGGTGAACGACACGACCGACACCTCCGGCGCGCCGACCACCGCGGCGCCGACGGCGGCGTCGCCGGGCAGCAGGTGCAGCAGCCCGTCGGGCAGCCCGGCCTCCTCGAAGACGCGCGCGATGCTCACTCCGCCGGACACCGCGGTCCGCAGGTCGGGCTTGAGCAGCACGGCGTTGCCCAGCGCCAGCGCGGGCGCGACCGAGCGGATCGCCAGGATCAGCGGGAAGTTGAACGGCGAGATCACCGACACCACGCCCGCCGGCACCCGCCGGGCCAGCGACCAGCGCGGCTCGCCGGTGCTGAGCACCTCGCCGAGCGGATGGGTGGGCAGGGCCGCGGCCTCGAAGCAGATCCCGGCCGCCATCTCCGTCTCGATCCCGGCCTTCGGCCGCGTCGAACCGGCCTCGCGGACGATCCAGTCCTGCACCTCGGCGGCGTGCGTCTCCCACAGCTCCCCGGCGCGGCGCAGCACCGCGGCGCGTTCGGCGGGCTTGCGCCGCGCCCAGTCGCGCTGGGCCTTCGCGGCCTTCGCGGCGGCTTCCGCGACGTCGTCCGGCGTCGCGATGCCGACGTGGCCGAGGGTTTCGCCGGTGGCCGGTTCGACGACTGCGTGGGTCCCGCCGGTGCCGCCGGGGAAGGGGTCAGCGAGCAAGGTCATGATCACTCCGGTGTGGTCGGTTCGGTGTCGACCTGGATCAGCTGCGGGCCGTCCGGGGTCGTCTTGAGCTGGGTACGCAGGTCGTCCTCGTCGAGGGCGGTGGTGGCCGGGACGCCGTAGCCTGCTGCGATGGCCGTGAAGTCGAGGCCGGGGATTTCCGTGCCGGGCACGTCCGGTGTCCCGAGCAGCTCGCCGAACCACCGCAGCGCGCCGTAGACGCCGTTGCGCAGGATCACGAAGGTGACCGGGACGCGGTAGTGCGCGGCGGTCCACAGCGCCGTGATGCCGTAGTTCGCCGAGCCGTCGCCGATGACGCCGACGACCGGGCGGTCCGGGCTGCCCATGGCGACGCCGACCGCGGCGGGCAGGCCGAACCCGAGGCCGCCGGCGGCGGGGAAGAAGTAGGAGCCCTCGTGGCGCAGGTCCATCTGCCGCCACCACGCCGAGTTCGTCGACGTCGATTCGACGACGTACCGGGTGCCGTCGGGCTGGGTCTCGCGCAGCGCGGCGAACACCTGTTCCGGATGCAGGGCTTTCCCGCCGGTCTTCGGCTCCGGGATCTCGGCGTGGCCGCCCGCCGAGGTCCGGCCGGGCACCCGGGTCAGCAGTGCCTCGATCACCGGCGCGGGGTCGGCGACCAGTGCCTCGCCCATCGGCGCGCGGGCCGCGGCACCGGCGTCGTCGGTCACCTGGACCAGCCGGGTGCCCGCGGGCAGGAACTCACCGGGCACGTGCTGGTGGTAGCGGAACACCGGCGCGCCGAGCACCAGCACGAGGTCGTGCCCGGTGAGCGCGGCCGACACCGGCGCGATGCCGGCCGGCAGCACGCCGCGGAACAGCGGGTGCCGGTTGGGGAAGGGCAGCCGGTGCGGCGACGGCGCCACCCACGTCGGCAGCGCGAGGTGCTCGGCCAGGGCGACGGCGCGGCCGAAAAGCCCGGCGGCGTCGATGTCGCCGCCGAGCACCAGCGCGGGGTTGCGCGCCGCGGCGACCTGCGCGGCGAGGTCGTCGAGCTGCGCCTGTGACGGCGTGAGACCCCGGTGGACGGTCCGGTCCAGCGTCACCGCGGCGGTGCCGTCCAGCTCGGCGGCCCAGTCGTCGTACGGGACCGAGAGGTAGCTCGGGCGGCGCTGCAGCTCGGCTTCGAACACCGCCTGGGCGAGCGAGCGCGGGACGTCCTGCGCGCAGCTCGGCTCGCCGGACCAGCCGACCAGCGGGTGCATCAGCTGCGTGGCGCCGACGTTGGCGAGCATCGCCTCCAGCCCGATCGCCGAGCGGACCTGCTGGCCGGCGGTGAGCACCAGGGGAGTGCGGGAGTGGACGGCGTTGGTGAGCGCGCCCATCGCGTTGCCCGAGCCGGCGGCCGCGTGCAGGTTGACCAGCGCCGGGCGGCCGGTGACCTGGGCGTAGCCGTCGGCCATCCCGACGACGGCGCCTTCGTGCAGGCCCAGGACGTAGCGGAAGTGGTCCGGCAGCTCGGCCAGGAACGGCAGCTCGTTCGAACCGGGGTTGCCGAAGATCGTGGTCAGGCCCCGGCGGTCCAGGAACTCGTGGGCGAGCCGGCGGGCGGTGGGCATGCGCGTCCTCCTCCGTGCGGGGTTGGACCAGACCCTAGGAGCGCGCCGGGCTGTGCTCCAATAAATGTTGCCTCGCTCCGACATAGACGGGATCGATGATGCGCGACTTCGACCTCAACCTGGTGCGCACGTTCGTCCTGCTCTACGAGACGCGCAGCGTGACCGCGACGGCGGAGTCGCTGCACGTCACTCAGCCGACGATCAGTTACAGCCTGCAGAAGCTGCGGCGCCGGTTCTCCGACGAGCTGTTCCGCCGCACCGGCACCGGTCTGGAGCCCACGACGACGGCCCGCGCGCTCTACGAGCCGCTGCACGGCGCGCTGTCGGCGATCGAGACGACGGTCAGCGGGGCGTGGTCGTTCGACCCGGCGTCGGCGCGGGCGGCGTTCACGCTGTGCCTGTCGGACCTGGGCGAGATCTCGCTGCTGCCGCGCCTGATGGCGGCGCTGCCGTCCCGCGCGCCCGGGGTGACGCTGACGGTCCGCCCGCTCGACGTCGCCAACGCGGCAGGCCAGCTCGGCCGCGGCGAGATCGACGCGTTCATCGCGTCGTCGCTGATCGACTCCCAGCGCGTCGCCCGGATCCCGCTGTTTTCCGAGGGCTACCTGGGCATGGTGTCCCGCGACCACCCGCGCCTGGGCACCGAGGTGAGCGTCGGGGCACTGGCGGCCGAGCGGCACGTGACGGTGTTCGGCCCGACCGGCCACGACGGCCCGCGCCGCGCGCTGGAGGCGTACGGCCTCCTCGATCGCGTGGTCCTGGAGGTGACCCGGTTCGCGGCCCTGCCGTACCTGGTCCAGGACGGCGAGCTGGTGGCGATGGTGCCCCGGCTGGTGGCGGAGATGTTCGCGGCCGACCACCGGGTCCGGCTGTTCGAGCTGCCCCTGGACGTCGAGCCGGCGCAGGTGTCGGTGTACACGCGGCATCCGCATTCCCGCAGCCCGGCCCAGCACTGGCTGGTGGGCTTCATGCGCGAGGTGCTGGGTCAGCCGACGTCGCAGTGGGCGCCGCCGAGGGCGAACTGACCGGGCGGCGGGTTCTGGCGGTCGAAGGCGCCGTTGAAGCCGATGTTGACGGTGGCGCCGGGGGCGAGGGCGAGGTTGTAGTCGACGGCTTTCATGGTGACGACGGGGCCGTTCTGGCTGTAGTCGCCGTTCCAGCTGTGGGTGACGCGCTGGCCGGCGGTGAAGGTCCAGGTGACGGTCCAGGGCTTCAGCGTTTCGGTGCCGGTGTTGGTGACGGCAACACCGGCGGTGAAGCCCCCGTTCCACTGATCGGTGACGGCATAGTGAACGCGGCAGCCGGCGGTCTTGACGGGCGTCGTCGTCGCCACCGTCGTCGGCGGAGGCGGCGCCGCGGGCGCGGTGGAGGTGGCGCTCATCCGCACGGGGCTGGGACTGGTCCGGCTGGTGCTCTTGACCTCGGACGACGTGCCCGGCGGAGTCGCGACGACGGAGGTGGCGGGAGCAAGCGGATCCGACGCGGAAACGTACCGCCCGGGAGAGCTTTCCGAGGTGACGGCAACGAGAACGAGACTCCCGACGACAACGGCAGCCCCACAGGAGGCCGAGATCCACCGAATCCGCCGCCCAGCCCGCTGCTGAACAGCGGCGGCCTCCCGCGCACGTTGCTCGAGCCGTTCCCGGTAGCCATCCCCAAGATCTTCGTCGCGAAGGGGAGAGGTATCCCCGAGAGGATGAAGGGCCCGAGGCGTAGCCCCGGTCTCCCGAAGAAGCTCGGCAACGGAGAGAGCCTCGTCAGCGACCCCCCGCCGCCCCCGCCCACGGCCGGCGCGCGCCATACTCCGGAACCTCCAGCTGTTGCGGCCCGACCGGCGAATCCTAGGAACCCACGACGGTCTTGTAAACCACCCTTCCTTGCGGCCTCTCCCTGGCGCTGGATCGATCCAGTTCGGGCTGAAACCCGCCGATCATGCCAGAGGGGGTGTCGAGGGTGATGGGGACCCCCCTGAACAAGGGGGTCGGGGGGCCGTATACTCTTTCTTCAGCAGGTCCGAGTGGCGGAATGGCAGACGCGCTAGCTTGAGGTGCTAGTGCCCTTAACGGGCGTGGGGGTTCAAGTCCCCCCTCGGACACAGTATTACCCCACGGATCGCGGAACGCGATCTTGAAACTGGGGCGATCGTAGCCCTAGCTCGAATCAATCTTCTCCAGTCGCCATCCGGCGCCGTCGTAGACGATGGACTGTCCCGAGCCTCGTAGCGCTGTCGCGACGCGGTTGCTTCGTGTCCGAGCTGACTCCAGCGTGGCGTGGCCGTCACTGTCTTGAACGCCGAGCCGGACCTGGATCTCGTCGACGAGGTGGTCTTCGCGGATGTAGAGCGTCTTCGCTCGCTCTGGGCTCCCGCGTTGGGTGCTGGTGTGGCCGTGGCGGCAGCGGTAGGTCGGTCGCCCGTGGTTCCAGTGCGAGTCCAGTCGCCGGTTGCAAACGCCGCAGTGGATGAGCCCGGCGAGGGCGAATCGGCGAGTCTGGCCGTCGCCAGCGGGGCGCGCCGCCCGGACTTGCTGCGCGGCGACGAAGTCCTGCCCTGTGATGAGCGCTGGATGGGCGGCCTTCGCCGACAGTGCGGGCGTTGAGGCTGGGCCTTCGGTGCCGGTGGCGCGGCGGTTCCAGGTCTGGCGGCCGGTGTAGCGCGGATTCGCCAGGATGACGGCGACGGTGCGTAGGGTCCAGGCTCTGCGGGTTCGATGCCGGTTGCGGTCCGGATCCGCGCTGGACGGACAGGGGACACCGCGCTCGTTGAGGTCCCGGGCGATGCTGGCGACGCTATGGCCGGCGAGACGTTGCCGGAACATCCAGGCCACATGCGGGGCGGTTCGAGGGTCGGGGGCGAGGCGCTGCAGCCGTCGGCCCCAGCGGGCGTTGGCGGGGTTGGGATGGGGGCCGACGTCGACGAGCTGGTAGCCGTAGGGCGGTCGACCGCCGAGGTAACGGCCTTGTTGGGTGGCCTGGTTGTGCATCGCTGCCAAGACACGGTGGCGGGCGCGCAAGACCTCACGCTGTGACTGGGTGGCCAGCAGCGCAATCAGCGTGCGGTGATCGCGATTGGCGAGATCGACCGGACCTCCTGTTTCAGGCAGCCACAGCTGGAGGCCGTGCCGGGAGCACCAGGCGTAGAGGGTCGCGAACTGGGTGCCGGTGAAGGCACGTTCGTACTCGCCGACCACGATCGCATCGATCACGATTCTGGACTCGAGGCCGCGGCCATGAGCTGGGCAGCCTGCGGTCGCTGCCGCCACGGGATGCGGCGTGAGGTGCCGGCGTCGAAGTAGGCGGCGGCGACCTGGCCGTGGCCCGCGACCAACCCATCGGCCATGTCGCGTTGCCAGCCCTGCGACGACACGCGGTCTTGATGGCGGGTGGTCGACGTGCGGCCGTAGAACGCGAACCGTATGCCGTTCACCTGGACGTCTGTGGATGCAGCCCCGATCTGGTTCCTTCTGCTCATCCACTGCACAAGTAAGTCTGCGGCGTCGTCCGCGGGAGGAAACTGAGCCGAGTGTGGTTGATGCGGGTGCACGTTGGACCGATGGCGTGGCTGACGTCTTATGACGGCGTGGTCGAGTTCGTTCGCCCGTTCGGCGCAGCGGATCGGGGCACGTCGGCCGTATAACGACCTATGCGAGGAGGTGGACGTAATCGGCACATAGCCGAGCAAGTTAGAGGGTCATGAAGATGACCGGGATTGACTCAGATCGCGGACTTTCTACCGGCAAGTTACCGAATCCGCACCTGACGTTGCGAGCCAGCAGCCCCAACCGAGACGGTCGGGGCTGCTGGGTGTCCGAATCGGCCGAAGGTGTCACCGGTCAGGTCAGCGACGCCTGCCAGGCAGACAGCAGGCGCAGCTCGACGCTGTATAGGCCATCGCTGTGGGTGTCGAACACCTGCAGCGCCATCAGCCGCTCAACGACATTTGTGGCGGATCCGTCCATGTCGGCGGCCGCCTGCAAGTCAACCCAACTGACTTTTTGGTCATCGACGAGCGCGACGATCGAGGCGTAGGCGCGCGCTAGGTCGGGATCGTGGGTGAGACCGACACCATCGAGCAGGTCGCGGAAACCAGTCGGGCTGTTGACGTACGCCTCGAGTTCGTCCAGGGCGGTGGACTCCTGGGCGCCCTCGCTGTCAGCGAGGGTGGCGGCGTGCTCGACGAGCATCGGCCACCCGCTGGTGAGGCCCCAGAGCCGTTGCAGACGCTCGTCGTGGCTGAACATCTGCCGCGTGATCGTCCAGACGCGTAGGGTCTGCTGGTCGTAGCGGCGTAGCGCGACAGCGACGCCATGCTCGAATGCGCTGTCCCAGAGCGCGGCCTGCTCGGGGCTGGAGATCAGGACCGCGGCGCGGGTGACGCCCGGAGCGGTCGGCACGTGCGTGAGTGCCAGCTCGAGCGCCTCGAGGCACGCCGATGCCTGCGGTTGGACGCTGGCCAGGTCATCGATGATGACCCGCCGCCGTCCGGCCTGTCCGCCGCGCAGCTCCTCCTCGAACGCGCGTCGGCCGTTGATCGTCGGGATGTCGAAGTCGCCGGCCTTGCCGGTGACCTCACGTAGCGCCTCGTCAACGCGATCCAGACCGGTTGCGCGCGACCCCACGACGACGCGGACGTGCGTGCTGTGGTCGCCGAGGATGTCGTCGAGCTGCGCAGCGGTCAGGGGCGCACTGCTGTTGTCGGACAGCTGCGGCCTGCCCTCCAGCGCCAAGAAAGTCTCGGGCACCGCCTCGGACTCCGCCATAAGCAGCTGCCGCTCAACCTCGGAACGGTTGCCGATCATGTTGAGTACGTTCGGGCTACGCAGCCGCCACCCGCGCCCGTCAGTGTTCGGTGCGACGACCCCGAGGCCGTCCATCTCGTTGAGGTAGGCGCGGAAGCTCTCGCTGTCGAGCGACTCGAAGCCCGCACGCCACCAACTCAGACACTCCTCGCGCAGTTCTGCGTCTTGCAGGCGGGCGTCGAAGCCAAACCGGAACGCGTGGTCGGCCAGCACGTTGGCGATGACGTTGTACCGGGGGTCCAGGTTCAGGGTGTCCTGGAACGCCGAGGTGATGTCGGCGCGCAGGTCACGGTTGCGCTCGACCACAGCGACGTCGTCGTCGGTGATCATGTACGGCGGCTGGTCGACAGCCAGGCCGTCGCGCCGCTTGGCGTGCAACGCTTCGACTAGCCGATGGCCGAACATTTGGAGCAAGAACGGCTGGTAAGAGCAGTAGCCCAGGACCCGGTTGACGAGATTGTCGTCGGCGAACTCATACCCGAGCACACCCAGAGGCACGGTCAGCAGGTCGGCGGCAAACTGCGGGCGCAACGGCCCGATGACGGTGGGGCGCTGCGCGAGATGGCTGAACGGACCGTTGCGAGCGCTCTTGGCGTACCGCTGCACCGAGTGAAGACCGGCGAAAACGACCTTAATGTTGTTGTCGGTCACCACACCGATGTCGCGCAGCCGCTTGGTGTCCAGGAACGCCGGTGCGTCGGCCTCGAAGAACTGGTCGGACTCGTCGAGCAGGATGAGCAGCCGGTTGCGACTGTCCTTGTTGCGCCAGTCGAGCATCCCGGCGCGGACCTGGTCGTACACGTCGCCGGTCTTCTTCGCCTTGCCGGTCGGGACAGGCAGCACCTCGCGATTGGTCAGCTCGTTGCGCAGCCCGACCCACAGGGCGTCCTTGCTGAACGCGGCACCGGCAGCGACCGAGTCGAGGCTCAAGTAGACCGCGATGCGCTGTCCGGGCTCGGCGGAGGACTCGAACTTCTCGGCGGCGTAGCGCAGCAGCGCGGATTTGCCCAGGCCACGACCGCCGTAGAGCACCTGCGTGCCGTCAGGGTCGATGACCTGTACGCGCTCAAGGTCGCGGCCGTAGAACATCTCCTCGGCGACCGCGCCGCGTTTCATCCGGATGTAGGGGTTGACGGCGGCGAACGGCATGAGGATCGACATGGCCACACCGAGCTGGCGGTTGCCGCGGGCGGCAAGGTAGGCCAGGGCGGCGTCGTCGAGGATCGCAACAGGACCGCCGGTGCGCTCGACGCGGGCGGCGAACTTCGCCCGTGCGGCAGTGCTCATGGTGCCGAAGTGCGCGATGAGCAGGCTGTCACCGGACTGGTCGTGGTCAGCGTAGGTCATCAGTAAGTCCTCGGTGGGCTGGCCCCACACGAGCAGGACGCGCAGTCGTCCGCCGAGCTTGCTGCCGAACGCCGGGATCTGCGCGTCACTGTTAGGCCGGACGTCGGTGATCTCGATGAACCGGCGCTCGCCACTTTTGGGCATGTCGTCCAGGCGCCGAATCTTGGAGCACTCGTAGCCCATGAGGCGGATCGCCGGCAACAGCAGATCGCGTTCGGTGAGGCTGCGTCGGCCGGCCACCGGCGCGGTCGCGGCTTGACGCCAGGCGCCGAGCGCCTCGGCGATATGCTCGGCGGCGTCGGGTGACAGGTGGCTGTAGTCGAGCACGTCGCTGCCGGCGTAGCTCGTCCGCTTGCGGACTGCGGTGACTAGCTCGGTGGTGATGCCCTTGGGCAGCATGTCCGGGATAACAGGGAAGAACGCGCGCAGGTCACGGCGGCTGTGGTCAGTACGGGGAACCGGCTCGCCGACGTCCTGGAAGTACAACAGCTCCTCGGCGGTGAGCAGGTCGCCCTTCTCGATCGGGTCGCTGATGCGGGCCCGCTCTTCGTCGTCGATGCTCAGCGCGGCAAGCCGGTCGCGCAGGCGCTGCGCGGCCTGTTCGCGGTAAGCCGGCAGCAGCTTGCTGATCTTGGCAAGGGTGGCGCGGACCTGGCCGAGGTGGTCGTGGGTGGGGTCGGCGCTGGCCAGCAGCGCGGTAAGCTCGCCGTCTGCCTCCTCGGTAACGACGTTGCTGCGGCGGGCGCGACGCAGGTCAGTGTCGACGGTGTTACGTTCGGCGACCATCTCGGCGCGGCTGCGCTCCAACGCCATGGTATAGCGCGTGCGGGCGTCGTTGCCGAGGGCGTCGTGGGCCAGGATGCCGACGTCCTGCATCTTGAGCATGTACAACGCAGCGGGATAGTTCTCACGCTCCAGCTGCAACGTGAACGCTTCGGTCCAGCTGCGCGGGACAGCGGCGATGAGCGCGGGAAGCGGGTCGGCGCTGCGCAGCTGAAGGGTACCGGTGTCGGCGACGAAGACACCCTCAGCCTTAAGCAGCTCGAGGTCCAGCGCGACCGTGACGCGTGGCTCGCCGGCCTGCAGCGGCTCGATCCCGTCGAGCATGGTGAAGGTATGCCGCAGGCTGTCGTGTGCGGCCTGTGCAGCGGCGACCAGCAGCGAGTCGGCGGTTTGGGTCTGCGCCAGCAGGGCGGCCAAGGCGGCGTTGCGCTGGGCGAGCACCGCACTGCGCATGTCGGCGACCTCGCCTGTGGTCCACTCGTCGCGTCCGATGCGGCCGCGGGTCAGAGCACCGGTCAACTCGATCCAGGTGCGAACGGGCCGCAATGTCTCAAGGATCAGCGCGTGCAGGTCCTGCCGTCCGGATCCTTCGATCGGCTTGCCGCTATGCCCGCGGAAGTAGGCATCAAACTCGTCGATCTGCCGCTCGCGGACCGAGGCGTCGGACAGGTGCTGAACCTCGGTCTGCGCTTCGACGAGACGGTCAGCGTCGTTGGCGACGACGATGTCGAGCAGCCGGCCGAGAGCGCCATTGCTGTCGAGCCAGCGCTTGGCGATGTCGCTGCACCGCTTGAAGCGCAGGGTCCGTGGCCGTCGGGCTGCGCCGGCCTGCTCGATGATGAGCTCCAGGTCACGCTCAGCGTCGCTGACGTCGGCAAGGACGTTGAGAGCCGGAGTGGCGTTCAGGACGCCGCGCAGCGCGCGCCTGCCGATCTCGTCGGCGATCGTCGCCAGGTGCGGGTCGAGCCGGATGCTGAGCTCGCCTAGCAGCGCGCCGGCTGCGGGCTCGCCGGTAACGAGCGCGACCCGCACGAGGCTGCTCACGGCGGTGAGCAGACTGACGTTGTCTTCGGCGACTTGATTGCTGTCCACGTCTGCCAACTCTTGACGAAGCATCGCGCCGCAGGGGCCCGTGTCGCTGCGGACAGCTTGGGCCAGCCCAGCCATCCGGAAGGTGCGGATGCGGGTGTCGTCCCACCCAGCTCGGGCGGCCAGATGAGAGGCCATCCCGTAGCGGCAGGTGGCCAGCAGCGTGGTGACAGCCCGCTGTACGTCAGTAGGGGTGGGCACGTGCTCGGTGTCGCTCTGATTTGCGCTGCGCTCGGCGGCGCTGCCCGAGACGGCCGTTGTACCGGTGGGTCGCGTCGGGACGCTGCCGGTCTGCGCGGTGGTCGAGGCCGGCGTGGCCTCCTGAGGCGCGGCGAGGCTGGCGGTACCTACGGGTTGGCCGGGGACCTGGGCAACTGGGTCGGCTGCCGCGTCCGGGACGTCACGAGCCGGGTGCAGGTCAGGCAACTGAGGGGTCGGCTCGGCAGTGGCCTGGGCAGGCTCCGAGGCTTCGGTCGGCACGCTGACCTCAGCAGTGTTCCCGGTAACAGCGGCGGCTGGGGCCTGCTGCGCCGACACATCGGCTGCGAGTACGGGCGGCGGTGTGGCAACGGTGGCAGTCGACTCCTGTCCGGTAGGCGGCTGGGGTGCCTGACCCGGGGGCGGCGAAGCTGTGCCACTGAAGGGGGCCTCGAGCATTAGCTGGCTGGCGAGCATGCTGAGGACGGCGAGGGCAGGCAGCGAAGCCACTGCTCCGCTGACGCGGGCCTGCAGCTCCAGTCGGGTCTCTGGCGCGGCCTGTGGGGTGCGGACAAGGTCGACCAGTGCGGCGATCGCGAGTGCCAGCGTGCGCTGAGTGTCGGTCCAGTCGTGCGCTGCCAGCAGCTCCGCGGTCAGAGTCCGCAGCTGCGCGACGTGCTCGAAGATGCCAGGGGCGTCGCTGGAAATGCCGACCGCAGCGGCGATGTTCTGGCGCAGCGGTGCGTCAGCATCACGCGCGGCGCGCAGAGTGAGCAGCCGAGCGATCTCGTCCAGCGTCGGCCGCTCATCGGACGCGGCGCGTGGGTCCTCCTCGCCTGCCTCCAGCACAGCGGAGCAGGCTTGATTGTAGGTGCTCTGGGCGGCGCGCACGGCAAAGATGTCGTCGGCAGCGGGCCCACGGCCGGCCCGCAAGTCGGCCAGGATGTGCTCAGCGGAGACGACGGCCAATGCGAAGCACTGGCGGGCGGCGTGCAACGCCTGCGTGGCGTCGGCTGGAGCATCCGGATCTGCTGCAGGTGAGGTCTGCTGATCTGCGGGCCGGACGGTGCTGGCGACGGCGACGGGCATGCTGGTTGGGGAGATGCGGGAGTTGGACGAGATTTCGCAATAATCTGGCGTCGTGACCGGCTGGCTGGACGAACCGGAGAGGGCAGGCTGGTCGTTGGGTGCGTCGTCGCGGACCTCGACGACGGCTTCGGGGTGAGTGGATTGGGCGATGACCCGCTCGGCCGCGGTGCGAATCTTCGCGGCGGTGGAAGTGTCGATCGCCCCGTGGACAAACCAGGGCCGTTCGACCGCCCACGTCCACACGCGGGCTGACATCTCGTCCTGAACGATGGGGGACCAAAGCGCCAGGCGCAACAGGGCGGGCGTCCAGCGGCTCTCAAGCTTGTCGAGGACCTGGTCGGAGCTGCGCTCGTCGAGTCCGCCGGTGGTGGTCACGGATCGCACGGCATGGGTGCGCAGGCTGCCGTAGAGCGCTCCGGCAGTCAGGTGGAACGCCGCGTGCCAAGCAGTTGATTCTTCGGCGCGCCGAAGCCTGCCAACTACGTCGCGGCACAGCCCCTGCGATAGCGTCTTGGGGGTGAGGTGAATGCCGAGTGGCTCAAGAGCATGCTGCCGGGCGCGGATTGGCAGGGTTGACAGGGCGTTGAGGACGTCTCGGGTGGTCAGCTCCTCAACGACGTCGCCGATCGGTCTGTCGACTGTGTTGAGCACCTCGGCCAGCTGATCGAGCGCGGCGCGCAGCTCGTCGCTGATGTCACGCTTGAGCGGCCGGACGATGTAGCCGGTGTAGGCATCGTCGGGGCAGCCTGATCGAGTGCGCGCCATGGATCTCCTCGGTGGTTCGCCGCGGGTAATGGGTGAGCAGGAAGTCGGATGCGGGCGGCGAGCACCTCGCACGAGTCTGACAGCTCGTGGTCAACCGGGGCATTCTGTCCCAGCCGCAGGACCAGGAGTGCGGTCGGATGTTGCGGTCAGCTCACGTCGGGACTCAGCTCCCGCGCTCGTGCGGACGCACGAACGTCCAGCCATCGGGCAGCTCGGCCGGACCCGCCAGCCCGTGCTGCGCCCGGTATTCCCGGTAGTCGGCACGGGCACGCGGGGTGGCGCTCTTACCTAGGTGGTCGATGCGGCGCAGGAAGCCGGCGACGACGTGTTTGCTGACGAACCGTGTGTCCAGGCGCTGGAACCGGCGTGGCCGGGGCGGGCCAGTGACTACCGCGGGTGTGTAGCAAAGCAACGACACGATCGGCTGTCTGGCAACGGCCGGGAACGCGATTCCCTCGGCAGTACGAGAGCCGGTGTCCTGGGTCAGCGCGCCGCGCTCCAAAAGCTGCGCGACGGCCGTGTCGAGGGAATGTTCTGTTTGCTCGGTACTACTGCCGTATACCTCTTGGGCCAGCTGGTCACGTGCCAGGCGGGCGACGCCGTCGGGATCGAGTAGGCCGAGGCGCCGGACGGCGCGAAGGACGCGCTGCGCAAGGGGGGCGCTGGTGCTGCCAGTCCTGTCGAGGGCGTCTCGGGTGACGATACGCGGGTCATAACAGTGCTCGATGTCGAGCTCGTCGTCGATGGTGACGGGCATGTCCAGCAGCGTGCTGGTGATCCGCAGCGTAGCGGTGTTGCGTGGCCAGGTAACGGTGAGCAGGATGCCGGGGAAGTAGTCCATCGGCCATGACACGCCGGTCAACACCGCAGGTGAGCCGTGCAGGTCGGCGATGGCCATCTGGGTGGCGTCAGTGACGTCGAGCTGGTAGCCGTCGTGGTTGAGCAGAAGGCGCATGCGTGTGCCGTTGCGCCGGTCGCTGATCAGAACGTGTGCGGCTTGTTGGGGCAGAGTGAGCCGCCCGGCGTCGATGTGTGCGGCGCGCAAGGCGACGGTCCAGCTGATCTGCGAGTCGCTGACATCGAGCTCGTCGTCGTACCCATCCTCCGGCTCCGACTCCAAAGCGGGCGGTTCGATAGCAGCAGGTGGCAAGGACGGGGCGAGCGTCTCGGCCCAGCCGAAGCCGCGGGGCACGGTCGGGTCGAGCAGCGCATGGGCGCTTCCGGGTGCCTCGGCTCGCCAGAGTCCACCGCCTTGCCAGTAGTCGTCCAGGCGTAAGTGCACCTGGTCGAACAACAGTCCATCCTCGGCATCACCGCGCACGTAGTCGGCGAAGATGAGGTTGGCGTGCAGGACGACATTGGGGTATCCGGTCCCGTGCATCAGGGTGGCGCTGCCGTCGACGCAGCGCAGCCGTGGCCCGAGCGCTGTGTATGTCACCTGTCGGGCCGTGTCAAGCCGGCGACTCTTGTCAGGAAGTGCGCTGCGCGCGGTGGAGTTCGCCAGGGAAGCGATGTCATCAGCGCCCAGCGCATCGCAACTGCGTAACCGGGTGGACAGGCTGGCTCGGGAGACGGCGTAGGGCTGCCACATGCGGATGGTGTCGAGCTCGTGGAGCGCGGCGGTCACGGTCGCGAACAGCCCGTCGAGCGCTGCCTGGTGCTGTTCGGTTCCGGCATCCTCGGTGAGGAGCAGCGGCAGCGGTGCGACGGCGGCGGTGCTGAACAGTAGGTCGCGGCCAGGGCCGAGCAGGTAGTGCCGGTAGAAGCCGGCGTCGTCGAGCTCGGCGAGTTCGGCCGTGGCGTAGCGGGAGCCGACGAGTAGGTGGCCGAGCTCGTCGAGGCGGCCGCGCCGGGTGAGGCGGGCGATCTGTGCGGCGGTCGGCGCAAGCCCAAACACGTTGAGGTCGAGAACGAGCCGTTCGTGCAAAATTGGCCTGCTGTGCAGGTCGGTCTGGGCTGGGCCGGTGGCGCCCGCGGGTGCGCCGGACAGCCAGGATGGGACGGTGCCGTCTTCACCGAGCTCGGCGTGTGCGCCCTCCTTATAGACGACTTCTGCCCAGATGGGGTCGCCGCCGGAAGCCACGTTGATCAGGGCGCCAACGGGCAGCGCGTCGATCGTCTCGCCGAGCGCGACGGTGGGGAAGCTGGCCGGGTCCACAGCGGCGCCGGCATAGCCGGTGGTCAGGTCGTACCCGAAGTAGCAGGCGTTGAAGGCGACGTTGACGTGGACTGGGGTGCTGCGGGCGGC
This sequence comes from Amycolatopsis melonis, assembly GCF_040064235.1. Lineage (NCBI taxonomy): Bacteria > Bacillati > Actinomycetota > Actinomycetes > Pseudonocardiales > Pseudonocardiaceae > Amycolatopsis > Amycolatopsis melonis. Next base: position 848,366 of record NZ_JBDZYD010000001.1, read on the forward strand.
GACGAGCGCGCCGAGGTAGCGGCTCAGCACCTGCATCTGGCTGGCCGGAACGCGCTCAGGCCCCAACGTCATCGCCGGGGTCAGCAACGGGTCGTTGGTGTGCGGGCGCCACGGGCGAGCAGCGGCGAGCTGCGCCAATTCGGGTCCGGCCGGTGCGAGCTGCTGCGCGAGAGTGTCCGGGCGGGTGGGTGTGCTGCTGTTAGGCGGGACGGTGGTTGTCACAGAGCCGTCCCAGCGGGGACCGGCGTGACGACGGCCACGGCGGCGCGGGCGGCTGCTGCGGCGGCCCGGTCGGCGTGCCCGCGCTCACGCCACATTCCGTGTCCGAGCGAAACGACCCGACCGTCGGTTTCCAGCCGGGCAAAGCTGTCCTCGATCTGGTCAAGCTTCACCATGTGCTGGGCGCCGAAGTAACGCGACACGACGAGGTTACGGCGAAGGCGTACTCGACGTCGGCGGATTGGGTGATAGTAAGAGTCCTCGCCGCGCAGCGCCCGGTACACGTCGCGCGCGTGGACGCCGCGGTAGTCGGCCCAGACCAGCCGGTACACCTGCTCGTCGAGACGCTTCTGCCGGACGCTGCTGTCGGTGCGGGCGCCAGCCAGCCGCGGCTTGGGCATGTTGAGCGCGTCACCAGCGTCGGGTGGCTTCTGCTCGACGGGGATGGTGGTGTCGTTGTCCCAGCAGGCCGAGCATCGGTTCGCGGCGGTGCTGCAACACCCGACGGGTAGAGCGTCGACGCCGAAGTAGTCGGCGAACTTGCGGTTGGCGCACTTGTTGCGGTCGGTGAAGAAGTCGTGCAGGAGGCGGATCTCCTCGGCGGCGCGCGCAGACTTGCCGGCTAGCGCACCGGCGTACCCGGCAGGCAGCGTCGGGGTGTGCACCGCGATTCCGGTGACCAGCTTGCGACTGGGTGCTGCGGAAACGTCGAGCTGGCCTCGGTCGTGCAGATCTGCCAGCAGCTGCCATGTGCTGGGCGGATCGTCGGCGAGATCGGCATAGCGCTTGACGGTCGCACTCAGGTACCGGTGCGCGCTCGGGACGTGCAGCCGGGACCGGTGTAGGTCGCTGCGTTCGTCGGAGCGGCCCGGCAGCGCCAGGATTGCGTCGACGACGGCTTGCTCGGTCGGGTCGCTGTCCTGGTCGCCGCCGTTGCGCAGCTCGCCAGGCTTTATGGTGCACAGCGGTGGGAAGTCGCCGAGGTCGTCGACGACGCCCAACTCCGACAAGGCGGCGAACGCGCGCACGACGCCGGACGTGTACTGCTCGCTGGTGCGAGACTTGGCGGCGTCGTCCTGGCTGAGCCGGCCGGCATCGACGTCTTCGGTGATGAGCCGGTCGGCGATGGTGCCCGCGTCCAGGACGCCGTTGCGGACGGCTAGGACGGCTTTTCCCATCCGGGTGAGCAATGGCGCGGGCAGGTCGCTGGTGGTCATGAAGCGGGCGGTGCGCAGTCCGCGCGGTGTGAGCAAGGCCAGTCCGACGTTCGCCGGCGGCGCGGCTGCCGCTGCGGTATCTCCCACAATGCCGGCTCCGGCGACGTCGCGGCCGGCTCGTCCGACCTGCTGGTATAGCTGCGACAGGTCGGTGGGGGTGCTGACGCAGAAAACGGTGCGGATGTCGGGCCGGTTGATACCGAGCCCGAAGGCGCTGGTCGCGACGATGAGCATCGGTGCGAACCCGTCGTCTTCGCGCCGCGGCGCCTCGCGGAACTCGGTCATGACGGCATGCTTCTCGGCTTCGGTGAGCCGGCCATGGAAGCGCCGGACCCGTACGTTGCTGTCACCCACGTAGTCGCGCAGGTGGGCGTGCAGCGCGACTACGTCTCGGACGGTGAGGCAGTAGAAGATCGCGTGGTCCTCTAGGCGGTCGACGACCTCCTCGGCCAGTCCGGCATTGACGGCCGGCCCGGCGGGGCTGATCGAGCGGCGGAACAGCGCCAGCTCAGGCCGGATGGGGTTTTCCCGGACGGTGACAAGTCCGGTCGGCCCGGCTGCGCTGGCCTCGGCGAGCGCCTCGCAGCTGCTGGCCGTGGGGATGTCAGCGGCAAGGCCGAACACCTGGGTGCGCAGCCCGGCATGGACGGTGCGATTGGCGGTGGCGGTCAGCGCGGTGACGGCGAGCCCGTAGTCAGCGCGCAGCCGGGTCAGGAACTGCGTCGCACGGCGCATGGACGGTCGGAAATCGTCCCACTGCACGACCGTGTGTGCCTCGTCAATGACGATGCGGCTGATCATGCCGATTCGAACCGCTTCAGTGACGATCTGCCGGAAGCGCCGCTGTCCTAGACGCTCTGGGCTGACGTAGATGAGCTTGATGTGGTGTTCAGCGCGGCCGAGCAGCTGATCGGCGATCTCGGTCTTGCCAGCGCGACTGCTGCTTTCGCGCAGCGGAGCGACCAGGGCGCGAACGGCGCCGCCGATGCTGGCGTTGAGCTCGAGCGCTTGGTCGTGCATGAGGGCCACGAGCGGGCTGATGATTAGGGTGACGCCGGGCAGCACGAGCGCTGGCAGCTGGAAACAGTAACTTTTGCCGAAGCCGGTCGGCAGCAATCCGAGGGTATTGCGGCCCTCGGCAACAGCCGTGATGACGGCCTGCTGGGAGCTCTTGAGCTCGGTGGGAGCGTCGGACAGCTTGAGCAGCCCACCGACCTGGGCACACCGGTTGAGCACCTCGGCGACGAGTGTGCCGCCTGTCTGGTGCTGCGAGACCTCCTGGGCGGTCAGCGCTAGCTCACGGATGCGGCGGGTCTGCGGCAGGACGGTGTGCTCGAGCAGAGCCTGCGGCGTGGAAAGCTCGCTGGCGCGCGCCGAGCCGAGCAGGCCGTTGCGGGCGTAGAAGTCCCAAATCCGTGCCCAGGCGTCGGCCATCGACATGACGTTGCCGCCGGTGCGCTCTCCGGTCACCGGGTCCGGGCGCAGCAGGTCGGCATCGAGGCTGCCTAGAAACGTCTCGCGATAGGCGCGTCCCAGGACAGTGTGTCCGGCGAGCTTGCGGTCGCTGATGATGATGACGCCGCGGTGCTGTTCGGAGCGTATGAGTCGGCCGACGGCCTGCCGCAGCTGTAGCGCGGCCAGTGGCAGGTAGTACGTCTCGGTGGCGACCGCGTCGGGATCCTCGGCGTGGGCGGCGTCGGCGCGAGCGACGACGGCGGCGCGGCGCGCTTCGATCACGGGAGCCGCGAACGGTGCGAACGGCAGCTTGTTGATCCAGACCAGGCGCAGCCTGTCGGAGTCGGCGATGTCGACGCCTTGCCACAGGCCCTTGGTGCCGACCAGGATGCCGCCGCCGTCGGTGTGGCTGTCGAACTGTCGGACGGCGCGGGGGTTGCCGAGCAGGACGGCGCTGTGCACCGGCGTGGTGTCGCCGTCGCGTCGTAGGCTCTCGGCCAGGTGCTGGCTGATGCCGGCGGCGGTGCTCTTGGCGGTCGTGAGGACCATCGCGCCGCTGTCGTAGCCGCCGCGGGTGTTGTAGTCGTGGGGTTCGTCAGCCTCGTCCAGGACCGGCTTGATCATCTCTCGGGTGTAGCCGGTGAGCTGGTGGGCAACAGTGCGCATGGCGCCGTCGCTCTGCTCGGCCCAAGAGGGGAAGTCGGCCAGGCAGAAGAGCTCGGCCTGGTTCTTCATGTCGAACGGTGTCGGCAGGTGCAGGGTCGGGACGGTGCTGCGCAGCCCAAGCCGGGTTCGGATGAAGGTCCACTTCGCAGCGACGCGCAGCGTGGCAGACACATAGTAGGTACGGTCGAAGGTGGCCAGGAACTGCTGCCAGGTGCCGTCGGCGGGCAGCTCGATCGGGCTAGTGCTGATGCGGAAGCGGTAGTGGCGCAGCTCGGCGCTCAGCGCTTCGACCTCCTCGGCGTAAACTGTCTGATTAGTGGTGCCGGGCGGCAACAAACCCAGGGCCGGTGTCACCCTGTCGCCAGTCAAGCCGTGATCGGTCAGGTCACCGTCGACCGTGCCGGCCGAGCCTTCGGCTGCGGCGGGATCGAGGTCGTCAAAGTCGGGTTCGCCATTCGGGGCGGTCGCGTCAAGTGGCAGCGTCTCGTCCGTGTCGTCGTCCTGGTCATCTGCGGTGCCTTGTTCGGTGCTGCCGTCGTTGGTGTCGTCCGTGCTGGGGTTACCACCGGGCGTGCTGCTTTGGACGGTGCCGGGGGTGCCAGTGGCGGGTAGGCCGAGGGCGGCGTCAGTGTCGGCCACGATCCTTTGCGCGTTGGCCCTGACCTCGGCTGCGCCAACAACGAGGGCGTCGAGCCGTTCGAGGTCGTAGAAGCTCAAGGTAGCGGCGTGCGCGCCGCGGTAGGCCGACAGGGTGCCGACGAGCACGTCACATATGCCTGCCAGGCGCAGCAGCAGGCCCATCAGGTAGCGGACTTGTCCGGTGCCGCTGGCGCCGCTGTACGGGCTGGCCAGCGTGACGGTGCGTGAGCCGACGAGAGTGCCGACGCCGGTGCCGCGCGCATCGAACGCCTGCCCGGCGACCTTGGGCAGCGTCTCGTGGTCGAGTAGCAGGCCGAGGTTGCGCACTCCTTCTGCGGCCTGGTCGCGTTCGATGCTGGACCGAGCGTCGCGGATCCAGCTGTCGAGCTCGCTGTACAGATCTTCCACCAGTCGGTAGTCCAGTGTGGTGGTCAAGGCGCTGGTGGCGCTGTCTTCGAGCTGGTGGGCCTCGTCGAGGATGAGCAGGGTGTTCGAGCCAAGGTCGGACAGCTCGTCGAGGTGAGAGAGCAGCAACGCGTGGTTGGCCAGGATGAGCCGATGGCCAAGCAATGCCTCCTTAACACCGTCAGTGTGGACGGCCAGCGGTGTGGGGGCAGTCGCGTCGTACTCGCCGGTGGCGGCTTGGGAAAGCGACTCAAGCCAGATGCTGACAGTGTTGTTGCTGTAGCCGGTGAAGAACAGTGGCACGTCGACAGGGTCAACTGAGTGCGCGGTCCAGGATTGCTCGATGGTCGTGGAAGCGATCAAGCGCAGCATCAGGTAGGCGAGGAGCTCGCGGAAGATGATGCGCTCGAGGAAGCGGTTGCGACCGGTGCTGCGGCTACGCCGTGGGGCGGTCGGAGTGGCGAGCAGCGCGGTTGCGTCGGCCAACGACAGCGTCAGCGCGCGCAGCGACAACCGGTTGGCTTTGCCCTTGACGACATCGGAGGCGCCGAGCAGCCCTGGGATTGCCGCTTCGAGGCGCGCAACGTCGGCGGCCAGCTGCGCCTGCAGCTGCTTGGTGGCGGTGGTGATGATGGCGGTGCGATCGGGGGCGCCAGAGAGCCAATCCAAGGCGACGGCCAGCACGGCGAAGCTCTTACCGGTGCCAGTGGGCGCTTCGACCAGGCCGGCACTGGCCTCGTCGACCCAGCTGTGCATCTGCTGGGTCATCTGCTTCTGCGGCTCGCGCAGTGCCGCGCCGGGGCGGACAGCGCGGGCAAGGGCGGTGACGTCGACCTTGCCGTCGGTTCCGCGCAGGCTTGCGCTGACGCTGACCGCCGAGCGTCCGACCGGTCCGGTGTGGCTCCGCCGCGGAGGGTGCCCGGCCAGACCGGAGTTCAGGATGCCGGCGACCTCTGCGGTGGTGTGGACGCGCTCATCGCCGAGCAGCTCGTTCTGCGGCGCGCCGACGTAACTGGCCGCAAGCGAGCGCACCAGGATCCAGGCGGGGGAGTCGGCGGTCAGGCTGGCGAGCAGGTCCTGAACGTCGGAGGGCATCGCGGCGAATGTCTGTGCGCATTGCTGTAGGACGCGGGCGAGCAGCTCGCTGTCGTCGACAGCGTCGTGCCAGCCCAGCCCAGCGCGGCTGATGCCGAGGTCGTCGGCCAGCGGCGCGAGCGCGTGCCGGGTGGCGGTCGGGTAGAGCGCGAGGGTGAGGTAGAAGGCGTCGACGTAGGTGCCGCGCAGGTCCGGCATGTCCTCGCGGACGGCGGTGGCGCTCAGCAGCGGGAAGTCGGCCTGAGTGCCGTTGTACGTGACGATCAGATCGGCGCCGTCGGTGTAGGCGTAAAAGTCCTCTAGCGCCTGCCTTGGGCTGACGGCCGCTGCGGCGTGTGCCTCGCGAACGCGCTTGGAGCGGATGACCCAGGTGTCGTCGGGCAGCTCGACGTAGGCGCTGAACTGCGGCTGCTCCGCAACCCAGGCGCTGTCGTTGCTGAGCCGGACGGCGCCGATCTGGTAGATCCGCTTGTCGGTGTACGGGTCGCTGGTGGTGGTGTGGACGACAGACTCGAGGTCGACGAGGACGGCTCGCACGGCGGCGCCGAGCGGTTCCGCGGTCGCCGGGGGGTTTGCGAGCGGCTCGGCGGGATGGTCGGGCGCGGGCAGGGGTGTGGTACTTGCTGCCGAGGCGGTGACGGTCGGACCGGAGATGGTGACACCCGTGCTGGCGTCGGCAGAAGAATCGTGAATGGGTGAACTTACGACCTGGGCGGTCGCGCCACCAGGAGCGCTGATGCGTCCGGAGCTGTCGCGGTGGAGAAAACCGGCAGCCACGGCCTCGTCGAGGAGTGCGACCAAGCGCCCGCGGCGTTGGCCAGGGAAACGGCGCATGGCGGCTGTGAGCAGCTCGTCGACGCTGACCGCAGGGTGGTCACGCAGGTACTCAAGGGCGAGGGTGGCTAGCCGCCGGGCGTGCGGGGATGCCGCATTGTGTCCGGCGTCGTTAGCCAACGTTGGCTCCTTCGTGTCGTACGGTGTGGCCCGCATGATCGGGTGCGTCTGGTCACGGCATTGGGCGCTGATAAACCCGGAAACACACGGCGCCGACGCAGAAATGAACTTCGGTTCGTTGTCCCTGCGCACTGCTGGCGTAGGTGCTACCGCGGCTGTCGTAGGCCGTCGGCATTTCCTCGCGCTGCCGTTCGGGCAGGATGGCCGGCAGCAGCGTGCCGGGCTCGCGTTCTGATGTCATGCGTGCTTGCCAACCAACATGCGCGACACGAAACCGGCTACCCCGTCGGACAGCCCGTGAGCAACTCGAGCTGTGACCTGGGCAGAGATCGGATGATCGACGAGGAAAACGGCGGTCGATTGGGTGTTGCCCAGGTGCTGAAAAAGCGGAAGCCAGCCGGTGACGACTCCGTCTCGTTGCGTGTGGATTTACCCAGACGGACGTGTCGACGTTCTCGGCGGGTTTTCATGATCTTGCCTCCTCCCTGTTGCAGGCACAGTCAGCTTTCGGTGGGCGTATGTTTCACTTCCGGCCGAAGTTACCCCGAATGGAGCAGCTGGCTCGGTTGAGAGTTGCCTCGCAGGGGTGAACCGATACGGCGTGTATAGAGGTCGGGCTGTGGACCAACCTCGCCTGCGCGAGGACGACCATGGCAAGACGTTAACGTTCAGGCCCGGCCGGGGGCTGCTGCTGCGCTGGGCGGACTGCGACAGCGTCCGCGACGACGTACGGGACTGTGTGACCGAGCATCTCGGCGAGCCGTACGGGGTGCTGATCCCGGACGACCCCGGATTCCCGAAAGGCACGCGCTCGGCCGAGTTGCAGCGGCAGTACTCCGGCATCGTCGGCCGGATCGAGAACTGCCGGCCGTCGATGAGCGGTGCCCACGAGCGCTCGGCCAGAGCCGCGCCGTGGTGGTGGTCGGGGAGCCGGCTGAGGTGAGCAGGTCGGCGGTGGTGGCCTGCTCTGGCGCCACGGGTGCGGTGGCAGGCGGAGGTCGACCTGGGTGACGAAGCCCTCAGTGAGGAGGAAATCGACCAGGAGGAGGTCGCCGACCAGCTCGGTGGCGGGTCAGGCACACCCGCTCCGGTGCGACCGGCCGGAGCAGCTGGTACCGGTGTACGTCGCCGCAGGCTGGTGACCACATCGTGACCCCGGCTCGGCTGATCGGGTGGTTTCTGAGCTTGCGGGAAACACCGGCTGCGTGATCGCCGAATTGATCAATACTCGCCGGGAATGCCCAGATGGGGAGGTGCGAATTGCCGTAAGGAAGCCGGCCTTTCAGCGCGGAGTCGTTGACCTCGTTGACACGTGAGCATCGAGCACGTCAGCTCGCCGAACTGACCTGGGCCGTGCCGCTTGATGTCTCGTAACAGCGATGGTCTTCTAGGATCAGTGTCGACGAAGTCCGTCAGATGCAGCCTGGAGGCCGGCGGAAGAAAGAGGGCCGATGCTGGCGGGCGACCGACGTGGAGATGGTTCGTGACCGATCCTTGGGAGCCGTTGTTCGAGGCGCCAGAACGGGACGTGGTGATCCCGACTGACGATGAGTCCATCACGAGACGCCGTCGTGCGTTGGCGCCGATCCAGGTACTGACCGAGATCGAACGGACCAAGGGGAGTTTGGACGGCGCCTACTGGGAGCGCTACGACCTGTTCACGATCGCCTTGGCCGTGATCGACCAGGTGGCGTTGGCGATGGGGATTTCGGCCGGCCGCACGTGGGAGGAAGCACTCGACTATGCGGCGGGGCAGGCCGCTCGGCAAGCGCCGGACGCCGATGACTCCGAGTGGTCCTCGGTGTCGGAAAGAGTGCTCGTTTCGTTGGTGACGACGGATGTGGAGATCGTCAAGCATCTCGTGCACACCACGACCGGTCCGGCGTGGCGTAATCAGCGGTTCCGGCTGCTCTACCTGCATCCGACCGGCAGCGAGGGGACCGAGCACCTGCGTGCTTCCGAGCAGGCGATCAACATCTTCGTCGAGGCTCTCGATCTGGACATCGAGGCTGCCCAGATCGCCAACGAGGCACAGCTCAACGCGCTGATCGCCCGCGGCGCGGTGGATTCGGCCGTTCAGATCGCGAAGCTTGCCCGCTACCGGTCGATCCAGTACCAGGAACGGATCCGCCGGATCATCGCCGACACGCTGATCGATCCTGACGTCCACGATTGGATCAGCGAAGTGCCTTCGCTGTTGCAAGATGCCTTGGCGCACGTCAAGGAACGTCTCGACGCCGAGTCGGCTCTGCTCGACGCGGTTGCGGATCGCCGGACCCAACTGGGCGACCAGACCAAGCTCGACGCGGCCAACCAGTTGATCGAGATTCTCCGAGAATGCCGCCGGCGCCACGACGACCTGCATCGCCACCTCATCGGTGCCCGAACCCGTTTGCGGGAAGCGCTTGAAGACCGCTTCCGGCGCGCCCCGCGCACGGCGCGGCGGTTCGACATCGGCACGGATCTTCTCGCGCCTTACCTCGCCCGCAGCTCCGCCGCCTGCGCGGAGGCTTCCGATCGCATGGTGGCTCTGTTCGGCGGACTCCCCACGCGCTGGTGGCCGTCTCTGACCACGCTGACCGACGAGCTCTGCACCCCGCTGCCGCCACCTCGGCCCGGCGAGGAGTATCAATCGCCCGAATTCGACCCCGATGTCCAGAGCGAATGGTGGGAGCCCTACGAAGACACGGTGGAGTCCCTGCTGAGCGGCATCGACCAGCCGATCCGGCTGTCTCAGTTGCTGGCGCGAGCCGGTCAGATCATCGCCGAGGCCGGCGCAGATCCCGACGAGCTCCCATTGGACGAAGGCGTCCTGGCCGCGGCGATCGTGCATGCCGCGCATCGGGCCTGGGCGGCGCGGCTGGCGGGTCGCTCGGCAGGCGACCAGATTATGGTGGCGGTGACCACGGGAACCGATCTCGACAGCGGTGGTGTCCGTGCCGACGACCTGCTACTGGTGCCTGGCGAGGTGCTGACCGACATCAATGAAGCGGCCGGGGTATCCACGTTGCCTCGAGCAACTGCCGGGGGCTATTCCGACGAGGAGGCGGTCGGATGAGGTCTTCGACTGACGACGTCGACATCGGAAAGTTCCTGGCCTGGGCCGGACGGCCGCGAGAAACGCCAGGGCGCAGCGAAGATCTGCATCGCATCGTCAGCCGGTACCTCGATGAGCCGGACTTCGCCGCGGCCGTCGATCGGGTCTTCTCCGGCGCGGGGCTCGATGTCCGTGTGGACGGCCGAGACGGGATCATCGTCACGGCCCGGCACCACTCGTTGCTGAGGTTGCAGGCAGGCGACATCGTCAAGCGTGCGCAGCCTTCCCAGCGCAGCGTGATCGGAGCGGTGCTGCTGGCTGTCGCCCGCACGGCCTACCCGGAAGCCGGGATGGTCGACGATCCGGATCGGGTCGCCGTCTTCACCACCCAATCCGTCGTGGAAACTTTGGACCGGGCGGCGCAGCGGCTCGCCGACGAGACCCGCGAAGACAGCGAGCTCGACGAGGATCTCGTAGAAGGCTGGCGCCGCTGGCTTGACTTGCCTCAGGCCAGGCCCAATGCCCAGCGGCGGTCGGCGGGTGACCGCGCCGGTGCGGTGAACCGGATCTGCAAGCTCCTGGCCGAAGCGGGGTATCTCAACCTCCGAGGCGACACCGATGGTGGTACCTGGATCGCGCGGCCACGGTTCCGCTACGCCGTGGCTGCCCTCGCCGAGGATTCCGATCTCTACACCCTCGTCAACGACCTGCCCGAGCCGGTCGAACTCGACCCAACGGATCCGGAATGACCGATTCGCTGTTCGCGAAGACATCCGAGATACCATCGGCGTTGCCGGTACCGCCGCTGCGGTTACGGCGGATCAAGCTGTACGGGGTCGGCCCCGAGGGCGCCCGGTTTGACCCGCTGGACCTCGACTTCGCCACGCGGGACGGTGCGGCAGCCAGGGTCCTGTTGTCCCTGACCAACACCGGCGGCAAGTCGACTTTGATCACGTTGGTGTGCAGTCTTGTCGTCCCGGCGGCGCGTGCACAGGTCGGCGGCAAGGTGCTCGGTGACTACGTTCTCACCGGCGACACATCGCATGTCGTGTGCGAATGGGAAGATGCCACGACGGGCCGACGCACGGTAACGGGCGCCGTTATGGAATGGAAGGACCGCAGGCGGCAGCCCCCGCACGCCGCCCGATCGACGAGCAACATGTTTCGCTCGTGGTATTTGTTCACCACGGGGCCGGACCTTCCCGGCATCGACGACTTGCCTTTCGTTGTCGATGGGCGTCGGCTGCCTTTCCGTCCGTTCTGCGATGCGGTGGACGACTTGATCGCCACGCATACCGGCGCGCAGGGCGTGTTGACCGATAAGCAGCCGATGTGGAAGAAATCGCTCGAAGAACGGACGAGTATCGATCCCACGCTGTTCGGTTATCAGATGCGGATGAACGACTCCGAGGCCGGCGCGGAAAAGCTGCTGGCGTCGTTCGATTCACCGGACAACGTGGTCCGGTTCTTTGTGGGCGCGCTCAACGACCAACGTGAGCTTGAGACGTTCACCGGAAGCCTCGAGGAGTATGCCGTGCTGGCCGCTCAGCGGGCCGACCTGGAGGCGATCGCCGCCTTCGGTATGGAGATTGCCCCGCTGATCGAACTGATCGCCGCCCTAACGGCGGATGCCGAGGCGGCTGCCGCGGCGGCACGTCAGGCGCACGCTCGAGGCGGCGAACACGCAGCCGCCCTCGACAACCGGGTCAAGCGAGACGAAGAATCGCTGGTCGAACTCCGTGCCTCCTTGGAAGCTGCCAAACGTGAAGGCAACCGGGCGCGCCAAGACTACGGCCGGGTCAGCGACATCCGGCAGCAATTACTGCTCGAGGAAGCGCGGGCGCGGGTCGAATCGACCGTGCAGGCGGTCGCTCGGGCCGAGAGCGAGGCGCGTGAGGCTGGGCAGTACGAGCAGGCGTGGCAGGCCGTCGATGCGGTGATCGATCTCGGTATCGCGAGGCAGGAGAGCGCAGCCGCCACACTTGCCTACAAGGCGGCCGACGCCGGTCTGGACTCGCTCCGGGCCGAGGTCGGCGATGCGGCCGCGCGCACCGCCGGACGGCTCGACGCGCTGGCATCGGAGTCAGCCGAAACCGCCACCTTGGCAAATGCGGCAGCCGAGGACGCGACTCGGCAGGCCGAGCAGGCTAATGCAGAGCTCGTGGAGGTCGCTCGCGAGCTGGAACGCACCAAGGGTGCACTCACGCAGATCAAGGCAGAGCGCGACAATGCCGAACGGCAGACGGCGGCAGCGATTGCGGCAGGCTGGCTGGTCGAGGACGAACGACCGGATGCTTGTATGCGTCGCTGGCAGGATACCCGCGGCGAAGCTTGCCAGGCCGCGGACCGAGCCGATACGGCTGCGGAGGCCGCGGAACAGGCCGACAAGCGTCTGGGCGCCGAAATGGATGAGCTGGACGGCGCTCTCCTGGGTCTCCGCTCGGTCGAACACGACGCCGAGGAAAAGGTGGCCGCGTTCGACCGCGATCTCTCAGCGGTCGGCGACGATGAAACCGTCATCCAGTTGGCCGGTGGCCGGTCGGCCGACGGTGCTGTCTTGGCGCGGGTCGCGGCGCTGGCGGAAGAGTCTGCTCACGACGCCGACACCAGAGCGTCGAAACACGCAACCCTTGCCCGTGTGGCCAAAGAGGAGCTGGCACTGATCGACGGGACCGGAATCGCGCCTGCGGGACCCGACGTACTGGCCGTGCTCCAGACGTTGACCGAGGCGCGCATCGGGGCCTCGACCGGCTTGAGCTGGATCGAACGCAACGTCGTCGATCCCGATCGGCGTGCCACGTTCATCGAGAACCATCCCGAGCTGGCCGGGGGCGTGGTCATCACCGACCCCCAACGGTTCGACGACGGGATCGGTGTCTTGAGGGCACAGCCCGCGCACACCAAGACGCCGATCACCGTCCAAACTGCTCCGTCGACTACTACCGGATTCGAGGACGACACAGAGGCGAGGGAATTGCGCTACGTCGTGGTTCCCCATCGTGCCACGTGGGATCGGGCTTGGGCCGAGGAGGCACGGAACAAGCTGGAGCAGACCGCACAGAAAGAAGGCAAGGCCGCTCAAGACGCCACCCAGGCCGCCGCGCGATATCGCGCGACGGTTGCGATGTGCGCAGACTTCGCGCGCCGGTGGGGCCTAACCACCCGGGACGAGCTTGAGCAGGCTTTGTCCACCGCAGCGGAAGCGGTTGCGCAAGCCGAGGAACGTCGCGGCACTCTGGCGGAGGAAAGGGAACAGGAGCGCCAGAAGGCGCGAACGGCACGCCGAGAAGGCGGCGAGCAGCGGCTGCTCGCCCAGAAGGCCGACGGACACGTGACTCAGGCGTCGGCCCTCGACGCAGTCGTGCGGAAGGCCGACACCGCTGCGGCGCTCGTCCCGGGGCTGAACGCCAAACGTGACCGGCTTCTCGAGCGCCAGAGCGTTGCGGAAGCGACGATCGAAACGACCGAGGCTGTCTTCAAGGAACAAACCCAAAAAGCCTCCGACGCGCGAAGCGCGCGTGATGCCTACCGCAGGGAGCGGGGCGAGATGGGCGTCGATGCAGCGGCATCGGACCCTGGCGGCAACCTGGAAGTGCTCAGGGATGCCTGGCACACCCTGCGCCGCGAGCTGAGGAGCGCTGAACAAGGAATGGTCGAGGCCGACCTCTTGAACCGCGCGGAGGAACGGGTCGGCAAAGCCCTGCTCCGCACCCAGCGGTTCGACTCGTCGGTGTTCGCCCATGCGGAACAGCTGGCCCAGACCAGCGAAGGCTCGTCCCAAGCAAGCAGAGCCGGTGCTCAGGAGCGTGCACAACGGGCTCACGACGCTAGGCGGACCGCGCTGACGATCGCCGTAGCCGAACGCAAACAGGCGAGCAAGGCACTGGCCGAAGCGCAGCCGACGGCTGCGGATCATCAGAACTTCATCGACCTCTCCACGACGGAGTGGGTGCCGGCCGCGCCTGAGGAGATTCCCGGCCTGCTCGAGCGGCTTGAGGTGCGCAATGCCGAACTTCGTCAGCTGCGCGACCAGGCCGAAGCGGCCGAGCAGGAGGCACTCGACTTCGTCGATGCGGTCTCCGAAGACGTCGAGTCGATGAAGGACATCGCGGCGCTGTGGACCGCAGATCGGGTACCGACTCCACGAATCTTCGACGGTACTAAGGGACTCGCCCGCGAACAGATGCGCCTCAATGTCCAGCAGTACGCCGCCGCGGATGGGATCAACCGCGAGGTCAAGGGACAGTTGCATGACGCCGTGCTCGGCGCTCGCAACAGCGCGATGAACACACGGTGGTCGACCCTGGATGCCGCCGCGGCCATCCGCGTGCGCTCGCTCCCGGAGCCCGATCTCGTCGCCGAAGCGGGGGTCCTGGCCAGGCGGATCCGGGCCATGGCCGAGTCCGCTGCCGCGGACTTGCGGGAACTCGACAAGCACCGGGGCATCCTGCGGGACAGCCTGCTCACGCTGTGCCGTGATCAGCGTCGAATGCTGCGTGAGGTGTCGCGCTACTCGAAGCTCCCCGACGGTCTCGGCGACCTTTCCCATCAGCCCGCGCTCAAGATCCGGTTCGAGGAAGCGCCGGACGACGAAGCGGCGGCCCGGCTCGCCACCAGGATCGACACATGGTCCGTCGAACTGAGCGGCAACCCCAAACGGGCGAGATCCGCTGAAATCCGCACACGCTGGCTCGCCGACGCGGTCCGTGACACCGTGCTCGACCGGACCCGGGCCGGCGCGTGGTCCATCGAGATCCTCAAGCCGTCGATCGACGGTCGCGTGCGGTATTGCCCACCCGACCGGATACCCATCGAGTTCTCCGGTGGACAAGTACTCACCTTGGCCGTCCTCGTCTACTGCGCCTTGTCTCGCGTCCGGTCCGCCCACCGACAGGGTGGTCCCCGCCCCGCCGGGACACTGCTGCTGGACAATCCGTTCGGCGCGGCGTCGGCGGAAGCGCTGATCCAAATGCAGCACCAGCTCGCGGCGCACTCGGGTGTACAGCTGGTGTGCGCGACCGGCTTGCACGACCCCGCAGTCGACGCGGCATTCACCGGACACGGCTCGGTAATCGTGAAACTGCGCAACGACGGTGACCTTCGCCGCAACCTCGCCTACCTGCAGCTACGTGCGACGGTCGTGGACGGAGTGGACGTGATCGACTCGATCACCGGGGGCCGGGACCGAGCTTCGGCTCGAAACTGGGTCGATGCGACGCGCTACGAGGTGGATCTGTGACTCTCCGTCCGTCCGAGGTCGCCACGCTGCGGGGAGCGATCCTGGACACGAGATCAGTGAAGATCGAGTTCGACACGCTGTGGCGACTCTGGAACCGCTCTGCACCCAGGTTCGTCGGCGATCCCGATCAGGCGGCTGCCTTGCACGAGGCGTTGCTGCAGCTGTCGAACTCCTCCGTGATCGAACTGCCGAAGCAGGCATGGGACGCATCCACCGTCCCCGCGCTGCCCCGCCATGTGTTGGTGCCGGCAGCCCGGCGTGTCGGCAGTGGACGGCCGTGGGTGACGTTTCCGTGGCGCCGCGAACTGGGCTGGGTGTCGTCCTTGCCGACATTGTCCGCCGCCCTATTCGACGATCTGACGGCCGTCAACGATTGGCTGGGTCGGGTCGAGCCAGCGAGACTTCCGACTGTGCCTATCCGCTATCGATCCGCGGAGATTTTTGGTCGAGAGAAGCGGCTCGAGCAGCTGGAACGGTCGAAGATGTTCGGTCCGGGCCGGCTAAGGCTGTCGATGCTTGCGTGCGTGCGGCTGGCGCCACCCGCCCCGGCAGCGGTCGTGGGGGCGGGTACGGACGTCCTCGTCGTCGAGAACAGTGACACATATTGGGTGGCTGTCCAGACACTGCGAGCCAGCCGGCGCCACCGCATCGGTGCGGTCGTTTGGGGCTCCGGCAAGACGTTTCCGGCGCAGGTTCCTTCGCTCGCGGTCGACGTAGCCGGTCAGGGACCGGTGCAAGGGGTTGCTTGGTACTGGGGCGACTTCGATCCGGCCGGTACGGCGACCGCGGTGGCAGCGGCACGAACGGCACCGGACGTCGACGTCCGCCCTGCGACGGGCTTATGGGCGGCGATGGCGGGGCTTGCAGTGCAGGAGGCTGGAACGGTCGACTGGTCGGGCGCGGTAGGGCAGGAATGGCTCGGCGCTGAGTTGTGGGATGCGCTGGCACACGTGCGCGCTGCGGGTGGACGTATCGCCCAGGAGCTTGTGCCGGTGGATGTGGTAGCTGCCTGGGCAGGTCAGCCCGATCACCGGTTTGCTCCGTGATAGCTCACGGGGAGACGGATCGGGCTACTCTGCGCTACAATGCTCGTATGATCTCCCCACCCCACCGATCGCGACACGCGATCTTGAAGCTGGGGCGATCGTAGCTCAGCTCGAATCGATCTCTTGCAGTCGCCATCCGGCGCCGTCGTAGACGATGATCTTTCCTGACTTGCGCAGCATCGTTGCCACGCGTCGGTGTCGTGTCCGGTCAATCTCCGGTGTGGCGTGGCCGTCACTGTCTTGAACGCCGAGCCGGACCTGGATCTCGTCGACGAGGTGGTCTTCGCGGATGTAGAGCGTCTTCGCTCGCTCTGGGCTCGCGCGTTGGGTGCTGGTGTGGCCGTGACGGCAGCGGTAGGTCGGTCGCCCGTGGTTCCAGTGCGAGTCCAGACGCCGGTCACAGACACCGCAGTGAATCAGCCCGGCCAGGGCGAACCGACGAGCCCGGCCGTCACTGGCTGGTCGCGCGGCTCGGATCTGCTGAGCGGCGATGAAGTCCTGTTCCGTGACGATCGCCGGATGCGCCGCCTTCGCGGAGAGCGCTGGCGTTGAAACAGGCCCATCGGTGCCGCTGGCTCGGCGATTCCAAATCTGGCGGCCGGTGTAGCGCGGGTTTGCGAGGATGACGGCTACGGTCCGGAGTGTCCAGGCGCCGCGGGTTCGGTGGCGGTTGCGGTCCGGGTCGGCGCTGGACGGGCAAAGGATGCCGCGCTCGTTGAGATGCCGAGCGATGCCGGCGACGCTGTGCCCGGCCAGGCGCTGCCGGAACATCCAGGCCACGTGTGGCGCGGTTCGCGGGTCAGGAGCCAGTCGTTGCAGCCGCCGACCCCAGCGGGCGTCCGCCGGGTTCGGGTGAGGACCGGCGTCGACGAGCTGGTAGCCGTAGGGCGGCCGACCGCCGAGGTAACGGCCTTGTTGGGTGGCCTGGTTGTGCATCGCCGCCAGCACCCTGTGCCGGGCTCGTAGGACCTCGCGCTGCGACTGGGTCGCCAACAGCGACATCAGTGTGCGGTGATCGCTGTTGCTCAGGTCGACCGGGCCGCCGACTTCGGGAAGCCAAACCTGGACGCCGTGCCGGGTGCACCAGGTGTAAAGGGTGGCGAACTGGCTGCCAGTGAAGGCGCGTTCGTACTCGCCGACTACGATCGCATCGATTGCGGGCTCAGGGGCGGAGATCGAGGCCAACAGCCGGGCAGCCTGCGGTCGTTGCCGCTATGGGACGCGGCGTGAGGTGCCGACGTCGAAATGCGCGGCGACGATCTGGCCGTGACCGGTGATGAGATGTTCCGCCATGTCGCGTTGCCAGCCCTGCGATGACACGCGGTCTTGATGGCGCGTGGTTGAGGTGCGGCCATAGAAGGCGAACCGCAAACCACTGCCGTGGTCGGGGCGGGTAGCGGTGGTGGTTGCCAGCTTCTTGCCGTTCATCCACTGCGAAAGCAGGTCGGCCGTGCCGGCAGGTGGTGCGGCCACCTGACGCAAGGGCGGGTGCGGTGGGATCACGCTGGACGGATGTCGCGGCCGTGGGGTCATGACGGCGCGCTCCGAGCAGTTCATCCGATCAGCGCAGTCACGCCTGTCATCGAGGGTTGTATAACGCCCTATGCGCCGACGCTCGACAGCTGTCTCCTTCGCCTGATCCGGCGTTAGGGACCGTGGCGACACCCGTGCCAAGATGCCTCCGCTTGACGTAGTCGTACTCGCCGACCGCGGGCATTCCCTTCGCCATCGCCGGGGCGAAGACAGTCAACGGGACTTCGGGCAGATGCTGCGCTCAGAGAGTGGTTCGCGAACGCGACCGGATCGACGCCGACATCGTGCACCTCGTCGAAAGCCGGGACGCCCTCGACCTGCTGCTCGAAGCCGACAGCCGGCACCGGGCGCAGCTGTCCACGACCTCGGTGACCCGCTCCGCGTGACCCTTGTGACCTGGGCCGGAACGATCAGGCCGGTCACCGGAAGGCCGGGGACATGGGACAGGCGTGGGGTTTGGGCGGGTGCGGCGGGCCCGAGGTGCAGCAGTTATTCAATCGGCCGGATCCCGCCCCCGGCCGCGGCGAGGTGTTGATCCGGGTCGACGTCGCCGGGGTGAACCTCTCGGCCACCTGGTGCGTTCGGGTCTGGGGCCGCTGCCTCGGCGGCGGGCGGCCGTTCCCCCGCGTGCTGGGCATGGAAGCGGCGGGCACCGTGCGGCGTTGGGGGAGGACGTCGACGGCCTCGAGGTGGGTGACGCGGTCTTCGGCTTCGCGCTCACCGGCGGCGGCATACGTCGAAACGATGGTGCTGTCCGCGCCGAGCACCGCGCGGATCCCGGCGGATCTGTACGCGCCCGTGGCGGCGACGCTGCCGATCGCGGGGACGACCGCGGTGGACGTGCTCGACCAGCTCGGCCTCCCGGCCGGTGCCACGGTCCTGGTCAACGGGGTCGGCGGCGGTGTCGGCCTCGCCGTCGCCCGGCTGGCCGCCGGGCGCGAGCAGCAATCCTCATCGACGTGATCTCCTCCTGCACACCAGCGGCCACCGTGCCCGTTGATCGAGAATGTGGAAGGACGAACCGGGCCAGCGGTGTAGCCCAGGTGTAGCCGGGCGCGGACGAACGTGTCAGAACGCATCTCTTGGACAGCACCATCAGTGGCCCCGAAGAGCATCTCTTTCGACCTGACTGAAGCACTGAGGTCAGTCCTCCGCGAAGACGGCCCCCGCCCTCTGCGGCTACTCGAATCGACGGTCCGGCCCCTGCTCAGCACACCGGACCGAGCCGCCGCGGGTCTCGTCTTCCTCGCCACGTCCCCGGAATTCGCGGGACGTACGGGCGGCTACTACGGCCCGATTCCGCGGAAACCCTGCCGTGCCACCCGGAATCCCGAACTCGCCGCACGGTTGTGGCGACTCAGCGAAGACCTCACCGGCTTCTGCTACCCAGGAGCCCAGCTGTCATGAGGTGGGAGTGATGGAGTACGTACTCAGCGGCGAATGGCGTCGTGAACGCGATCGCCTCGCCGCGATCGAAGTCGGCGAGGATCCGGTCACCATCGATGTCCTCGCCCGTACCGGGGCCCGGCCGGGCCGGCGGTGCGCCGAGGTCGGCGCAGGCGGCGGCTCGATCGCGGAATGGCTCGTGCGCACGGTCGGACCGGACGGCCGGTGGTACGCCACCGACCTCGACACCCGGTTCCTCACCACCATCGACGCCGAAACCTCGGTGCAGGGCACTGCTTGCCGGAAGAGGGTCGAGTTCCGAGAAATTCTCGACCGTGTTCCCGATGGCGAGGAATCCAAGCCGCGTCATCCGATGTGGTCGGCAGCTGCGGTAGGAAGCCGATTTCCGCGGCACGTTGTAGTCCGAAATCCGGCCCCGGGGACGGTTACCGGGGCCGGACCGGGCTTGTCCATCAGATGGTGCGCTCGAGCAGCACGGCGTCATTCACGCATCGCTGTCAGTTGCAGAAGACATCAGATTCGAAGACATGCGACCCCCAGGAGGTACCTGTGAAATAAGGGCCCAGCACCGTAGGCCTGCGGCCTTCGCTTACGCACTTGAGCGCGTAGACCCCGGCCACTCGGCTGGTCCAGGTCTTGCTCGGGGAGTAGCACTTCTGGAACCAGGCGCCGCTAACGGAATTTAGGCCCTCATTGCAGAAGCTCGGCTCCGAGGCGGAGGTGGCTGCCTGTGCGGGGGTGGCGGCGACCCCGAAACCGGCCGCGGTGATGATTGCCGTGGCGGCGAGTGCCCGGCAGATGCGCTTGCCTGCGTTCATGTGAAGGCCTTTCTTTGTGGCAGTGTGTTCGACCGGTGCCGTCGACGGCGTTGGTCAACTGCTGAAGTAGTGTGGCCTGGGTGCAGGGCACTGCTTGCTGGAAGAGGGTCGGGTTCCGAGATATTCTCGACTGTGTTCCCGATGGCGCGGAATCCAAGTCCGGTCATCCGACGTGGTCGGCAGCAGCGGCAGGACTCTCAGCATGACACCGTGGCCGCGCACGAACACCTCGCCGGGCGTTCCGGTCGGGGAGATCCGGCCGACAGCATTTTGTGAACAGGCCCGGCGGAGTCGCTCCGCGCCGGACGCAGACCAGCAGGCCCCGCGCCCATGCCGAAGCCGTGGGCGACCGGTGCCGAGGACCCCGGACGGATCCGCCGCCGGCAACGTCGAGTCGCCAAGGCCGTCTCCGCAGGTACTCGTCGCGCTTATGGCTCGTACTGGGAGCGTGTCGTCGAGGTTTGGGGTGATCGGCGAATCGACGAGCCGACGCCGCTGGAAATCCGGCAGCTTGCCGAGGAGGTCAAGGCTCGCGCTGTCGTCCGCAAGAACTCACGCGGCGGACGAAGCGCAGCCGAGCATTTGATCGCTGCGCTCCGGTGCATGTACCGGCATGCTGTCGCCGACCAGTTGATCGCTGAGGCGGACAACCCGGCGACACGCGTTCCGAAGCCTCGACGGCTGGCCAGCACGCGACGAGCGTTGCCGAACGATCGGCTTGCCGAGATCGACGACGTCGCAGGGGTGACTGGCAACGATCCCGAGCTGGACCTGCTTATTCTGCGGCTCCATACCGAGACAGCGTGCCGCCGGGGTGGGGCTCTCGCCTTGTGCCCCGACGACCTGGACGCCGAGCAGTGTCTCGTTCGGTTGCGTGAGAAGGGCGAGACGGTGCGGTGGCAACCGGTGTCTCCCACCCTGATGCGTCATCTCCTCCGGCATGCTGCAGAGCGCGGCGCGACCTCGGGTGACCAGCTCTTGCGGTATCGGACGGGCCAGCCGATCACTGCCCGGCGCTACGACTACCTGTGGACGCGCTTGGGCAAACACCTGCCGTGGGTCGCGAGGCAGGGGGTCACTACGCACTGGCTGCGACACACGACTCTGACGTGGGCCGAGCGGAATTTCGGGTACGGGGTAGCGCGGGAGTATGCGGGCCATACCGGCAAGAGCGACGCCGGTACCACGACCACCTACGTCCGAGCCGATCTCCATGAAGCCGCCGCTGCTCTGGCCGCCATGACCGGCGAGCCTCACCCGCTCGCAGAAAGACGCCAACGAGACCTGGCCAGCGCTCGCCAGTACCACCGGGCCGCGTAGTAGGTTCGGCGACTCGATCATTCGTTACCGACGATGTCCGTCACCAGCTGACCGAATATCGAGGCCTACTTCGCCGACGACGTGACGATCCAGTCCATCGAGGTCGCCGAGACCGTGCCGAAGGCGCACGGCGCGGACTCCAACGGCATCGACGCGGACACGGCCACCACCAAGGTGGTCGTCCAGTACAACTGGTCCCCCGGCAACGGCGACGGCGTCCTGCTGTGCCAGTTCGCTTTCGGGGACGTCGTGCTGCGCTACAACGTGCTCGCCGGCAACACCCAGTACTCGCTCTACCTGCACTCCGACAAAGCCGCGAAGGCGAAGGTCTACGGCAACACGCTCTACAACGACCGCGCCAAGAACCTGGTCTACGGCTACGGCACGTCCCTGGCCGCGTCCTACGACTTCACGGACAACATTCTGTACTCGACCACGGCCGGGGCGTCGCTGACCACCAGCCCGACGATCCGCTATGACAGTACCCTCTACGGCGGAGCGACCCTGCCGGTACCTGAAGGGTATGCCCACGCCGTCCGCGCGGACCCGCAGTTCACCGGAGCGCCGGACTACACGCCAGGTACGCCGGCGTCCGGGTCGCGCCTGTCCGGGGCGTACGGCTTGCGGGTTCGTGCCGGCTCACCGGCTGTCAACCGGGGCGTCACGATCGGCGGCAACGGCGGCCGGGACTACGCGGGCAGCCTGCTGTATACCGGCAAGCCGGACATCGGGGCGTTCGAGGTGGGGTGAAGCGAGCCGTGCATGCCCGCCCTTCGAAATGCGGGCCGTGGGCCGCGCTCAGCAACGGTCCACGAGAGACGGACGGGCCACGCAGTCGGACAGCGAACCTGTGTGGCGATCTTGCGAGGTCTTTACCGAGTGGTCGCCAGTGCGTGGTCGTCGGTTGCCTGCCCGCGCCGGGAGGCAGCGGGAATGAACGCCGCTATCGCGAGTGCGGCCAGCGCCATGACGCCGCCGAGGCCGAGGATCAGGCGGAAACCTCCCTGGGAAGGGACGGTTGCCGGGCCGAGTGTGACGGTCAGTTGGGCCAGGATCATTCCGGTGACCGCGCTGGAAATCGAGGTGCCGATCGAGCGCATCAGCGTGTTGAGGCTGTTGGCGGCCGCGGTCTCGGATACCGGAACCGCGCCCATGATGAGGGCGGGCATGGCGCCGTAGGCGAGGCCGATGCCGGCGCTGATCGTCGCGGATACGAGCACCAGCTGCGCCACGTTCGCCATGAGCACGACTCCGAGGCCGTAGCCGACGGCGACCACGAGGGCGCCGGGCATGAGCGTCACCTTGGGGCCGCGGGCCGCCGTGATCCGTGCGGAGATCGGTGCGGTGGCCATCATCAGCAGGCCGGACGGCATGAGCACCAGGCCGGTGACGAGCATGGTCTGGCCGAGGCCGTAGCCGGTGGCTGTGGGCAGCTGCAGAATCTGGGGCAGTACCAGCGACATCGCGAACATGGCGAACGCGAACACCAGCGACGAGAGGTTCGTCAGCAGCACCTGTGGCCGCGCGGTGGTGCGCAGGTCGACCAGGGGCTGTCCGGCGCGCAGTTCCCACCAGCCCCACACCAGCAGGAGCGCCGCCGCTGCGGCGAACAGCCCCAGCGTCGTGGCGCTGCCCCAGTCCCACGCCGCGCCTTTGGAGATCGCGAGCAGCAGGCAGACCAGCGCGGCCGAAAGGCCCGCCGCGCCGACGAGGTCGAAGTGCCCGCCGGTGCGCACGGTCGACTCCGGTACGCAGGTTGCCACGAGCGCGGTGACGACCACGCCGAGGCCGGCTGAGGTCCAGAACAGCACGTGCCAGTCGGTGTTTTCGGCGAGGAAGGCCGCGGCGGGCAGGCCGAGGGCGCCGCCGACACCGAGGGACGCGCTCATCATCGCGGTCGCCGAGCCGAGGCGTTCGGCGGGCAGTTCGTCGCGCATGATGCTGATGCCCAGCGGGATGACGCCGGCCGCGAGGCCCTGCAGCGCGCGGGCCACGACCAGCGGGACGAGTGTGTCGGCGAGCGCGGCGACGACCGAGCCGGCCACGAGCAGGCCCAGGCTGAGCAGCAGCATGCGTCGTTTGCCGTACATGTCGCCGAGCCGGCCCACCACGGGTGTCGCGACGGCGGCGGCGAGCAGCGTCGCCGTGATCACCCAGGCGGTGTCGGCCGGCGAGGCGCCCAGGAGTGCCGGGAGCTTCGGGACCAGCGGGATCACCAGGGTCTGCATCAGCGAGACCACGATGCCGCCGAACGCGAGCACCGGCACGACCAGGCCGGGGCGGGCGTTCGCCGGCGACGGCGGGGCGGGCTGGGGCATGGAGGGCCTCCGGGGTTCGGGCAGGGCGACGTGTCCGGACATTAAGTCAGTCACTTGACTTAATGCAAGTCCTTGGCCATCCTGACGGCAGGAGACATTCACCGACGAGGAGCCGTTGATGACAGCAAGCAACGCCACGCGGGAGCTGCCCGGCTTCCCGTTCGTCTCGGACGCTCCGCTCGAGCCGCCCGCCGAGTGGGCCCAATACCGGGCGAAGTGCCCGGTCGCGCACGTGCGGCTGGCCAGCGGGGACGAGGCGGCCCTGATCACCCGTTACGACGACGTCCGCAGCGTGCTGTCCGACCCGCGGTTCACCCG
Source organism: Amycolatopsis melonis (assembly GCF_040064235.1). Classification (NCBI taxonomy): domain Bacteria; kingdom Bacillati; phylum Actinomycetota; class Actinomycetes; order Pseudonocardiales; family Pseudonocardiaceae; genus Amycolatopsis; species Amycolatopsis melonis. The sequence continues at coordinate 872,052 of NZ_JBDZYD010000001.1, forward strand.
GCCGACGCCGGGCGACGGCGGGGCGCGGGTCGCGGACACCGAGTCCGGCGGGGTGTTCAACAGCGAGATGGCGACCGTCATCCCGCAGCACGGTGAGGGGCACCTGAAGTGGCGTCGCATGATCGGCAAGTGGTTCACCGCCAAGCGGATGAACGCGCTGCGGCCCGGGATGGCGGCGATGGCCGAGCAGCTCGTCGACGAGATGGTCGCCAAGGGCATGCCCGGTGACCTCAAGGCCGGCGTCGCCTTTCCGTTGCCGGTGTGGGTGATCTGCGACATGCTCGGCGTGCCGGACACCGACCGCGACCGGTTCGCGCACTGGTCGGACGTCATGCTGAGCATGACCCGCTACACGCAGGCGGAGTTCGACGCGGCGCAGCAGGAGTTCGGCCGGTACATGGGCGGGCACATCGCGCGCAAGCGGGCCGAACCGGGGGAGGACATCCTCAGCGCCCTGATCGCCGACACCGACGCCGAGGGCGAGGTCTGGTCCGACAAGCTGCTCATCGCCACCGGCATCGGCCTGCTGATCGCCGGGCACGAGACCACCGCGAACATGATCGCCAAGATGGTGGCGATGCTGCTCGCCGACCGCGGCCGGTGGGAGGCGCTGCTGGCCGACCCGTCGCTGGTGCGCACCGCGGTGGAGGAGTCGCTGCGGCTGGACGCCAACGCCGGCATCGGCATGCTGCGCTACCTCAGCGAGGACTTCGAGGTCGGCGGCACCGTGCTGCCCGCCGGGACGAGCGCGATGTGCAGCATGGCCTCGGCCAACCGCGACGAGAGCGCGTTCGAAAACGCGTCCGAAATGGACCTGGGCCGCAGCCCGAACCCGCACCTGGCCTTCGGTGCCGGCGCGCACGCGTGCCTCGGGCAGCCGCTGGCCCGCACCGAGCTGCAGGTGGTGCTGGAAGTGCTGCTGTGCAAGCTGCCGTCACTCGAACTGGCCGTGCCGGCCGGCGAGCTGCGCCGCGTCGAAGGGCTCGCTGTCGGCGGGCTGCGGGAACTCCCCGTGCGCTGGTGACCTCGTGCTGACGAACAGGGCCGAGGGCAAGGCGGAACGGGCGCACGCGACGCGGGAGCTGATCTTGACCGTCGCGGAACGGCTCTTCGCCGAGCACGGCGTGCTGGCGGTGTCCAACCGGCAGATCGGCGAAGCCGCCGGGCAGGGCAACAACGCCGCCGTCGGTTACCACTTCGGCACCAAGGCCGATCTGGTGCGGGCGATCGCCCGCCGGCGTTCGGCGCAGGTCGAAGAACTGCGTCAACGCATGCTGGCCAGGCTCGGCGACGACGCAGACCTGCGGGACTGGATCAGGTGCCTGGTGCACCCGTCCGCCGAACACCTGGCCGCGCTGGGCAACCCCACCTGGTTCGCGCGGTTCATCGCGCAGGTGATGACCGAGCCGTCGCTCCGCGAAGTCGTCGCCGAAGAGACGCTGTCGTCGCCCTCGCTGATGCGGACCGTGGAAGGGCTCTTCCGCTGCCTGCCCGATCTGCCCGCCGAGGTCCGCGCCGAACGCAATGCCATGACCCGCCAGCTGCTGCTCCACACGATGGCCGAGCGCGAACGCGCGCTCGCCGAAGGCGCGGACACCCCGCGGGCGAGCTGGTGCGAAGCCGCTACCGGCCTCACCGACGCGCTCGTCGGACTCTGGCGAGCGCCTGTCACGGAACAACGGAAGGAAAAGCCATGAAGGTCACCGTCGACGAGGACAAGTGCTGCGGCGCAGGCACCTGCGTGCTGCTCGCCCCGGACGTCTTCGACCAGCGCGACGAGGACGGGATCGTGGTACTGCTCGATGAAAGCCCCGGCGCGGAGCTGCACAAGATCGTCCGGGAAGCGGCCAGCGTGTGCCCGGGTGTCGCGATCACGGTAAGCGAGGATGCGTGAACGCTCCTGGCGACGTCCTGGTCGTCGGGGCGTCGGCCGCGGGGCTGGCGACCGTGGAAGCTCTGCGTCGCAAGGGGTATGAGGGCCGGGTGACGGTGCTCGGTGCCGAGGCGCACCTGCCATACGACCGGCCACCGCTGTCCAAACAGGTCCTTGCGGGTAGCTGGGCCCCCGGACAGGCACAGCTGCGCACACCGGCGGTACTGTCCGCTTTGGACGCCGAGTTCCTGCTCGGCGACCCGGCAGCGGGGCTGGACGCGGCGGCCCGGGCCGTCCGCACCGCGGGCGGGCGGGAACTGACCGCAGAGGCGATCGTGCTGGCCACCGGGCTGCGGCCGCGCACCCTGCCCGGGCAGGACGGGCTCGCGGGCGTGCACGTCCTGCGGACCCTCGACGACACCCTCGCCCTGCGTGCGGACCTGACCCCGGGCAAGCGGGCCGTGGTCGTCGGCGACGGCGTCCTCGGCACGGAGCTCGCGGCCACGCTCTGCGGCTTGGGTGTGCCGGTCACCCTGGCCGGGCCGCAGCCGGCGCCCCTGGCCTGCCAGTTCGGCCCCTTGGTCGCGGAACTGCTCGCCAAGCTGCACGCCGGGCGCGGTGTTCAGCTGCGGCTCGGCGCCGCCGTCACCGGCCTGGCCGACGAGGCGGGGCGGGTCGCGGGGGTGTGCCTGGACTCGGGCGAGGTGCTGCCGGCCGACGTGGTCGTCGTCGCGTTCGGCGCCGCGCCGGCGACGGAATGGCTGTCGGGCAGCGGGGTGCTGTGCGACAACGGCGTCGTGTGCGACTCCCGGTGCCGTGCCGCGGACGGGATCTACGCCGCGGGCGACGTCGCGCGCTGGCACCACGAAGGTCTCGACCTGCTGCTGCGCCTGGAAAACCGGACCAACGCCACCGAGCAGGCGGTCGCCGTCGCCGGGAACATCCTGGGTGAGGACCGGCCCTATACGCCGGTGCCGTACTTCTGGACCAATCAGTTCGATGCCCGGATCCACGTGCACGGCACGCTGTCCGCGGACGCCGAGGTGTCCGTTGTGGATGGTGACGTGGCCGGTGGCCGGTTCGTCGCGCAGTACCGCCGGGACGGCGAAGTCACCGGCGTGCTCGGCTGGAACATGCCCAAGCAGGCGCGTCAGCGCCGTCAGGAAATCGCCGGGGTACCGGCCTTCGCGGGAGGACAAGCGTGACCACCACCGAAACACCGATGTTCCCCGGGACCCGGGCGGCGCGCTGTCCGTTCGACCCGCCGCCCGCCATCCAGGCGCTGCAGGAACAGACCCCGCTGGCGCGGGTCCGGCTGCCGAACGGCATGACCCCGTGGCTGGTGACGCGGTACGCCGACCAGAAGGCGCTGCTGGCCGATCCCCGGGTCAGCTCCGATCCCCGCCGTCCGGGCTTCCCGAGCCCGCTGCCGAGCGGTCATCCGCGCGGAGAGGGCGCTCCGATCAGCTTCATCCTCATGGACGACCCCGAGCACGCGCGGCTGCGGCGGATGGTGACCGCGCCGTTCACCATCAAGCGCGTCGAGGCCATGCGGGCGGGCGTGCAGCAGGTCGTCGACGAGCTGATCGACGCGATGCTGGCCGGGCCGAACCCGGTCGACCTGGTGACCGCGTTCGCGCTGCCGGTGCCGTCGCTGGTGATCTGCCGGCTGCTCGGGGTGCCCTACTCCGATCATGGCTTCTTCCAGGACAACAGCAATGTCCTCATCAACCGGGAGACGACCCCGGAGGAGAAGGCAGCGGCGAGCAAGGCGCTGTTCGGCTACCTCGACGACCTGATCGGGGAGAAGCTCGCCCGTCCGGGCGACGACCTGCTCTCCGGTCTGGTCGGGCGGATCGAGGCCGGCGAGCTGACCCGGCACGACGCGGCCCAGATGGGCGTGCTCATGCTCATCGCCGGACACGAGACGACCGCGAACATGATCGCGCTCGGCACGCTCGCCCTGCTCGAACACCCGGACCAGCTCGCACTCCTGCGCGAGTCTTCCGACGAGAAGCTGGTGGCGTCCGCGGTCGAGGAACTGCTGCGCTACCTACACATCACCCACAACGGCCGCCGCCGCACCGCGCTCGAAGACATCGAGATCGCCGGCCAGGTGATCCGCGCCGGTGAAGGCATCATCATGGCCAACGACATCGCGAACCGGGACCCCTCGGTGTTCGCCGACCCGGACCGCCTCGACCTCGCGCGTGACGACCGCCGCCACCTCGCGTTCGGCTTCGGCGTGCACCAGTGCCTCGGCCAGCCGCTGGCCCGGATGGAACTCCAGGTCGTCTACGGCACGCTCTACCGGCGCATCCCGACCCTGCGATTGGCGGCCGACCTGGCGGACATCCCGTTCAAGCACGACGGTTCGGTGTACGGGGTCTACGAACTGCCCGTGACCTGGTGATCCGGCGCCCCGTCGGGCGTAAGTTCGACGGGGCGCCGGTCGGTAAACGCTTTCCCGCTACCTGTCGAGCTTTGGTGCCGATAGGGGGTGTCGCTGACGGATGTTTTGCGGCATCATGTGCCCACGGCTCGGAAAACGCTTTCCAACGCTGCGGAGCGACCGGACGGGTGGGAGAACCATGACAGGCACACGAAGGTTCACGGGAAAAGCCGCCGTCTGGCCGGCGCTGGCCGCTGTGGTGGTCGCGTGCGTCGGCCTCGCCCCGGCCGCGAGTGCGGCGGACACGCCGCCGAACCCGTTGGACAAGCCCGGGTGGGTCCTGGATCGGCACGACGAGTTCAACGGCAGTCTCGATCCGAACCTGTGGGTCACGCACTACCTGGAGTCGCGCACCCCGGAATGGCGTTCGCGCGCCCGATACGGGTTCCGTAACGGTGCCCTGGTGCTGCGGATCGACGACGACCAGCCCACCTACTACGCCGGTGACCCGATGAAGGTCTCCAGCATCCAGACCGGGCAGCGGACCGGCCTGCACAAGACGTCCCCGCAGGACCACGCGATCCCCAGTGTCTGGAAGTACGCCCCCAGGTACGGCTACTTCGAGATCCGCGGCAGGACGTCCGCGAGGAGCGGGCTCCACGCCGCGTTCTGGACGGTCGGGAAACAGGACACGGCGACCCAGAACGCCGAAGTGGACATCATGGAGCACCCGGGCCGCACGCCGCGGAACTTCAACTTCAGCCTGCACAAGTGGTCCGATCCGGCCGTCCCGGAGGTCAACAACTCGATCGCCACCGGCTTCGACCTGGCGGGCGGGATGCACATCTACGGTCTCGAGTGGACGCCCACGCAGCTCAAGCTCTATGTCGACAACAAGCTCACGAAGACGATCAACGCGTCTCCGGCGTATGCCTCGGTGTTCCTGCTGGGCATCTACGAGAACGCGGGCTGGACGGGCACCGTGGATCCGGCCGACCCGCGGCCCAAGGAGTTCGTGGTGGACTACTTCCGGGCCTACCACAAGGCTTAGCGCCTGTATCGAAGTGGGGAATGGCCTGGACTCACCGAGGCCGAGTCCGGGCAGGGGCGCGGCGGGGTGGTCTGCCGCGGCGATCCGCCGGGGGGCCAGGTGAGCCGAAAGGCGCTTTCGTCACATCTGGTGCAGCGAACGGACCTTTCATCTCACCTGATGCGAGGAAAGTCCCTTTCAGCCCGTCCCCTCACGACCACCGAACGACTTCGATACGACCCTAGCGCCGAGGGGTGCTTCCCCGCAGCACCACGCTCGTCGGCAGCCGCACGAGCTCGGGTTCCTCCGTCTCGGCCAAGGCAAGCTCGATCGCGCGCCGGCCCATCTTCCGCATGGGCACGGCGACGGTCGTCAGCGCGGGGTCGACGTCGACGGCCGCGGGGATGTCGTCGAACCCCGCGATGGCGAGGTCGCGGCCGGGAACCAGGCCCGCGTCGCGCAGTGCCCGCATGGCGCCGATCGCCATGACGTCGTTGACCGCGAACACCAGCTCGACCTCGCCCCGGCCGCGGTCGAGCAGGCCGGACATGGCGGCGTGGCCGCCGTCTTCGGTGAACTCGGCTTCGACCGTCTCGACCGGCTCGAGTCCGGCGCGCGCCAGTCCGGCGGTGAATCCTTCGGCGCGATCGCGGGAGGTGTGGAGGACGTCCGGCCCGCGCAGGATGGCGAACCGCCGGTACCCGTGCGCGACCAGCGCGTCCGCCAGTTCGTCGGCGCCTCGGCGGTTGTCGATCGTGACGGTTCCGTACGGCAGCCCCGGCTGGCTCACGACGGCGACACGCCCGCCCGCTGCCCGGTAGGCGCTCAACTCGTCGGCCAGGGCCTCCTGGTCGTCACCGATGCGGCTGCCCGCGAGCACGATGGCGTGGGGCCGGTGGCCGCGCAGGATCGAGACGATCTCCAGTTCGCGGTCCGGCGACCGGCCGGTGACCGCCATGGTCACGGTCAGCCCCGCCGCCTCGGCGCCGTCCACGATCCCGGCGGCGATGGAGGAGAAGTACGGGTCGGCGATGTCGTGCACGATCAGCGCGACCGTCTTCGTCGACCCCCTGGCGGTGGCCTGCGCGGAGAGGTTCGGCGCGTAACCGAGCCGCGCCGCGGCCTGGAGCACCAGGTTCAGCTTCTCCGCGCTGACGGTGCGGGTGCTGCCATTGAGCGCGCGTGAGGCCGTAGCTGCCGAGACGCCTGCTTCCCGGGCGACGTCCAGCAAGGTCGGAGCTTGCTCGGTCATGTGGGCGAACTCGCTTCCCTGGTCCGTGGGTTCTTGTGAATCCGGACGATAGGTGATGGAATACGTTTTCCGAAAGAGGCGCGACGGCGGCAGGCCGCTTCCCGGAGCTTAGGGTGTCCGGACGCCGGCGCGTTCGAAGTGAGGTGGGGATGCCGCATCCGGCACGGGGCACCGTGACGCTGCACGACGTGGCCGCGGCCGCCGGAGTTTCGCTGGCCACCGCATCGCGGGTGCTGGGCGCCAGCTCGCGGACCGTCGCGCCCGAGTACCGGAAGCGTGTGCTGGCCGCGGCCGAGCGGCTGCGGTACAGCGCGGACGCGGCCGCACGGGCGATGCGCGGCACGAGCAGCTCGCTGGCGCTGGTCGCCGACGACCTCACCACGCCGTCGATGGCCATCGTGGTGTCGGCGATGGAGCGGGCGGCCAGCACCACCGGCGCGTTCGTCACGGTGTCGGCGACCCACGGCGATCCCGCACGCCAGCTCGAGACGATCCGCCACGTCCGGGCCCTGCGGCCACGGGCGCTGGTCCTCACCTCCGGCCGGGTCGACGCCGGCGCGCTGTCCGGGCGGCTGCTCGAAGAACTGCGCGCCTACGAGCGTGACGGGGGGCGGGTGGTCGTCGTCGGCGACACGGACCTGCCGTTCCACTCGGTCGGCTTCGACAACCGGGGCGCCGCTCGCCGGCTCGGCGAGTTCGTGGCCGAGACCGGGCACCGGCGTGTCGCGATCATCGCGGGCGCCCGTGACCAGGCCGCTCCGGCCGCCCGGACCGCCGGCTTCGTCGACGGCCTGCGGGCCGGCGGGGTCGCGGAGGCCGACGTGCGGATCGTGCACTGCGCGGTGAGCCGGGAAGGCGGGCTCGAGGCGGGCCGGCGGCTGGTCGCCGGCGGGCTCGCCGGGACCGATGCCGTGATGGCGGCGAACGACCTGATCGCGGTCGGTGCGCTCCGGGCCTTCCGCGAGGCCGGGGTGGCGGTGCCGCGCGACGTGTCGCTGACCGGGTTCGACGACATCCGGCTGGCCGTCAACGTCACGCCGCGGCTCACCACCGTGGCGCTGCCGCTCGCCTACGCCGGCACGGAGGCGATCCGGCTCGCGCTCGGCGAGCCCGGCGCGATCACCCACGTGACCGTCGAAGGACGTCTGGTGGTCCGCGACAGCACCGCCGAACGCACCGGTTGATCGGCTCTTGACGGTCGGGGTGCCGCACGCCACACTCCAGGAATGCGTTTTCCGAGACTCACCGAAGAGTCGACGGCGTGAGCACCCTCGACGAACTCCGTGGACTGCGCCGCCGCGGCGTGCGGTCCTCCGGGCGGAACAACAAGGCCGCGTTCTGGTTCCTGCTGCCGTGGTTCGCCGGGCTGGTGTTCTTCACCGCCGGGCCGGTCGCGGCGTCACTCGGGCTCGGGTTCACGAAGTACAACCTGATCCAGCCGCCCCGGTTCATCGGGCTGGGCAACTTCGCCCGGATCTTCACCGACGAACGGCTGCACAACGCGCTGGGCGTGACCTTCACCTACGTCCTGGTGTCCGTGCCCTTGCAGCTGGCGTGCGCGCTGGGGATCGCGATGCTGCTGGACCGGGGCATGCGGGGGCTGGCGTTCTACCGATCGGCGTTCTACCTGCCGTCGCTGCTCGGCTCGAGCGTGGCGATCGCCGTGCTGTGGCGGCAGATCTTCGGCACCGAGGGGCTGGTCAACCGGGTGCTCGGTCTCTTCGGCATCAGCGGGCACGGCTGGATCTCCGACCCGTCTTCCGCGCTGTCCACCCTGATCGTGCTCAATGTGTGGACCTTCGGCGCGCCGATGGTCATCTTCCTGGCCGGGCTGCGGCAGATCCCCACGATGTACTACGAAGCCGCGGCCATCGACGGGGCGGGGAAGTGGACGCGGTTCCGGCGGATCACCCTGCCGCTGCTGTCCCCGATCGTCTTCTTCAACCTGGTGCTGCAGATCATCCACGCCTTCCAGTCGTTCACCCAGGCGTTCGTCGTCTCCGGCGGCACCGGCGGTCCCTCCGACTCGACCATGCTCTACACGCTGTACCTGTACCAGCAGGGTTTCGCGCGGTTCGACATGGGTTACGCCTCGGCACTGGCGTGGTCGCTGCTGCTGGTGATCGGCGGGATCACCGGCCTCAACTTCTGGGCGTCGAGGTTCTGGGTGTTCTATGACGACTGAGCTCGCGCGCCTGAGGACCGCCGGCAAGCACCTCGGCCTGGTGCTGCTCGCGGTGGTCATGCTGTATCCGGTGCTGTGGATGGTCGTCAGCTCGCTGCGGCCGAACGACGAGATCTTCCGCAGCCCGGGCTTGGTGCTGGACCACCTGCGGGTGCAGAACTACGCCGACGGCTGGACCGCGCTCGCGTCGCCGTTCGGCCACTACCTGGTCAACTCGGCGATCGTCGTGCTGGGCTGCATCCTCGGCAACCTGGTGTCGTGCTCGATGGCCGCCTACGCCTTCGCGCGCCTGGAGTTCACCGGCAAACGCTGGTGGTTCGCGGTCATGCTCGGCACCATCATGTTGCCGGTCCACGTGATCATCGTGCCGCAGTACATCCTGTTCTCCCAGCTGGGCTGGGTGAACACGTTCCTGCCGCTGATCGTGCCGAAGGTGCTGGCCACCGACGCGTTCTTCGTGTTCCTGATGGTGCAGTTCATCCGCGGGCTGCCGCGGGAGCTGGACGAGGCGGCGCGGATCGACGGGTGTGGCCACCCCCGGATCTTCCTGCGGATCATCCTGCCGCTGATGAAACCGGCGCTGGCCACCACGACGATCTTCACGTTCATCTGGACGTGGAACGACTTCTTCAGCCAGCTGATCTACCTGACCGACCCGCAGATGTACACGGTGCCGGTCGCCCTGCGCTCGTTCGTCGACGCCACGTCGACCACGTCGTGGGGCTCGTTGTTCGCGATGAGCGTGCTCTCCCTCCTCCCGATCTTCCTGGCCTTCCTCTTCGGACAGCGCTACCTCGTCCGCGGGATCGCCACGACCGGGGGCAAGTAGCTCGGAAAGGAACCAAGGTCATGCGGATGAGACACCTCGTCGGGGCGGTTCTGCTGACGATGGCCGCGTCCCTGCCGGTCGCCTGTTCGTCCGCCTCCGGCGGCGGCGACGAGCTGTCGGCGGGACCGGTGACGCTGCGCTTTTCCTGGTGGGGCGCCGACGACCGGCACAAGCGGACGCAGCAGGTGATCGAGCTGTTCCAGAAGAAGCACCCGAACATCACCGTGCGCGGGGAGTTCAAGGACTGGAACAGCTACTGGGACAGCCTCGCCACGACCGTCGCGGCCAACGACGCGCCCGACGTCATCCAGATGGACGAGCTCTACCTGGCTTCCTACGCCCAGCGCGGCGCGCTGCTGGACCTGAACACCGAGAAGACGCACCTGAAGACCGGCGACTTCGACCCCAAGGCCCTCGCGACCGGCACCATCGACGGACAGCAGTACGGCCTGCCGGTGGGCCTCGGCTCCTACGCGATCGTGGCCAACACCGACCTGCTGGCCAAGTACCACGTGCCGCTTCCGGACGACGCGACCTGGACGTGGGACGACTTGAAGAAGGTGGGGGAGCAGGTGTCGAAGGCCGGCGGCGGCTCGGTGTGGGGCGTGCAGTCCCCGGGCTTCAGCGACGCCGGTGGCCTGCAGACGTGGGCTCGCCAGGCGGGCGGGTCCCTGTTCGACGACAAGGGCAACGTCGCCATCCCGCCCGAAGTCCTCACCCGCTACTTCGCCTACCTGCTCGACCTGGCGCACGGCGGGGCCGCGCCGCCGCCGTCGGTCACCATCGAGAAGGCGGGCGGGACGCTCGCCCAGACGGCCGTGGCGACCAATGCCACCGCGTTCGGCTTCTGCTGGAACACCCAGCTGACCGCGCTCTCGGCGGCCAGCGGCCAGAAACTCAAGCTGCTGAAGCTGCCCGGTAACGGGCAGGCGCCCGCCGCGTACTACAAGCCGTCGATGTTCTGGTCGGTCTCGGCGCGCTCCCAGCATCCGGCGGAGGCCGCGCTGCTGCTGGACTTCCTGGCCAACGACCCGGACGCGGCGAAGATCATGCTGACCGACCGCGGCGTCCCGGCGAACCCGAAGATCCGCGCGGCCATCGACGGCAGCCTCAAGCCCACCGACAAGGCCGCGGCCGACTTCCTGACCCAGCTCAAGGTCAGCGACCCGCCACGGGTCACCCCCAACGGCGCGAGCACCGTCGAGACGATCCTCAAGCGACACGCCGAAGACGTCCTGTTCGCCCGGGCCACCCCGGACGCGGCGGCGAAGGCGTTCAGCACCGAACTGCAGGCCGACGTCGACGCCGCGAAGTAAGTCCCCGGCCGGAGAAGGGAGCGCCATGCCGGCGCCGATCCACCGCATCGCGATCGTCGGAACCGGGGCGATCGCGACCGCCCACGCCGCGGCGATGCGCGCGGCGGGCAGACGGGCCCGCCTGGTCTCCGTCGTCGACCTCGAACCCGGCCGGGCCCGGGCGTTCGCCGCCGAACACGACGTTCCCAGCGTGTACCCCAGCCTGGCCGAGCTGCTGGCGCACGAGGACGTGGACCTCGTGCACCTGTGCACCCCGCCGCGGCAGCACACGCCACTGGCGATCGAGTGCCTCGATGCCGGTGTCAGCGTGCTGGTGGAGAAGCCACCGGCGCTGTCACTGGCCGAAATGGACGCACTGGTCGCGGCGGAACGCCGTTCGAGCGCCCATGTCGCCACCGTCTTCCAGCACCGCTTCGGGGCCGCGGCGGTCCGGCTCCGCGCGCTGACCGAGGCGGGCCGGCTGGGCAGGCCGCTGCTCGCCACCTGCGCCACCCTCTGGTACCGCGACGACGACTACTTCGCGGTGCCGTGGCGGGGTTCCTGGGACAGCGAAGGCGGCGGCCCGACGATGGGCCACGGCATCCATCAGTTCGACCTGCTGCTGTCCGTGCTCGGGCCCTGGCGGGAAATCCGTGCGCTCGCTGCGAAGCGGGCTCGCGCCGTGCACACCGAGGACGTGTCGATGGCGTTGGTGACCTTCGCCGGCGGAGCGGTGGCGACGGTCGTGAACTCCGTGCTCTCCCCGCGGGAAACGTCTTCGCTGAGGTTCGACTACGAGCACGCCACGGTGGAGGTGGAGCATTTGTACGGATACACCGACGACGACTGGACGGTGACCCCGGCGCCGGGGCACGAGGACGTCCTGTCGCGGTGGCCCGGCGGTGCGCCGAGCTCACCCAGCAGCCACGACCACCAGCTGACGGCGGTGCTCGACGCGCTCGACCGGGGCGACCCGCCACCGGTGACGAGCGCGGACGCGCGGAACACCATGGAATTCGTCACCGCGCTGTACGCGTCCGCCTTCACCGGACAGCCGGTCCGCAGCGGGGAAATCACCGCGGAGAACCCGTTCTACCGGCGGATGGACGGGACCGGAGCACCGTGGGCGGTGGTGGCTCGATGAACCTCGCGGTCGACTGGGCGGACGACGTCCTGACGGTGCGCGCCGGCGAGACCGAACTGTTCCGCTACGTGTGCCGGCCGGACGCGTCGCCGTTCGAAGGCCCGAAGCCGTACCTGCACCCCGTGCGCACGCTCGCGGGCGATGTCGTGACGGCCTACCGGCCGAACGACCACCGGTGGCACAAGGGCCTCCAGATGACCGCGACGGACGTGTCCGGGCAGAACTTCTGGGGCGGCGTCACCTATGTGCGGGACCGCGGGTACGTGGAGCTCCCGAACGTCGGCACCATGCGGCACGAGGACCTCGTGCCGCACTGCGCCGGCTTCGCCGAACGGCTGACCTGGCACACCCAGGCGGGCGAACACTGGGTGGACGAGATCCGGGAGCTCGCCGTCCAGGACGTCGAGGACGGCTCGTGGGCCCTGCGGTTCGGCACCGAGCTGACGAACGTCCGCGGCGCACCGCTCGTCTTCGGCAGCCCGACGACGAGCGGGCGGGACCTGGCCGGGTACACCGGGCTGTTCTGGCGCGGGCCACGGGCGTTCACCGGTGGCGAGGTGATCGCCGCGGACGGCCAGGGTGGTCCGGAGATGATGGGCCGGGAAGCGTCGTGGCTCGCCTACATCGGGCAGCACGACGAAGTGGACCGGGCCTCGACGCTGCTGTTCCTCGACCACCCCGGCAACGAGCGCACGCGCTGGTTCGTGCGCACCACCCCGTTCCCCGCGGTGAACCCGTCGTTCGCGTTCTTCGACAAGCTCGTCCTCGAGCCCGGGGAGACCTTGCGGCTGCATTACCGCGTCGTGGTGGCCAACGGGGCGTGGGACCGGGCGCGCATCGAGTCCTATGTGGAGAGTCATCGGTGGCCGCGCCGCGATTCGATGAATTCGACCGAAGGGAACGAATGACTCCATTCAACGGAGTCTTGTCAGGACGGCACATATGAGGTTCCATTATCACCAATAGCGCGTGCAGGTGTTTTGAACGTTCAATTCGGACCCGCGCGACTCGTCGTCGGTCAAAGGAGATCGAATGACCGTTTATGGAACTCCGGAAGAAAAGCCAGGAATCGGTTCGGCCCGGATCGGGCGCCGCAGTGTGCTGCTCGGTGCGGCCGCCGGCGTGGGCGCGCTCGCCTTGGGAGCGCATACCGCGAATGCCGCGGCCGCCTTCTTCAAAGGCGCGGACATCAGCTGGGCGCCGCAGATGGAGGCCCATGGCTACATCTGGAAGAACGCTGCCGGGCAGAGCCAGGACCTGCTGACCATCCTCAAAGGCTACGGTATCAACGCCATCCGGTTGCGCACGTTCGTCAACCCGCCCAGTGATCCGGCCAACGGCCACTGCAGCATCACCGAAGTCGCCGCCTTCGCCAAGCGGGTCCGGGACGCGGGTATGGCCATCATGCTGGACTACATGTTCGGCGACACCTGGAACTCCGTCGGCGTGCAGAACCCGCCCGGGGCCTGGAAGAACATGAACTACAACCAGATGCTGTCGGCCATGAACTCCTACGTCAACCAGACGATGAACGTCATGAAGAGAAACGACGTCCTGCCCACCTGGGTGCAGATCGGCAACGAGATCAACAGCGGCATCTGCCGCCCGGTCGGCGGCGTCTCGAACCCCGCCCAGATGACCGGCCTGCTCAACGCCGCCTACAACCAGGTCAAGCAGGTCTCGCCGACCACGACTGTGTGCATCCACCTCGCCCAGCCCCAGAAGTACGATTCGATGCAGACGTTCTTCAGCCGCTACGCCGGCAACGGCGGCAAGTGGGACATGTCCGTGTTCTCCTCCTACGGCAGCGCGAGCCTGGCGGCCGGAATCGTCGGCAACATGAAGAAGATCTCCGACGCCTACCGCAAGCCGTTCCTGCAGAGCGAATTCGGTGGCCCCGTCAGCAAGGTCTCCGCCACCAAAGCCTCATTGGTCGCCTACCTTGGCGCACTCAAGAGCAGCGGCGGGCAGGGCCTCTTCTACTGGGAGCCCGAGGGCTACTCGCCGTTCACCGGCTACGCCAACGTCGCCTGGGACGCCGCCACCCGACGGCCCACCGCCATCATGGACGGCTTCCGGTGAGCCGGGCGGGGTTCTCGGCGCGAGTCGCCGCGCTGCTCGTGGCCGGGCTCCTCGTGAGCGAGGGCGCGGCCGGTGCGACGACGGCGGGTGTGGACTACTCGTTCAATGTCCCGCCCGGCGACTACGAGGTCACGGTGACCTTGGGCAGCGCGAGCCAGGCCGCGCAGACCGGTGTCCAGGTCGAGGCCCTCCGCACGGTGCTCGCACCCGTGAACACCCGGGCCGGGGAGTTCCGCCGGGAGGTGTTCGACGTCAACGTCCGCAGCCCGGAAAGCATGCCCACCGGCGAGGAGGGAACGGGAACGCCCGGCTTGCAGGTCCACCTCACCGGCAGTCACCCGGCCGCGTCGAACGTCTCGGTGAAGCCGGTGCGCCGGCCGCGGCTGTTCGTGGTCAGCGACTCCACCGCGTCGGACTGGCTCAACGGGCCGAAGCGGGGGTGGGCGCAGGAACTGCCGCAGCTGCTCAAACCGGGGATCGTGGTCGCCAACTACGCGGACTCGGGGGAGAGCACGGTCAGCTGGCTGAGCAACCCGCGGCTGTTCGCCACCGTGCAGCCGCTGATCCAGCCCGGCGACGAAGTGCTGATCCAGCTGGCCCACAACGACAAAACCACGCCCGAGGCCACGTTCCGGGCCAACCTGGGCAAGCTCGTCGACGGCGTCCGCCGGCGAGGCGGGCTCCCCGTCCTGGTCACCCCGCCGGTGCGGCACCTGTTCGGGACGAACGGCAAGCTGACCCCGACCGGGCTGGTGGTCAACACCCTCGGCGTCAACCTGCCCGCGGTCATCCGCGACGTCGCCGGCAAGCTCGGCACGCCGTTGGTCGACCTCACCGCGCGCAGCCAGGCCCTGCTGGAGAAGCTGGGAGAAAGCGCTTCCTGGCCGATCTACCTGACCACCCAGCACGACGGGGTCCAGGACTCGACGCACTTCTCCGAGTACGGCGGAACGGTCATGGCCGGCCTCGTCACCCAGGGCATCGCCGACGCTCACCTGCCCGCCGCGGCGTTCGTGAAGACGTCGGCGGGCGCCGCACCGGACTGCGCGACGCAACCGGCGACGCCGCACGCGGCGGCCGCGGCCACGGTCAAGGTCTGGCTCGCCGGTGACTCGACGATGGCGGATCCGAAGTCCTCGTGCCCGGTCGGCTGGGGCGCGAGGTTCGACGCGCTGTTCACCGACCAGGTGACGGTGGTCAACAAAGCCGTGTCGGGCCGCAGCATCCAGACGTGGCTGTACGAGTCGAACGTCACCGGCACCAAGAACTCCGCCGGGGAATGCGTGGTGAGCCCGAACGCGTTCGCCCAGCGGTGGCGGGACATGCTCGATCCGGCGAACGGGATGCACACCGGCGACTACCTGTTCATCCAGTTCGGCATCAACGACAGCGACCGGAACTGCCCGCGGCACGTCGGCCCGGCCCGCTACCAGAGCCTGCTCACCACGATGGTCGACGCGGCCAAGAGCCGGGGTGCCCACCCGGTCCTGCTGACCCCGGTCGCGGCGATCACGTGCAGCGGAAACACGGCGGTCGGGAACCGGGGATTCCTTGCCCCGACGACGGCAGCGGGTACCGCGACCGGCACGCCGGTGATCGACCTGCACAAGCTGAGCTACACCCTCTACAACACCCTCAAGCTGTGCCCCAACAACGGCGACTACACCAAGGGAGCCGTCGGGGCCTTCTTCTGCAACGACCACACCCATTTCGAGGCCGCGGGCGCGGACCGGATCGCCCGGGTCGTCGCCAAGGCGCTGCGCGATCAGAAGATCGGCCTCGCCGGCTACCTCAAGTAGCCGAAGGCCCCAACCCCAGGGAGTCATCAATGACGATGCACCGCAGGACGTTCCTCAGCATGACCGCCGTCGGCGCGGCGGGCGCGGGTCTGGCCCTGCTCGGCGCCGGACCGGCCCTGGCCACTCTCGCGCCGCTCGGCCCCGCCCCGGCCACCCCGTTCGCCGTCGGCGTGCGCAAGTACGACTGGAAGCGCGGCAGCCGTCCCTGCACCACCTACGTCTACTACCCGGCCACCGGAACGGCCGGCGGCAACCCGGTGACGAACGCCCCCGTCGCGGGCGGCGTCTTCCCCATCTACAACTTCACCCACGGCTTCGGCAGCAGCCCGCAGAACTCCCTGTTCATCATCAAGGCCCTCGCCGCAGCGGGCTTCGTCGTACCCGCCCCGTACTTCAACCACAACTTCGGTGACGTCAACAACGGAAACACCTCCAAGGACGTCTCCCAGATCCTCACCAACACCCTCGCCCTCAACGCGAGCGGTCCGCTGGCCGGGCACATCAACACCGGCATCGGTGTCGGTGTCTCCGGCCACTCCCTCGGCGGCATGGTCACCCACGGCCTGCTCACCTCCTGGCCCGACAGCCGGATCGTCTCCGCCAACCCTCAGTCCTGTGTGGACATGGGTAACCCCGCTGCCTCGGTCAACGCCAAGGTCCTGTTCGTGCACGGCGACCGGGACACCACCTGCGCCTACTCTTCGGCCCGGCAGGCCTACAACGAGATCAGGTGGCCCAAGGCGTTCCTCACCTTCGTCGGCGGCAGTCACACGAGTTTCTGGAGTGACAACCGATTCCCGAAGACCGTGGTCGACTGGGCGCGCTGGACCATGTACGGCGACACCGCCGCGCGGGACCGCCTCGCGTCCGACGCGTCCGGTTCCAAGGTCAAGTGGGAAGCCAAGCTGGGCTGAGCGCACCAGCCGACCAGGAGGAGATCCGTGCGAAGAGCACTCACGCGGCTCGGCGCGCTGCTGGCCGCGGTCACGCTGCTCGTCACCGCCCAGGTTCTGGTCGTGGTAGGCCGCGCGTCGGCGGCAGACGCGTTCACCGGCTACCTGATGGCGTACTTCAGCGGGGAAAGCCCGACGGGCGAGCAGATCCACCTTGCCCACAGCAAGGACGGGCTGCACTGGCGCGACCTGAACAACGGTGCTCCGGCGCTGGTGTCCACAGTGGGCACCAAAGGCGTCCGCGATCCCGCGATCCTCCGGTCCCCGAAGGGCGACCGGTTCTGGATCATCGCGACCGACCTGCGCATCGCCAGTGGCACGTCGTGGAACGACGCGCGGGAGCACGGCAGCACCCGGATCGTCGTGTGGGAGTCCGCGGATCTCGTGAACTGGTCCGCGCCGCGCCTGCTGGACGTGGCCGGCGCGATCCCCGCCGCGGGCAATGCGTGGGCGCCCGAAGCGATCTTCGACCCCGCGTCCGGTGACTACGTCCTCTACTGGTCGACCAACGCGACCCTGGACGGCCGCCGGAAGCAACGCGTCCACTACGCGCGCACCCGCGACTTCCGCACGGTCGGCCCGCCCGCCGTCTTCATCGAACGACCGGGTTACGTCCTCGACACCCAGATCGTGACGTCACCCACCGGCGTCGGTGGCTTCCGCTACTACCGCGCCTCGGCCGACGGGCAGATCACCGTCGAGGGCGCCAACCGGATCCTCGGCCCGTGGACCCGGATCGGCGATCTCTCCGCGCTGGGGATTTCCAACGGCGCGACCGGCGGCACCGTGGTCGAGGCGCCGATGTGGATGCCGGTCAACGGGCGCACCGAGTGGGTGCTCTGGCTCGATCAGTTCAAGACGGGCAGAGGCTACCTGCCGCTCGCATCCACCAACCTCGGCAACACGGGCAACTTCCACCGGGTGACCGGCTACTCACTCGGCGGCACCCTCAAACGCCACGGCGGGATCATCGGCCTGACCGCCGCGGAGGAGAGTCGCGTGCTGGCCAAGTGGGGCGAATCCCGATCCACCTGACCCGAGGAGGACAGTTGTCCCTCAAGATTTTACTCACCATGGTGCTCGCCGCCCTGGGGTTGTCGCTGGCCGCCCCGGCGGGTGCGGCTCCCGTGACGGTGACCAACGCGACGCAGTTCAAGGACACGTCCGGCACTGTCGTGCACGCCCACGGCGGTGGCATGCTCAAGGTGGGCGGCTACTACTACTGGTTCGGGGAGAACCGCAACCCGGACAACACCTTCCGCGCGGTGTCGGTCTACCGCTCCACGGACCTGCGGACCTGGGAGTTCCGCAACAACGTCCTCACGCAGGCGTCGAACCCGGAGCTGAACCTCGCGAACATCGAGCGTCCGAAGGTGGTCTACAACAGTTCCACCCGGCAGTTCGTCATGTGGATGCACAAGGAGAACGGCAAGGATTACAGCCAGGCCAGGGCGGCGGTGGCGACATCGGCCACCGTGGACGGGAACTACACCTGGCGCGGCAGCTTCCGTCCGCTGGGCAACATGTCCCGGGACATCACGCTCTTCCGCGACGACGACGGCACGGGATACATGGTCTCCGCCGCGCGCAACAACGCCGACCTGAACGTCTACCGGCTCACCGCGGACTACCTCGGGGTGGCCAGCCTGGTGCGCACGCTGTGGCCGGGATCGTCGCGGGAGGCGCCGGCCCTGTTCAAACGCGGCGGGAAGTACTTCCTGCTGACCTCGGGTGCGACGAACTGGCAGCCGAACCAGCAGAAGTACGCGACGGCGAGCAGTATCGCCGGCTCTTGGACCTCACTGTCCAATGTGGGCAACAGCACCGCCTACGGCTCCCAGACGGCGTTCGTGGTGGCCGTCCAGGGAACGCAGGCCACCTCGTACCTCTACCTCGGTGACCGCTGGGCGGGTGCGTGGAACCGCCCGGTGAACGAGTCGCAGTACGTGTGGCTTCCGCTGGCGTTCCCGACGGCGACCACGATGACGATGAGCTGGTTCCCGCGAGTGAGCATCGACACGGCCACCGGCGTCGTGGCCGGCATGCCGTAGCGAAA
The DNA here is from genome assembly GCF_040064235.1 of Amycolatopsis melonis. Taxonomy (NCBI): domain Bacteria; kingdom Bacillati; phylum Actinomycetota; class Actinomycetes; order Pseudonocardiales; family Pseudonocardiaceae; genus Amycolatopsis; species Amycolatopsis melonis. Next base: position 890,942 of record NZ_JBDZYD010000001.1, read on the forward strand.
CGGAAGGAATCTCATGGCCACCAGAACCGGATCGTGGTTCAGATCCGTCGCCGTCGCGTCGGGCTTCCTCATCGGCGCGGCGGGCACCATGGCGCTCCCGGGAGAGGCCGCCGGCGCGGCCGTCGCCCAGGTCTCTCCGGCCGCTGCCCAGACGATCCAGAACATCGGGGCGTCCGGGGCCTGGTGGGTCAACGACCTGGCCCGCTTCGCCCCGGCCACCCGGCAGCGGGTGGCGGACCTGCTCTTCGGCCCGAACGGGATCCAGCTGTCCGCCTACCGGTTCAACATCGGCGGCGGCGGGACCGGCGTGGCCGCCGGTGACCGGGCGCCGCAGACTTTCCTGGTTTCGCCGGGCCGCTACGACTGGAACCGCGACCCCGGCGGCACGGCGTTCCTGCGCTACGCTGCCCAGTACGGGGTTCCAGACATCGTCGGGTTCGTCAACAGCGCTCCGGCGGTATGGACGAGCAACGGCAAGGCCTGCGGCGGGGACCTGAAATCGGGCTCTACCCAGGCGTACGCAGGCTATCTGGCCGACATCGTCACGCACTTCCGCGCCGAGGGCGTGAAGATCAACTACGTCAGCCCGATGAACGAACCGCGCGTCTCCTTCTCCGACTGCCACCAGGAAGGCATGCACGTCGCTCCGGGCCAGCGTGACGACATCGTGCGCGCGGTAGGGCAGACCCTGGCGTCCCGGGCTCCGGGCACGCGTGTCATCGCCGACGAGTCCGACCACGTCGACAAGTTCCTGTCCGAAGTACCGCAGTGGGCAGGCCAGCCCGGCACCGCGCAGTACGTGGCGGCCCTCGCCCACCACACCTACGACTTCCCGCCCGACTCGACGCTCGCGAAGATCCCGGCGTTGGCCCGGCAGTACGGCAAGCCCACCTGGGCCACCGAGCTGTGCTGCTGGAACAACCCCACCAACCCGGCCTACGGCGCCCAGTACGACCCCACGATCACCGGCGGTCTCGGCATGGCCAGCATGATGTACCGGGACTTCGCGGTCTCCGGCGACTCGGCCTTCCACTGGTGGACCGCGCTGTCGAAAGTGATGGGTTGCAACCCTGCGGGCAACGCGTCGTGCGCGACGACGATCAACGGCACCGGCTACAACGACGGGCTGATCTACTACGACCCGAACTTCGCGAGCAACGGCAATCAGAACCTGTACCTGACCAAGCGGTTCTACGCACTCGGCCAGTACAGCAAGTTCGTCCGGCCGGGATCGGTGCGGCACGCCGTGACCGGCGCCCCGAGCGGGGTGCAGATCACCGCGACCTTCCTGGGCGGCACCTGGACGCTGGTCGTGAACAACCTGAACAAGAGCGCCCAGAGCGTGAGCGTGCAGCTCCCGTCCGGCGGTCTCACGGCGACCGGCGCCTACCGCACGAGCGCCGGAGAGAACCTCGCTGCCATCGGGCTGCCGTCCGTGGCTGGCAGCACCGCGTCGCTGAGCCTTCCGGCCCAGAGCATCACGACCTACGTGTTCCGGGGCTGAACCTGCCCCTGCGGGTGGTAGGTCCGCGAAAGGTACCGGCAGCAGCGGATAGCCGGTGGCGGGCACGAGCAGCAGGCTGGGTGTTGTCCCGATCGGACCGGCGTCGCCGGTCCGCACAGCATTCAGGAGTTTCCGATGTCTCGTGTTTGGTTCATCACCGGTTCGTCGCGGGGGTTCGGCCGTGTCTGGGCGGAGGCGGCGCTCGGCCGGGGCGACCGGGTGGTCGCCACCGCCCGGGACGTCGCCGCGCTCGACGACCTTGCCCTCCGCTACGGCGACGCCGTGCTGCCGCTTCGGCTGGACGTCACCGACAGGTCCCAGGTCGAGCAGGTGGTCAAGACCGCGCACGCCCACTTCGGCAGCCTCGACGTGGTCGTCAACAACGCCGGGTACGGCTTGTTCGGGATGACCGAGGAGGTCACCGAGGACCAGGCCCGCGCGCAGTTCGAGGTCAACGTCTTCGGCGCGCTGTGGGTGACCCAGGCGGTACTGCCGTACCTGCGGGAGCAGGGCTCGGGCCACCTCGTCCAGGTGTCCTCGATCGGCGGGCTGCGCGCGTTCCCGCTGCTGGGGATCTACAACGCGTCGAAGTGGGCGCTGGAGGCGATGAGCGAGGCCCTTGCCGCCGAGGTCGCCGGGTTCGGGATCAAGGTGACGATTCTCGAACCGGCCGGCTACGCCACCGACTGGGGCGGCAGTTCGGCCGTCCAGTCGGACGCCCTGCCGGTCTACCAGGGCGTCCGCGATTTCGTCGCCGGGCTCTGGAGCGGGTCGGTGTACGGCGACCCGAAAGCGACCGCGGCCGCCGTGCTCGCGGTCGTCGACGCCGAAGAACCGCCGCTGCGGCTCTTCCTCGGCGCCGGCCAGGTCGAGCAAATGCGGGAGGAGTACGCGCGCCGCGTCGAGCTGTGGGAGCAGTGGAGCGAAGTCTCCGAAGCCGCCACGGGCACCCGGCCGAGCGCCTGACCCCCCCGGCACGGATTCGAGGAGCACTGCCATGGCTTACGCCTTCGACCCCGAACTCGCACCCTGGGTCCCCGGGATCACCGACCTGCCGTTCGCCGATCTTCCCGCCGCACGCCAGGCCGTCAAGGAGCTGACCGCCCACCTGCCGCGGTACCAGCCCGAGACGCCGGTCGAGGTGCGCGACCGGCACGTCCCGGGGCCGCAGGGGGCTCCGCGGGTGCCGGTGCGGATCTACACCCCGGCCGGTGGGACGGCGCCCGGCCGGCCGGGCCTGGTCTACCTGCACGGCGGCGGGTTCGTCGTCGGCGACATCGAGTTCTGCCACGCCGACGCACTGCGGATCGCCGACCAGGTCGGCGTGGTCGTGGTGTCGGTGGACTACCGGCTCGCCCCGGAGCACCCGTTCCCGGCCGCGCTCGAGGACAGCTACGCCGCGCTGGTGTGGACCGCCGCGCACGCCGCGGAGCTGGGCATCGATCCGGCGCGGCTGGCCGTCGGCGGGGAGAGCGCCGGCGGCGGGCTCGCCGCGGCCGTCGCGCTGCTGTCCCGCGATCGCGGCGGCCCGGCGCTGTGCTTGCAGTACCTGGCCGTCCCGGAGCTGGACGACCGGCTGGAGACACCGTCGATGCGGGCGTTCACCGACACGCCGGTGTGGAACCGGCCGATCGCCGAGATCAGCTGGACCCACTACCTGGCCGGCGACGGCCGCCGGGACGTCTCCCCGTACGCGGCACCGGCGCGAGCCGCGGACCTGTCCGGGCTGCCGCCGTCGCTGGTCACCGTGGCCGAGTTCGACCCGCTGCGGGACGAAGGCCTGGCCTACGCGCAGCGGCTGGTGCAGGCGGGTGTGCCGACCGAACTGCACCTGTACCGGGGAACGTTTCACGGCTCCGGGATGGTCGCGCAGGCGGCGATCAGCCGGCGGATGGCCGCCGACATCCACGAGGGACTGCGGCGCGGCCTGAGGGCGGACTGACCGGGGGAGGGGATGCCGTTGCCGGCCGGGCCCGGGCCCGGCCGGCAACGGTCAGCCGACCTCGATGGCGCGTTCGGGACAGCTGTTCGCGGCCGAGCGGACCGCATCGGTGAACTCGGCAGGGACGTCCTCGGTGCGCACCTCGGCGTAGCCGTCGTCGTTGAGGTCGAACACCTCGGGGCAGATCGTCCAGCAGAACCCGTGTCCCCGGCAGCGATCCTGGTCGATGGCGATCTTCATCGGGTCTCCGTTTCGGCGGGTGTGAATTCGAGGTGCAGCTCGGTCAGGCCGCGCAGCACGAACGTGGGCAGGTACCGGTAGCGGCGGGCGCCGGCCGGGCCGTGCACGCGCTCGTTGATGCGGATGTCGGTGGTGCGGTCGAGCAGCCGTTCGAGGCTGATCCGGGTCTCGGCGCGGGCCAGCGGTGCGCCCGGGCAGCTGTGGATCCCGCGGCCGAAGGCGATGTGCTGGCGGGCGTTGCGGCGCCGGGGGTCGAACGTCCCCGGCTCCTCGAACCGGCGCGGGTCGCGGTTGGCGGCGCCGTTGAGCACCATGACCGTGGCACCGGCCGGGATGTCCACCCCGCCGATCGTCGTCGGGACCTTCGCGAGCCGGAAATCCCCCTTGATCGGGCTTTCCGTGCGCAGCGCCTCTTCGATGAAGTTCGGGAGGAGGCTGCGGTCCTCCCGCACCTGCCGCTGGATGTCGGGCCGCTCGGCCAGCACCTTGAGCGAGGTGCTCAGCAACCGGACGGTGGTCTCCTGCCCGGCGGAGAACAGGTTGGCCGCAACGCGCACCACGTCGGACACCGCGGGAGTCGAGCCGTCGGGGAAGGTCGCGGTCGCCAGGCCGGTCAGGACGTCCTCCCGCGGTTCGCGGCGCCGGTCTTCGACGTAAGCCGTGAACCGCTCGTACAGGAACTCCAGCGGGTGGTGACGCAGGCTCTCCGAGCTGGTGCTGCCGATGCCGCCGTCGCCGGACGGCCGGTGCCGCAGCGCCTCGGCGAACTCCTGCTGGTCCTCCGGCGGCACGCCCAGCAGATCCGCGATCACGAACAGGGTGAACGGGCCGGCGTACTCGGCGATGAAGTCGCCCTCCCCGCGCGCCAGCAGGGGATCCAGCACCTGGTCGGCGAAGGACCACATGAACTCCTCGTTCTCCTTCAGCCGCTTCGGCGTGATCAGCCGCATCAGCAGGGCCCGGTGGTCGGTGTGCACCGGGGGATCGAGGGTCGGCAGCTGGTCGCTCATCGGGAGCCGGTGGCGGTGCTGTTCGATCAGCTCGGTGACGTCGTCGCCCTCGAGGGGCAGCGGGAACCCGGGAAAGGGGCCGGTCACCGAGTTGCAGGACGAAAACGTCGTGGCGTCGTGCAGGACCTCGACCGCCTCGTCGTAGCCGGTCACCATCGTCACGCCGTGGTGGGGTTCGCGCCGCACCGGGCACTGGTCTCGCAGCGCGTCGAAGTACGGGTACGGGTCCGCCGCCAGCGCCGGGTCCCGGAAGAAGTTCCTCGCCGTCGAATCTGTCATCGTCTCCATCGTTTCGTTGTCACCGTGCGATTTCTTCGTGGTCGGCGGCGAACTGCGCCCGGTACAGCTCGGCGTAGAGCCCGCCGGCGGCCAGCAGGCTGTCGTGGGTGCCCTGCTCGGCGATGGCGCCGTGCGCCATGACGACGATCGTGTCGGCGTCCCGGATCGTCGACAGCCGGTGCGCGATGACGAAGGCCGTGCGGCCCTCCCGCAGCCGGGACATCGCCTGCTGTACCAGCGCTTCGGTCCGGGTGTCGACGGAGCTGGTCGCTTCGTCGAGGACGAGGATCGGGGGATCGGCGAGGAACGCGCGAGCGATGGTGAGCAGCTGCTTCTCCCCGGCGCTGAGCGCGGCGCCCCCTTCGTCGTCGACGACGGTGTCGTAGCCGTTCGGGAGCGTGCGGATGAACCAGTCGGCGTGCGCGGCCTTCGCGGCCGCGACGACCTGGTCCTCGGTCGCGGTCTCCGCGCCGTAGGCGATGTTCTCCGCGACCGTGCCCTGGAACAGCCAGGTGTCCTGCAGCACCATGCCGATGCCGGCGCGCAGGCGCGCTCGGGGCATCGCCGTGATGTCGGTGCCGTCGAGGAGGATTTGTCCCCCGTCGAGGTCGTAGAAGCGCATGAGCAGGTTGACCAGCGTGGTCTTGCCCGCGCCGGTGGGACCGACGATCGCGACCGTGTGACCGGGCTCGGCCAGCAGGGACAGGTCCTCGATGAGCGGCTCGTCCGCCCGGTACCGGAACCGCACGTGCCGGAACTCGACGCGGCCGGAGGCCGGTCCCGCCGGCGTCCGGTCCGGCCGGTCCGGTGGCTCCTCGGCGGCGTCGAGGAGTTCGAACACGCGGTCGCCGGAAGCGATGCCGGACTGGACCGTGCCAACCATGCTGGCGAGATAGGAGAAGGGCTGGCTGTACTGGCGGGAGTACTGGATGAACGCCTGGATGTCCCCGACGGTCAGGGCGCCGGCGGCCACGCGGAAGCCGCCGGCCACCGCGATGAGGACGTAGTGCAGGTTGGCCAGGAACGTCATCGCCGGCTGGAGCGTGTTCGCCCGGGACTGCGCGGCGAACGTGGCCTCGGCGACCCGGGCGTTGTGGCCGGCGAACTCGGCCTTGGCCTGCTCCTCGCGGCCGAACGCCTTGAGCAGCGCGTGGCCGGTGATCATCTCCTCGACCTGGGCGTTGAGCCGGCCGGTCTCCCGCCACTGGGCGCGGAACCCCGGCCGGGCCCGCCGGCCGAGCCACCCGGCCACCGCGACCGACACCGGCGCGGTCACGAGCGCGATGAGCGCGAGCGGCCAGGAGATCGCGAACATCACCGCGAGCATGCCGATGATCGACAGCAGCGGGATGACGAACTGGCCGAAGACCTGTTGCAGTGCAACGCCGACATTGTCGATGTCGTTGGTGACGCGGCTGAGGATCTCACCCCGCGGCCGGCTGTCGAAGTAGCCGAGGGGCAGCCGGGCGATCTTGGTTTCGACCTGGTCGCGCAACGTCATCAGGACGCGCTGCGCCGCGGTGTTGGCGAGGCGGCCCTGGAGCACGGCGCACAGCCCGGCGCCCGCGTAGGCGCCGATGGCGACGAGGAGTACCCGCCCGATCGCCGGGAAGTCCAGCCGGTGACCGGCGGCCCCGGCGATGACGAGGTTCGTCGCCTGCCCGAGCAGCCACGGCCCGGCGGCGGTCAACAGGACGCTGACCAGGCCGGTGACCGCCATGCCGGCCGGCAGCCGGGGATCGCGGATCAGCAGCCGCCCGAGGCGCCGGGCCGTACCGTTCTTCACGCCGCCTCCGCTTCGCCGGGCTGGGACAGCACGATCTCCCGGTAGACCGGGCACTCCGCCATCAGGTGCCGGTGCGTGCCCTGCCCGGCCACCCGGCCCTCGTCGAGGACGACGATCCGGTCGGCGTGGCGGATGGTCGCGACGCGCTGGGCGACCACGACGACCGTTGCGCCGGCGGTCTCGGTGGCCAGTGCGGCGCGCAGCCGCGCGTCGGTGACCTGGTCGAGCGCGGAAAACGAATCGTCGAACAGGTACACGGACGGCCGGACGGCCAGCGCGCGGGCGATCGCCAGCCGCTGGCGCTGCCCGCCGGAGAACGTGGTGCCGCCCTGGGCGACCGGGGTGTCCAGGCCGAGCGGCAGCGCGGTCACGAACTCGGCGGCCTGGGCGGTTTCCAAAGCCCACCAGAGTTCCTCGTCGGAGGCGTCGGGACGGCCGAGCCGGAGGTTGGTGGCGATCGTGCCGGAGAACAGGTACGGCCGCTGCGGCACGTAGGCGACGGTCCGGGCGAGCACGGCGGGGTCGAGCCGGCGGACGTCAGCCCCGCCGACGAGCACCGCTCCGCCGCTCGGGTCGGCCAGCCGGGGGATCAGGGACAGCGTGGTGCTCTTGCCGCTGCCGGTGCTGCCGATGAGCGCGGTCGTCCGGCCCGGCTCGGCGGTGAAAGTGACGGCGTCGAGCACCGCCGCTTCGGCGCCCGGGTAGCGGAAGCTCACGTCGCGGAACTCGACCCGGCCGGGGTGCGGCAGCGTCCGCACCGGCTGTGCGGGCGGGGTCAGACTGCTTTCGGTGTTCAGCACCTCGGCCACCCGGCGGGCGCTGACCTGCGCGCGAGGCAGCTGCCGCAGCAGGTAGGTCGCCATTATGGCCGCGCCGAGGATCTGGAGCAGGTAGCCGAGGAAGGCGGTCAGCGCTCCCGGCCCGATCGCGCCGCTGTCGACCCGCTGCGCGCCGAACCAGACCACCGCCACGCCCGAGACCCCGGCAACGGCGGTGACCGCCGGCACGATCAGCGCCATCAGCTTGCCGATCCGCAGTGACACAGCGGTCAGCCGTTCGTTGGCTTCGGCGAACCGGGCGTATTCGTGGTCTTCGCGTCCGAAGGCCCGGATCACGCGCAGCCCGGTGATCTGTTCGCGCAGGACGCGGTTCACCGTGTCGATCGTCGTCTGCAGCACCCGCGAGGCGGGGACCATCCGGCGGGTGACCAGCCAGGTCACCGTGGCCAGCACCGGGGCGATCACCACGAGCAGCAGCGACAGCCGCCGGTCCTGGCCGATCGCGAACACGATGCCGCCGGCGCACATCAGCGGCGCGGTGACCATGAAGGTGAGGACGGTCTGGACCAGGGTCTGGATCTGCTGGACGTCGTTGGTGATCCGGGTGATCAGCGACGGGGCGCCGAAGGCCGTCAGCTCCCGCGTCGAAAAGGCCTGGATCCGCTCGACCTGTGCGGCGCGCAGGCCGGCGGCCAGGCCGGTGGCGATCCGCGCGCCGAGCCGGGCGGCCGCGATGCCGCAGGACAGTTGCGTCAGCGCGGCCACGGTCATCAGAGATCCCGCGAACCAGATGTGGCCGGTATCCCCGGGCAGGACACCGTTGTCGATGATGTCCGCGCTCAGGTCCGGCAGGGCGAGGGCGGCGATCGTCTGCACCAGCTGGACGAGCGCGACCACCGCCACGGCGCGCCGGTGCGGGCGGATGTGGGCGGTCAGCAACGGGATCAGCACGGGATTCACGGTAATGGATCTAATTAGATATATCTAGTGTGATGTATTCTGGGGGCGTGAACGCGTTCGAGCTGTACCAACTGGGCCGCCGGCTGATGAAGATCGGCGTCCGCGCGATGCCGGACGACGAGTTCGGCAGGCTGCGCGGCTCGACCCGGGCCATCGTGTCCGACATCTTCGACAACCCGGGAAGCTCGATCTCCGAGGTCACCGCCCGGGTCGAGCTGCCGCAGAGCCAGGTCTCCGCGTGCGTGGCCCAGCTGCGCGAAAACGACGTCGTCGAGACGTTCGCCGATCCCGCGGACGGGCGCCGGACCCTGGTCCGGCCCACGGAAGCGGCCCTGCGCCGGACCCGGTCGCGCCCGCCCGCGGAAATCGACGGCGCGCTCGCCGCCGCCGTCGGCGACGACCCGGCCAGGCTGGCGAGGGCCCGGCAGGCGCTGGCCACGCTGGCCGAACTCCTCGACGGCGCGTGAGGTCGCCGACGTCATGAAAGAGTCGTTCACTACCTCGGATGTCATGAACGAGTCGTTCATGACATCGGCGCCACGGCGTCGGCGGGGGCAGGGTTCCGGCGAAGTCCCCTCAGGCAGTCGTGCCGCCGGGCTCGGCCAGCGTGGCTGCCGGGTCCGAACGTCAGGAAAGGGTCGTTCATGACGTCAGACGCCATGAAAGACCCTTTCCTGACGTCGGCGACCGCTCCACCCGGCCTCAGCGCCGCGGGTATCGCAGGCCCCAGCCGCAGCGGAAGAGGGGGTCGGCGGTGTCGAACGGGACGTCCGTCCGGCTGGCTTCGACCGCCCGCATCGACGACGGCAGGTCGAACGGCAGGGTGCCCTCGGGCTCGGCGCCCTGCCCGAACAGCACCTCGGCGAACGGCCGGTCGTCGGTGCCGAACGAACCGAGGACCGCCTGGGGCGCCAGCATCCCGGTCAGCGCCGCGGGCCGGTCCAGCCGGACGTCGAGGACGGCCGGGACCCGGGCCACGAGTTCGGTGAGCCGCTCCCGCTGCTCCGGCGGGAACTCCAGGCTGCCCTTGTGCATCGACCCGAGGAAGCCCTTGGCCGGGTCCTGGTACGACGGCGAGGGTGTGCGGATCACGGCCACGTCGGCCGCCTCGGGGGTCGTGGTGACCGTGGCCAGCCCGTCGAACGCCGCGGGGTCGACGCCCTCGACGTACACCGTGATCCCCGGTTCGAGGGGCAGCAATGGCCGGTCGCCGGCCGCGGGTTCGTTCTTGAGCAGCACCAGGGACCGTTGCTGGGCGCGGACGCCGGCCTCGCGGTGGGCTGCGCACCCGACGACCGCGGTGGCCGCCTCTTCGTCGGCGAACCGCCGGTCGTCGAACAGTCCCAGCCGGAACTTGACCTCCAGCAGCCGGCGGACCGGATCGTCCAGGAGGCGTTCGGGTACCGCACCGGACTTGACCAGGCCCAGCACCAGTTCGGCGTCGCCTTCGCCACCGAACTGGTCGACGCCCGCGTCGAGCAGTTTGACGACGCGCTCTTCGCGGGTGAGGTGTTCGACGCCCCACGCCTTCGCCGGGAAGGCCTCGTGGTAGCCGGTGATCACCCCGAAGTCGGTGACGACGACGCCGTCGAAGCCGAGGCGGCGGCGGAGCAGATCGGTGATGATGCCCTTGTTGAAGGCGAACCCGACCTCTTCCCATTCGGTGCCGACGGGCATGCCGTAGTAGGGCATGATCTGCGCGGTGCCCGCCTCGATCGCGGCGACGAACGGCTCGAGGTGATAGTCGAACCGCCCGCCCGGGTAGACCTGTTCGCGGCCGTCGGAGAAGTGCGGGTCTAGCCCGTCCTTCTGCGGCCCGCCGCCGGGGAAGTGCTTGGTCGTGGCGGCGACCGAGTCCGGGCCCAAACCAGGTCCCTGCAGGCCGCGGAGGAAGGCGCGGACGAGCCGGGCGGTCAGCTGGGCGTCCTCGCCGAAGGTGTGCGGGATCCGTGCCCACCGGGGCTCGGTGGCCAGGTCGATCTGGGGGTGCAGGGCCACCCGCAGGCCGGTGGCGAGGTATTCGCGCCGGATGATGTCGCCGAACTCCTCGACCAGCTCCGTCGAGCCGACGGCGGCCAGGCCGAGGGGTTCGGGCCAACGGGAGAAACCGCCCGACCGGTTCGCGGTGAGCGGGTTGCCGGCGGCGGAGTGCCGGGGATCGCTGGACAGCGTGACGGGGATGCGCAGCGGGTGTTCGAGGGCGATCCGCTGCACCTGGTTGTGCCACTGCGCGAGCTCCCGGCCGTCGGCCGCGCCCTGCGCGAGCAGGTGTGTGATCCGGCTTTCGCGCACGTGCGCCGCCGCAGCCGTGCGGCCGTACCGATCGGGCTGTTCCGGGTCGCCCACGGCCGTCTGCGGGTGCAGCAGCAGCCCGACCTTGTCCTCGACGGTCAGCCGTCCGGTCAGGTCGGCGATCCGGTTTTCCGGGGCGAGGCCGGCGTCTTCGTAGGGGTAGCGGGCTTCGCGGTTCATCGGCTGGTCCTTACCTTGGTCATGATGATGAGGCCACCGGCGAGGGCGAGGGCTGCGCCCACCAGGTAGAGCAGGTCGTAGTTGCGGGTCCCATCGGTGGCACCGACCGCCATCAGGCCGCCGGCCGCGAGCGGCGCGAGAGCGTGCGGGATCTGCTGGGCGTAGTTGATGATCCCGAGGTAGCGACCGGCTTCGGCGCGGCTGGGCAGCACGTCCAGCACGATGGCCTGGTCGACGGCGGCGAACACGCCGAGCCCGAGGTTGGTCAGCGCCGAGCCCGCGATCAGGCCGGCCACGCTGCCCGAGGTCACCATCAGCACCGCGCCGCTCGCGAACACCGCGCCGCCGAGCAGCACGAACAGCCGGCGCCGGTGCAGCCGGTCGGACAGCAGGCCGCCGCCGAACGCGCCGGCCGCCGTGGCGACGAGCCCGGTGCCGGCGAGGGCCGCCACCAGCCCGCCGATGGCCGTGACGTCGGTCTTCTGGTGCTGGGCGACGAAGAACGTCATGTAGGTCGTGTTGAAGGTCATCCCGAAGTAGAAGACGAACCGGCCCACGCCGTTCCAGGCGAAGTCGGGGTGGCGGCGCGGGCTGAACAGCAGCTTCCGGAACATGCCTGCCGCGGTCAGGGGTTCCGTCGGCAGCGGGAGCTGCCGGCTGTCGGTGTCCGCTGCCCAGAACCACAGCGGGAGGCCCAGGCTCAACCCGACGAGCCCGGGGAGCAGGAACACCAGGACCGGGCTGCCGACCACGGAGGTGGCCAGCCCGATGCCCAGCACCGGGGCGAGCATCTGGGCCATCCCGGTCAGCCCGGACACCTTGCCGCGCTGGTGTTCGGGCAGCTTGTCGGCCTGCAGGCTGCCGATCCCGTGGCCGACTGCACCGTAGCCCAGGACCGCGACCAGCCAGCCGACGCCGAGGACCAGGATGTTCCCGGCGAACCCCATGATGAGCTGGGCCACCAGGCCGACCAGTGTGCCCACGACGAGGTACGGGCGGCGGCGGCCCCAGCGCGAGCGGGTGCGGTCGCTCAGCGCGCCGACGATCGGGCCGGCCAGCAGGGACACGATTCCGCCGAGCCCGGTGATGTAGCCCAGCACTTCCACCCGCCCGGGGGCGATCTGCTGGAGCCGGATCGCGAGCGAGAAGGCCGACGGCGCGACCGAGGCCATCGACGAGCCGATGCCCGCCAGCATGAGCAGGATCATGTACCGCCGGCTCACGTCCGGAAGCCGCTCCTGGTGGCCTGCCGTGGGATCGGCGGTCGCCGCCGCGGCGTCGGCCGCAGCGCCGGCTGGTTCGGGAAGCGGCATGGGATCCTCCTTGATCGGTCGCGCGCTGCGTCGGATCCGCCTGCCGTTCGCCGCGCGGCGGCGACGTGCCGAATCGACCATGCCGCCATGGTCTGAGGGGAAACCCGCCGTGCACAACGAGTTGCCACCAGTTGCCACGCCGGTTTCACCGCCGGACCCGGGATGTCCATTGTGGACGTCAGGCGGCGAACCGGATCTCCTGCGCTGCCGGGCGTGACAACTCGCGGCAACTCGTTGTCTTGCCCTGGTCCGGCCCCGAGCATGGTCGGGTGCCGGTCCGCGGCACCGGATGGCCGAGGCGAGGAGACCGGGATGGCGAGCACCGCCGGGAACACGGACAGGGTGTCCTTCGACGGTCTGGAGCAGCTGCTCGCGCACGCGACGATCGGCTGGGCCGCCGACCGCGTCCGGGCCGCGGTCCGGACGGCCGACCGGTCCGGGCGCCGGCTGGCGGTGGGCTTGTTCGCGCCGGGCCACGGCAGCCGGCGCGAAGGCTTCCCGGAAGCGCCGGACACGGCCGAGTCCTACCGGATGCGGACCGGTGACGACGGCGAAGTGGTCCAGGTGGCGGTGAGCGGCTCCGACATCCGCGGACTGGCCTACGCGCTGACGGAACTGGCCGAGCGGATCACCGCGGCCCGCGCGGTGGAGGCGGCCGGTGCGGGCGAGGAGGAGCAGCGGCCGTCGGTCCCGGTGCGGAGCATCCAGCGGGCGTTCTCCGGGACACACGAAGACCTGCCGTGGTTCCACGACCGGGCGTTCTGGACGGAATATCTGGATTTCCTGGCCGGGCAGCGGTTCAACCGCTTCCACCTGGCGCTGGGGATGCAGTACAACTACGGCGCCGGGCTCACCAGCTCCGACGCCACGGACAACTACCTCTGCTTCCCGTACTCCTTCCTCCTGGAAGTCGACGGATTCCCCGTGCGGGCGCAGGGCGTCACCGAGGCGGAACGGTCCCGGAACCTCGCGTCGCTGGCCTTCATCGCCCGGGAGACCCGGCGCCGCGGCATGGAGTTCCAGCTCGGGCTGTGGAACCACGCCGCGGACTACGGCCTCGGCGCCCGGCACAGCCACCCGATCCTGGGCCTCGGGCCGGAGTCGCACGCCGGTTACTGCGCGGCGGCGCTGCGCGAGCTGCTGGCGGCGATCCCGCAGATCGACGGGCTCACCTTCCGGGTGCACTACGAAGGCGGCATCCCGGAACCGGAGCGGCTCGCGTTCTGGGACGGGATGTTCCGGGTCGTGTCGGAGGCGGGCCGTCCGATGCGGGTCGACCTGCACGCGAAAGGGCTCGACGCCGACCTGCTGGCGGCCGTGCGGAAGCCGAACATCCGGCCGGTGGCCTCGGCGAAGTACTGGGCGGAACACCTGGGACTGCCGTACCACCAGGCCTCGATCCGGCCGTTCGAGCGGATGACGGTGTCCCGCAGCCGGCTGGGCGAGGAGCGGGCCCGGCTGATGGGGGTCACCGAGCTCAGCCGGCGCTTCACCCGCTACGGCTACGCGGACTTCCTGGACGAGGACCGGGAGATCGACGTGCTGTTCCGGATGTGGCCGGGGACGCAGCGGCTGCTGTTGTGGGGTGACCCGGTGTTCGCGGCGGGGTACGGGCGGCACGCCACCCTCGGCGGGGCGCTCGGCGTGGAGTTCTGCGAGCCGTTGTTCTTCAAGGGCCGCAAGGGCTCCGGCCGGCCGGGCGGGCGCGATCCGTACGTGCGGGACGACCTGCGGCTCGGCGTCGGGGACTGGCGGAAGTACCGGTACACCTACCTGCTGTGGGGGCGCCTGCTCTACGACCCCGAGACGCGGCCGGAGGTCTGGCGGCGGTTCCTGCGCGGGGAACACGGCGAGCCGGCGGCCGACGTGGAGGCGCTGCTGGCGCCGTTGAGCCGGATCCTGCCGCTGGTGACCGTGACACACGCCCCGAGCGCGGCGAACAACGCCTATTGGCCGGAGGTGTACGCCGATCTGCCGATCACGCCGTGGGTGCGATCGCGGCACTACGCCTTCGACACGCTCTCCAACGATTGGCAGGGCGTCTCGTCCTTCGACCCCGTGCTGTTCTACGGGGTGGGCGAGTACGCCGACGACGCCGTGGCCGGGCGCCTGTCCGGGAAGTACACGCCACTGGAAGTGGCGGCCTGGCTCGACCGGCTGGCCGGGGACGGCGCGACCGCGCTCGAGCGGGTGCGCCGGCAGGCGGCTCCCGGTGCTCCGCAGACGCAGCGGGTGCTGGTGGACGCGGAGATCCTCGTGCGGCTCGGCCGGTTCTTCGCCGGCAAGTTCCGGGCGGCGGTGGCGTACGCGCTGTGGCGCCGCACGCAGGTCCGTGACCACCTCGCCGAGGCGGTCGAGCTGCTGGAGCGGGCGCACGAGGCGTACGCCGGGATCGTGCCGGTCGCCGCCGGGGTGTACCGGGACGAGTTCACCTTCGGCTGCTCGCTGTCCGAACGGGGGCACTGGGCCGGGAACCTCGGCGCCATGGCCGACGACCTGCACGCGCTGCGGGTCGAGCTGGACCGGGCGGCCGCGGGCGCCGAGCCGGTGCCGGTCGCCTCCCGCCGCACCCGGCCGGTGCTCGGCGGCGTGCGCCTCGTGGTGGCGGACCGCTTCGAACGTGCGGCTCCTTTCGAGGTCGCGCTCGCCGGGCCGCCGGAGGAGATGGGCGAGATCACCGAGGTGACACTGCACCACCGTCACCTCGACCAGTCGCGGGATTGGGTGCAGCTGCCGATGAGCCGGACCGGGGACCGGTTCACCGCGGTCCTGCCCGCGGAGTTCACCGCGACCTCGTACCCGATCACCGTGTTCGCGGAGGTCCACCTCGCCGGCGCCGACCCGGTCCTGGTGCCGGGCTTCGGAGCCGACCTGGCGGATTCGCCCTACCTCGTCGTGCACAGCACCGCCTGGAAAGCCGGCGGGACGACCGGGTGACCCGCTCAAGCCGGGACATCCACTGTGGACCTTCGCAGGACGAGGCGGGTCGGCAACGGCGCCACCGGGCGCGGGCGCCGCGCGGTTCCCTCGATTTGCAGGTGCAGTTCCGCGAAGGCCCGGGTGCCCATCGTCCACAGCGGCGCGGCGACGGTGGTCAGCGGCGGGGTGCAGAGGTCGGCGCAGAAGATGTTGTCGAATCCCACCACGCTGACCTGGTCCGGCACGCGCACGCCGGCCTCGGCGAGCCCGGTCATCAGGCCGATGGCGAGCAGGTCGTTGTAGGCGAGCACCGCGGTCGCCCCCTGGCGGAGGATCTCCTCGGTGGCCCGCAGGCCGCCCTCGGTGGTGGGCGCGCACGGACCGACCCGCCCGGCTTTGAGGTCCAGACCCGGGGCGAGGTCGAGGATCGAGCGCCAGCGCTGGCCGTCGGCCCACGAGCCGGCCGGGCCGGCCAGATAGGTCACCGCGCGGTGCCCGAGGCCGTGCAGGTGGGCCAGCGCGCCGCCGATGCCCGGCCGGGTGTCCGGGACGATGCTGCGCACGCCGGGGACCAGCCGGTTGAGCACCACGAAGGCGTGGTGCTCGGCCAGGGTCCGGATCGTGCGGTCGGGCAGCCGGGAGCCCGCCAGCACCACGCCGTCCACGGTGGGCAGGGTCCGGTCCAGGATGGCTCGTTCCACTTCGTCCGATTCGCGGGCGCTGGCCACGACCACGGTGTACCCGGCGGCCGCCGCCGCGGTCTCCAGGGCGCGGACGATGCCGAAGTAGACCGGGTTGGTGACGTCGGAGACGACGAGGGCCACTGTCGAGGTCCGGGTGGCGGGCGGCCGTCCCGTCAGCGGGGTGGCCCGGTAGCCCAGTTCCGCCGCGACGGCGTGGACGTGGGCCGCGGTTCTCGCGCTCACCCGTCCCGGCCGGGAGAACGCGCGCGACACGGTCGACGCCGCGACTCCGGCCGACTTGGCGACGTCGTAGATGGTGGGCTGCTGTCCCGCTTCGCTCATGCTGTCTCCGAACACCCCGGTGGGTCCGAGTCGAAAATTTGCCAGATGGCTAATTTTCACTGTGCACGACTGTAGGATCGGCTCGGTCTTCCGGGACGAACCGTGACCGGACTGTGATGAACGGGGTGATGGGGTGGGACGCGGTCCCTATGCGAAATCGGCCGCCCGGCGCGCGGAGATCCTGGCCGCCGCCCGGGACAGCTTCGCCGAGCGCGGTTTCGCCGCGTCTTCCCTGCGCGACATCGCCGAACGCGCGGGAACGACGCACGCCGTGCTCCAGCACCACTTCTCCGGCAAGGAAGAACTCCTCATCGCCGTGCTCGCCCAGCGGGATGCCGACGAACAAGCGGCGGGGGAACGTGAAGTCGAGCGCAGTTTCGGGGCACTGACGGCCTACTTGGCCGGCGTGCTGCGGTCCCACCAGGGGGAGCCGGAGCTGATGCGGTTGTGGGCGGAGCTGGCCGTGGCCGCCTCCCGGCCGGACCACCCCGCCCACGCGTACTTCGTGGAGCGCTACGAGCGCGCGCGAGCGCGCATCGCCGGCTCGGTCAGCGACCTCGCCGGCACCGGCCCGCTCGACGCGGAAACCGCGACGACGTTGCTGCACGCTCTGCTCAACGGCCTGCAAGTCGTGTGGCTGCTCGACCCCAGCCTGGACATCGTCACCCCGATCGAGCGGTTCATGGACCTCATCGGCCCGGACGGGCCGTCGCCGGCCGCGTCGTGACAACTCACGGCAATCCGTTGTCGATCCGGTGGCCTGCGCCGGAACATGGCCGACGTGGAGCCGCGAGAACCCGAAAAGACCGCTGGAACGGCGAACTTCCCCGAAGGTTTCCTGTGGGGCGCGTCGACCGCACCGCACCAGGTCGAAGGAAACAACCTCAACAGTGACTTCTGGGCGCGCGAGCGGACCAGGCCCGGCATGGAACCCAGCGGTGACGCCTGCGACAGCTACCACCGCTTCGGCGAGGACATGCGGCTGCTGGCCGAAGCGGGCCTGAACGCCTACCGGTTCGGCGTCGAATGGGCGCGGATCGAGCCGGAACCCGGTGAGATTTCCCGGGCCGAGCTGGCGCACTACCGCCGGATGATCGACACGGCACTCGGCCACGGCCTGGTGCCGGTGGTGACCCTGCACCACTTCACCAGTCCCCGCTGGTTCGCCGCAGAAGGCGGCTGGCTGGGGGAGCGCGCCGTCGACCGGTTCGGCGCGTACGTCGAAGCGGTCACAGGCATCCTCGACGGCGTCGAGTGGGTCTGCACCGTGAACGAGCCCAACATGCTCGCCCTCATGACGTCGATGGCGCGGCTGGCCGAGGATCCCGAGTTCCGGAAGAAGTGGCAGAGCCCCACCGTCGACGGCGGCCCCCGGCCGGTATTGCCGGATCCCGATCCCGAGCTGGGCAAGGTGCTGATCGACGCCCACCACGCCGCGCGCGAGATCGTGCGGCAGCGAACCGGAGCCCGCGTCGGGTGGACCGTCGCGAACCAGGCGCTCGTCGCCCGTCCCGGCGCGGAAGAGAAGCTGCGCGAACTCAGCCACGTCCGGGAAGACCTCTACCTGGAGGCTGCCCGCGACGACGACTTCGTCGGGGTGCAGTCGTATTCGAGCCAGTGGGTGAACCCCGACGGGCTCGAGCCGCACCCGCCGCACCCGGACAACACGCTGGTCGGCACCGCCTACCGGCCCGACGCGCTTGGCATCGCCGTGCGCCACACCCACGAGGTCACCGGCGGTGTCCCGATCCTGGTCACCGAAAACGGGATCGCGACGGCCGACGACAGCCGCCGCATCGCCTACACCGCCGAGGCGCTCCGGCACCTCGCGGGCGCGCTCGACGACGGCGTGGACGTGCGGGGCTACCTGCACTGGAGCGCGCTCGACAACTACGAATGGGGCCACTGGACGCCGACCTTCGGGCTCATCGCGGTCGACCGCGAAACGTTCGAACGCACGCCCAAGCCCAGTCTCGCCTGGCTCGGCGAAGCCGCCCAGCGCAACGCGATCCCCCTGGAGACACCGTGACCATGCCCTTCGACCGCTCCGGGCTGCACGCGGTCAACCGCGCGCCGATGCACGCGCTGCGCCGGGAACCGGAGATCAGCCTCGAAGGCACCTGGCAGTTCCAGCTGCGTGCGTCGGACACGGCACCGGAGGCACCGGACTGGGCGACGGCCGAGGTACCGGGCCTGTGGACCATGACGTCCACAGTGGACCGGCCGCACTACACGAACGTGCCGATGCCGTTCGACGAGGTCTACCCGGACGTCCCCGCGGCCAACCCGCTCGGCGTCTACCGCCGCACGGTCGACCTGGACCCCCCGGCGGGCCGCCGGGTGTTCCTGCACGTCGGCGCCGCCGAGGGCCAGCTGCGCGTGGCGGTGAACGGCGTGGCCGTCGGCACGAGCGCCGACTCGCACCTCGCCGCCGAGTTCGACATCACCGACGCCCTCACCGCGGGGACGAACACGATCGAGCTGGCGGTCGCCAAGTGGTCGGCGGGCAGCTACCTGGAGGACCAGGACCACTGGTGGCAGTCCGGGCTCAGCCGCTCGGTGTTCCTCTACACGGTTCCCGAGATCCGGCTGGCCGACGTCTCGGTGCAGGCGGACTTCGACCCGGAGGCCGACCGCGGTGCCCTGCGGGTCCTGGTCTCGACGGAGGGACTGCGCAGGCGCTCCGAGGTCCACCACACCGTCCGCGTTCACGTGCTGGGGGAGACCCACGAGCTCCCGATCGCGCCGCGGCTGCCCGCGCCGACCCTGCCCCCGCCGCTGAAACCCCCGCACGACCGCGCGACCCGCCCGGCGCGGCGGCTGCCGGACGACTTCATGGACATCCTGAGCATCAAAGCCGCCGCCGCGCCGGTCCCGCCGGAGTACCGGGCGATCCCGGACGTCGCCTTTTCGGTCATGACTCCGCCCGCGGCGGCCGGGACCGCGCTGCTCGAGCTCGCCGGGCTCGAGGTCCCGCCGTGGTCGGCCGAACGGCCCGAGCTGCACGATCTGCTGATCGAGCTGGTCGATCCGGACGGGACGGTCGTCGACTCGACGGCCCTGCGCACCGGCTTCCGCCGGGTCGTCGTCTCCGGCCGCGACCTGCTCGTCAACGGCCGCCGGATCCTCGTGCAGGGCGTGAACCGGCACGACGTGGACCCCCGCACCGGCCGGGTGCTGAGCCGGGAGCGGATGCTGGCCGAGCTGTCGCTGCTCAAGCGCTGCAACGTCAACGCGATCCGCACCTCGCACTACCCGAACGACCCGGTGCTGCTCGACCTGTGCGACGAGCTCGGGTTCTACGTGGTCGGCGAGGCGGACATCGAGAGCCACGCGTTCGCCTCCACCCTCGCCGACGACCCGCGGTACCTCACCGAGATCGTCGAGCGGGTCGCCCGCATGGTCCTGCGCGACCGGAACCATCCGTCGGTGCTCATCTGGTCGCTGGGCAACGAAAGCGGGTACGGCGCGGCGCACGACGCCGCGGCGGCGTGGGTCCGGCGGTTCGACCCGACCCGGCCAGTGCAGTACGAAGGCGCGATCGCCACCGACTGGCACGGCGGTCACGCGGCCAGCGACCTCGTCGTCCCGATGTACCCCTCCTTCGCCGCCCTGCGCGCCTACTCGGCCGACCACCGCGCCGACCGCCCGCTCATCACCTGCGAATACGCCTACTCCCAAGGCAATTCCACCGGCGGGTTCGCCGACTACTGGGACCTCTTCGAAACCCTGCCGGGCCTGCAGGGCGGGTTCCTCTGGGAGTTCACCGACCAGGCCCTGGATCCCGACGGCGACGGCCGGTACCGCTACGGCGGCGACTTCGGCGACGAGCCCAACAACGGTCCCACCCTGCTCAACGGGGTCGTGTTCCCCGACCTCACCCCGAAACCGGCGCTGTTCGAGGTGCGTGGCGTCTTCAGCCCGCTCCGGGTCGTGTCCGATGCGGAAACCCTGCGCTGGGGCCAGCTGCGCGTGCGCAACCGGCAGTCCTTCGCAGACCTGTCCGCCTACGAGCTCGAGGTCCGGGTCGACACCCGCCACGGTCCGTCCGCCGTCCTGGCCGTGGCGACGCCCGACCTCGTGGCCGGGCAGGAGGACACGCTCCTCCTGCCCGGCGAGATCGTCCGAGCGGCGGCCGATCCGGACGCCCTCGGTGTCTCGCTGGTCGTCCGCACGCGCTACGACACCCCGTGGGCGCCCGCCGGGACGGAGGTGGCGGTGGAGCAGGTCGTGCTGCCCCGGCCGCTGCCCGCGCTGCCGGCGGCCGGGCGGGCCGTCGCCGACGGCGAGCTCACCCACCCCCTGCTGGCCCGGGCACCGCGGCTGTCGCTGTGGCGGGCACTCACCGACAACGACCGCGCGTTCTCCCTCGACCAGCGGTTCGTCCGGTCCGGTTTCTTCGCGCTGGAACCGGTCAAGACGTCGGTGACCGCCCGCGAAGACCGGACCGCGGTCGCCATCCACTACCGGACGGCGTTCGGCGACGAGGTCGTCCACCACCGCGACCTGATTGAGGCCGGCCCGCACGACTACGTGTTCCGCGAAGACGTCGTCCTGCCCGAAGACACCCGGGACGGGCTCCGCGTCGGCATGGTCTTCGAACTCGTCGCGGGGTTCCGGGACGCGACGTGGGTCGGGCTCGGGCCGTGGGAGAACTACCCCGATCGCCGCCGCCACGCCCTGCTCGGCCGCTGGGCCGCGCCGATCGACGAGCTCGCGGTGCCCTACGTGCGGCCGCAGGAACACGGCACCCGCGGCGGCGTGACCGAGCTGGCGGTGACCGGGCCGGCCGGGCGCATCGAGGTCAGCACCGCGGTGCCCGTGCACGTGAACGTCGGCCGGCACACGGTCGACCAGCTGGAAGCGGCCGGCCACTGGTGGGAGCTGCCCGACAGCGACGCCACCGTCATCCAAGTCGACATCGCTCACCGCGGCGTCGGGACCGCGCTGCTCGGCCCCGACACCCGCTCCGCCCACCGGCTCGCCGGAACCCGCTACTCGTGGCAGTGGCGGCTCCGGCTGGAAACCCAGGAGGACTGATGCTGAAACCCCGCGCCACCCCGACCCGCGACCTGTGCAACCTCGACGGCCTGTGGGGGTTCGCGACCGACGACCAGGCCGGCCCCGACCCCTGGCGCTCCCGGCTGGGCCTCGGGCTCGAGGTCGCCGTCCCGGCCAGCTACAACGACCTGTTCGCCGACCCGGCGATCCGGGACCACGTGGGCTGGGTCTGGTACCAGCGCACGGTGCAGGTGCCGCGCGGGTGGGACGGCCAGCGGATCGTGCTGCGGGTCGACGCGGCGACCCACGCCGGCCGCGTCTACGTCGACGACCGGCTGGTCGCCGAGCACGTGGGCGGCTACACCCCGTTCGAAGCCGACGTGACCGGGCTCGTCACGCCCGGCACGGCGTTCCGGCTGACCATCGGGGTCAACAACGAGCTGACCAATGTCACCATCCCGCCGGGGACGATCACGGTGGGCCACGACGGCCGCCGCCGTCAGCGCTACCACCACGACTTCTTCAACTACGCCGGCCTGGCCCGTTCGGTCTGGCTGTACAGCACGCCGGTACGGCACGTCACCGACATCACCGTGGTGACCGACACCGCGGACGGCGTCGGCTTCGTCGACTACGCGGTCGACCACGAGGGAACGGCCGACGTGGTGGTCCGGCTGCGGGACGCCGAGGGCGACGTGGTCGCGTCGGGCACCGGGGCCACCGGCAGGCTGAGTGTCCCGGACGCCCGGCTCTGGCAACCGGGCGCGGCGTACCTGTACGAGTTCGAGGCGGAGCTGGTCGAGCAGGGCGAGGTGGTCGACACCTACCCGCTGGCGGTCGGCATCCGGACCGTCGAGGTGCGGGGAACGCAGTTCCTGATCAACGGGGAACCGTTCTACTTCACCGGGTTCGGCAAGCACGAAGACAGCCCGGTGCGGGGCAAGGGCCACGACGACGCCTACCTCGTGCACGACTTCCAGCTGCTGGAGTGGATCGGCGCGAACTCCTTCCGCACCTCCCACTACCCGTACGCCGAGGAGGTTCTGGAGTTCGCCGACCGGCACGGCATCGTCGTCATCGACGAGACGGCGGCGGTCGGGCTGAACCTCTCGGTCACCGGCGGCCTGCTCGGCGCGAAGCCCAAGCCGACCTTCTCGCCGGAGACGTTCAACGACGAGACCCAGGCGGCGCACGCCCAGCACATCCGCGAGCTCGTCGCCCGGGACAAGAACCACCCGAGCGTCGTGATGTGGTGCATCGCGAACGAACCCGCCTCCCACGAAGAGGGCGCGCGCAAGTACTTCGAGCCGCTGGTGCACCTCACCCACACGCTGGACCCGACGCGGCCGGTCACGTCCACGGCCTTCCTGTTCGCCTCCTACGACAACGACCTCATCGCCGACCTGTTCGACGTGGTGTCGCTCAACCGCTACTACGGCTGGTACATCGACAACGGCGACCTCGCGAGCGCGGAGCACAAGCTCGAAGCGGAGCTGCGCGGCTGGGCGGAGACCCATGGCAAGCCGATCATCATGGGCGAGTACGGGGCCGACACGATGCCGGGCCTGCATTCGCTGTGGGACGTCCCGTGGACGGAGGAGTACCAGGTCGCCTACCTCGAGATGAACCACCGCGTCTTCGACCGGATCGAGGCGTTCGTCGGCGAGCACGTGTGGAACTTCGCCGACTTCGGCACCGGGCCGGGCATCCACCGGGTCGACGGCAACAAGAAGGGCATCTTCACCCGCGACCGCCGTCCGAAGGCAGCGGCGCACGCGCTGCGGGCGCGGTGGACGCGCCTGGGGAACCACAAGCCGTGAGGCGGTGGTGGGGGGGGGGGGGGGGGGGGGGGGGGGTGGGGCCCCCCCCCCCCCCCGGGGCGGGGGGGGGGGGGGGCCGGCCCCC
>NZ_JBDZYD010000001.1:914086-1017025 GCF_040064235.1 Amycolatopsis melonis
AGGCGGTCGTGAGTGTTCAGGCGGGTATCCGCCTGAACACTCACGACGCTAGCGGGTGGTGCGGATGCGGACGACCTCGAACAGGTCGATGACCGGCAGGTCGACCGTCAGCACGTCGCCTTCCGGCCGGGCCGGTAGTTCGTGCCTGGCCACCGAGGCGGTGGCGGGCCCGGTGGCGCCGTGGACCACGAGCCGGCCGTCGCGCACCGGGATGTGCGGGCCGAACGAGCGGCGGCGGGCGCCGGTCTGGTTGAGCAGGTGGACCACGTAGCCGTCGTCGTCGCGGCCGAGGATCAGCTCGACCTGCTCGGGCAGTTCCGCGCGGACCGGGGCTCCGGCGAGCGGTTCGAGGACGTCCAGGAGGTGGTCGCGCACCTCGGTCTTCGCGAACTCGCGGTAGGTGCGGCCGACCGTCCACGTGAACACCGTCGACGTGCCGGCGCCGTGGCCGATCGAGGCCACCGCCGGGTCGCCGGTGGCGGTGTGGCCGTAGGCCAGCTCCGGCGGGCCCCATGGCGCCTGGGCGAGGATCGTGCCTGCCTTGGTGGCGCCGGATTTCCAGACGCAGCGGGCGTTGCTGCCGTGGATCGGGACGACCGAGCCGCCGAAGACGCCCTCGTCGATGCGTGGCTGGTCGTCGAACGTCGCGTAGGTCGACCACACCTGCTTCCCGGACGACGCAGGGCCGATCCGGCGCACGGCCGGGAACGCGGCCAGCTCGGCGCCGCCGTCCGCGGTGAACGCGCTGCTGCCCGTGCTCAGCAGGTTCCCGCCACTGTGAACGAATTCGTCGAGCAAAGCCGCTGCCGGCCCGATCGGCCCGGTGTCCGGCAGGACGAGAAGCCGATAGCGCTCCAGCGGGATCGACGTCAGCTCGCCCAGCGGCAGGACGTCGAACGGCAGGTGCCGCTGCTGCAATGCCTGGTAGATGCCGCGGAATTCGTCGAGCGCGGCCGGGCGTACCAGGCCGATGGTGGCTGCCGGCCGTAGTGCCGCGTAGAGGGCGTGGTGGTCGCGGTGGAATCTCGTCACGTCTCGGGCCAGGGAAACGCTTGTCATGGGGAGCCGGCCCGGCGCGCCGAGGATGTAGGTGGACGGGTTGCCGCCGCGTGCGATCGCTTGCAGCAGGTGCTGGGCCACGTGCTCGGGCTGCTCCGCCGCCATGCGGTAGGTGGAGTCGACGTGCGCGGGGACGTTCACCAGCAGCGGGGTTTCGGGTCGCGACGAGCGGTGGGCGCTGACGGCTTCGGCCGTCGCGTGCGGCCACAGTTCTTTGCCCGGGAAGTGCCGGAACGCGTTGTTGCCTTCCTGGTAGCCGACGGTGCCGCCCTGGTTGAGCACCAGCGCGAGGTCGCGGTCGCGCGTCGCGAGGTGGTCGGCGTACCGGCGGCCCAGCTCCGCTTTCGTGCTTCCGGTGTATCGCCGCCACGATCCGAACGTCGGCGAGTCCCGGCTGTTGGGCAGGTCCCCGCCGCCGCTGAATTCGGCGAAGCGCTTGACGCAGGACGCGCAGTGGCAGACGCCGTGGATGACCTCGCTGTAGTCGCGCTCGTTGAAGTTGAACCAGTTGAAGAAGAACCCGTCGACGGGGTAGCGGTCGAGGATCTCGTCGAGGATGTCGAAGGCGCGCTGCTGGTAGTACTCGCCGGACAGGCACGTGCTGTACAGCGCGTGGTAGACCTGCGGTTCGCCGCCGGCCGAGACGAACAGCCAGTCCGGGTGCGCGGCGGCGGTCCCGGCGGTCACCTTGGAGAGGTCGAGACGGGCGAGCACGCGGACACCGCGCCGGGTGGCCGCGGTCACCGCGTCGCCCAGGAGGTCACCGGACGGCCGGTCGGCGAGGAAGGGATTCCGCGCCTGGTAGGGGAGTTCCGTCGGATAGAACGCGGAGATCCCGCCGGCGTTGAGCAGCCACGTGTCGGCGCCGTGGCTTTCGACGACGTCGAGCGTGGCTTCGACGTCCATGGTGGCGTCGATTTCCTGGAGGTTGGTCTGGAAGACCGTGAACGGATGCTGCCACCGGCTGGGCATGGGCTTGCTACTCCTTCAGGCGTGGTCCGCCACGGCTCGGTGGTCGCGCAGGAGCCGGAGGGCGGCGTGGTCGTGGTCTGCGAGGCCGGCGTCGACGGCGGCCTCCAAGAGGCCGTGCACCAGGCTCGCTCCCGGCAACGCTGTACCCAGCCCCTCCGCAGCCTCGGCCGCGAGCCGCAGGTCCTTGCGGTGCAGCCGGATGCGGAAACCCGGCTCGTACTCTCCCTTGATCATCCGCGGCCCGTGCACTTCCAGGACTCGCGATGCCGCGAATCCGCCCATCAGGGCGCTCTGGACGGCCGCGGGGTCCACGCCGGAGGCCTCGGCGAGGTGCAGTGCCTCCGCGACGGCCTCGATCGTCAGGCCGACCACGACCTGGTTCGCGATCTTCGCCACCTGGCCGGCACCGGACGGCCCGATGTGCGACGTCCGCGCGCCGAGCACGGCGAAGAGCGGCCGGGCCCGGTCGACCGCTTCCGCGTCGCCGCCGACCATGATCGACAGAGTTCCTTCGCGCGCGCCGATCTCCCCGCCGGAGACCGGCGCGTCGAGGTGGGCACCACCGGCACCGGCCACCTGGTCCGCGATTTCCCGTTCCGCCGCGGGCGAGATCGAGCTCATGTCGATGACGAGCGTGCCGGGCCGCAGCGCCCCGAGCACCTCACCCATGACTTCCTGGACGTCAGGGGTGTCCGGCAGCATCAGGATGACGGCTTCGCTGTCGCGGGCGGCCTCCGCGGCCGACCCGGCGTACCGCACGGTGTCCCCGAGCACCTCCCGTGCGGCCGTGGTGTCGCGGTGGACGATCAGCCGGTGCCCCGCCTTGGCGAGGTTGGCCGCCATGGGCCGTCCCATCACGCCCGTGCCGATGAACCCGATGTCCACTTCAGACACTCCTCTTCGCGTTGTCCAGCACGAGTTCCGCGACCTTCTCCGGCACGGCGGCCGGCGCGAGGTGGCCCACCGACGGCAGGATCTCCACCCGGCCGCCGTCGACGGCGGCGGCGATGGCGTGTTGCTCGGCCGGCGGGGTGGCCGGATCCTCCGCACCGCCGATGACGAGCGTGGGGGCCTTGATCGCGGCCAGGTCGTCCCGGACGTCCGCCTCGGCGAGCACGTCGCAGCCCATCGCGTAGCCCGCGGCCGGGGTCGACCGCAGCATGGCCGAGTAGGCCTCCACCACCTCCGGCCGCCGGTCCCGGAAGGCCGGTGCGAACCAGCGGGCCAGGACGGCGGGCACGATCGGCTCCAGCCCCTGCGCGCGGACGGTCGCCGCGCGCTCCAGCCAGCTTTGCCGGTCCAGCACAGGAGCACAGCACATCGCGGTGACCGAGCGGACCCGCTCCGGGTTCCGGCTCGCGGCCCGCAGGGCGATCATGCCGCCGAGCGAAAGCCCGGCGAAGTGGGCGTGATCGAACCCGAGCCGGTCGAGGACCGCGAACACGTCGTCGACGAGGTCGTCGAGCCGCGTGGTCGGCGGGGCGTCCGCGGCGGTCCCGTGGCCACGCTGGTCGAACCGCACCACGTCGAACGACTCCGTGAGCCGCGGAGCGACGTCGTCCCACAGCGCGGTCGTCGTCCCCAGCGAGTTCAGCAGGACGAGGGTGCGCGAACTGCCTTCCATGTGCCTCAGCCCTTCGTAGTCGAGCTGGGCCGGTCTCGCGTGTAGACGTCGCGTTCGGTCAGCGCGTTCAGTAGGGGCTCGCCGGCGCGGTACCGCCGGGCGTTCTCGATGATGATGTCGACCGAGCGCTGGGTCCGGTCCGGCAGTGCGGGGGTCATGTGCGGCGTGATCAGGACGTGCGGGGCGCTCCAGAGGGCCGAATCCGGCGGGAGCGGTTCGGGATCGGCGACATCGAGGCCGGCGCCCGCGATTTCCCCGGCCTGCAGCGCCTCCACCAGGGCGTCCTGGTCGACGACCGGGCCCCGGGCCAGGTTGATCAGGAACGCGGTGTTCTTCATCGCGGCGAACTCGGCGGCCGAGAACAGGTGGTGGGTGGCGTCGGTCAGCTGGGTCGCGAGCATGACGACGTCCGCCTCGGCCACGAGCCGGTCCATGCTGTCCCCGCGGTCGGCGGACAGCAGGACGTCCACGTCCGCCGTCGCTTCGCCGTCACTGCGGCGGTAGACGATCACCCGCATCCCGAACGCCTTGCCCAGGCGCGCCATTTCCCGTCCGGTGTGGCCGAAGCCGACGATGCCGAGGGTCTTGCCCCACAGGGAGAGCCGGTCCGCGTAGCCGGGCGCCGGGCGCCACAAGTGCGCGTCCTGCATTTCGAGCAACCCGCGCGCGTCGAAGGTGAGGGCGAGCGCGAAGTAGAACGCGTGCTGGGCCAGCGCGGGCGCGGAGCGGCCCGCGGAGCCGGTGACGAGCAGGCCTCGCTCGAACACTTCGGGTCGCGCGGACCGGGTGAGTCCCGAGTGGTCGCAGTGCACCCAGCGCAGCCGGGGTGCGTCGACGTACCGGTGGTCGAGGTCGCCGGCGATCACGGCGACGTCCGCGTGCTCCAGCGCGGCCGCGATCCCGTCGGCGTCCCACGGCTGAACGTGCACGACCTCCGCGGGCGCGAACGCCCGGCGCAGCTGGTCCAGGTGGTCCTCGCCGAACATGACCGTCGCCAGGACGCTGCGGATCTCCGGGGTGCGATCGCTCATGGTTCCCTTGCTGCTAACACGCGTTACCAACGCGCGTTAGTAGACTCCTCCAAGCGGCTCCGGAACAAGGCCTGGCCCGGTAACGACTGGGTAACGGGGCTGGGTGGGATGCGGCTGCTGAAGTCCGCCGCGCGCTATATCTGCATGTCGCGCCCAGTGATCGGTGAAAGGCCCATGACGCGCTCGAGCAGACGCATCACCAGCGAGGACGTCGCTCGCGCGGCCGGGGTCTCGCGCACGACGGTGAGCTTCGTGCTCAACGACCGGCCGGGGCAGTCCATCCCCATGGAGACCCGGCAGCGCGTGCTGGAGGCGGCTCGGAACCTCGGCTACCGCCCGCACGCGTCCGCGCGGACGCTCGCGGCCGGGCGCAGCGACCTCGTCCTGCTGGCCATCCCGGACACCCGGCTCGGTCCCGCCACCAGCCGGTTCGTCGAAGAGCTCGCCGCGGCACTGGCGGAGCACGGGCTGACCTTGATCACCCACCTCGCGGGCGCGCCGCTGCCGGACGTCTGCGCGACCGTGAACGCTTCCGCGGTGGTCGGGCTGAGCCCGTTCGACGCCGAAACCGCGGACGCCCTGCGCCGGGCCGGCGCCGAGGTCGTGCTGCCGCTGCCGGACCCGCGCGGTGGTGTCGACGAGGCGATGGAACAGGTCGGGCGGTTGCAGGCCGGGCACCTGATCGACCGCGGGCACCGCCGCCTCGGCTACGCCATGCCGGTCCATCGCGGGCTGCGTGCCATGGCCGATGCCCGCCTGGCCGGCGTCACCGCCGCGTGTGCCACCGGCGGCATCGACCCGCCGGTGGTGGCGGAGCTCGGCCTGGCGGTCGCCGACGCGAGCCGGGCGGTGACGCGGTGGCGTGCCGCGGAGGTGACGGCAGTGTGCGCCTACAACGACGAGACGGCGATCGCCGTGCTGGCCGGTGCGCACGACCAGGGCCTCGCGGTGCCCGCGGACCTGGCCGTCATCGGGGTCGACGACATCCCCACGGCGAAACTGGTGACCCCGGCGCTCAGCACCATCCGCTTCGACGTCCACGAGGCGGGCCGCCGGCGCGCCGAAGCGGTCGTGGCCGCCTTGGCGGGGCAGGAGCCGGTGTCGTCGCCGGACATCGGCGGGCCGTCGGTCGTGCCACGCGACTCGACCTGACGCGCCGATCAGGCTTGGCCGGCGGGGCGGACGAGGATCTCGTTGATGTCCACTGTGGCCGGTTGGCCGACCGCGTAGAGCACGGCACGGGCGATGTCGGCGGGGTCCAGTTTGGGCTCTTGGGCGCGTTCGGGCGGGATGCCGCCGGTGTCCACCAGACCGGGCTGGACGAGAGTGACGCGGACGCCCGTGCCGATGCATTCGGCGCGGATGTTCTGCGCCAGGCCGGTCAGGGCCCACTTCGTCGCCGAGTACAGGTTGCCCGGGCGGATGCCGCGGCCGGCGGCCGAGCCGGTGAGCACGAGGTGGCCGCGGGATTCGACCAGGGCCGGGAGCGTGGCGCGGGCGGTCAGGGCGGGGCCGTAGACGTTGACGAGCACCATGTCCCGCCACTGGTCCGGCGGGGCGCCGCGGGTGCCGAGGAATGACGTCACCACGCTGGCACCGGCGTTGGCGAACACGACGTCCAGCCGGCCCCAGGCATCCCGCACCCGGGTGACGAGCCCGCTGAGCTGCGCCCAGTCGGTCACGTCACAGGCGACCGGCCACACGCGGTCGGGGTCGCCGAGCCGGGTGGCGAGGTCGGACAGCTGGTTTTGGTTGCGGGCAACGAGTACCAGGCGGTAGCCCGCTTCGGCGGCGAGCCGGGCGGTGGTGGCGCCGATGCCGCGAGAGGCGCCGGTGATGAGGAACACGGGATCGGTCACGGAACGCAGGCTAGCCAACGAACCGCGAATGGTCTAGACCATAGGGGTATCTGTCACCCGAGTGAGGAGCACCCGTGGATTTCGCCACCGACTTCGGCGCGGCCACGCGCGAACACCTGCGCCTGATCGAAGACCGCAATGCCGCCACTGTGGACACGGTGGCCGCCCGGCTCCTCGACGTCGTCCGCGCCGGGCGGCTGGTGCACACCGCGGCGGCTGGCCACAGCCTGGCCGCGGTGCTGGAGACGTTCTACCGTGCCGGCGGCCTGGCGTGCGTGCGCCCGCTGTTCCACCCCGGCCTGCTGCCGCTGCACGGTGCCCAGGCCAGCACCCAGCTCGAGCGGGTGCCCGGCCTGGCCGCGTTGCTGGTCGCGCAGGCGCAGGTACAGGCCGGCGACGTCGGGGTCGTCTTCTCCAACTCGGGCGTCAACGCCTTTCCGGTGGAAATCGCCGACGAACTCAAGAAACGCGGCGCCTACGTGGTCGCGTTCTCCTCCCGGCCCCACATGGACAACGCCCCGGCGCGCTCCTTCGCCAAGCTCGGCGAGCTGGCCGATGCGGTCCTGGACACGGCGATCCCGCCGGGCGACGCCGTGGTCCCCACGGCCGGCGGCACCACCGCGGCGCTGTCCACCCTCTGCTCGACCTACCTGTGGAACCTGCTCCTCGTCCGCCTGGCCGCGCTGGCCGGTGACCTCGCCGTCCCGCTCTGGCAAAGCTCCAACCTGCCCGGCGGCGACACCGCCAACGCGGGCCACCTCGACCACTACCGGGCCCGGGTGCCGATGCTGTGAGCGAAGCTCGACCCGGCGATCGGGTGATCGTATGCTGCGCGGAACCGATCGAACGAACAGCCGGCGAACGAAGGTCGAGATGCGGGAGTCGGGCGAGGACAGGCGGCGGCGGATCCTGGCCGTCGTCGAGGCGCGGGGGCAGGCGCGGGTCACCGAGCTGGCCGCCGAGCTGGCGGTCTCGGTGATCACCGTGCGCCGGGACGTCGAGGAGCTGGCCAGGGCCGGCCGGCTGCGGCGGGGCCACGGCGTTGTCCGCTCGCTGGTTCCGCGGCGGCCGGAGCCTGCGCCCGCGCCGGACGGGGGCGGGCCGGTGGTGCTGGTCGTGCCCGAACGGCACGCCTACCTCACCGAGGTGCTGCACGGGGCCCGTGCCGCGCTGGAGGAGGCCGACGTCCGTGTTGTGCTGCAGCCGGCGCCGCAGGTGCCCGGCGCGGAACGGACGATCGTCGAGCGGCTGCTCGCCGAGGATGCCCGGGGCGTGCTCGTCGCGCCGCGCTGGCGCAGCGTCGTCGACGAGGAGGCCGACGATGGCTGGCTGGCCGCCGCCGACGTCCCGGTCGTCCTGATGGAACGGCGCCCGCGGCCCGGAAGTGCGCTGCACGCCAGGGATTCCGTGTGCACCGACCACTGGTACGGCGTGCACCTCGCGGTGACGCACCTGCTGGCCCTGGGGCACCGGCGGATCGTCCTGGCCGCGCGCGACGACAGCCCGACCGCGCGGGCGATCCGGGCGGCGTTCACCGACATCTGCGCGGGACGGCCCGAGATCGAAGACCGGACCGTGGTGCTCAGCGCGCCGGGCGCCGGCCGGCAACCCGCGCGCGATCTCCGCCCTCTCGCCGACGTCCTGCGGGAGCGTGCCGCGACCGGCGTGGTCATGCACGGCGACGTCGACGCCCTGATGCTCGTCCAGCAGCTGGCCGACGCCGGGATCACGGTGCCCGGCGGCTGTTCGGTGGTCGCCTATGACGACGTCGTGGCCGCTTTGGGGAGCACACCGCTGACCGCGATCGCGCCACCCAAGGCCGAAGTCGGCAGGCTGGCCGCGGAGCTGCTGCTGGAACGGCTGCGCGAACCGGCCGGTCGGCCGCCGCGGCGGGTCACCGTGCTGCCCGAGCTGAAGGTCCGCGGGTCCACCCGGCCACTGATCGATTGACCGAGTTGCCCGGGACTATTGACCGGAATTCGGTCAGGCACCCAAACTGCGGGGAGCCCGCGACCCGCAGGAGGCGTCGATGCCCAGCCGCCGGACCATCCTCGCCGCGGGTCTCGCTTTTCCCCTCGCCGCCGCGTGCTCCGGACCAGGCGGGGACGCCCCGCGCGGCGCCATCCGGATCACGTTCTGGTCGGCGCTGCGGGGCAGCCAGCAGGTGGTCGACGCGTTCAACAAGACGCAGAACCGGATCCACGTGGTGTTCCAGCAGATCCCGTCCGGCGACCAGGGCGGGTACGCGAAGCTGAGCAACGCGGTCCGCGCGGGCAACGCACCGGACGTCGCCACCATCGAATACCCGCAGGTGCCCGGGTTCGCCATCGACGGGGTGGCCAGGGACCTCACCGGCCTCGTCTCCGATCGCCTGCGCGCCAAGCTCCTCCCGCAGGCGCTGCGCCTGACGACGTTCGCCGGGCGGGTGTTCACCGTGCCGCTGGACGTCGAGCCGATGGTCCTGCACTACCGCACCGATCTGTTCGCCCAGCACGGATCCGGCCCGCCGCGCACATGGGACGAGTTCACCGCGGTGGCCCGCAAGGTCCGCGACGAGCGCCGCCGCCTGGTGGCCTTCGCCACCGACGGCGCGACCCAGTTCGCCGCGCTCTCGTGGCAGGCGGGCGCCCAGTGGTTCGACACCTCCGGCGGTGCCTGGAACGTCTCCCTCGCCGACGCCGCGACCCGCCGCGTGGCCGGGTACTGGCAGGACCTGATCGACGACGGGCTCGTCTTCGCCAACGGCGTCGCGGGCCGCCAAGGCGACGCGCAGATCGGGCAGGGACTCGTGCTGGCCCGGCTCAGCGGCGCCTGGGACGCCGGCGCGCAGATGAAGGCCCGTCCGGGCCAGAAGGGCAAGTGGGCGATCGCGCCGTTGCCCCAGTGGGATCCCGCGCACCCGGCGGTCGGGACGCACGGCGGCTCGACGTTCGCCGTCACCCGCGACAGCGCCCACCCGGAAGCCGCGATGGAGTTCATCGAATGGCAGGTGTCGCACCCGGACGCGTTGCGCGCCCGGCTGTCCAGCGGCACCAGCAGCCAGTACCCGGCCGCGCCGGACCTGGTCGAGGTCGGGCGGAAGGCGTTCGACCGCCGCTACTACGGCGGCCAGGACATCTACCGCCTGTTCGAAGCCGAGGCCGCGAAGATCCGGGACGGCTGGACGTGGGGCCCGCGGATGAGTGCGACCCAGCGCGTGCTGCAGGACGGCTTCGCGCGGGCGGGCGCCGGCCAGGGCACCCTCCTGGACGCCGTCCGCGACGCCCAGCGCGCCACCATGCCGGACCTGATCGCCCTGGGACTGGCGACCACCGAGCACAGCAGCTGAGGGAGACCGATGACGACGACACTCGCGCGTCCGGAAAGCGCTTCCAGAACACCGGTACCGCACGTCCGGAGACGACACCGGCAGGGCACCGCCTGTGCCGTGCTGATGGCCCCGTTCTTCGTGCTGCTGGTGGTGGTCTTCCTGATCCCGGCCGGAACGGCGCTGTGGCTGAGCTTCTTCGGCGCCGACGAACCGGGTCTCGGCTTCGGCCCGGAACACACGATCTTCGTCGGGCTGCGCAGTTACGCCGCCGTTCTCGCCGACCCGACGTTCCTCAACGGGCTCGGCGTCGTCGCGCTGTACTGCCTGCTCTACCTGCCGCTGCTGGTCGTCTGCTCTCTCGGGCTCGCCCTGCTGCTGGACTCCGGCGTCGCGCGGCTGCGCGGATCGGCGCGGCTGGCGCTGTTCCTGCCGCACGCGGTGCCCGGCATCATCGCCGCGATCATCTGGCTCTACCTCTACATTCCCGGCCTCAGTCCGGTGGTGGACCTGTTCGGCAAGGCCGGGATCACGGTGGACTTCCTCGGCGTCCACACCGTCATCCCGTCGATGGTGAACATCGCGCTGTGGAGCAACCTCGGCTACAACGTCGTCGTCTTCTACGCCGCCCTGCAGGCCGTGCCACGCGAGGTGATCGAGGCGTCCGTGGTCGACGGCGCCGGTGGCGTCCGTACCGCGCTGTGGATCAAGACGCCGATGATCCGCGCGTCGATCGTGATGGTCGTGCTGTTCACGCTGATCTGGTCGCTGCAGCTGTTCACCGAGCCGATGCTGCTGTCGCAGGCCACGCCGATGATCACCGCGCGGTTCTCGCCGAGCATGTACATCTACGACGCCGCCTTCACCCGCAACAACTACGGCCTCGCCGCGGCAGCGTCGGTGATCCTGCTGGTCTGCACGATCACGCTGTCCTACGGCGTCACGCGCTGGACCAACCGCACCCGGGAGGTGACCGCGTGAACCCGCCGAAGCTCCTCGGCCGCGCGGCCGTCAAGACCGTCGTGGCGATCTCGGTGCTCTACACCCTGCTTCCCGCGTTGTGGCTGGTGCTCGCCGCGATGAAGGACCGGGACGCGCTCTTCGGCAGTGAAATCCTTTCGTTGCAGGGGTTCTCGCCGCTGAAGAACCTGAAGGACCTGTTCGCCATGGACAAGGGCATCTACGGCCACTGGTACCTCAACAGCCTGCTGTACGCCGTCGGCGGGGCGGCGGTCAGCGCGCTGGTGAGTATCGCCTGCGGGTACGCGTTCGACAAGTACGTCTTCCGGCACAAGGAGAAGCTGTTCGGGCTGGTGCTCGCCGCGGTGATGGT
This sequence comes from Amycolatopsis melonis, assembly GCF_040064235.1. Lineage (NCBI taxonomy): Bacteria > Bacillati > Actinomycetota > Actinomycetes > Pseudonocardiales > Pseudonocardiaceae > Amycolatopsis > Amycolatopsis melonis. The sequence continues at coordinate 925,272 of NZ_JBDZYD010000001.1, forward strand.
GCCGCAGACCGTGCTGGCGCTCCCGCTGTACCTGCTGGCCTCGGGCACCGGCGTCGTCGACACGGTGTGGGCGGTGTTCGTCCCGGTGCTGTTCAACCCCTTCGGCGTCTACCTGGGCCGGGTGTTCAGCCAGGGTTACGTGCCCGGCGAGGTCATCGAGGCGGCGCGGATCGACGGCGCGGGGGAGCTGGCGACCTACTTCCGGGTCTCGCTGCGGATGCTCGGCCCCGGTGTCGTCACCGTGTTCCTCTTCCAGCTCACCGCGATCTGGAACAACTTCTTCCTGCCCATGGTGATGCTGTCGAACCAGAAGCTGTACCCGGTCAGCCTCGGCCTCTACAGCTGGAACAGCGCGGCCACGACGTCACCCGAGTACTACCCGGTGGTGATCATGGGCTCACTGCTGGCCGTCCTGCCGCTGGTGGTGGCCTTCGCGCTGCTGCAACGGTTCTGGCGCTCGGGGCTCACCGCGGGGGCGGTCAAGTGATCCGTCCCCGTGCCGCGCTCGCGATGGCTCCCCGGACCGCGGCGGCGGTGCTCGACGACACTGCGCTGACGGCGTTGCGAAGCGTCTGCGACCTCGCCGACGGCGTGCTCGCCGACTTCACGAGTGCAGCCGCTCACGCCGTCCTGCGCGACGTAGAACTGCTGGTCACCGGCTGGGGCTGCCCGCCGCTGGACGCGGCCGTCCTCGCCCGCGCGCCGCGGCTGCGGGCGGTCGTGCACACCGCGGGCTCGGTCCGCAGGCACGTCACCGAGGCATGCTGGGACCGCGGGATCGCCGTGACGTCCGCCGCGGCGGCGAACGCGGTACCGGTGGCCGAGTACACCCTGGCGATGATCCTGCTCTCCGGCAAGCGCGTCCTGGAACGCGCCCGCGATCACCGGATCGGGCGATGTGCGGACGACGGGCTGAGCGTGCCGGCGCACCTGGGCAACTACGGCCGGACCGTCGGCATCCTGTCGGCGTCGATGATCGGACGGCGGGTGATCGGCCTGCTGCGGCCGCACGACTTCCACGTCCTCGTGCACGACCCCCACCTGACCGCGGCGGAGGCGGCGGAGCTGGGCGCCGAACCGGTGAGCCTGGCCGAGCTGTTCGCCCGCGCGGACGTCGTCAGCGTGCACACCCCGCTGCTGCCGGAAACCCGCGGACTGGTCGGGCGCGAGCTGATCGCGGCGATGCGGCCGGACGCCGTGCTGATCAACACCGCCCGCGGCGCGGTGCTCGACCAGGACGCGCTGGCCGAGGCCACCGGCGCCCGCCGGATCCGGGCCATCCTCGATGTCACCGACCCGGAGGTCCTGCGACCGGACCATCCGCTGTGGACGGACGACAACGTGCTGATCACCCCGCACCTGGCCGGGTCCCAGGGCAACGAGCTGCGGCGGCTGGCCGAACTGGCCGTCGCCGAGGTCGCCCGCTGGGCGGCCGGGCAGCCGTTCGCCCACCTCGTCCGCCGCGAGCGCCTGGGGATGATCGCGTGAAGCTGCCCGGCGAAGACCGTGTGCTGAGCCCGCACACCGGGTACACGCGGGACCACTGGGTCGCCGTGGCGGACGGCCTGCTGACGGCGGCGTGGCGGTGGGCGACTCCGGGCGGCGCCCGGCTCGACCTGCCGGGACCGCCGTCGGGCAGCGGGGTCCGCTCGGACGGCCTGGAGGGCTTCGCCCGCACCTTTCTTGCCGCGGCCTTCCGGGTTGCCGGGGAGGACGGGAAGGATCCGCACGGCTGGCTGGAGCGGTACGCCACAGGCCTCGACGCGGGCACCCGGTCGCCGGGACGTGACGACGCCGAGTCGTGGCCGGTGATCGCCGACCGCAGCCAGCCGATGGTCGAATCGGCGTCGATCGCCCTCGGCCTGCGGCTGACCCGGCCCTGGCTGTGGGATCACCTCGCGCCCACCGTGCAGGACCGGGTCGAGGCGTGGCTGCGCGGCGCGCTGCGGCACGTCCCGGCGCCCAACAACTGGTACCTGTTCCCGTTCACGGTGGCCGGGTTCCTCTCCGCGGTGGGCCGCGCCGACGCCGAGACGTCGCAGGCGCGCGAGCGGGCGCTGGAGCTGCTGGAGGGCTGGTACCACGGGGACGGCTGGTACGCCGACGGCGACGGCCGCGCCTTCGACCACTACAACGGCTGGGCGCTGCACCTGTACCCGGTGCTGGACGCCCACCTCGCGCGCGAATCCACGCACTTCGGCCCGCGCCTGCGCGAGCACCTCGAGAGCTTCGCGCTGTGGTTCGGCGGCGACGGCGCCCCGCTCCACTTCGGACGGTCGCTGACCTACCGGTTCGCGGCCGCGTCGGCGGTCGGCCTCGGCGCCGTCACCGGGCACACGCCGCTGCGGCCCGGCGTGTCACGACGGCTGCTCAGCGGCGCGCTGCGCTACTTCCTCGACCGCGGAGCCGTGGACGACCGCGGATTGCTGAGCCTCGGCTGGCACGGTCCGCACGCACCGACGGTGCAGCACTACTCCGGGCCGGGTTCACCGTACTGGGCGTCGAAAGCGTTCGTGTGCCTGCTCGCGCCGCCAGACCATCCACTATGGACATCCACCGAGGAACCGGCGCCGAGCGAAACAGCCGACACCGTACTGGCGCTGCCTGCGGCGGGCCTGCTGCTGCAGTCGACCCACGACGGCGTCGTCCGGCTGCACAACCACGGCAGCCACGACGTCAAGCCGCACCAGGCCGAGTCGGCGGCCGAGGACAACCCGCACTACGGCCGCTTCGCCTACTCGACCCGGACCGGACCGACCGCGCGGGACAACCCGGCCGACAACCACTTCGCCGTCGTGGTCGACGGCGTCCGCAGCGTCCGGCGCCGGATCCACCCCCTCGGGGCGGGCCAGGGCGACGGCTGGGGCTGGGCCGCGTCCTGGCACCGCCCGGTGTTCGGTCACGGCCCGGCGACGGTGCCCGGGCTGCGCGTCGAGAGCGTCACCGTCGTCCGCGGTCGGGACGAGCTGCGGGTGCACCGCGTGCTCGGCGCCCCGCCGGGCGCGGCCGTCGAGCAGACGGGCTGGGCGACGGCGCCCGGCGAGTCCGTGCTCCGGCCGCTCTCCGGCTGGACCGGCCAGGACGAAGCCCGCGCGCCGCACGGCACCGCCTTCGGCTCGTGGGTGTCGCTCCCGCGGCTCACTGCGGACGTCCGGGGCACGGGCGTCTTCACGGCGTTGGCCGTGCTGGGCACCGAGTCGGAGCATCCGGTCGCCTCGGCGACCACCGAGGCAGTCGAAATCGGCTGGCCGGACGGGTTCGCCGTGCGGATCCGGTTCGAGCCATTGCAGGTGAGCGCGGTGAGCCTCTCCCGGGAAGGAGTACGCGCATGAGGAAGACGCGAGGGTTCGCGAGCCTGGTCGCCGTCATCGGGGCGGCGATGGCGGTGACCGGCGGCGAGGTGAGTGCCTCGGCGGCGACCGTGACGCATCTCTACATCGCGGGGGACTCCACCGCGTCGACCTACGTCTCGGCGCAGGCCCCGCGCGCGGGGTGGGGCCAGGCGCTGCCGGTGTTCCTGACCTCGAACGCCGTCGCGGTGAACGTGGCCAAGTCGGGGGCCAGTTCCAAGAGCTTCATCGACCTCGGCCGGCTCGACCACATCCTCGGCCTGCTCAAGAAGGGTGACTACCTGCTGATCTCGTTCGGGCACAACGACGAGAAAGCCGACGACCCGACCCGCTACACCGAGCCGTCGACGACCTACAAGCAGTACCTCTCGCAGTACATCGACAAGAGCCGGGCCAAAGGAGCGATTCCGGTCCTCCTGACGCCGGTGGAACGGCGTCACTTCGGCAGCGCGGGCGTGATCACCCCGTCCCACGGCGCCTACCCGGCGGCGATGCGGGAGCTCGCGGCGGCCAAGCGCGTGCCGTTGATCGACCTGACCGCGGCCAGCACAGCGCTCTGGAACCGCGCGGGTGTCGAGGGCACGAAGAAGTACTTCATGATCTTCCCGGCGGGGAAGTACCCGAACTACCCCGATGGCAGCCAGGACAACACGCACTTCCAGGCGGCAGGGGCGATCGAGGTGGCCCGGCTCGTGGCCACCGCCCTGCGGAACCAGGGCGTGGTGCCGGCCGGCGCGTTCCGGCAGCTCTCCGCGAGCATCCCGCCGAGCGTGATCGGCTGGCCGGTGACCGCGCCCTACTGAACGCCGCTGTACCGCGGATGCGGTACGGAGATGACCGCGCGAGGCTGACGCCCGGAACGCCCGGGACCGGGAGGCTGTTCGGTGACCGACTTCCTCCCGAAAGGCTTTCACCGTGAGTTCTCTTGCCCGTTGGTGCTTCCGGAGGCGGGGTGTCGTGCTCGCCGGCTGGGTGGGTGGCCTCGTCGCCCTGGCCCTGCTGGTGATCGGCGCCGGGACCGCGTTCACCGACTCCGCGGACCTGCCCGACAGCGAGTCGGCCACCGCCTACCACCTGCTCGGGGAAGCCGGTGGCCCGGCGGCGGGGAACGTCGTCCGCGGCACGATCGTGTGGCACTCCACCGGCGGCCCGGTCGACTCGGGACCGGTGCGCGAGCGGGCCGTCGCCGCGCTTGGCGACATCGCCGCGATGCCCGGGGTGAAGCAGGTCGTGAGCCCCTACACCGCCGCGGGGGCCGCCCAGCTGAACCCCGGCGCCGGGACTGCTTATGCGACCGTCGTGCTCGACAAGGGCGCTGGGCCCGACCCCGTCGTCCAGGCCGCCGAACAACTCCGGGGGCCCGGGCTCGACGTCGAGGCCGGCGGCCAGGCGTTCACCGAACAGCCCGCCGGCTCGAACGGGACCGAGGCGATCGGCCTCCTCGCCGCGCTGGTCCTGCTGCTGCTGTTGTTCCGCTCGGCGTGGGCGGCGGTCCTGCCGATCATCACCGGCCTGGTCGGGGTGGGCGCGTCGCTGCTGGTGGTGATGCTGGCCTCCCACGTGATCGACCTCGCGGCGACGAGCCTCACCATGGGCGCGCTGATCGGCCTGGGCGTCGGGATCGACTACGCGCTGTTCATCGTCAACCGCCACCGCAAGGCGCTGCGGGCCGGGGCGAGCGTCCCGGACGCCCTCTCCCAGGCGGCGGACACCTCCGGCCGGGCCGTCGTGTTCGCGGGCGTGACGGTGATGATCGCGCTGCTCGGCATGTTCGTCGTCGGCCTCGGCCTGCTCACCGGCATGGCGCAGGCGGCCGCGGTCACCGTCCTGTTCACCGTCGCCGCCGCCTTGACCCTCCTGCCCGCCCTGCTCGGGTTCCTCGGCTACCGGGTGCTGTCGCGAAAGGACCGCGCGGCCATCGCGGCCGGACGCTTCCCCCTGGCCGAGCGCCGGACCGCGAAGGCGCCCCTGGCCGCCCGCTGGGCGAACCTCGTGCAGCGGCTGCCGGTGGCCGCGGGCGGCGCCGCGCTCGTCGTGACGGTCCTGCTCGCGTCGCCCGTGCTGGGCATGCGGGTCGGCAATGCGGACGCCAGCAGCGATCCGGTGGGCACGCCCACCCGCGCCTACCACGACCTGATGGCCGGTGCGTTCGGCGACGGTTTCGACGCCTCGCTGCTGCTGGTCGCGAGCACCCCCGACAGCGCGTCCGCCCAGGCGTTCGGCACCCTGGTCCACCGGCTGGATGCGCTGCCCGGCGTCGCCCACGTGACCGGAGCTCCGGCCACGAGCGGGCCCGTCAGCTCCGTGACCATCACCCCGGTGACCACGGCCCAGGCCGCGGAGACCGCGAATCTGGTCGAGACGCTCCGCGGCGACGTCATCCCGGCCGCGGAGGCGGGCACCGCGCTGAAGGTCTACGTCGGTGGCCAGACCGCCACCAGCATCGACGTCGCCGACGCGCTGATGAGCAAGCTGCCGCTCTACCTCGGGCTCGTGGCGCTGCTCGGCTTCCTGCTGCTCGCCCTGGCCTTCCGCAGCATCCTGGTGCCGCTGGTGGGTGCGGTGAGCAACATCGCCACCATCGCGGTCGGGCTGGGCGCGGTCACCGCGATCTTCCAGAACGGCTGGGGGCTGGCGCTGCTGGGCGTCGGTTCCGGGGCGCCGGTGATGTATCTGGTGCCCGTGCTGGTGGTCGGGGTCATGTTCGGGTTGTCCATGGACTACCAGGTGTTCCTGGTCAGCCGGATGCACGAGGAGTGGGTCCACACCCGCGACAGCAGGCGCGCGGTGCGGGCCGGGGTCGCCGAGACGGGCCGGGTCATCGCCGTCGCGGCCACGATCATGCTCTGCGTGTTCGCTTCGTTCGGGTTCAGCGGCGAGCGGATCGTGGCCATGATCGGGATCGGCCTGGCGATCGCCGTGCTGGTGGACGCGTTCGTGGTGCGGATGACGCTGATCCCCGCCGTGATGACCCTGCTGGGCCGGGCCAACTGGGCCTACCCGCGGTGGGCGGAGCGGATCACGCCGCGGCTGTCGGTCGAAGGCCCCGAGCGGGAGCCGCAGACGCGGGAGATGATGATCCGATGACGATCCGCGTCCTGCTCGCCGACGACCAGGCCCTGCTGCGGGCCACCTTCCGGCTCCTCATCGACGCCGACGAGGACATGACGGTGGTCGCCGAGGCCGCCGACGGGCAGGACGCGGTGATCAAGGCGCGGGAGGCGCAGGCCGACGTCGTCGTGATGGACATCCGCATGCCCGGGGTGGACGGCATCGAGGCCACCCGGCGGATCACCGCGGACGAGGACCTCGCCGGGGTGAAGGTCCTGGTCCTGACCACGTTCGAGACCGACGAGTTCGTGGTGGCCGCGCTGCGAGCCGGGGCCAGCGGCTTCCTCGGCAAGGGTGTCGAGCCGGAGGTGCTGCTGCAGGCGATCCGCACGGTGGCGGCGGGGGAGTCGCTCCTGTCGCCGTCGGCGACCACGGCGCTGATCGGCCGGTTCCTGGCCCAGCCGGAGAGCCGTCCGGTCGAGCCGCGGACGGAGCTGGGCGAGCTGACCGCCCGCGAACAGGAGATCACCGCCCTGGTGGGGGCCGGTCTGTCCAATGCGGAGATCGCCGCCAAGCTGTTCATCAGCGCCGCGACGGCGAAGACGCACGTCAACCGGGCGATGATGAAGACCGGCTCGCGGGACCGGGCCCAGCTGGTGGTCTTCGCCTACGAGACCGGGCTCGTCACGCCCGGGGCGCCGCGGTGACCGCGCCGCGGTGGTGGCACCTCGCGGCGCCGGTGGTGGCCGCCGTGCTGGTCGGGGCGTTCCAGCTGTCCTACCGGGACACGGACGGCTGGGTGCCGCCGAGCACCTGGCAGCTCGCGGTGTACCTGGCCGAGTGCCTGGCGCTGCTGCTGCGGTACCGGCACCCGGTGGCGGTCGCCGGGGTGACCGTGGTGTTCAGCGCCGCGCTGCCGGTCATCCGCCCGCACGCGGTGATCATCGACGTGCCGGCGATCATCGCGCTCTACACCCTCGCCCGGTACACCGGCCGCCGCACGGCGTGGACCGCCGCGGCGGCCGCGGCGGTCCTGCTGACGATCAGCTCGGCCTGGTGGCGATCGGAGCAGCTGCTCGACATCCGCAACCTGCTACCCGCCAACTACGTCGGGATCGCCGTGGCCGTCGGCGACTCCGTGCGCGCCAACCGCGCGGTCCTGCGCCAGGCACAGGACAAGGCCCGCGAAGCCGAACGCACCCGCGAGGAAGAGGCGCGCCGCCGGGTGCGCGACGAACGCGTCCGCATCGCCCGGGACCTCCACGACGTCGTCGCCCACCACATCACCCTCGTCAACGCCCAGGCCGGAGTCGCCCACCACCTGCTGGACCGCCAACCGGCCAAGGCCCGGGAGGCCTTGGCCGGCATCAAGGACACCAGCCGGGCCGCGCTCGACGAGCTGCGCGCGACGGTCGGCCTGCTGCGTCAAGACGACGACCCACCCGAATCCCGCCGGTCCGTCCCGGGGTTCGCCGAGGTGGGGTCGCTGGTGGACTCCTTCCGGTCCGCCGGGTACGACGTCCGCCTGTCCACCCGCGGGCCCGCCCGGCCGCTGTCCGGCGCCGCCGACCTCGCGGCGTACCGGATCGTGCAGGAAGCGCTGACGAACGCCGGCAAACACGGCAGCGACCGCCGCGTGGACGTGACGCTCACCTACACCGGTGACCACCTGGAACTGGCCGTGTCGAACGCCGCCCGGCCCGGCCACCGCGGACCCGGCACCGGGCACGGGCTCATCGGCATGCGCGAACGCGCTTCCAGTGCCGGAGGCACGTGCACGGCCGGATTCCGGGAAGACGGGCGGTACGAGGTGCGCGCCGTGCTGCCGCTGCGCGGCGAGACCGCTTAGTACCGCGTCCGCGGTAGGTCCGGATACCGCTGCACGCCGACGTTTTCCGGCGCTGCCACGACCAGCATGGAACCGTGATCGACAGTCTGGGCGCGGCCCCGCGAACCAACCGCCGGAGTATCTTGATCCGCTGCGCGGCGGCGGTCGTCGTGGTGGCGTTGGTGGCCTTCGTCCACACCGCCGGCACCGCGGACCTCGGAGCGGTCCTCGGCACCGCCGAGCCGCTGTGGGTGCTCGCCGCGGTCGTGGTCTTCCTCGTACCGCTGCTGGGCAACGTGCTGGCCCTCCGGGCCGTCGCGCCGGTGTCCCTGCCGTGGGGACTGACGACGGTCGCCCAGCTGGCGGGAGCGTTCGGCAACCTCGTCGCGCCGGGGAACCTCGGCGGCATGGCGACCAACGTCCGGTTCCTGCAGCGGCGCGGGGTCGCGACGACCGGCGCGGCGGGCGCGGTCGGGGCGGCGCAGGCCACCGCGGTGGTCGTGACGGTGGCGGTGGCGCTGCCGGGCCTGATCGCGTCGGGACGGCTCGCGGCCGTGGGTTCGGCGGTCTCCGGCCCGGTGGCGCCGATCGTCGCGGCGACGCTGGTCGCCGTCGTTGTCGCGCTGGGGTGCACGCCGGCCGGCCGCCGGTGGGGGAGCAGGCTGCGCTCGGCGGCGGTGGCCACGTTCGCTTCGTTCCGGTTCGCGCTGGCCGCGCCCGGCCGCGCCGGGCTCGCCGTGGCGGGGAACCTGCTGGTGACCCTGGGTTCGACCGCGGCACTGGCCGCGGCCGTCCAGGCGTTCGGCGCCACGGCATCCTTCGGTGATCTCCTGCTCGTCGTGGCCGGCAGCGCCGTTGCCGGAGCTTTGCCGCTGCCCGGCGGCGCCGGTGGAGCCGAGGTGATCCTCGCGGCGCAGCTGACCGCGGTAGGACTCCAGCCACCGGTCGCCTTCGCCGTGGCCGTGCTCTACCGCGTGGTCACGTTCTGGTCCCGGGTCCCGGTCGGCTGGCTCGCTTTCGCGTTGTTGCGGCGATCCGGCCATCTCTGATCCGACTGTCCACTTCGGGTCATCCGTGGGGGTCAGCGTTCGCCGGCCGTCTCGCTCTTCGGGTTCGTGCCCACCGGGGTGGTCGCGTCGGTGCCCCAGCTGGTCAGCAGCCGCAGGGCCTCGGCCGACTTCGAGCCCGGTTCGGCGTGGTAGGTGACCATCGTCTGGTCCGGGTCGTCGGGGAGCGGGAACGATTCGTAAGCCACCTGCAGCTCGCCCACCAGCGGGTGGCGCAGGCGCATCGGGCCGTGGCTCTTGCGCTGTACTTCGTGGGCCGCCCAGAGCCGTCGGAATTCCTCGCTGCGCATCGACAGCTCGCCGACCAGCTTGGTGAGCTGGGGATCGCCGGGGTGGTTGCCGGCGTGCAGCCGCAGGATGCCGGTGACCGCGCGGGCCTTGTGCTCCCAGTCGAGGAAGAGGTCGCGGGTGGCGGGGGAGAGGAAGATCAGCCGCCCCCAGTTGCGCTCCTCGGGTGGCAGCTCGGCCCAGTTGCCGAAGAGCGCGGCGGCGGGCTTGTTCCAGCCGAGGATGTCCATGCGGAGGCCGTTGACGTAGGCGGGCACGTCGGTCATCGCGTCGAGCAGCTGCTGGACGGCGGGCCGCAGCTGCTGGGCCCGGGGTGCCGGCTTGCCCGTGCGGCGCCGGGTGGGCTTGACCAGTTGCGTGAGGTAGGCGCGCTCGGTGTCGGTCAGCCGCAGCGCGGTGGCGATGGCTTCCAGGACCTCCACCGACACGTTCGCGGCGTTGCCCTGTTCGAGGTGGGTGTAGTACGAGATCGACACGCCGGCCACCTGGGCCAGCTCTTCCCGGCGCAGACCGGGCACCCGCCGGCGCGTGCCGTAGTCGGGCAGGCCGACGTCGGCCGGCTTGAGCTGGGCTCGGCGGGTGCGGAGGAATTCGCTGAGCTCCTCGCGCCGGTCACCGGAGGTAGTGGGCATGCCGCCATTATCGCCCGGCGAGCGGCGGCGATCCTGCCACTGCCGGTGGTACCCGCGGCAGTGGTCAGCGCCCCTTCGCGCCATTGGTGCGCGGTCGGCGAGCTGACGTCGAGGCGGGCGCATGCCCTCGTCGCCCGGGGAGGCTCAGTCGTCGAGCTTCCGGAGCTCGTTGGCGATGATCGCGTCCCGGAGCCGGAATTTCTGCAGCTTGCCCATCGCGTTCGTCGGCAGGTCGCCGGTGACGTACCAGGATTTGGGTGTCTTGTGCGGGGCCAACTGCTCGCGGACGAAGTCGTGCAAGCTCCGCGCTGTCGGCGCAGTGCCGGTCGGTTCGGGCTGGACGATCGCGGCGACAGATTCGCCCCATTCTTCGTCTGGGATCCCGATGACCGCCGCGTTGCCGACGTCCGGGTGCCGCAGCAGCACCTGTTCGATCTCGCGGGGGTAGATGTTCTCCCCGCCGCGGATGATCAGGTCTTTGAGGCGGCCGGTCACCGTGACGTAGCCGCGCTCGTCCATCGAGCCGAGGTCGCCGGTGTGCAGCCAGCCGTCGGCGTCGATCGTCGCCGCGGTTTCCTCGGGCATGTCGAGGTAGCCGATCATCGTCTGGTAGCCCCTGGCGCAGATCTCGCCCTCTGTCCCGACGGGAACGACCGTGCCGTCCGGCACGGCGAGAATGGCGACTTCGACGTTCCACAGCGGCTTTCCGGCGGTGTGCCGGTTGTCTCGTTCGGTGTCGTGCGGGCTGGTCTGGGTGACGATGGGACTCAGTTCGGTTTGCCCGTAGACGGTGCTGAAGCTCGCGGAGAAGGTGTCTTCGCAGCGTTCGACGAGCTCGGCGGGCACGGTATCGCCTCCGGAGACGATCACCTGCAGCGACGACAAGTCGTACGTGGCCACGTCCGGGTGCGCGAGCAACGCCTTGAGCATGGCGGGGACGCCGATGAGGACGTCACCCTCGAAGGTGTCGATCGCGGCCAGGACCAGGGCCGGCTGGAAAAGCTGGGCCAGCACGAGCGTCCCCCGCTGGACGAGGTTGCCCAGCCCGGCCATGCCGCAGCCGGCCGTGTGGAACAGCGGCATCGCGCTGATCCACACGGCTCCGGCGGGCGAGTCGCACCGGGCGCGGACGTAGTCGGCGTTCGTGATCATGGCGCGGTGGCCCAGGATCGCGGCCTTGGGGAATCCGGTGGTGCCGGAGGTGAACTGGATCTGTGTCGGGGACTCCGGGGCGACCTCGGGGAAAGTCGCGGTCGGGACGTCGGTGTCACGGATTTCCGCGAGCCAGGTGCTGAACGGGATCGCGGTGATCTCCGGGAGGTCGGTCAGCACCTGGCCGAGCAGGCCGGCCATGTCGGTGCCGCGGAACTCTTCGGCGTAGGCAACAGCGACAGAATTCGATCGGCACAGCGCGTAGGTCAGTTCACGCTCGCGCAGTGCCGGGTTCGTGGTGACCAGCACCATGCCGGCGAGTGCCACGCCGTATTGCAGGATCAGCCACTCCGGCGTGTTGGGCGCCCAGACGGCGATGTGGTCACCGGGCCGAAAGCGCCGGAGAAGCCACGCGGCGGCGTGTTCGGCGTCGGCCAGCAGTGCCGCGTAGGTCCACGTCCGTGGCTCGTGGTCGGGGGCGATCCAGATGAGCGCCGTTCGCTGTGGGGCTTCGCCGGCGGCCTGGCGGAGAAGCCGGCCGACGGACAGGTCGAGCACCGGGCGGGTGGCGTCGGCGGGGTAGTGGGATCGGGTCGGTGCGACCGGCGGTTCCTCGGGCATGGCGACGCTCACGCCTCCCCGCCGACGAGGTCCTCTGCCGCCGGGATCGGGCCACCGCCGTCGGGAATGAACCGGCCCTGATCGCGCCAGCGGACCGCGGCGCCGAACCCGTGCTGCCGGGCGAACTCGGCGAACCACCGGCCCTCCGGGGAGTGCCGGGTGATCCCGTCGAAGAGGACCGCGAGGTTCTGCGTCGTCTGCAGGCCCATGTTGTCGTAGGCCTGGTTGATCATCATCTTCTGCATGATCAGCTGGTTCGTCGGAACCCCGGCCATCCGCTCGGCGAGTTTCTCGACCGCCGCGTCCAGGTCTGCCTCGGGAACGGCATCGATGACGAGACCCCACTCCTTGGCCTGCTGCCCGGTGATGGTGTCCCCGGTAAGCAGCATGCGCTTGGCCCGTTCGGCGCCCAGCCGGTAGACCCACATCGCGGTCGTCGGGCAGCCCCAGACCCGGGCCGGCATGTAGCCGATGCGGGCGTCTTCGGCCATCACCACCAGATCGCACGACAGCGCGATGTCGCTGCCGCCGGCCACGGCGTAGCCACGCACCTTCGCGATGGTCGGCTTGGGGGAGCGCCACAGGGAGAAGAAGTTGTCGGTGTTCGCCTTCATCATCCGGAAGTCCTTGATGGGGTCCCAGACTTCGGGCTGCAGGTCTTCGCCTTCCTCGGCGTAGAGCTTGAGGTCGTAGCCGGCGCTGAACGCGCGTCCGGCGCCCTGGACGACGATGACGCGCACCCGGTCGTCGTCGTTCGCGGCGGCCACGGCGGCGGCGATTTCGCGGCCCATCTCCGCGGTGATCGCGTTGAGCCGGTCCGGGCGGTCCAGGGTGAGGTAGGCGCGGTGGTCGCGGACCTCGTAGCTGATTGTGTTCGTGCTGAGGGTCATGAGGCTGCTCCCTTGCCGCTCTCGGACCGCCGTGACCACCGGCGACAACGCTCGGGACAATTTCACAGTCCGTCTAGACTGTCAATGAGCCTTGAGGTCCGAGCTCGGGTGGCTACACTCCGTCGGATGGTGGCACTGACTCGCCGGGAGCAACGAGAACAGACGCGAGAGCGCCTGCTCGACGGGGCCATGATGGCGCTGGTCGAGCACGGCTACGCCGGCACGACGACCCAGCGGATCCAAGAACGGGTCGGCGTCTCCCGCGGTGCTTTGCTGCACCATTTCGGCTCCAAGGCGGAGCTCTTCGCCGCCGCTGTCCACCACATCGCCGACCTCCGGATCGAGAACATCCGGGCGGTCGCGAACCTGGCCGGGGATGGGCCGGACGCGCTGCGCAAGATCGCGTTCGCCATCCACGAAGCGCTGTCCGGCCCGGCGTTCCAGGCCGCGATGGAGCTGTGGACGGCGTCCCGGACCGACCACGAGCTACGCGCGGCATTGCTCCCGGCCGAACGCCGCCTCGGCCGGGCGCTCCGCGAGGTGTTCGACCAGGCGGCACGAATCGACGACCCGCAGACCGCGCGCGTCGAGTTCGAATCCCTTCTGGCCATGCTGCGCGGCCTCGAGCTGGTGCGGCTCATGCGCCAGGATGACGCCCTCGCCGTCGCGGTCATCGAACAGTGGCTCGCCCGCTTCGATCGGGAGCAGCACTGACGGCTTGCCGGCCGATCGGCTTCCCGATCGCAGAGCCAAGGGTCTAGCGGGCTTCGAAATCACCACGACCGGGGCAACCAACCAGCCGCCTTCGCCGCTCGATGATCACGAACGAGGGAGCATTTATGCTCCATAATGGCGACAATCGGCGTCGATTGATTCCGAATCAGGGTATGAGCGAATGCAAACATCCCAGCTGGATCGACTGAGGTCGACCCACGTGTAGAACTTCTCGTGCCGGAAGTGTTGGTTCGAGCGGCCGACGGACTCGTTCAGCTCTCGAGGCTCCGGGTACTGGTGGTCAGGCCGGACAGGACCAGGGCGACCCATCGGGCGCGGGTGGCGGCGGGCCGGTCGGTGGGGGCGGTCACTCTGCGCTACAGTGAGCGCATGATCTCCCCAAACACGGGAGATATCCCACGTATGGGGGTTCAAGTCCCCCTTTGAGCACGCAGACACGGAAGATTTCCCGTGTTCCGCTCGGGTCTTATGAAGCGATCGGCGACCGTCCGCGTCGTTCGCGAACCGGGCCGTCGTCACTCGAGCAGCAGGTCGGTGGCGAACTTCAGGTTGGGGTTATAGATCAACTCGGTCCCCCTTGGACACTCAATAACCCCACGACGCGGCCGGTTCAAGGCGGAGGCCGCCGTGATCGTAGATGATCGACTGGCCTCTCGTGTGAAGGATCCTCGCGAGTTCGGCGCGACCGATGTGCGGCGCACGTTCCAGGCAGCAGCGAAGTCTGTCGACAAGAACGTCCTCTCGGATGTAGATGCTGCGGCCCAGGCCAGGCGGGCGACACTGGGCGCTGGTGTGGCCATGTCGGCACCGGTAACCGGGGCCGCCGTGTGCCCAGTGCGAGTCCATCCGCCTTCGACATAGGCCACAGACCAGTTGGCCAGCGAAGGCGTAACTGCGAGCTGTGCCGTCCTTGCTCGGTCGCGCGGTGCGGAGGCCCTGCACCTCTAGGAATACCTCGTCGGTGACGAGTGGTGGATGCGCGAGTTGCTCCGAGACCACCCACTGTCGGGCGGATTCCATCGTTGCACGGCGTGCCGGTCGCTGTGATCGCCTTGATCGGCCAGGAGCGCTGCCGGCAAGATCGCCAGGAGAGCCAGCCAGGCGGGCCCATGCCCAGGCGAGGTAATTCTGAACGGCCCGTGTGGGTCCAAGTCGACGGTCCTGGGTTCGCGCCTGTAAATGGCTCCCGGTGCCGATCGCCAGATCGTGTGCGCGGGCAGCTCACCCGCAACCAGCCAAAATGCGACGCGGTCTAAGTGATCCCGAGGTGGTCGGGGAGTTCGCCACGGTTCCAGCGCATCGCAGTGTGCAGTGCAGCGATCAGGGCTTCGTCGCCGGCGAGAGTGGGCGTGTCGCCCATCGGCAGCCACACCGCGTGGTCGACGATGCTGTCCTGTAGGTGGGTCTACAGCGGAACGCCAGGGGCGCGGTGCTGGTGATCTCGCTGCGAGTGAGCGACGTATGATTTGGGTCCAAACCAGAAGGCTGGTTCCTGTGGATGCAACGAGCACGAAGGAGTGTGCCGGTGCCCGGCCAACGATCCATCACCGAAGCCGAGAAGCTGGCCGAAGCCAAGCTCGGCGGTAGCCCCATCAGGCGCGACCGGATGGCCGTCGTCGCCAACATCTATCGCGCCGCCTCGACGGTGCGGCAGCACCTGGAGAACTCCGTGTTGCGGGGAGTCGATCTGTCCTGGACGGCCTTCGTGGTGCTCTGGGTTGTCTGGATCTGGGGCGAGTCGGAGACACGGCACGTGGCCGAAGAAGCCGGGATTTCCAAGGGGACGCTCACTGGCGTTGTCCGCACGCTCGAAAAACGGGGGCTTGTGCAACGGGCAAGCCATCCCACGGACGGGAGGCTGGTGCTCCTGAGCCTGACCGACGAAGGCGAAAAGCTGATGCAGCGCCTCTTCCCAGCGTTCAACGAGGAGGAATCCTTCGTCACCGACAAGCTGAGCGACGCGGATTGCCGGGCTGTGGCCGACGGGCTCCGGCGGGTGGTGCTGCAGGTCGAACAGAACGGCGAGGAGCGCCGTCAGGACGTGCTGGGCGACGCCACCCTCGCGCCACGCAGCAGCGGCCGCCGGAAGGCCTGAGCCTCGGCAGCTCCGTGGATCACGCCCGGGCCGGCGCCCCGGGAGGACTCCGGCTTTGGCCATGACCAGGTCGCTGGCTGGTTTCGAGCTGTCCTTGACAAATTGTCCAGATGGACAGATTCTAGCTCCAGTGCATGTCCCCTCGACCCACTGGAGCCCCCATGGCCGTCCCCGTCGGACTGAGCACCACCCCGTTCGCTCCTCGCTACGCGGATCGGGTGCAGGAGTGGATCGACGTCTACGGCAACGCCGTGCCGCTGGCCATCGGTGATCCGGTCGAGGAGTACAACTCGATCCGCACCGCCGTCGGGGCCTCCGAGTACTCGATGCTCTACAAGTGGCATATCGAGGGACCGGACGCGGTCGCCACCGTCGATGCCGTCTTCTCGCGCAGCGTCAAAGGACTGGCCGCGGGCCGCATCGCCTACGGGGTGGTGGTCGACGCCGACGGGATGATGCTGGACGACGTGACCGTGGCCGTCCGCGCGGCCGATCACGTCGTCGTCACCGGCGGCAACCCGGCTACCCAGGAGTCCCTGGCCGCCTACGCGCCCTCCGGAACCACGGTCACCGAACGCCGCGAGGAGTTCGCCGTCCTGACCCTGCAGGGCCCGCGCAGCCGCGACGTCCTGCAGCGCCTCACCGAGGTCGAGGTGTCCAACGCCGCGTTCCCCTACTACACCTTCCTCCCCGAAATCCCCGTCGCGGGCATCTCCGCACAGGTGAGCCGCCTCGGGTTCACCGCCGAGCTCGGCTACGAGGTCCAGGTCCAGCGGGGGCAGGCGCTCGCGCTGTGGGACGCGGTTTTCGAGGCCGGCGCGGACCTGGGGATCAGGGCCTTCGGCGCGATGGCCCTGCTGACCTGCCGCACCGAAGCGGGAATGATCATGGGGGAGCTGGAGTACGACCGCACGGTCACCCCGTTCGAGTGCCGGATGGCCTGGGCGCTGGACTTCGACAATGGCCCCTTCCAGGGCCGGGACGCGCTACTGGCCAAAAAGGACAGTGCGACCGGCCGCGTCGTCAGCGTCGTCGTGGAGGCCACGCCGGAGGCTGCCGAGGGTGCCCGGCTGGAGCTGGACGGCCGGGACATCGGCTACGTGACGATGGCGGTGTCCTCGCCCGCCCTCGATGGCGCCACTCTCGGCCTCGCCCGCGTCCACCGCGACGCCGTGCGGTCCGGCACCGCGCTGACCGCCGTCACCGCCGACGGCTCCAAGGCCGACGCCACGGTCCGGCCCACGCCCGTGTACGACCCCGAGCGCGCCCGTGTCCGGGCCTGACCGACGGAGAACCCTTACCGTGCAACGCTTTATCCTCACGCTCCGCTGCCCCGATCAGCCGGGCATCGTCTACGCGCTCGCCGCCGGCGTCGCGGAGGCCAAGGGCAACATCCTGGAGAGCGCCCAGTTCTCCGATCCCGTCACCGGCACCTTCACCATCAGGGTGTGCCTGGAGATCCCCGAGGCCGGCGCCGAGAGCCTGCGGGACGAGCTCACGCTGCGGCTGGCCCGGTTCGACCCGGTGCTGACCGTCCGGCCCGAGGAGCGGCGCCGCCGCGTGCTGCTGATGGTGTCGAAGTTCGACCACTGCCTCGTCGACCTGCTCTACCGCTGGGAGCTGGGCGAGCTGCCCGTCGACATCCCGCTGATCGTCTCCAACCACCTCGACCTGGCGCCGGTCGCGAAGCGGTACGGCATCCCGTTCGTCCACCTCCCCGTCACCCGCGAGACCAAGCCCGGGGCGGAGGCCGAGCTGCTGCAGCTGGTGGCCGAGCACCAGGTGGACTTCGTGGTGCTCGCCCGCTACATGCAGGTCCTCTCCGACGATCTGTGCGGCAAGCTGTCCGGCCGGATCATCAACATCCACCACTCGTTCCTGCCGGGCTTCAAGGGCGCCAAGCCCTACCACCAGGCCCACGACCGGGGCGTCAAGCTCATCGGCGCCACCGCGCACTTCGTCACCGCCGATCTGGACGAAGGCCCGATCATCGAGCAGGACGTCGTCCGCGTCGGGCACCGCCACACCGCGCCCGAACTGGTCGCGATCGGCCGGGACGTCGAGCGGGTCGTGCTGGCCCGGGCGGTCCGGCTGCACGCGGAGGACCGCGTTGTTCTCACCGGCTCCCGCACCGTCGTCTTCTCTTGACGACCGTACCGAGAGGTTCCTCCGCCATGACCACCGCGACGCTGCTCGACGGGAAAGCCGCGGCAGCCGAAATCAAACGGGAACTCGCTGGCCGCGTCACGATCTTGAAGGGCCGGGGTGTCACCCCGGGCCTGGGCACCATCCTGGTCGGCGACGATCCGGCCAGCCACTCCTACGTGGGCGGCAAGCACCGTGACTGCGCCCAGGTCGGCATCGCGTCGATCCGGGTGCACCTCCCCGCCGACGCCACCCAGGCCGACGTCGAAGCCGCCGTCCTCCGGCTCAACGCCGACCCCGCCTGCACCGGCTTCATCGTCCAGTTGCCGTTGCCCGCCCACATCGACACGCATGCCGTGCTGCAGCTCATCGATCCGGCCAAGGACGCCGACGGGCTCCACCCGGCCAACCTCGGACGGCTTGTGCTGGGCATTCCGGGTGCGTTGCCCTGCACCCCGCGCGGCATCATCGAACTCCTGCGGCGCCATCACGTGCCCATCACCGGGCGGCAGTTCTGCGTTATCGGCTGCGGAATCACGGTGGGCAGGCCGCTGGGCCTGATGCTGACCCGGAAATCCGAGCACGCCACGGTGACCCTGTGCCATGAGGCCACCCAGGACACCGCGGCCCACGCCCGCGTCGCCGACGTGGTCGTGGCCGCCGCCGGGGTGGCCCATCTCGTGCGGCCCGACTGGATCAAACCGGGCGCCACGGTCCTGTCCGTCGGCATCACCCGGACCGTCGAGGGCATCCTCGGCGACGTCCACCCGGACGTCGAGCAGGTCGCCGGTTCGCTCGCACCCCCGGTCGGCGGCGTGGGACCGATGACCCGGGCCATGTTGCTGACCAACATCGTCGAGGCCGCCGAACGCGGCTGAAACCGCGGGCCGGTGGTACCGGCCCGCGGTTTCAGCGTCGATGCGTATCGCGAGCGGACTCGACGAGCGCGTTGAAAAGCCTTTGCTGGGCCGGGTCCTGGTGCGCGGTGTCTTCGGGATGCCATTGCACCGCCGTGAACCACGCGGGGCGTCCGGGCAGTTCGAGTCCTTCCACCGTGCCGTCGGCGGCCCGCGCCGTGGGCTCGAGCCCGGGACCGATGCGGTCGACCCGCTGATGGTGGTAGCAGGAAACCTCCGCTTTCTCGGCGCAGGTGGCCCGTTCGAGCAGAGTGCCGCGCTGGATCGCGACCGGGTGCACGACGTGCCGGTGGTCCGCGCCGCCCATGTCCTGTTCCAGGCTGCCGCCTAGAGCGACGTTGACCACCTGGAGCCCACGGCAGATCGCGAGCGTGGGCATACCCGAGTCGAGGGCCCGCCGGGCGACCTCGAGGTCGAACACGTCCTGGAGGTCGTCGACATCGTAGACGCTGTCGTGGGTTTCGGCGGCTCCGTAGCGGTGCGGGGCCAGGTCTCCGCCACCCGGCAGCAACAGGCCGTCGAAGCGGGCGAGCCGCTCGGCCACGTCGGCTGTGGCCGGGTCGGCCGGGTGGATGCTCACCGGTTCGCCTCCTGCCCGCCACACGGCTTCGACCAGCGCGCGGGCGTTCACCTCGGCGGCGTAGCGGAGTGCTGACGTGGTGGCGGCGAACCGGGCCGGAATGGCAATGAGGGGCCGCTTAGGCGTACTCACAGCTGGATCCAGGTGGTTTTCAGTTCGGTGTACTTCTCGATCGCGTGCGCGGACTTGTCGCGGCCGTTGCCGGACTGCTTCATGCCTCCGAAGGGGACGGTCAGGTCGCCTTCCTCGTAACAGTTGACCCATACAGTCCCGGCCTTGAGCGCGCGCGAGACCTTGTGGGCGGTGGAGAGGTCGGAGGTCCACAGGCCGGCGGCGAGGCCGTATTCGGTGGCGTTGGCGAGCCGGACCGCCTCGTCGAGGTCGTCGAAGGTGAGCACGGACAGGACGGGGCCGAAGATTTCTTCGCGGGCCAGCCGCATGCCGGGGTCGACCCGGTCGAACACGGCGGGCCGCAGGTAGCTGCCGCCGGTGTCGGTCAGCGTCCGGCCTCCGCCCACGCGCAGGCGGGCACCCTCGTCCAGGCCGGTGGTGACGTGCTCCAGGACCTTGCCGAGGTGGCTGTCGCCGACCAGCGCGCCCATCTCGGTGGCCGGATCGAGCGGGTCGCCCACCCGCAGCTCGCGCGCCCGGGCCACGACGGCCTCGGTGACCTGTTCGGCGATGGAGGAGTGGATCAGCAGCCGGGAGGGTGCCGTGCACATCTCCCCTTGGTTGAAGAAGATTCCCCAGGCCGCGGTCGCCGCGGCCTTCTCCAGGTCCGGTGCGTCGGGCAGCACGATGTTCGGTGACTTCCCGCCGAGTTCGAGCCAGACGCGCTTGAGGTTGGAGTCCGCGGCGTAGCGCAGGAAGTGCCGGCCGACAGCGGTGGATCCGGTGAACGCCAGGACATCGACGCCGGGGTGACGGCCGAGCGCCCTGCCTGCCACCGGGCCGTCCCCGGTCACGACGTTGAGGACTCCCGGTGGCAGTCCCGCATCGGTGGCTACGCGGCCGAGCAGGAGGGCGGACAGCGGAGACGATTCCGACGGCTTCAGCACGACCGTGCAGCCGGCAGCGAGCGCGGGAGCAATTTTCCAGCTCGCCAGCGTGAGCGGGAAGTTCCACGGCACGACAGCCCCGACGACACCGGTCGGTTCCCGGGTGATCAGGGCCAGCGAATCCGGTGCCGTGTGGGGAGACTCGTCCGTGAGCTTGTCGGCAAGCTGCCCGTACCAGCGGAAGGTCGTGATCGCGGCACGCAGCTCGATGGCGTACGCGTCCGTGATCGGTTTACCCATCTCCAGGCTTACGGTCAGCGCCAGTTCTTCACGCCGTTCCTCGAGCAGATCGGCGATCCGCAGGAGGATCCGGCCACGCTCGGCGGGCGCCAGGTGCGGCCACGGGCCGGTGTCGAAGGCGCGGCGCGCCGACGCGACGGCGAGATCGACCTCCGCCTCCCGCGCGTCGGCGACCCGCACCAGGGTCTGTCCGTCGCGCGGGGAGATCACGGCGAACGAGGCACCGTCACCGGCTTCGCTCCGGCCGTCGATGTGGTGCTGCGTGGGCAGGTCGAGTTCCTTGGCGCGGCGCAGCAGTTCCTCGTGAGTGGCGTTCAGCACGGACTCTCCATCTCGTTCAACGACAACGATTCATGCTCCTTCGGTGACAGCCCGATACGGCCGGAGGGGATGGTTCCGGCCGTATCGGGTCAGGGGCACGCTGATCAGCCGGCGGGTTCCACCCGTGACCGGGTCAGCCGGGCAGCGACGATGCCGAGGACCAGCACCACCGGAACGCTGATCTCGAGCCAGACAGCGGTTGTCACGTCTCCGCCGATGAGCGTCGTGAAGTTGGCGATGATGAGCCAGATGGCACCCGCGATGCCGAGCGCGCCCAGGACAGGGGCGATCACCGTGTTCCAGGGGCGGGTGTCGGCGCGCGAGCGGCGGAAGAACACGACGACCGAAACCGAGGTCAGGAAGTACAGCAACATGATGCCGAGCACGGCGACCCCGCTGAACCAGGAGAAGAGGGTCAGCACCGGGTCCTTGCCGAGCACGGCGAACGGCATCACCAGCAGCACGGCGAGCACGGTCTGCACGGTCCCTGCCAGCCAAGGCGAATGGCGCCGGTTGAGGACGGCCAGCCTGGAGGGCAGCAGGCCGCCGCGGCCGAGGGAGAACAGGTAGCGGTTGGCCGAATTGTGGAAGGCCAGGATGCCCGCGAAGAGCGAGGTGGCCAGCAGGATCGGCAGCACGTCGCCCGCCCAGCCGCCGAACAGGGCGATGATCGGGTCGAAGACGAAGTTCGTGGCAGCGCCGCTCTGCAGCGCGGTGCCCGCATCTCCCGTCGCCCGGGACGCCCCGTGCGCCGAAACAAGCATCCACGAGGTGAAGGCGAAGAAGCCCGTGATCACCGCGACCGACAGGTAGGTGGCCCGGGGAACGGTCTTGCGGGGTTCGCGGGCTTCTTCGCCGTAGATGGCGGTGGCTTCGAAGCCGAACATCGACGCCACGGCGAACATCAGCGTCACTCCGGGGGCGCCCTGCAACGCGGCGGACGGCGAGAAACTGTCGGTGAAGCCGAGTCCTTCGGGTCCGCCGCCCTTGAACAAGGTCACGAGGGCGAACACCAGCAGGATGCTGAACTCCGCCAGCACGAAGACGGCGAGGATCTTGGCGCCCATCTCGATGCCCAGGGCGCCGAGGATCTGCACGAGCACCATGGTGGCCAGTGCCCAGACCCACCACGCCACCTGAACACCCGAGTAGTGCTCGACCAGGCCGCTCAGCGTGGCGCCGTACAACCCGTACATGGCGGCCTGGACGGCACAGTAGGCGAAGAGGGCGATCCCGGCACTGCCGGAACCGGCCGGCCGGCCGAGCCCCTTGCCGATGTAGGTGTAGAAGGCCCCGGCGTCGACGACGTGGCGGCCCATGGCGACGAAGCCGACCGAGAACAGCAGGATGATCACGCCGGCCGCAAGGTAGGCGGCCGGGACACCGGCACCGCTGCCGATGGCGACGGCGATGGGAACGGCGCCCGCGACACCCGTCAGCGGTGCCTGGGCGGAGAGAACGAAGAAGAGAATGCCCAGAACGCCGAGGGAGTCGGGCTTGAGCCTGCCTGGTTCGGCTGCGCCATCAGTTGTTTGCGGGGAAAGCGTGGTTTGACTGTCCACTTGCATCACCTGCCGGACGGGAAGGGGCGGAGTTGTTTCGAGCCAAACGAGTTGTCCCATGGTGAGCGAGAGCCATCCGTTTGGCAAGAGGCTGCGGGAAGATCCTCTTGCGGCGGCGGACTACGGCGCGGTCATCTTCTCCACGCGCCCCATGACGTTCCGGCAGAAGGCTCCGATGCCGCCGGGGTCGTCGATGAACTGGTTCGGCTTGATGCAGAAGGTGGTGAAGCCGAGCTCCAGCTGCTCGGGAATGGAGGCGAGGGCGGCGCCGAGGTCGGCCGGGGAGCGGTCGTCGGGGAAGGTGGCCTGGGTGCCGCCGATCAGTTCCAGGTCGGCGAGGTCGCGCCCGGCTTCGGTCATGGCGTTGCCGAGCTTCCGCACGTCCTCGGGTGCGGGGCGGCCGAGCGGATGGAAGCCGTGGCCGTAGCGCACGAGCCGCTGCAGCAGCGGTCCGTGCAGGTCCTGGCCGCCGAACCACAGCCGTGGGCCGTCAGGGCGGTACGCCTTGGGTTCGAAGTAGACGTCGCGGAAGGGATAGTGCTCACCGTCATGGGAAATCGGCGACGGTCCCCATGCCTTCGCCCAGACCTCGAGGTGCTCGTCCAGCAGCCGTCCGCGTCTGCCGAACGGCACCCCCAGGGCCGCGTACTCGTCCCTGCTCCAGCTCACCGTGGGTTGCACCACGAGACGGCCCTCGCTGAGCAGATCCAGGGTGCCGAGCTCGCGGGCGAGCAGCAGGGGATGGCGCAGCGGTGCCACGACAGCCGCGGCGGCCAGCCGGAGGCGCGAGGTGACGGACGCGATGGAAGCCAGCAGGAGCAGGGAGTTCGGCCAGGGAGTGCCCGGGTCCTGGTTGCCCGGAAGTGCGTAGTCGCGGGGATTTCCCATGACACCGGCGGCGCCGGAGTCCGGTCCGAGCACGACGTGTTCGCTGACCATGATCGCGTCGAAGCCGGCGTCCTCGGCCTCACGGGCCCACCGTACGGCGGCGGGGAGGTCCGCCCGGCCACCGGTCAGTGTCCAGTTCTCGCTCAGGACGAGCAGCATGCGGGGAAGCCTGGGTACGGGCACGGTCGATGTCCTTCTTCCCGGCTACTCGTGCACCGTGATCGCCTGCAGTGGACAGATGTCGGCGGCCTCGTGCAGCTCCTCGGCGTTTTCCTCCGCGACGTCGGCCACGTAGACGGCGGCCGCCCGAGACCGCAGGGACAGGCGGCCCTGCTCGTTCAGCGCGAACAGGCCGGGTGCCGCGTACACGCACTGGCCGTGGTCCTGGCACTTCTCGAGGTCGACTTCTACCTTCATGAGGGCTCCTTGAGTCCGAAGTGGATCGGGGAATCAGCGGAAACGGAGAGGGAGGTGGGTGATCGTGCGGAGGAACTCGGTGTGCGCGTAGGCGGGCTCACCCGCCAACTCGATCCCGGAGAACCGGTTGACGATCGAGCTGAAGACGACATCGGCCTCGGCGCGGGCCAGCACCTGGCCGGCACAGCCGTGCATGCCGGAACCGAAAGCCAGGTGCTGGCTGGCGGCGACGGGCCGCGTGTGGTCGAACGTGTCGGGGTCGGCGAACACCTCGGGGTCGCGGTTGGCGGAGGCGATCAGCAGGGCCAGCGCCTCTCCGGCCGGCACGGTCCGGTCGCCGACGACGGTGTCCTGTGTGGTCAGCCGCACCACCATCGACTCGGGCGTGTCGATCCGCAGGATCTCGTTGATGATGCCCGGGCGGGCCGCGGGCTCGTCCCGGTAGACGGCGAACAGTCCGGGCTGCTGCGTCATCAGCCAGAGGCCGTGGTTGATCAGGTGCTTGACGTCGAGGTGGCCCACGGCGAAGAACAGGAAGATGGTGTAGACGACTTCGTCCTCGGTCATCCTGCCCTCGTCCTGCGCGGCGATGAAAGCGTCGATCAGCCCCTCGCCGGGGTGAGCTCGTTTGCCGGCCACGAGCCGGCGAATGTGCTCGGTGAACCAGGCGAAGGCTTCCGTGGTGACGACGGCTTCGTCGTCGTTGCCGCCGGGGCCGAGGCTCAGTCCGATCTCATAGGTCTTGCGCTGGATGGTGTCCATTTCGGACGGTTCGATGCCGAAGATGTGACAGGTGGTCTCGAAGGTGCACTTCAGGGACAGGCCGTCGGCCGCGTCCAGGGTGCCGTCGCCGTTCTCGACCTCGTCGAGCACCGCCGCCACCGAGGCACGCGTCACCTCGGTCCAGCCTTCGACCGCCTTGGGCGTGAACCAGCGGTTGGTGATCCGCCGCAGCCGTGTGTGATCGGGGGCGTCCTTGCCGAGCACGGTGTGGTGGATCGGGGCGGCCGGCCCGAAGTCGAGCTGCTGCACGCTCAGGGTGGGGTTGCGGATCAGCCGGGCGACGTCCTCGTAGCGGGAGACGACGTACAAGCCTGCCGGGTGCCGGTAGACAGGGTGCTCCTGCCGCAGCCGCGCGTAGTACGGATACGGGTCCGCGCGGAAACCGGGGTCGCGGAAGGGCAGCAGGTCCTCGGTGGTGACGGTCATTCGTGGCACTCCTCGTGTCGGCGCGAGGCGCAGGGGGCTGGCGGGGAAGGGCGCGGGCGACCCTGCACCACCGAGGATTGTCCATCTGGATAATTTAGTCAATGCTTCGTGCGCACGTAATCGACTCTTCACCCCGCCGGAAACCGGCGAGTCCCCGCCGCGTGGGCGGCGGGGACTCGCTCTGACCTGCTGTTATGACTCGGCCGGGACTACTGTGGACCGCCACACTGCCGCGTCAGCAGTGCCCGCAGCTCCGCCAGCGCGGCCTCGGTGACCTCCGGCTCGTCGAGGACCAGCTGGTGCAGCACGAGACCGTCCAGCGCGGCGAAGACCAGCCGGGTCAGGGCCCGGCTGGTGCCTTCGGGCAGGCTGCGGGACAACTCCCGCTCCGTGGCCGCGAAGTACTCGTCGTACAGCGCGCGGATCTGCGGCTGCAGCTCGGGCCGTCGCCGGGACTCCAGCATGAGCTCGTACTGGAACACCTGCATTTCCGGCTCGCCGGTGACCATGTCCGCCAGCCCTGCCGCGAAGTCCGCGATGTCGCCCGTGCCGGGCTCCAGGGAACTCGTACCCGCACTCGTGCGCACCGAATGTTCGAGGGCGGCCGCGATCAGGGCGTCCCGGGAACCGAAGTGGTGGACCACGAGCCCGTGCCGGACACCCGCCTCCTCGGCGACCGCACGATAGGTGAGCTTGCGCAGCCCACCTCGGGCGACCACGCGCACGGCGGCGTTGAGCAGGGCCTCACGTCCGGTCCCGTAGTCCGCGCGTTTGCGGGACTTGGTGGGGGGCTTCTCGGAGGAATCGCTCATGAGCGCGACCCTACGGCCCGCCCTTGCGCCGGAGTCCGCAGACCCGCCGAGGTGTCATCGCCTCGGCGGGCGGATGCCGCGGAACTCCCAGTCGCCACCGAGCGCGGTCGACAGCACCTCCTCCGATTCCGTGGGCTGGGCGCCGACGTCGGCCCGGATCGGCGTGGGGCCGGTGACGATGTGGTTGGTGAGCCGGCCGAGGCCCTCGACCTCGACCTCGACGACGTCGCCCGGCTGGACGGGGCGGGAGTTGGCGGGGGTACCGGACAGGAGCACGTCGCCCGGGTGGAGGGTGATGGTGCGGGCGATGTCGGCCACGAGGTAGTGCATGTCCCACTTCATCTCGTCGGTCGAGCCGTCCTGCACCACCTTTCCGTTGACGTAGGTGCGCAGGCTCTTGCCGTGGAAGTCCCAGTCGGTGACCAGGCCGGGGCCGAGGGGGCACAGCGTGTCCGAACCCTTGACCCGGAGCATGGACCCGGCGTCGGTGTCGCGGAAGTCGTGCAGGCCGTAGTCGTTGGCGATCGTGTAGCCGGCGATGTACCCGCCCGCCTCGGCCGGGGAGATGTTGCGCGCGGTCTTGCCGATGACGATGGCGACCTCGCCCTCGTAGTTGAGCCACTGGCAGCCCTCGGGGCGGACGACGGCACCCCGGTGGGCGTTGAGGGCCGAGGTCGGCTTGTGGAAGTAGGTGGGCGTGCCGGGGAGGTCGATCCGGAACTCCTCGACGCGGCTGCGGTGGTTGAGGTGGACCGCGATCACCTTCGAAGGGACGGTCGGCGGCAGGTGCTGCGCGTCCTCGGTCTTGACGCGGCGGCCGTCGCCGGCGACGAGTTCGTCCCCGTCGACGGTGACCTCGACGGCGGCGCCGTCGAGCAGGATACGGCGGTACTCGGGCATGGTCGGGACTCCTAGCTTCGGCGGTGAAGGCTGGGCTGGGCGGTGCCGGTCCAGCCGTCGGCCGGGCGGTCGAACCAGAGGTGCACCTGGCCGGTGCCGATCGAGTTCTCGTACTCGCCGTACTGGCGGGCCTTGGCCACGCAGGCGTGTTCGCCGAGGGCGCCGGCCATCATCAGGTAGTGGAAGAACCTCGCCTCGGGCTTGTACTTCCGGAACTCGTCCATCGTGTCGAGGACCTTGTCGTGGCGGCCTTCCTTGAACCAGGCGATGCGCTCGAGGTCCGCGGCGCGAGCCTCGGGCGTGAAGATGTGCGCGGGATCGCTGGATTCGTGCTCGCGCAGCTCGCGCAGCGGCCAGAACGTGTGCGACAGGGCGCCGGAGGCGATCAGCAGCACGCGCCGCCCCGGGGTGGCGGCGATCCCGTCCGCGAGGGCGCGGCCGAGCCGCAGGTGGTCCTCCATGTCTCCGGTCTGGCAGACGCCGATGGTCACCCACCGCTTGTCGGGCAGGCCTTCGCCGAGGAACTTCCAGAGGTTGATGGTGGCGTAGTAGATCGGCAGGTGGTCGTCGTCGATCGGGGTGATCCACGTGCCGTGCTCGTCGGCGAACTTCGCGATGTTCCCGGCCAGTTCGGGATCGCCGGGGAAGTCGTACGGCATCCGGCACATCCCGCGCGGCAGCTCCTCGGAGGTGAACAGGCCGGCGCGGCGGTGCTGGGCGGTGACGACGAACTCGACGGTGGTGGCCCAGTGGGAATCGAGGACCACGACGGTGTCGTAGCCGTCGCGCGCGAAGACGTCCTCGCGGAGCTGCTGCAGGCCCGTGACGAGGGTGATCTCCTTGCCCTCGTTGAGTTCCCGGCGCTGCTCCTCGGGGAGCACGATGGTGGGGACGTGGGCGAGCAGGCCCGCCCCGGCGATCTCACCCATGGTCGGTCCATCCGTTCGGTGCGGTGACGGTGTTCTTGAGGTCGCAGTAGAAGTCGAAGCTCCAGGTGCCGCCCTCGCGGCCCACGCCGGAGAGCCGGGAGCCGCCGAAGGGGGCCTGCAGATCGCGGACGAAGAAGCAGTTCACCCACACCGTGCCCGCGACCAGCCGCGCGGTGACGCGTTCGGCGCGTCCGGGGTCGCCGGTGGCGACGGTGGCGGCCAGGCCGAAGCGGGTGCCGTTGGCCAGCCGGACGGCCTCGTCCTCGCCGGTGAAGGTCTGCAGGGTCAGGACCGGGCCGAAGACCTCCTCCTGCACGATCTCGGAATCCTGGGCCACCTCGGTGAGCAGGGTGGGTGCGTAGTACTGGCCGTCCTTGCGGTGGCCGCCGATGACTGCGCGGGCCCCGGCCGCCACGGCCCGCTGCACGAACCCGTCGATCTTCTCCAGCTGGCGGGGGTGGATGTTCGGGCCGATGTCGGTGGCCTCGTCGCGCGGATCACCTTGCGTCAGTGCACTGGCCTTCTCGACGAACCGGCGCGTGAACTCGTCCGCGACCGGTTCCTCGACCAGCAGCCGGGTGCCGGCCAGACACACCTGGCCGGCGTTGTCGTACTGCTCCACGGCCAGGTCGACGGCGAGGTCGAGGTCCGCGTCGGCGAACACCAGCAGCGGCGACTTGCCGCCCAGTTCGAGGCTCAGCGGCGTGAGGTTGGCGGCAGCCGACGCGGCAATCCGCTTCGCCGTGGCCACCGATCCGGTGAAGCTGATCCGGCGTACGTCGGGATTCGAGGTCAGGGCGTCGCCGATCTCGGAGCCGTAGCCCTGGACGACGTTGAGGACACCGGCCGGGAGCCCGGCCTCGGCGGCGATGTCGGCCAGCAGGGATGCGGTCAGCGGCGACCACTCGGCGGGCTTGAGGACCACGGTGTTGCCGGCGGCGAGGGCCGGCGCGACCTTCCAGGTGGCCAGCATGAGCGGGGCGTTCCACGGCGTGATCAGCACGCACGGGCCTGCCGGGTCCCAGCTGACGTGGTTGGCGTGGCCGCGGGTGTCGAAGTCCTCGTGGTCCAGGCTCTGCAGCCAGTCGGCGAAGAAGCGGAAGTTGTGCGCCACGCGAGGCATCACGCCGCGGCGGTGGGAGCGCACCAGGGCCCCGTTGTCGGTGGTCTCGACGATGGCGAGCTCTTCGATCCGCTTCTCCACCCCGTCGGCGATCGCGTGCAGAATGCGGGCACGTTCCGCGCGGGAGGTGCCAGCCCAGGCAGGGAACGCCGCCTTCGCAGCGGCCACAGCGGCGGCTGCCTCCACGGCCGTGCCTCGGGAAATGGTGCCGATCGTGCTGCCGTCGATGGGCGAGATGTCGGGGAAGGTCTGTGCCGAGGCGACGCGCTCGCCGCCGATCCAGTGCCGGGTGTCGACGGCGACCCCGGCGACGGTGAGGGTGTGTTCGCTCATGCTCTGCTCCTCTACTCGGCGCCGGAGGTGCCGGATTCCAGCAGCCGTCCGCCGTCCCAGACGACGCCGACCTGGCGGTAGTAGGCGGCGATCGGCTCGCGGATCTCGAGGCGGGCCAATTCTTCGGTGGGCGCCTCGAACAGCTCCAGCTCGGCCTCGCCGCACCAGGGCTGTCCCGCCTCGAAGGACGCGGCGCCCGACTCGATCAGCTCGTCCAGCGCGAGGCCCTTGCCCTTCTCGATGGAGGGCAGCCAGCGGTGGTGGGCCATCGGATGGGCGTTGACGAATCCGTTCGTCTCCGACGGCTCGCGCAGGGTGACCACGGCCTGGGCGAGGCGCCGGTCGGCGGCGGCGAGCGTGGCACCGAACCGGGCCCCTGCTTCGATCCGCGGCGCGGGACCGTACGGGTGCGGGCGGGTCTGGTGGATCGAGCCGAGCTTCTTCGGGTAGCCCTGGTGCAGCCCGCGCGCGATGGCGAAGTCCTTGTCCACCCAGATGTGGACGCAGCGCGAGTAGGTCTGCCCCCGGTACCGGCAGCGGACGACCGCGAAGGCCTCCTTGTACTGGGAGAGCACGGGATCGAGCAGCTCCTCGCCGGACGCCGAGCAGGACTGCCAGTCGGCCCAGATCAGCGCCACCGCGCCGGGGTCCTCGTCGGCGAGTTCCAGTGGCTCGGGAAGCAGCTCCCGCACGCGTGCGGGGTCGGTGCGGTACTCGACGGTGAGCAGGTCGCCCGAGTAGCGCCAGGGCGGTGCGGGGATCAGCGACGAGGCTCCGCTCGCCGTCTTGGGCAGGAAGAATCCGCGAACGGTCATGATCGGCAGGGTCCTTAGGCGGTGAGGGTGGGCTGCTTGAGCAGTTCGGCGCGGTAACGGGCGGCGGCAGCCGCCGCGGCCTGACCGCCCAGAGCGACGACACCGGCCAGCCGGCCACCGGCGTGGTAACCGACGACGACGTCTCCGTCGAGGTCGCCTTCCAGTACCCGCACGTCCTCCTTGCCGCACACCGGTGCGCCGAAGGACTGCAGGCGGAAGTCGTGCTGGTCGCTCCAGAAGGTGGGCAGCGGCGCGAACGGCGGCAGGTCGTGGCCGGTGCCGGCCAGCCCCGCGGCAAGGGTCTTCGCGGCGTGCTTGGCGGTGTCCGTGGGGATGCACCAGTGCTCCACACGGCGCGGCACGCGGTCGTAGCGGGCGTTGGGGAACCGGGCGACGTCCCCGACGGCCACCACGTCGGGCCGGCCGCCGACGCGCAGGTGCTCGTCGGTGAGCACGCCGTCGCCGAGATCGAGGCCGTTGCCCGCCAGCCACTCGGTGTTGGCGATCGAGCCGACCGCCTCGACCACCACGTCGGCGGGCAAGACCGTGCCGTCGGCGAGAGTGACACCGGTGACGTGGTCATCGCCGGTGAAGCCGGTTACGCCAGTGCCGAGGGCGAAGCGCACGCCACGTTCTTCGTGGCGTTTCAACAGGGTCCTGGCGAGGAGTTCGCCCAAGGGGGCGAGCATCGGCAGGGAGAGCGGGTCGACGACGGTCACCTCGTGGGCACCCAGGGCGAGAGCGGTGGCGGCGACCTCGCAGCCGATGAAGCCGCCGCCGACGACGACCACGCGGGCTCCGGGCCTGGTGAGGGCCTGCCGCAGGCCCTGCGCGTCATCGATGGTGCGGACGGTGTGGCGGCCGGCGAGCGGGCCTGGGCAGCGCAGGCGCCGCGGCCGCATTCCGGTGGCGACGACCAGGCCGTCGTAGGTGAGTGCCTCGCCGTCGTCGAGCTCGACGACGTTGTCCTCGAGCCGCGCGGCGACGACCTCGGTGCCCAGCCGCCACTGCACGTCGGCCACGCTCGCCCGCGGGCGGAAGGCGAGCGACTCGAAGGGTGCCTTGCCGGCCAGGACCTCTTTGGACAGCGGCGGCCGGTTGTAGGGCATGTGCGGTTCGGCACCGACGAGCGTGATGGCTCCGGTCCAGCCGGCGGCCCGCAGCTGCTCGGCCGCGCGCAGGCCGGCCATGGCGGCACCGGCGACGACGACGCGTGCGTTCATGGTCAGCCCTCGATGCGGATGGCCTGGAGCGGGCACACGTCGGCGGCTTCCTCGACCTCGTCGCGCAACGCGTCGTCGGGGTCGGAGACGTAGACCAGGTGGCCGCTGTCGTCCATGGAGAAGACATCGGGGGCGGCGAAGACGCACTGGCCGTGGTCCTGGCACTTGTTCGTGTCGACGACGACCTTCATGGCCGGTCCTCCTGGAAGTGAGGGCGTCAGGGCGGGGCAAGAGGAAGAAGAGGGGCCCGGCCGACGTCTGCCGGGCCCCGGCCAAGGGGACCGGCGGCCGACCGGACCCTTACTCGTTTGGCTTCAAACAACATAGGGAGCCGTTCGGCTCTGGTCAATACCTGTCCATGTGGATAATTTCTTCCTCGAACCTCTTGCGGGACGCCCGCAGCTCTCCTACCGTTCACATACCGTTTGATGCCAAACAAGTTGTTCTCCATGCACACCAAGCGCCCGAGGAGACATCGGTGAGCGCAGCCCCCACCCCCAGCCTCAGTCAGGACCTGCAGCGGTTCGCCGCCGAAGGCATCGACGTGGTGCGCGTGACCTATCCCGATCTCATCGGCACCGAGCGCGCCCGCGACATCCTGCTCGACCACCTGCCCTCGGCTTGCGACCACGGCCTGGCCTTCTGCCGGGCCGTCTACCACACCAGCCCCCAGGGCGACGTGGTTCCCGTCTCCGGCGGCCTCGACGCCGGCCTGCCCGACATCACGGTGCGCCCTGACCTGGACACCCTGATCTCTCTCCCCTGGGAACCCGGCGTCGCCTCCTGCCTGGCCGACGTCACGGACCCGGCCACCGGCCTGCCCGCCCCCGAGTCACCCCGCGACCTGCTGCGCACTGTCGTCGCCCGGTGTGCCGAGCACGGCTTGCGGCCGGTTGTCGGCCCGGAGCTCGAGTACTTCCTCTGCGCCGAGGACCCGGCCGCCCGGAGCGGCTGGAAGCGTTACTCGGGCGCTACCGGCGTCGTCTACACCGCCGGGCTGCGTGCCGACGGCGACAACCACCTGCTGCGCACACTGCGCCTGTTGCAGGCCATGAACATCGGCGTGACCAGCGGGAACCACGAGTTCGACGGCGGCCAGTTCGAAATCAACCTCACCCACTCCGACGCCCTCTCCGCCGCGGACCGCGCCTTCCGCTTCAAGTCCGCGATCAAGGAGCTGGCGCGGCGGGAAGGCAAACTCGCCACGTTCATGGCCAAGCCGTTCAACGACGCCGGAGGCTCCGGTTTCCACCTCCACCTGTCCTGCGGCAACGACGAAGGCGGCAACGTCTTCGACGGTCCCGCGGAGCCGTACGGGTTATCCGCTACCGCCCGGCATGCCGTAGCCGGCATCCTCGCCCACGCCCCTGCGCTGGCCGCGCTGGCCAACCCGACCGTGAACTCCTACAAGCGGTTCGGTCCGGACACCCTCGCGCCCTGGCTGGTCGACTGGGGTCTGGACAACCGCAGTGCCATGGTCCGCATCCCGCCCGAGCGCGGGGCCGGCGCACGGTTCGAACTCCGTCAAGGTGACGCCAGCGCGAACCCGTATCTGCTGATCGCCGGCACGCTGGCCGCCGCGCTGCTCGGCGTGCTGACCGGCAAGGAGCCACCCGCCCCGCTGGAAGGGTATGGCTACGACACCGCCAAGGCGGCTGTGCTGCCGATGGACCTGCCGGCCGCGCTGGACGCCCTGGAAGCGGACACGGAACTGACCGACGTCCTCGGCAAGGACTTCACCGCCTCCTTCCTCGCTTACAAGCGCAACGAAGTCGAACGCTTCCACCGGCACGTCACCGACTGGGAGTTCACCGAGTACGCCGACCACCTGTGACAACTGGGAGCCCTGTGATGACGACCGAGACCCGGACCGCCGCGGTGAACGAACCGATGCCGCTGGCGGACGTCGACCTCGCCGACCTGGACAACTTCACCGACGGGATCACCCCGTGGCGCATGTTCCACACCCTGCGCCACGAGGATCCGGTGCACTGGCAGCCCGAGGAGGCCCCCAACTCCGGCTTCTGGGCGGTGACCCGCCACGCCGACATCGCCCGCGTCGACCGCGACGCCGAGACGTTCACCTCGACGAAGTTCGTGAACCTGGAAGAGGTCGACGAGGACCAGATCAAGAAGCGTGCGTCCATCCTGGAGCTGGACGGCGTCCGCCATCGCGCCCTGCGCAGCCTCCTCCAGCGCCAGTTCGGCGCGAGCGTCATCACCAGCTACACCGACTTCCTGCGCGGGCTGACCGCCACCACCCTGGACGCGGCGCTGGCCAAGGGCACCTTCGACTTCGTCAAGGAGGTCTCGGCCGACTTCCCCATCAACGTCCTCGCCCGCCTCCTCGACGTCCCGCCGGAGGACAACCAGCAGCTCATCGACTGGGGCAACCGCATCATCGGCAACACCGACCCCGACTACGCCGACGTCCTGCTCGACAGCACGGAAAGCGAGCAGTACCGCGACCTGCCCTTCCGCTCGCCGGCCTCGCTCGAGGTCTTCGAGTACGGCCGCGAGCTGGCCCGGCAGCGACGCGGCGGCGACGGCACGGACCTGGTGTCGAAGCTCGTGAACACCACCCCGAAGGACGGTGTGCCGCTCTCTTCCCAGGATTTCGACAACTACTTCCTGCTCCTCGTCGTGGCCGGCAACGAAACGACCCGGCACACCATCACTCACTCCATGCTGGCCCTCCTCCAGCACCCCGACCAGCTGGCCCGACTCCAGGACGACCCTTCTCTCATCCCCGTCGCGGTCGAGGAGTTCCTCCGCTGGGCTTCGCCTCTCTACCATTTCCGCCGCACCGCGACCCGTGACGTCGAACTGGGCGGCAAGCTGATCAAGGAGGGCGACAAGGTCGTCATGTGGTACGCCTCCGGCAACCGCGACGAAGAAGCCTTCGGCAACCCCTACGACTTCGACGTCACCCGCGCCGACAACGACCACGTCACCTTCGGCAAGGGAAGCCCCCACCTGTGCCTGGGCAACCTGCTCGCCCGCACCGAGATCCGCATCATGTTCGAGGAACTCATCCCCAGGATCGCCGCCATCCGCCTGACCGGCGACGTCCCCCGCGTACGGTCCAACTTCGTCAACGGCATCAAGAAGCTCCCCGTCGAAGTCACCCTCGCCTGACTGTCAACACACCTCCCGCTGACCACTTTCCGCTCTGCCGACAGTGATCCGCTGGGCCCACGGCATCATCGCCGAACTGTGCTGGGCCATGGCCCAGTGCGCCGACGATGTGATCCTCACCGGAACTCCGGCGAGATCGGAAACGCCCGCCAGTTCGAAGTGTTCCTCGCGCGCGCAACGTTCGGGGGTGCCGGTGTGGTTGGGCCTGTGGGTGCAAGCCCAACCACACCGGCGGCGGATCGGCGGGTTCGCTATTGCGCTCTTGGTGGGAGCGACAGAAGTGAACGACGGTTTCCGATCATGCCACGGGGCCGGTTTCGCGGGGCAGCAGGACGCGTGTCCCGGGTAGCAGGGTAATGGTTTCGGGCGCCACCACGGGGTCCTTGCGGGCGATCGACAGTCCGATCTGGACGCGGTCGCCGGGTTCGAGTTGCAGGTGGATGGGGAAGATCTCGATGTCCACCGTTGTCGCTTCGCCGGGCACGAGTGGCGTCGCCGTTTCGTGGGTGTGCCATGGCCAGGCGATCTCGCCGTCGCCGGTGAGCAGGCTGCGGTCGATGTCGACTTCCCGCTGGGAGGCACGAAGCCGGCCTTCGGTGACCTGGTGCACGGTGCCGTCGCCGCGGACCAGGCTCAGCCGGGCGTGCAGGTCGAGATCGGTGGCGGACTCGGTTTGCAGTTCGACCCGGAGCGCCACCGGCCCGCGGTAGCGGGTCGTTTCGGCGACGGGGTCGCTTTGCGCGGTCCACATTTCGCCCCACAGCCGCATTCCCGAGTCCGTGTACATGTCGTGGTGGATCGGGAGATGAGACGGGTGGGCCGGTGGCACCACCTGGGGGGAGGTGACCACCGGGACCGGGGCCGGGGTGCTGATCGGGTTCCAGCTCTGCCACTGCAGCTTTTCCGTGGCCGGCCAGTCCGGGTAGGAGACCCATTCGTCGGTGCCGACCAGTTGCAGAACGACGTTGTCGCCTTCGGTGGGGTCATCGCCCTCATCGAGCAGCCAGTAGGCGAGCCAGCGCCTGATTTGTTCGGCTTCGGGTGCGGGGGATACTTCCTCGTGGCACCCGTTGCCGATGAACAGCCGCTTGGGCACGGACAGCCGGTCGAAGGCGTGGATCGTGGCTCGCAGGAAGTAGTCGTACCAGCCGCCGGTGACGAGGGCGGGGACCTCGATGTCGCCGAGGACGTTTTCACCGGAGCGGTTCCGGAAGCGGTCGCTGTCGTAGAGGTCGGCGCTCGTTTTGGTGAAGAAGTCGGTGAGGATGTTGTTCCTGGCATCGGCGCGGTGCTGGTGCAGGTTCGCGACGAACGCGCCCCAGTTGGTGTGCGAGGGCATGCCCCCTCGATGCCATAGATCGCGGTAGGAGTCGACCGGCGCGATCTGGGGGGTGATGCACCGCAGGCCACGGGGCTTACGGGCGGCGATCAGGTATTGGATGCCGCCGGGGTAGGAGGCGCCGAGCAGTGCGGTGCGGCGGGTGTTGAAGGGCTGCTCGGCGATCCATTCCAGAGCTTGGGCCGCGGCGGTGATCTCGGTGGGTGAGTAGGGTCCGTCCCAGACGCCGCCGGAGGCACCCGTGCCGAGAGTGTCGACGACGATCAGATCGCAGCCGATGTCGTGGGCGAGGGGGGCCGTCACGAAGTACCCGAACGGCGACTCCTTGCGGTAGGGAGTGAACGTGACCACCGCCGGCGCGGGATGCTGGGCGGCAGGATAGCGCAGTGCCGACAGGGTCACCCCGTCTCCGACGGGGATCTCCAGCGGTTCAGGGGTCGGCTGGGCTGACATGGGCGGGGTTCCCTTCAAGAAGCGAAATCGGGGCAAGCAGACCGGCAGGACCTCGTCAGAACAGCCAGGGCATCTCGTCGTGGCCGAAGTCGTGGAAGTCGCCGAAGCGGCCGGAGTAGAAGACCAAGCCGGTTCCTTCTCTCCGAGACGATCTTCACCGGGCACACCACCCAACATGGCGGCGATGGAGAGAGGACGGTCCTCGTCTCCGGTCGCTTCGGCTTCGATGCCACCGCCGCCGAGCCGCTGTTCTCGGCCCTGCCGCCACTGCTGCGGCTCGACCTGGACAACGCCGCCGGGCGAGCGTTGCGCGCGACCTTCGACCTGCTCGAAACCGAGACCTCCACCGGCGGATTCGGCGCCGCGCTGGTCGCCGGCCGGCTGACTGACGTCCTGTTCGTGCAGGCCATGCGGGCCTGCTGCGCCTCCGTCGGCGGCGGGGCCGTCAACTGGCTCGCCGCGCTCCGCGACCCGCAGCTCTCAGCCGCCATGGGCGCCATGCACGGGGACATGACCCGGCGCTGGACCATCGCCGAACTCGCCCGCGTCGCCGGCATGTCGCGCTCCGCCTTCGCCGCTGCCTTCCGCGCCAAGTCCGGCGACACTCCCTTGGGCTACCTCACCTCATGGCGTCTCTACCGGGCCAAGATCCTGTTGCGTGACACGCCGCTGAGCGTCCAGGAGATCGCTGTCCGTGTGGGCTACGACACCGGCACCGCCCTCAGCCGTGTCTTCGCCCGCCACGAAGGCATCAGCCCCGGCGCCCGGCGGAGAAACCGCCGGGACAGCCGCTGATCATCACGGGCAAAATCCGGTCAGGAATGCCCGTGAAGTCCACTGAGGGCGAAGAACTCCTGGCGGGATCGGGCGTCCTCGCGCAGCGCACCCAGCAGCGTGGAGGTGATGGTGCTGGACCCGGCTGCCTGTACGCCGCGCAGGGTCATGCAGCTGTGCTCGGCCTCGATCACCACGCCGACGCCCTTGGGCTGCAGCCGGTCGGTGAGCCAGTCGGCGATCTGCTTGGTCAGCCGCTCCTGAACCTGGGGCCGGCACGCGAAGTGTTCCACGATCCGGGCCAGTTTCGAGAGCCCGAGAATCCGTTCCCCCGGCAGGTATCCGACGTGCGCGACCCCGACGAAGGGCAACAGGTGGTGTTCGCAGACCGACCGCATCGGGATGGACCGCGCCAGGACGAGTTCGTCGTAGCCCTCGTCGTTGGGGAAGGTGGTCAGGTCGAACGGGCGCGGGGTGAAGAACTCCGCGTAGGCGCGGGCCATGCGGTCCGGAGTGCTGCGCAGGCTCTCGGAGTCCAGCGGGATGCCCAGCGCGCGCAGGAAGTCGGCGGCCCCGCGCCGTGCCGCGGCCAGATCGATGTCGTCGGTGGGTTCGTGCACCGCCGAGAGGGCGGAACGAGCGGTTGCCATGGTGACCTCTATCCGGTGAGAAGTGGCAGGGCACGAACCCTCCCGGCTGTGATGGGTGGCAGCGCTGCGGTGCCACCCATCAGCAATTGCGGTGAACGTTGTCGGCGTGTGGTCAGGCGTGTCCGACCAGCCAGGTGACCGACTTCTGCTCCAGGTACTCGGTCATGGCGAAGGCGCCGCCTTCACGTCCGATTCCGCTGTGCTTGTAACCGCCGAACGGTGCGTCCGGGTTGGGGGTGAAGGAGTTGTTGATGTTGACGGTGCCACTGCGGATCTGCTTCGCGACGCGCCAGGCGCGGTTCACGTCACCGGTGAAGACCGAGGCGTTGAGGCCGTAGGGGCTGTCGTTGGCGATCCGGACGGCGCCGGCTTCGTCGGTGAAGGGGATGACCGCATTCACCGGACCGAAGATCTCCTTCCGAGCCACCGACATGGTGTTGTCGACGTCCACCAGCAGTGTGGGTTCGAGGAAGTACCCGTCCGGCAGATGATCCGGC
This sequence comes from Amycolatopsis melonis, assembly GCF_040064235.1. NCBI lineage: Bacteria > Bacillati > Actinomycetota > Actinomycetes > Pseudonocardiales > Pseudonocardiaceae > Amycolatopsis > Amycolatopsis melonis. The sequence continues at coordinate 963,304 of NZ_JBDZYD010000001.1, forward strand.
CGACCTCCTCCGTAGGCGATCCGGGCTCCCTCCGCCACCCCGGTCTTGATCATGGCCTCGATGCGATCCCGTTCTTTTTCGCGGATCACGGGGCCCATGCCGGTGGCGGGGTCGGTGGGGTCACCGATGTTCACCGCGGGCAGCATCGCCACCGCCTTCGCCACGACCTCGTCGTAAACGGATTTCTCGACGAGGGTCCGGGTCGTCAGCAGGCAGCCCTGGCCACAGCTGAACACCGTGTTGCCCACGATCTCCAGCGCGGCGCGATCGAGGTCGGCGTCGGCGAACACCACGTTGGCCGACTTGCCGCCCAGCTCCAGCACTACTTTCTTGAGGTCGTCGGCGGCTTGGGCGAGGATCTTGCGTCCTACGGCGTCCGAGCCGGTGAAGCTGATGATGTCCACGGCCGGATTGGTCGTCATCTCCACACTGACGTCCGTGTCGCCGCTGATGATGTTGACCACGCCGGGAGGAAAGCCGGCCTCTTCGACGATCTCACCCAGCGCCAACACCTCCAGCGGGGTGTAGGGGGATGGCTTCAGCACGACGGTGCACCCGGACGCCAGAGCCGGGATGAGCTTGGCGGCACTCAAGGCGATCGGCGCGTTGAACGGTGTGATGAGCGAGGCCACGCCGACCGGCTCGCGCGTGATCACCCCTTGAGTGATCTGCGGCAGGCCGGTCATCGACTGACCGAACATGGGGTTCACCGGATCCATGAAGGGAAAGCGCGGCAAGATCCGATCGGCGTAGTCGAGCGCCATCTCGATGGACACCCGAAGGTGCATCCCGTCGGCTTGGGCGGCCACGACGCCCGCCTCCGCGACGGTCAACTCCACCAGCTCCGCACGGTGGCGTTCCATCGCATCGGCGAAGCCGCGGAGGAACCCGGCGCGCTCCTTCGGGCTCATGCCGGGCCAAGGCCCCTCGTCGAATGCACGCCGGGCCGCATCGACCGCGCCGGCCGCATCCTGTGCCGTGGCCAGTGGCGCGCTGCCGATGACCGTCCCCGTCGCCGGGTTCAGCACCGGCATTCCCGCGTCACTGCGCGGATCAACCCATCTTCCCCCGATGAACAGCTTCTCACGGGTGAACGTCATTGTTCCTCCTGCTCGGTTTTCCGGTCGTGATCACGCGTCCGTCAGCAGATGACGCTGCGGATGACCTCGCCCGCCTCCATCGCGCGGAAGGCGTCGTTGACCTCGTCGAGGCGGATCCGCCGGGAGACCGCGGACCCGATGTCGAGCTGTCCGCTCTCGGCCAGCGCGACGAGGTCGCCGAAGTTCCGGCGGATCTGGGCCGATCCGTAGAACGAGCCGACGAGGCGCTTCTCCTGGAGGAACAGAGGCACGGCCGGCAGGGTGATCGTGGCGTCGGCCGCGGTCATGCCGACGACGACCGTGGTTCCCCGGGGGCGGGTCGCGTCGTAGGCCTGCATGATCACGTTCGGGTTGCCGATGACCTCGAAGGCGTAGTCGACACCGCGCCCGCCGGTTGCCTCGCGGATCTGCTCCACCGGATCGGCGCTGCCCGGGTCGACGAGGTCCGTGGCGCCGACCTGCCGGGCGTGCTCGCGTTTCATCGGGACCGGATCGACGGCGAAAATGCGTGCCGCGCCCGCGATCCGGGCGCCCTGCATCACGAACTGGCCGACGCCGCCGCAGCCGAACACCGCCACGGTCGCCCCCGGCTCGACCCGGGCGGTCCACAGCGCGGCGCCCACGCCGGTGGTCACGCCGCAGCCGATGAGCGCGAGCTGCTCGCTCGGCAGATCGGTGCGCACCGGGACGACGGCGTGCTCGTGCACGATCATCTCCTCGGCGAACGTGCCCAGCCCCGACATGCCCGCCGGGCGCGACCCGTCGGACCGGGTGACGTGGCCGGCCCCATTGCCCCCGTAGGTCTCGCAGTGGTTGGACTCGCCGCGTACGCAGTACCAGCACTCACCGCACTCGGGGACGAACGAGGCGATGACCCGATCGCCGGCCTTGACCCGCCGCACGTCGGTTCCGACGGCGGTGACGACCCCCGCGCCCTCGTGGCCGAGGATCATCGGCGGTGCCCCCGCCGGACCGGCCGCCTCCGCGGTCGCCCGGAGAACCGACAGGTCGCTCCGGCACACTCCGCTGGCCTCGACGGCCACCCGGACGTCCTGCGGGCCGAGCTTGTCCAGGGTGACTTCCTCGATGACGAGCTTGGGTTCCGGAGGGGCGAACACCGCTGCCTTCATGACCTGCTCCCGTTGCCGTTGACGCGCGTGCCCTTCGGTACGTGCACCGCTTTCTTCTCGATGAACTGGGCGAAACCTTCGGGGCCGTTCTCCCGGCCGACGCCGGAGGCCTTGAAGCCGCCGAAGGGTGCACAGCTCTCCATCCCGAAGGCGTTGACCCCGTAGTTCCCGGCCCTGATCCGCGCGGCGATCTCCATGCCGTGGGCGAAATCGGCGGTCCACACCGTTCCGGAGAGTCCGTAGGGTGTGTCGTTCGCGATCGTGACCGCGTCGTTCTCGGTGTCGTAGGGGATGACCGAGACGACGGGCCCGAAGATCTCCTCCTGGGCCACCTGCATCCGGTTGTCGACGTCGCGCAGCACGGTCGGCTCCACGTACCAGCCGCGGGACAGCCCCTGGGGCCGGCCGCCGCCCAGGACCGCCTGCGCGCCCTCGGAGAGGCCGCTCGCGATGTAGCGCTCCACCCTGTCCCGGTGCTGCCGGCTGATCAGCGGGCCGAAGGCGGTTTTCGGATCGTGCGGATCGCCGACCGGCATCGCGGCGATGGCACCGCTGAGCGCGTCGACCACCTCGTCGTAGCGGCTGCGCGGAGCGAGCACCCGGCTCTGCAGGACGCACGCCTCGCCGTTGTTCAGGCACGCGGCACCCGCCAGGCCCGGTATCACCGCGGGCAGATCGGCGTCCTCGAGCACGATCGCCGCGGACTTGCCGCCGAGTTCGAGGCTGTAGCGCCGCAGGTCACGAGCGCAGATCTCGGCGACGCGGGTGCCCGTGGCGGTGCTGCCCGTGAAGCTGACCTTGTCGATCCCCGGGTGCGCGACCAGTGCCTCGCTCACCTCGCGCTCCGCGGGCAGGATGTTGACCACCCCTGGCGGGAGCCCGATCTCCGCCAGCACCTCGCCCAGGACGAACGCGTGCAACGGTGTCTGGGGATCGACCTTCAACACGACCGTGCAGCCCGCCGCCAGCGCGGGCGCCAGCTTCATGAACGCGATGGCCAGCGGTGAGTTCCACGGCAGGATCGCCGCCACCACGCCGACCGGCTCGCTGCGGACGACGACATCGGCGTAGTTGCCCTCGCGGAGCTCGGCGAAGTCGTAGCTCTCGAGGAAATCGGCGTAGTAGGTGAGGAGGCCGATGGACGAGCCGGCCGTGCTCGCCATCGTGGGCAGGCCGGCCTCGTCGGTGATGACGGTGCTGAGCCGGTCGCCGTGGGCGCGAAGACCGTCGGCCAGCCGTCGCAGGTGCTGTGCCCGGTCGGCCGGGGACAGCCGGGGCCACGGACCGGTGTCGAACGCGGCACGCGCTGCCGCGACCGCCCGGTCGAGGTCCGCGCGGGACGCGCTCGGCGCCGTTCCGACGGATTCCTCGGTGCTCGGGGAAATGACGTCCAGGGTCTGAGTCGAGTCCGGGGTGACCCAGTCACCACCGATGTACAGCTTCTGAAAAGTACGCAAGAGAATGTCTCCCGATGGGTGCGCCGGCGGGCCGGTAGGGGTGCCGGCTCGCCGGCGTGCTCGATCAGTCGGTGGGGACGTCGATGTTGTAGACCCTGGCGGCGTTGCCGCTGAGCAGCTTGACCCGGTCCTCCCAGGGCACGTCGTTCTCTCCCAGCACCTTGGCGATCCCGTTGAGCGGCTGCGGGTAGAGGCAGGTGGGGTGCGGGAAGTCGGTCTCGAACATGCAGTTGTCGATCCCGATGCGACTGATGTCGTTCAGGAAGTTGTTCTGCGACTCGAACCAGAAGCAGGCGTGGATGTTGCGGCGGAAGTAGTCCGACGGCTTCATCGACAGGTGGTCGACGTTGTTTTCGACGGCCTGGTAGTCGAGGGCGTCGAGGATGAACGGGATCCACCCGACTCCGCTTTCGACCGAGACGATCTTCAGCCGGGGATGGCGGTCGAGCAGGCCGGAGTAGATGATGTTGGAGATGACCCGGGCGTTGCCGATGTAGAGCATCGTCGAGCCCAGCGCGATCTGCGTGTCCCAGTCCAAGGACGGCCAGGGGCCGTCGCCGGCATAGCTGCTCTGGGAGACGCTCGCCCCGATGTGGAAGTTGACGGACAGGTCGAAGCTTTCGCAGGCATCCCAGAACGGCCGGTAGTACGGCGCCGAGAGGTCGGGGTGGCCCTGGTTCTGCGGGTCGGCGTTGGTGTTGATGCCGTGCAGCCCCAGGGCGTGGATGCGCTCGATCTCCTTGACGGCGACGTCGATGTCCCACCAGGGGGCGATCCCGAGGCCCATGATCCGGCCGCCCGACTGCTCCTGCATTTCGGCCATGGCGTCGTTCCAGATCTGCAGAACCGTCAGCCGCAGCTCCGGGTCCTGGATCCGGGCCATGGACTGGCCGCCGAACCCGACCGCGTTGGGGTAGAGGATCTGGCCCCAGATGCCGACTTCGTCCATGAGCGTGAGGCGGGGCTCCACCAGGCTCGCGGCCGGCGAGACTTCGGTGAGCGGCCAGTGGACGAAGTCCGCGCCCCTGACCTTCTGGTTGGACTTGTTGACGACGCTGGCACCGCCCGCGAAGCCGAGGGGAATGTCCTCTCCGACCATCCAGACGGGGGAGGAGTCGGAGTCTTCGGTGTTCTTCGGCCGGAACACGCCCAGCTTGGCGAGCTCGGAGTTCTTGAGGTGGACGACCCGTGGGACGAGGTCCTTGAACTTGGCCGGTGCCCGGGAGGTCCACAGGTCACCCGGCTCGGTCAGGTGGGTGTCGACATCGATGATCTTGATGCCCTTGATCGATTCCAGCAGGGGGTGGTCCCGGTCCAGCGGGAGTTCGGTGTTGATGTCGTCGGTGACGGTCATGGCTGTGCCTTTCTCGGGCGATCGGTGGGAGTGCGTCGGGACGGCTGCGTCCGGTGTCAGATCACCCCTTTTCGGGAGAGGTCCTCGATCTCGTCCGGGGAGAGTCCGAGCAGTTCGCCGTAGACCTGGGCGTTGTCCTGGCCGTAGTCGGGTCCGCTGCGATCGAGCAGGCCGCCGATGTAGGTGGGGGTTTCGCTGAACCGGACGGGGACCTCCTTCACCGGCCAGCGGCCCAGCTCGGCCTGCTCGACCTCCACCAGCCAGTTCAGGTGGGCGAGCTGGGGATCGGTCTCGTAGCGGTCCTGGGCGGTCTGGCAGACCCCGGCCGGTACCCGTGCGGCCTGGAGTTCTTCCATGAGCTGGAACGGTTCCCACTTCGCCGTGGCCGTCGCGAGCAGTGCGTCGAGATGGTCCTGGTGGGCCAGCCGGTCCGCCACCGTGATCAGCTTCGGGTCGGCGGCCCACTCGGGCACCCGGAGCACCCGGGTCAGGGCGAGCCACTGCTCCTGGTCGAACGCCGCGATCGCGATCCACCGGTCGTCGCCCGCGGCCGGGTACACGCCGTGCGGGGCCGCCGGCAGGTAGGGCGACTGGTTGCCGTAGCGGGACCAGGAACGGCCGTTGACCGAGTGGTCGAGCACGGCGGTGCCGGTCAGGTAGAGGCCGCACTCGACCTGCGAGGAGTCGATCCAGCAGCCCTCGCCGGTGGTGCGCTTGCGGTGGAGGGCGGCGATCATCGCGGTCGCCATCTGGTAGGCGCCGAACCAGTCGAGGTAGGAGTAGCCGATGCCGGCCGGTGCGTAGGGCTCAGGCAGCCCGGACATGTCCGAGATCCCGGACATGGCCTGGGCGGTGGGCCCGAACGCGCGCAGCCGCTGGTAGCGCCCGTGCTGGCCCATGCCGGACTGCTGCACGTAGATGATCGCGGGGTTGAGCTTGCGAAGCTCTTCGTAGCCCAGCCCCATCCGCTCCATGGTCCCGGGCGAGAAGCCTTCGACGACCATGTCGGCGTCCTTGATCAGCTCCTTCAGCAGTTCGCGGGCACGCGGGTCCTTCAGGTTGAGGCTGATGCCCCGCTTGCCCGCGTTGATCTCCATGAAGGCGCCACTGCGGTTCACGCTGGTCGTCGGGGACGGCGCGATCGGCGCCTGCGCCCGGTCGCGCTCCGCCCGGCCGCCGTCGGGCAGCATGCCGAGGCCCAGCCGCATCCCGTCCAGGCGGGACCGGTGCTCGACCTTGATCACCTCGGCCCCGTGGGCGGCCAGGAACCGGCCGGCGCCCGCACTGGCGAGGAACCAGCTGAGGTCGATGACCCGGACGCCGGCCAGCGCGAAGGGTTTTCCGTGCTTGCTGAGCACCGGCTCGGGCGCGGTTCCCGCCGGCTTGCCGGTCGTTGCGGGGGAGACGGTGTCGAGGCCGGCGAGCACCTCGGCGGTGTGCTCGTCGAGCAGCGGCGCCCGGGGGCCGTCGCGCCACGGTAGGCCGGGGCTGTACCACTTCGCGCCGATCTCGGTGACGGTCCTGCCGATCTCGGGGTGTTCGACGTCGATGAAGGCGCCGCGGTCCCGCCAGTGCTCGTCGGCGGCGTTCTCCTCGGGCCGGCGGACGGGCGCCCAGGGCATCCCGGCGGCCTGGCCCTCCTGCCACAGGTCCTTGCCGAAGGTGAAGCCGGCGACGAACCGGTCGACGGCCGCGTTGATGTGGAGCGTCGTCTCCGTCCTGGCGGCCACGGCGGGGTCGTCGTACTTCTCGTCGAGGAGGTCACCCTCCATCCCGTGGGAAGCGAGCACGCGTCCGATCGCGGCCGCGCCGGAGCCGAAACCGGGCAGGTAGGTCCGGTAGGGCAGGACCCAGCGGCCGTCCTTCGTCCGCGAGATGCCCGGAGTCGTCGCGGCCGCGCCGGTGCCGGACTCCTCCCGCTGGCCGAAGGAGTGCCGGCAGGTCAGGCGCCGGTGCGGTGTCCGGTTGTAGATCCAGTCCGGCAGATCGGTCTCGGTGTTCTTCGAGACGGCCTCGTGCACGGCTGACGACAGCGCCTGCCCCACGCCGGTCTCGAGCCGGTAGCAGAGCGCCACCATGATCTGCGCGGCCATGATCTCCCCGGTGATGTGGTACGAGTGCCACATCTGGGGCGCCACGGGCGGGGTGTCGTAGGTGCCGGTGGGGTCGGGGTCGTACCCGCAGTTCATGACCACGCCGCCCAGGGCCAGGTGGATCAGGTCACTGCCCACGTAGTCGGCCCAGGGGCCGGCGTCGCCGAACGGGCTGATGCGCGCGTACACCAAGCCGGGGTGCGTGCGGCGCAATTTCTCGTAGCCGAGACCCCGGTCGCGGAGGTAGTCGCGGTGCCGGGTGTCGAGCAGGACGTCGGCGATGCGCACGAGCCGGGAGAACTGCTCACGTCCCTCGGGGCTTTCCAGGTCGAGGACCATCGCGCGCTTGCCGAAGTTGTAATGCCAGAAGTGCAGGCTGCGGTTGGGGTCGGGCCGGTCGTCGGCGAACGGCCCGATCCGGCGGGTCCGTTCGCCGCCGAGCGGCTCCACCTTGATCACGTCCGCGCCGAGGCCGGCGAGGACCTTCCCGCAGTACTCGCCGAGCTCGTCGGCGATCTCCACCACCCGGACGCCGGTCAGGAAGCTGCCGGTCTCGAAATCTCGTTCGGTCACCGTTGTCATCCCTCTTGTGGTTCGGCGCTGTGTTGATCGGCGCTGTGGGGTTCGGGGCGCCAGAAGGCCGCGAGGGTCAGCACGCCCGCGACGGCTCCGACGCCGGCCGTGATGGCGAGACCGGCCCAACCGTCGACGTGGGGGTCGAGGCGGTGGTCGACGGACCAGGTGCCGGCTCCCAGCGCACCGAGTGCGCAGGAGGCGACGATGATCATGAGGACGTACTCGTAGCCCTCACCCGGCCGGAAGATGAAGAAGCCGTTGCGGAGGTGGTTGGTCACCAGCGCGACGAGCATCGTGCCGACCACGGCGGCGGCCGCCAGCGGCGTGAGTAGACCGAGCACGAGCAGCAGGCCGGCGCCGAGTTCGGTGGCGGTGGCGACGAGGGCGTTGAGGCGGCCGGGGCGGACGTGGATGGACTCGAACCAGCCCGCCGTGCCCGCGATGCCCCCGCCGCCGAACGCGTGGTTCCAGCCGTGCGCGATCATCGTTCCGCCCACGGACAGACGCAGCAGCAACGCGGCGATGTCCGTGCCCACCGCGGCGCTCACCGGAGCCCTTCCCGTGCCGCTGGGCGGCGGAACTGCGGCACTGTCCAGCCCACCTGCTCCTCGAAGCAGACCTCCAGCGGCTCACCGATCGTCAGCGTCGCCGGATCTGCCCCGACGACGTTCGAGACCATCCGGACGCCTTCGTCCAGGTCGACGACCGCGATGACCGCGGGGCCGTCGAAGCCGGGCGCGGGAGGGTGGTGCAGGACCGTGTAGCTGTAGAGCGTGCCGCGGCCGCTGACGTCGCTGACCTCCCAGTCGAGCGAGTGGCACTCCGGGCAGGCGGGACCGGGCGGGTGGCGCAGCGCGCGGCACGCGGAGCAACGCTGAACCGCCAGCCGGCCTTCGACGGCGGCGTCCCAGAAGAACCGGGTGTCGGGGTTCGTCGCCGGGCGCGGGCGACCGGATGTGGAAGCCATGGTTGGCTCCTGCTCGTGGGTCATGCCGTCCGTCCCAGGACGACTCCGCTGGTGGGGGCGTGGGAGCCGCCGGTGACGACGGCGTGGGCCGCGCCGGCGACCTGGTTCACGGCGGTGCCGCGCAGCTGGCGCACCGCTTCGACGAGTCCGTTGAAGCCGTGGATGTACCCCTCGGACAGCTGGCCGCCGTTGGTGTTGGTGGGGATCACCCCGCCGAGCTCGGTGTCGCCGTCCCGGACCAGCCCGGGGGCCTCGCCGCGGCCGCAGAACCCGAGTGCCTCCAGCTGCATCAGCACCGCCGGGCTGAAGTGGTCGTAGAGGATGGCGACGTCCATGTCGCCCGGCCCCAGTCCGGACTGGGCCCACAGCTGGTCGCCCATCACCTCGGTCTCGGCCGCGACGGCGAGGTCGTCCCGGTACAGCGGGGCCACTCCGTACTGGCGTGGGCCGATTCCCATCGCCGCTCCGAGCACGGCGACGGGTGGCTGGCGCAGGTCCTTCGCGCGGTCCGGGGCGGTGAGGACCAGGGCGACCCCGCCGTCGCTCTCCTGACAGCAGTCGAAGAGCCGCAGCGGGTCCGCGATCATCCGCGACGCCTGGTGGTCGTCGAGGGTGAGTGGCCGGTCGTGGAAGAAGGCCTGCGGGTTCTTGTTCGCGTAGGCGCGCTGAACGACGGCCTGGCGGCCGAAGTCTTCCGAGGTCGCGCCGTATTCGTGCATGTAGCGGCGGAAGCTCGGCGCGAAGAACGCCGCAGGGGTCACCATGCCGAAGGGAGCGGCCCACGACATGGTGACCGCAGCGGTGGTGGCCCCTCTGTCGCCGGTGTAGTGCGACGGCTGCCCGAACCGTCCTTGCGAGCGCTCGTTCATCGCCCGGTAGCAGAGGACGGTCCGCGCCCGGCCGGTGGCGATCGCCATCGACGCCAGCGCGAGGGTACCCGGTCCGCCACCGCCGCCCCCGGAGGTGCGCGCGAAGAACGTCAGCGCGTCGAGTCCGAGGTAGTGGGCGACGGCCGGCTCGTCGTTGCCGTCCATCGTCATGGTGACGAGCCCGTCGACGTCCGAGGGGTCGAGGCCGGCGTCGGCGAGGGCGAAGGTACAGGCCTCGAGCGCGAGCCGTAGCTCGCTTCGGCCGGAGGCTTTCGAGAACTCCGTGGATCCGGCGCCGACGATCGCCGCCGATGGAGAGTGGCTCATGAACGGCTCCTACTTCCTCGTAGGGCGTTGGCTGACCTCGCTGAGTGCGCTGACCAGTACAGATTATAGAAACGACGCGATGGCCTTTCCTAACTCCTTCCAGAGAAACACGGGCCGGGCGCGCTTGTCAACGGAGCGTCCCGGGCGCTTGACGTGAGGGCCGAGTTGGTCTCTACTGGGGGAAAGGACATGAGGTCGTTTCCTAATTGCGAGGTCGAAGTCATGACTGTGTCGAGTCAGGGGAAGTCACCTGGCCGTCCGCTGGATGCCCAGCGTGAGACCGCACTGCTGGACGCGGCGCTGGAGCTGTTGTCCGAGGTGGGCTACGAGCGGCTGAGCCTGACCGAGGTGTGCCGCAGGGCCAAGGCCAGCACGAAGACGGTGTACCGGCGCTGGGCCAACAAGGACGAGCTGATGACGGCGGCGCTGCGCCGGGCGGTCCTGCGAGCGGTGGACGAGCCGTTCGAGGTGACGGCCACCGGGACGCTGCGGGGTGATCTGCTGGAGAACTTGCGGGCCTCCGCCGGGCGACAGCGGCAGTTCTCGCCGCAGTACACGGCCGGGCTGCTGGTCGCCGCGTCCAGCGGCAGCGAAGCCGGCCGGATGGCCAAGGACCTGTTCCGCACGCACTACACCCGGGTGACCGAGACGGTCCTGGAGTGGGCCCGGCAGCGGGGAGACATCGGCGAGGACGTGGACGCGGCGTTCGTGGGGGACCTCATCCGGGGCATGGAGCTCAACCAGGTCCTGGTCGGCGACGGGCAGCTGGACGACGCGTTCCTGGAGTCCTTGGTGGACCGCGTGCTGATCCCGGTGCTCACGGCGGGCCGGGAGAGTGCTTGATGAAGGTCAGCGTTGATCTGAACCGCTGCGCGGGTTACGGGCAGTGCGTGTTCGCCGCACCCGACGCCTTCACCCTGCACGGTGCCGAAGCACTGACCTACGTGCCGAACCCGCCCGACGAGATGCGCGAACAGCTGCTGCGCGCCCAGGTGGCCTGCCCCGTCCAGGCCATCACCCTCGGGGTCGAGGACGCGGAGGCAACGGCGGCGAGCAGCCCGCGCCAGGACCCGCACGTGGTGGTGGTCGGGGCGTCGCTGGCCGGGGTGAAGACCGCGGAGTCGCTGCGCGAGGCGGGGTTCGCCGGACGGCTGACGATCATCGGAGACGAGCCGCACCGACCGTACGACCGGCCACCGCTGACCAAGGCTTGCGTGAGCGAGAAGCTGCCCCCGGACCGCCTGGAGCTGCCGGTCACCCAGAACCTGGACGCCGACTTCCGCCTCGGGGTGGCAGCCGTCGGCCTGGACACCGGCCGCCGGCTGGTGCACCTCGCGGACGGCAGCAGCATCGGTTACGACACCGTCGTGATCGCCACGGGTACCCGGGCCCGCCCCTTCCCCGGAGGCGCCACCGACGGCATCACCGGCATCCTCACCGTCCGCACCCGCGACGACGCCGCCGAACTGCAGCGCCGCCTGGCTCTGCAGCCTCGCCGGGTGGCCGTGATCGGCGCCGGCTTCCTCGGCGGCGAGCTGGCCTCCGGCTGCCGCGAACTCGGCCTGGACGTCACCCTCGTCGAGGCCCAGCGCACTCCGTTGCAGGGGCCGTTGGGCGGCACGGTCGGTTCCGTTGTCGCCGATCTGGCCCGTGCCAAAGGCGTCGACCTGCGCCTGGCCACCACGGTCGAGGGCTTCGACGCCGACGAGACCGGCGCGCTGCGGCAGATCCGCCTGTCCGACGGCACCACCGTCGAAGCGGATCTCGCCGTCGTCGCCCTGGGCGCCCAGCGCAACGTCGAATGGCTCGACGGCTCCGGCGTACTCGCCGACGGCGGCGGAGTGCGGTGCGACGACTACTGCCGCGCCGTCGACGAGCAGGGCGAGGTCGTGCCGGACGTGTACGTGGCAGGCGACGTCGCCGCCGCTCCCCACCCCGTCCTGCCCCACCGCCGGCTGTCGGTGGAGCACTGGAGCAATGCCCTCACCCAGGCCGAAACAGTCGCCCGCAACATCACCCGCCGGGAGGACCACGACCCGGTTCCCCACACCGGCCTGCCGGCGTTCTGGTCCAGCCAGTTCGGCGTGAACATCAAGGGCGTCGGCTACCCCGGCATCGCCGACCAGGTCGAGGTCGTCCAGGGTGCGCTCGGCGATGGCTCCTTCAGCGTGCTGTACGGGCGCGGGAACCGCACCGTCGCCGCGGTCACCTTCGACAACGGGCGTCATCTGCCCTGCTACGAGTCCCTTGTCCGCGAAATCGCGCCGTTCCCGGCCGGGTTCGCCGCCTGCGACGACAACACCTCCCACGCGGTCCATCCGGTCGGCCGCTGAGCAGCTCATCGCCCCACCCACCGGAAGTGAGGAACGGTCTCATGACATCCACCGTGTTCAAGCAGGTCCTCCACCCCGACAGCCGCGTGCACCCCTGGGACCTGTACGCCGAGCTGCGCAAGGAAGCGGTCTCCGTGCAGGACGACGGGACCCATGTCGTCAGCCGGTACGAGGACGTGAAAGCGCTGCTGAGCGACCCGCGCATTTCCTCGGACGTCGGCAAGGCGGCACCGGGCACCCGGCTCACCGCGAACGTTCCGGCGCCCGGAACGGCCCCGACGTTCATCGTCCGCGACAACCCCGAGCACGACCGGTTGCGCGGCATGACCATGCGCCACTTCGGCCCGCCCGCCCGCCCCGGCGGCGTGGAGGAGTACCGGCCGATGGTGGAGCGGCTGGTCCGCGAGCGCCTCGACAACCTGATCGGACGGACCGAGTTCGACCTGGTCGAGGAGTTCTCCCACCCCATCCCCGTCCGCGTGATCTGCCACATCATGGGCATCCCGATCGAGGAGGGGGCCACCGTCCTCAGCCCCCTCCTCGGCACCGTCGAAGCGGAGTTCCTGGTCGACCCGTTCGATCCCGAACCGGTCGCGGTCTGGAAACGCAACCACGCAAAGGCGGTCGACTACCTGAGCGCCCACGTCGAGCGACTCCGTGAGAACCCCGGAGACGACATGCTGTCCCGGATGATCCACGACGACCTCCCCGGCGCCCCGATGAACATCTCCGAACTGCTCGGCACCGCACTCATGATCTTCGGTGCCGGCCACGAGACCACCGTCAACCTCATCACGAGCAGCATGCTCCTGCTGCTGCGTCACCCGGACCAGCTGGCCCGGCTGAAGGCCGACCCCTCGCTCGCGTACGGCGCGGTCGAGGAGACCCTCCGGATGGAGCCGCCCGCGCACATGCGGCCCCGGGCCGCCACCGCCGACATCCGGGTCGGTGACCACGTGATTCCCCAGGGTGCTTCGGTCGTCCTGAACCTCGCCGCGGCGAACCGGGACCCGCGGCGCTTCACCGATCCGGACACCTTCGACATCACACGCCCCGACAACACCGCTCACCTCAGCTTCGCCGGTGGCACCCACTTCTGCTTCGGTGCCCCGCTCGGCCGGATGGAAGGCCAGATCGCGGTCCGGGAACTGAGCCGGCGCCTCGTCAATCCGCGTCTGGTCCAGGATCCGCCGCCCTACCGCGACTCGCCGGACCTGCGCGGCCCGTCGGCCCTGCGGCTCACGGTGGACGAGGTCCTGCCCGCCTGACCGCCGAAGGCGCACCCACAGATCGATCAATCAGAGAGAACGAAACACGTGACGAAGGAGATCGAACTCCCCGCGGGACAATCCGTGGGGCGCGCGATGGCGATTCTGGGGCTGGCGGCGATGGCCTACTCGCTGGCGCAGACCTCCATCGCACCGGCACTGGGCGACATGGCCGTCTCGCTGCACGCCGGCAGACAGGACGTGGCGTGGACGTTCACCGCCTACCTGGTGTCGGCCGCGGTCCTGACGCCGGTGGCCGGGCGGCTCGGCGACATGTTCGGCAAGCGGCGGCTGCTCGTGATCGCGCTGGTGCTGTTCGCGGCGGGCGGCACGATAGCGGCTCTGGCGGGCAACCTGGCTCTGGTCGTGGCCGGGCGAGTCGTGATGGGCGCGGGCGGCGGCATCTTCCCGCTGTGCTTCGGCATCGTCCGCGACACCTTTCCCGAACGGCGACGGGCCGGAGCCGTGGGCCTGGTGTCCGCCATCGCCGGCATCGGCGGCGGTATCGGCCTGCTGATGGGCGGCCTGCTGGTCGACCACGCCTCGTACCGCTGGATCTTCTGGGCCGGTACGGCGATGGCGCTCCTCGCGGCCGTCGCGGCGCAGACGCTGCTGCCGGAGTCCGCGAACCGCGCCCCCGGCCGGGTCGACCTGCGGGGCACCCTGCTGCTGGCCGTGGGCATCACCGCCCCGCTGATCGGCGTCAGTCAGGCCACTCTGTGGGGTTGGACCAGCGGCCGGACCCTCGGGCTGATCACGTTCGGCGTGGCGGTCCTGGCGTTGTTCGTGCTGGTGGAGCGCCGCACGGCCGAGCCGTTGGTCGACATGGCCGTCCTCCGGCGGCGGCCGGTGCTCATGACCAACCTGGTGACCTTGCTGGTCGGCTTCGGCTTGTTCGGCGTCTTCCTGCTGGTGCCCCCACTCGTGCAGACACCCCGGTCGTCCGGTTACGGCTTCGGTGCCGACGCGACCCGCGCGGGACTGCTCATGCTTCCGGGCTCCGTGACGATGCTGTTCGCAGGACCGCTCTCCGGCAAGCTGAGCAGCCGCTTCGGGAGCAAGGTGCCCCTGGCCCTCGGCGGCGCGATCAGTTCCGCCGGTCTGTTCGCCCTGGCCGCGGACCACCGCTCCCAGGGCGCGGTGCTCGGCTTCACCACGCTCGCGTTCGCCGGGATCGGCCTGAGCTTCGCTGCCTTGCCCAACCTGATCGTCGACTCCGTGGAGGCCACCAAGACGGGAGAAGCGACCGGCGTGAACGCACTGGTGCGTTCGGTCGGCTCCTCGCTCGGGAGCCAGGTTATCGCGGGAATCCTGGCCGGCAGCGCGACCGCCGCCGGCCTGCTGCCCACCGACCACGCCTACACGGTCTCCTTCGTGGTCGCCGCCGCCGGCACGCTCGCTGCCACCGCCGCGACGCTGCTCATCCCGCGCACCAGGGGCAGTCACCGTGAGCCGGGCTTGGCGGACGCCCCCGCCCTCGCGGGCTGATGGTGACCTACAGACGAAAGGACAGCATGGATCTCTCCGGTGTGGGTGTGTGGAGTGCCGGGCTGGGCTACGGCGATGCAGCCGAGGCCGTCGACGCGGTCGCGGAGCTGGAGGAACTGGGATTCAGCGCGGTATGGGTCCCGGACCCGGGCGGGCCGGAGGTGTTCCACGCGGCCGACCGGCTGCTGGCCGCCAGCCGCCGGATGGTGGTCGCGACCGGCGTACTGAACCTGTGGGCGCACACACCGGCGGCGGCCGCGGCGGCGTACACCTCGTTGTCCGCCGCGCACGGGGACCGGTTTCTGCTGGGCGTCGGCGTGAGTCACGCCCACCGCGTCGACTCCGGTCGCTACCGCGGGCCGCTGGCCGCGATGACGGCGTTCCTCGACGGGCTGGACACGGCGGACGAGCCGGTGCCGTCCGAAGGCCGGGTCCTCGCCGCGCTCGGCCCGAAGATGCTGGAGGTGGCGGCGAAGCGGGCCCGGGGCGTGCACCCCTACCTCGTCACCCCCGAGCACACGCGGCGGGCCCGCGAGGCCGTGGGTGGGGGAGGGCTCGTACTCCCGGAACAGACGGTCGTCCTCGCCGCGGACGCGGACGACGCACGGGCGATCGCGGGCGACTGGCTGCGGTCGTATCTCGCCCAGCCGAACTACGCCAACAGCCTCCTGCGGCTGGGATTCACGGAAGAGGACGTGTCGACGATGAGCGACCGCCTGTTCGACGCCGTGATCGCCTGGGGAGACGAAGCAGCGGTGAAACGCCGCATCGACGAGCACCGGGCTGCCGGCGCCGACCATGTCGCCCTGCAAGTCCTCACCGCCGAGTCCGCCGCCTCGCCGACGGCTCTTTCCCGCACGCAGTGGCGGCGCCTCGCCACCGCCCTGATTTAGCACCTGCCGAACATCCAGAAGGACAGCCATGAACAGCAGCGTCATCGTCACCGGCGCGGCCAGCGGCATCGGGCGCGCCACCGCCCTCGGGTTCGCCCGCGAGGGAGCCAAGGTGCTGGCCGCCGATCTCAACGACGAGGGCCTCAAGACGGTCGTCGAGGAGATCCGGGCAGCGGGCGCGACCGCGGAGGCCGTCAGCGGTGACCTGAGCGACCCAGCTGTGATCGAACGCGTGGTCGGCGCCGCCGTGGCCGAATTCGGCGGCGTCGACGTGCTGGCCAACATCGCCGGCGTCATCGATTCGCAGTCCGCCGCCGCCGATGTGACCGACGCGGAGTGGGAGCGGATCATCCGGATCAACCTGACCGCACCGTTCATGCTCGCCCGGGCCGTGGTGCCGCACATGCTCGCCAAGGGCAAGGGCGCGATCGTCAACACCGGTTCCACGGCAAGCCTGCGCGGGAGCGCGTCCGGCACCGCCTACACGGTGTCCAAGCACGGCGTGATCGGGCTCACCCACTCCCTCGCGGTCATGTACGGCGGCTCCGGGATCCGCACCAACGCCATCGCACCGGGCCCCACCATGACGAACATCGTCGCCGGCTACCGCGGCGACGAGGAGGGGCACGGCCCCAAGGTCCTCGCCGGGTACCGGCAGAACCTCCCCCGCTTCTCCGAAGCGGACGAACCGGCCGCGGCCATCGTCTTCCTGGCTTCGGACGCGGCCGGCAGCATCAACGGTGTGGTCCTGCCCGTGGATAACGGCATCGCAGCCGCCTAGCACCAGGAGCAGCCGATGCGAGTCGTCATCTTCGGGGCGTCCGGAATGATCGGTCACGGTGTGCTGCGCGCCTGCCTCCTGGATCCGCAGGTCGACTCCATCCTGCTGGTGGTGCGCAGGCTGCTGGACGTGGACGATCCGAAGGTCCGGCAGGTCGTCCATGCCGATTTCACGGATTTCGCGGCCATCCAGGGCGAGTTCGAGAATCTGGACGCCTGCTTCTATTGCGCGGGTGCCTCCTCGACCGGCCTCCGTGAGGAGGAATACGCCCGGATCACCCATGACCACCCGCTGGCGGCTGCCAACGCGGTGAGCGCTGCCAACCAATCCCTGACGTTCACCTTCGTGTCGGGAGAGGGGGTCTCCGAATCGAGCCGGTCGATGTGGGCCCGGGTCCTGGGCCGCACCGAGAACGCACTGCTGGCGATGCCGTTCGACGCCCATGTCTTCCGGCCCGCCTACATCCGGCCCCGCAACGGCGCCCTTCCCCGAAGTTCGGCCTACCGCTTGATTTACCGGCTCACGTCGTGGCTCTACCCGGTGCTGCACCGGCTGGCCCCGGCGCACACGACCACGACCGAGCACCTGGGCCGCGCAATGATCGCCGTCGCCCGCTCTCAGGGCAGCGCTCCCGCTGTGCTGCACAGCCCTGACATCAACCGGCTGGGTGCCGTCGTCAGGGGGCGGTGACCCGGCGCGGCAGGAAGGCGGCGACGGCGAGTGCCAGCAGCGCGGCGCCGGCGCCGAGGGCCAGGACGGTGCGGAATCCCGCTTCGGACGGCAGGGCCCTGCCGGCAGGGCCGAACGGGGTGGTCATGTGGGCGAGGACCACCCCGATCACCGCGCTTGAAGTCGCGGTTCCGATGGAGCGCATGAGGGTGTTGAGGCTGTTGGCCGCGGCCGTCTCGGAAATCGGCACGGCGCCCATGATGAGCGCGGGCATCGCGCCGTAGGCCAGCCCGATGCCGGCGCCGATGATGCAGGAGGCCAGGACCAGCTGCCAGACCTGGGACATCAGCACGACGTCGATGCCGTAGCCGGCGGCCACGACGATCGCGCCGAGCATGAGGGTGGCCTTGGGGCCCCTGGTTCTGGTGATCGCGGCGGACACCGGGGCCACGGCCATCATCACCAGTCCCATCGGGGCCATGACCAGCCCGACGGTCAGCAGTGACTTGCCCATGCCGTAGCCGGTGGCCTCGGGCAGCTGCAGGAGCTGGGGGAGGACCAGGGACATCGCGAACATCGCGAAGCCGAACACGATCGAGGCCACGTTGGTCAGCAGCACCTGGCGGCGGGCGGTGGTGCGCAGGTCCACCAGCGGCTGTGCGGTGCGCAGTTCGAACCAGCCCCAGACCAGCAGCACGACGGCGGCGACGGTGAACAAGCCGAGGGTGGTGGGGCTGCCCCAGCCCCAGTCGGCTCCCTTGGACACCGCGAGCAGGAGGCAGACGAGGCCGGCCGACAGCCCGATGGCGCCCGCGAAGTCGAAGCGGCCGCCGGTGCGCACTCCGGACTCGGGGATGAGCGCCAGGACGGACGCGAGGGCCGCGGCACCGAAGGCGGCCGAGGTCCAGAACAGGACGTGCCAGTCGAAGTTGTCGGCGATGAACGCGGCGGCGGGGAGGCCGAGGGCGCCGCCGACGCCGAGGGAGGCACTCATCAGCGCGGTCGATCCGGGGAGCTTCTCGGCGGGCAGTTCGTCGCGCATGATGCTGATCCCCAGGGAGACGACACCGGCGGACAGTCCTTGCAGAATGCGCCCCACGAGGAACGGGAGCAGGGAGTCGCTGAGGCCGCACAGTACTGAGCCCGCGACCAGCAGGGCCAGGCTGACCAGCAGCATTCGCCGCTTGCCGTACATGTCGCCGAGGCGTCCCATGACCGGGGTGGCGACGGCGGCGGCGAGCAGCGTGGCGGTGATGGCCCAGGCGATGTTCGCCGCCGAGGCGTTCAGCAGCTGCGGCAGCTCGGCGATCAGCGGGATGACGAGAGACTGCATCAGCGAGACCACGATCCCGCTGAAGGCCAGCACGGCCACGGTGGTGCCCGGCCGCGGCGCGGCCGACGGTCTTTCTTCGGTGAGGCGGGATTGTGCTTGGGACATGGTGGTTTCTTTCGTGTGATGGTGGCGTTGAGGTCGGCCGGCTATTTGTCGGTCAGCCGGATCGCGGCCGCGGGGCAGACCACGGCGGCCTCCCGTACCCCGTCGTGCAGTTCGGGGGAGGGGGTGTCGGTCAGCAGGACGGCGATGCCGTCCTCATCGCGCTGGTCGAACACCTCGGGGGCGGCGAGGACGCACTGCCCGGCGGCGACGCATTTCGGTTCGTCCAGTTCCACGTGCATGGGTCTCTCCTGTGTTGTAGGCCACGCTGAGCGCATAAGTGATATACAACTATCACTTCATTTGGATGGGAGGTTAGCACATGAGATAGTCGACTATCGTTTGCTACCCTGTGATGATGACCGCCGAGACTCCGAGACGGCCGCGGGCCGATGCCGCTCGCAACTCCGGGAAGATCCTGCGGGCCGCACGGGAGGCCTACGCCGAGATCGGCCCCGACGCGCCCATGGAGGAGATCGCCCGCCGGGCCGGGGTGGGGATCGCGACGCTCTACCGCCATTTCCCCAACAAGGAAGAGCTCGCTACAGCGGCCCTGGAGCAGAAGGCCGCCGAAGAGATGTCGCCCGCGATCGACCGGGCACTGGCCGACGACGACCCGATGCGAGGCATGACGGCCCTGCTGGAGGCGATGGCGTCCCTGGGCTCACGCGAGCACAGCACCTTCGCTGCCGTGCGGCACTACGGCTCGCTCAGCCCGGAGATCTCCACCCCGTACTACGAGGCGCTTCTCGTGCTCGTTCGCCGCGCTCAGCTGGCCGGCCTCGTCCGCGCGGACCTCGTGCCGGACGACCTGCACCGGATCACCGTGATGCTGCTGAGCGTGTTGTGGACGATGCCCCCCGCCAGCGAGGGCTGGAAGCGCTACGTCACGCTCGTCCTCGACGGCCTGTCCCCGGCCCGGCCGTCCTCGCTGCCGCCCGCGGCACCCCTCTGGCACCCGGAGAAGCGCGACACCCGGCCTGCCTGACAAGGGCCGGGTCACCGCCGGCGTGACCGCGACGGTGACCCGGTTGTCCGTCCCTACCAGGTGACCGGCAGCTCGTGGACGCCGAAGGCGGACATGTCGTGCCGGAACTTCACGTCCTCGAGCGGGACGGCCAGGCGGAGATCGGGCAGCCTCCGCAGCAGTGCGGGCAGCGCCTCCATCAGTTCCACGCGGGCCAGGTTCTGCCCGAGACACTGGTGGATGCCGTGCCCGAAGGCGATGTGCCCGCGGACGGAGCGGCCGATGTCGAAGACGTCGCCGGTGTCCGGCAGGAACGCCGGGTCCCGGTTGGCCGCGGGCAGGTTCACGGTCAGGATGTCGCCTTCCTTGATCTCCTGGCCGCCGATCGTCAGGTCCTCGGTGGCGGCACGCCAGATCATGTCCTGGGCGATCGCCAGGTAGCGCAGCAGTTCCTCGACGGCGCCGGCGACCACCTTGGGGTCGTCGGTCTCCCGGATCCGCGCGGCCTGCTCCGGGTGCTCCAGCAGGGTCAGTGTCCCCAGGGAGATCATGTTGGCCGTGGTCTCGTGCCCGGCGAACAGCAGGATCATGCCGTTCATGGCCAGTTCCTCGCGCTTGAGCTCGCCCGTCACGACCCGCTCGGCATACAGGCGGCTGAGCAGATCGTCGCCCGGCTCGCGCTCCTTGCGCGCCACCAGTTCCATGAGAAAGCCGAACAGTGAGGCACTCGCGGCCGTCTTCTCCTCCGGCGTGGCCTGCGCCTGGTTGATGACGAGGCTGTTCTGCTGGAAGTACTCGTGGTCTTCGTAGGGCACTCCGAGCAGCAGCGAGATCACCAGAGACGGGATCGGCAGTGCGTAGGCCTGCACGAGATCCGCCGGGGAGCCTTCGGCGATCATCTGCTCCAGGAAGCGGTCCACGATCTCCCGGATCCGGGGACGCATCGCTTCCGTGCGTTTGACGGTGAAGTCCTTGGTGAGCATCAGGCGCAGCCGGGCGTGTCCGGGGTCGTCCATCCGCGGGAAGGCCGGCACCGGCGGCATCCCGGCGGGGCTGAGCTGGGGGTAGCGGGCGGGGTCCGCGCTGAACCTCGGGTCGGCCAGGATCTTCTTGACGTCCTCGTACCGGCTGACCACCCAGGCGGTGCGGCCGTTCCACATCCGCACGCGCTGCAGCCCGTCGCCCAGCCGCCAGGCCTCGTACTCGGGCGGGAGGTCGAACGGGCAACGGGAATCGCGCACGCCGGGGTAGACGGGAAGGCCGGTGCCGTCGTTCGTGACAGCAGTACTCATGAACACTCCAAGAAGAGGACGGAAAGGGGATGGCTAAGCGACGGGCGTGGTGTCGAGGGCGTCTGCCCACGGCGTCCGGGCGGCGATGAGGGCCCGCCAGGCGCGCAGGATCTTGGGTGGTACGCCTGCGGAGAGCACTCCGGTCAGGCGGTCATCACGGCGGTAGGCGACGAGCAAGCGGGCCCCGGCAGCGTCGTGCTCGACGACGACCGCTTCGTCGTGGCCGCGCAGGTATCCGTAGGCCTGGGTCTTCACGGCGTACTGGTCGGACCAGAAGTACGGCACCGGCGCGAACGGTCGCCCCGGGTCCGGGCCGAGCAGGTTCCGGGCGACGGCCATCGCCTGTTCGGCGGCGTTGGTTCGGTGTTCGATGCGCATCGCCGTGCCGAACAGCGGGTTGTGCCAGCGGGCCACGTCACCGACGCCGTACACCCCCGGCGCGGCGGCACAGAACTCGTCGCACACCAGCCCGTCGTCCACGGTCAGCCCACTGCCCGCCAGCCATTCGGTGTTGGGCAGCGAACCGATGGCGACGAGGACGTCGTCTGCGGCGATGTCGGTGCCGTCGGCGAGGCGCACGCCGGTGACACCGGTCTCGGACCTGCGGATCTCGCTGACCGCAGTACCCGTGCGTACCCGCGCTCCCTGTTCGTGGTGGACGGCGGCCAGGAATCGTCCGACCTCGTCCCCGACCGCCGGCCCCATCGGCACCGGCCCGGCCTCGAGCAGGGTCACTTCGGCACCCAGACCACGAGCCGTGGCGGCCACTTCGGCCCCGACGAACCCGCCGCCGACGATCACCAAGCGCCGTCCCGGCCCCAACCGGTCTTTCAGCACCAAGGCGTCGTCCAGGGTGCGCAGCACGTGCACCCCTGACACGCCGTCGCACCCCGGCAGACGGCGAGGACGGACACCGGTCGCCACGACCAGAGCGTCGTACGGCACCCGGGCTCCGTCGGCGAGCACCACTTCACGTCCGTCGCGGTCCAGCCCGGCGGCGGCAACACCCAGAAGCGGGTCCAGGTGCAGGGCGTCGATGTCCGCCGTCGAGCGCAGCTGGAGCCGATCCGGCTGCCAGGCACCCTTCAGCAGCTGCTTCGACAGCGGAGGCCGGTCATAGGGCAGATGCGGCTCGTCACCGATGAGGGTGATGACGCCCTGGTAACCGGACCTGCGCAAGGCCTCGGCAGTGCCCAGCCCGCCCGCCGATGCCCCGACGACGACAACCCGCTCCACCTCACCCCCACGCGGATGCCCGGCGCCGGCTGTCGCTTCCATCCGAAACTTCCCTTCATGAACCACCCCGGCAACAAACGATAAGTCACTATCGCTTAGGTGGTCTATTGGTGTCAACCAAACAAGATGCAACTCTCGCTTCTGGCCGATCAGGTCTGGGTGTCCTCGTCAGACCAGGTAAGATCCCGCGAGACGCGAGCCAACAAACGAGGGGGTTATGTCATTTAGTGTGCTGCGGTATCTGGCTGGAGTACACGACCTTGGCTGGTCATCACCCGCGCACAGTCGTCCGCTCGCTCCTTGAGGACCTTCCGTGAGGATGAGCGCATAAACCTGCTGCTCCTCGCCGCCCTCGTCATGGTCATCCGGTCGACGGCGGCGGCCCGGGCTCGACCGGCGGGAACCTGGGCGCCGGTGGTGATGGTGCCGGCCGGTGTCGTCGTCGGTCTGCTGTACGAGAACTCCATCGCGGCCGAGTTGAACACCGAGGTGCGGCAGGCAGTGGAGATCATCCTCGCGGTGCTGCTGTTCGTCGATGCCGCCGAGGTTCAGGTGCTTGACGGTCAGCCGGCGGAGGTCGATGCAGTCGAGAGCGATACCCGGCTCGTGGCGGACGGTGCTGCCTGCGCCCTCGCATCCGGCCGAGGTGGGCGGCACGGCCGGCGCGGGTCTCGCCGGTCTCGGTACAGCGGATGATCGCGTCGACTCCAGATTCGTCCTGCGTGGGCGGACCGGTGAGCACTCCGCGCAAGGTCTCCTCGGTCAGCCCGAAACGCACCGGTCGATCCGGCCCTGCGGACGAGCATCGCTTCGTTGATGATCGGCACGACCTTGAGTGCCATGTGGATGGTCCTGGAAGGACACCAGGGGTGACGGGAGGCAGGCACTCCGGCCGGTGCGCTGATCCTGCGCGCGCTCGGGATCCAGTCCGCCGATGTGAAGGAGATCGTCGCCGCCGACCTGCCGGCCCCCGCCCGAGGACTGATCGGCCGGCGGCGCCCGCACAACCCACGTCACTTCAAGATGATCGTGGTGCCGTGGAACGGCGGGGGATCAGGGTCGGTGCGGAGACGATGGTCCGCGGCGCCCGGTCGTCGCTCGCTTCGTTCAGCAGGTCGAGGGCTGTGGTGGCGATCTGGGCGAAGGGGACGCGGACGGTGGTGAGGGGGACGGGCAGGCTGCTGACGACGGGGATGTCGTTGTAGCCGACCAGAGACACGTCTTCCGGGACACGTAGGCCGAGAGCGTGGGCGGCGGCCATGACGCCGATCGCCGTGTTGTCGTTGACGGCGAAGATGGCGGTGGGCCGGTCGGTGCGGTCGAGCAGGACCCGGCCGGCGACCTCGCCGGACTTCATCGAGAAGGAGTCACCGGCGATCAGCGACTCATCGACGGCCATCCCTGCTTCGGTGAGGGCGTCGCGGTATCCGTCGAGCCGGCCGCGGGCGCTGGAGGCGTAGTCCGGGCCGCCGACGAGGCCGATCCTGCGGTGGCCGAGGTCGATGAGGTGGCGGACGGCCAGCCGGGCGCCGAGCCGGTCGTCGCCGATGGCGGCCGGGCCGATGCCGTCGGTGCGTAGCGCCAGTGCGTGCGGGACGCCTTGCGCGGTGGGGACGTCGAGCCTCGCGGTGGTGAGGATGAGGCCGTCGACGCGGCGGCGGACGAGGGTCTGGACGGCGAACTGCTCGGTGGCGGGGTCGTCTTCGGTGGTGGCCACGACGGCGAAGAGACCGCGACTTGCCGAGGCTGCCGCGATCTGCTCGTACAGGATCGCCATGACGGTGTCGGTGAGCCGGGGGACGATCACGCCGACGGTGTTGGTGCCGGCGCGGCGCATGCCAGCGGCGAGCGGGTCGCGGACGTAGCCGAGTTCGGCGGCGATCTGGCGGACGCGCTGGGCGGTTTCGCTGTTGGATCGGGGGAGGCGTTCGTTGAGGATCCGGGACACGGTGGACTTGCTGACCCCGGCCGCCCGGGCGACGTCGACGATGGTCACCACACGCTGAAGGCTACTGGTTGGCGGCGCATTTCCGGGGGAGGGGTTGACGGCAGAGAGCTCGTGGCGCATCGTGTGGGAACGTTCCTGCAACCGTTCCCATCGATGTCGGAAAGGCTCGAGAATGTCTTCGGAGCACACCCTTGACCTGCGCGGACTGGTGCCCGCCCCCGTCACGCCGTTCACCGTGGACGGTGCGGTCGACCACGCGGCTCTCGCGTCCTACGGCAAGTGGCTGGCCGGGTTCGAGGGGGTGAAGGGCCTGGTCTGCCTCGGCCACGCCGGCGAGGGCACCTTCCTGACCCAGGACGAGCAGGTCGCCACCATCCGCACCCTGGTCGAGGCGGTCGGCGGCACGGTCCCGATCATCGCCGGCATCACCGGCGAGGGCACCGCCGTCGCCGCCGAGGAGGCGGTGCGTGCGGTGAACGCGGGTGCGTCCGCCGGGCTGGTCTACCCCTCGCACGGCTGGCTGCGGTTCGGCTTCCAGACCGGCGCGCCGCAGGACCGCTACCGGGCGATCTTCGAGACCTCGGGGCTGCCGCTGATCCTGTTCCAGTACCCGGACGTCACGAAGGCCAGCTACGACCTGGCGACGCAGCTGGAGATCGCCGCGCAGCCAGGCGTGTTCGCCACCAAGAACGGGGTGCGCAACATGCGCCGCTGGGACACCGAGATCCCGGTGCTGCGGGCCGAGCATCCGGAGCTGCAGATCCTGTCCTGCCACGACGAGTACCTGTTGCACACGATGTTCGACGTCGACGGTCTGCTGGTCGGCTACGGCGGCCTGGCGCCGGAGCCGCTGCTGGAGCTGATCGCCGCGGGCAAGGCGCGGGATTACCCGGCCGCTCGCGCGGTCCACGACCGGCTGCTGCCGGTGACCAAGGCCGTCTACCACCGCGGTTCCCACATGGAGGGCACCGTGGCGCTCAAGCTGGGCCTCAAGGCCCGCGGCGTCCTGCCGACCGCGACCGTGCGGTCTCCGCTGATCGACCTGTCCGCCGAGGCCGAAGAAGAGATCGTCCTCGCGCTCAAGGCCGCCGAACTCCTCTGAACGTCGATCGGGGCGGCAGCACGCTGCTGCCGCCCCGCGATCCGGTGACAATGCAGTCCCGAAGGACTCCGCGACGAGGCGGAGAGCGAGGAACGAACCCATGACCACCATTGCTGCAGGCGGAGGCACCACGGCGACCGCGACCGCGGCCCTGGTCGCCCGCCTCGAGCGGCTCCCGATCACCCGCCGGCTCCTGCTGATCCGCGTCATCATCGGCTCGGCGACCTTCTTCGACGCCTACACCGTGCTGGTCATCGCCTTCGCGATGCCCCAGCTGGTCACCGAATGGCACCTCAGTCCCGCCCAGGTCGGCGCCATCCTCTCCGCCGGCTACGTCGGCCAGCTCATCGGCGCGGTCACCTTCGGCTGGATCGCCGAGAAGTTCGGCCGGATGAACACGCTGCTGATCACCATCGTGCTGTTCGTCTCGATGGACGTCGCCTGCCTGTTCGCCTGGAGCGGCACCTCGATCCTGATCTTCCGGTTCCTGCAGGGCATCGGCACCGGCGGCGAAGTCCCCGTCGCCAGCGCCTACATCAACGAGTTCATCGGGGCCCGCAAGCGCGGCCGGTTCTTCCTGCTCTACGAGGTCATCTTCCCGGTCGGGCTGATGTTCGCCGGGATCGCGGGCTACTTCCTGGTCCCGGTCTACGGCTGGCGCGCCCTGTTCGTCGTCGGGCTCATCCCCGCCGTGCTGACCATCCCGCTGCGCCTGCTGATGCCGGAATCACCGCGCTGGCTGGCCACCAAGGGGCGCGTCGAGAAGGCGGACGAGGTCGTCTCGATGCTCGAGAACGAGGCCGTGAAGCAGGGGCACGTCCTGGTCGAGCCCGTCGTCCGCCCGGTGGACCCGAAGGTGAAGACCCGCTCGGACTGGCGCGAGCTGTTCCACGGCATCTACCGCAGGCGCACCCTGATGATCTGGGTGCTGTGGGCGACCGTCTACCTGGTCAACAACGGCCTGGTCACCTGGCTGCCCACCCTCTACAAGCAGCTTTTCCACCTGCCGCTGCAGACCAGCCTCGCCTACGGCTGGATCACCTCCGGCGTCGGCGTGCTCGCGTCGGTGGCTTGCGCGCTGCTGATCGACAAGGTCGGCCGCAAACGCTGGTACTCCTGGGCTTTCCTGCTCGCGATCGTGCCGCTGACAGCCCTCACTGTCTCCGGCGCCACCTCGGCGATCCAGGTCCTGATCATGGCCACGCTCGCCTATGCGATCCTGCAGACGATCTCGTTCTCCCTGTACCTCTACTCGGCCGAGCTGTATCCGACACGGCTGCGGGCGATCGGCACCGGCTTCGGCAGCGCCTGGCTGCGCGCCGGCTCCTCGGTCGGCCCGCTGCTGGTCGGCTGGATCGTCGCCGACCTCGGCATCCGCTACGTCTTCTCCGCCTTCGCCGCCGTCGCCCTCATCGGCGGGATCGTCACCATCCTGTTCGCCATCGAAACCCGGAACCAGGTCCTCGAAGAACTCTCACCATGACGTGACCTGGGCTCCGGGGGCAGACCCGGCGATCCGTTCCGTTCCCGGAACGACCGCTCCGAACCCGCCGTGCCTGCCGCTCAGCCGACCCGCGTCGATCGGGTCACGTCCAGGTGCTGCAGCGAGCGGCGGCCGCGGCCCCGGGGCAAGCCCGCGTCGTCCTGTCCGCCTGCTGGGAAACCCCTTGCCGGCGACGCCGGAAGGCCCCGGAACTCGCGCGTGCTTGGTGGGGGCCTTCGAGGCGGAGCGGCAGGCGTGATGGTCACTTTGTTTCGTCGGTTTCGCCATTTTCGGCGGGGAGGGCCGGCGGCTGATCACGATCAGGAAATTTCCGCTCATGTCCGATAGAAATACCCCCGTCACCGTTTTCGTAGTTCCTGATCAAGGAGCTGTGGTCACCAGGCCCGGCATGACTTGCGCCCCCAGTCGAACCCATGATCCGGGGGGTGGTGTCACCGGGTCTGGTGGCATCAAGGGCGAACACCCGGCCCGGACCGGAAACCGCCAGCTCAAACGCGCGTCTTCCTCGCCGCCTTCGCCTCGTTGTCCGACCCGGCCAGCAGGACCTACTACTAAAGCAGCAGGTCGGTGGCGAACTTCAGTGTGGGGTTATAGATCAACTCGGTCCTCGGACACTCAATTACCCGGCTGGAGCGGGTCGTATGGGCTCCTGACCGACGGGTTTGACTTCTCGGGTGGCACCGCCACAGCGGATCGTCAGGCAGTTCGTTCTCAGGTGGCTCGCGATCGCGGGATCATCGTTGTCGGCCGTCTCGGGGAATCGGGCGCGGAGATCATCGAGCAAGTGGTCTTCGCGGACGTAGACGTTCTTGGCGAGTTCTGGTGGGCGGTTGCGGGCGCTGGTGTGGCCGTGACGGCAGCGGTAGCCAGGGCGGCCGTTGATCCGGTGTGAGTCCAGCCGGCGGCCGCACAGCTGACATTGCACGAGCCCTGCCAACATGTACGTCCTCATTTCACCGTGCTGGGTGGGGTCGGGCCGCGCGCATGCCCTGGACCGCCGGGAACGTCGCCTCGCCTGGGCCGCCGGCGCTACTGGTGGGTGCCCCCGTCGACGCGGATCTCGGTGCCGGTGATGAACGCGCCGTCTTCGGAGGCGAGCATCGCGATGACGCCGGCGACGGACTCCGGTGGGGCGAAGCCTTCGCCGATGGCCGGCTGGAGCTTGCCGAACAGCTGCCAGTCGACGTCTTCGGGCAGGTGCTGGACCGTCGTTTCGGTGATGCCGCTGCGGATGCTGCCGGGGGCGACGCACACCGCACGCAGGCCCTGCTTCGAGTACTCCTGCGCTATGGAGTGGGTGAACGACTGGATGCCGCCCTTGCTGGCCGAGTAGGCCGCCATATATGGGTGGGCGAACGAGGCCGACGTCGAGCTGAAGTTGACGATCACGCCGTGCCCGGTGTCCAGCAGCGCCGGCAGTGCGGCTCGGGTGACCAGGAACGTGCCGGTGAGGTTGACGCCGATGATCCGGTTCCACATCTCGAGCTCGCACTCGTGGGTGTGGGCGCCGCGGAGGATGCCCGCGGCGTTGACGAGCACGTCCAGGCCGCCGAGCCGGTCGATGCTCTCCGAGACGACGGCGTTGACCGCCTCCTCGTCCGAGATGTCGAGCACCCGGGCGGTGAGCCGTTCGCTGCCGGCGATCTCCTTGAGGACCGTTTCGGCTATGTCGGCCGCGACGACGTGCGCACCTTCGGCCAGGAGCCGGAGCACGGTCGCCCGGCCGATGCCGGAGGCGCCGCCGGTGATCAGGACGCGCTTGCCGGTGAATCGCTGCATTCGTGCGGGTTCCTTTCCGGGAGTCAGTTCTTGCTGAGTTCGATCAGTTCGGAGAGGGCGTCGTCCGGCAGGTGCGCGCCGCCGGAGGTCAGGAAGTGGGTGAACTGCTTCATGGGCAGTGAGGCGACCATGCGCAGCCAGTCCTGGGCTTCGCCTGCCTGTTTCGCCTGTTCGGCGCCCATCGATTCGGTGATCTTGTGGGTGATGAGCGGGCCGACGACCGGGTGGCCGAACCAGTCCTGCACCGGTGAGTCGAGGCTCAGCACCCGCGTGATGGTGTCGCCGGTGAGGGTGATCGGCGCCTCGGCGACGATGTCCGCGGCACTGTGTCCGATCTGGACGGTGTACTCCCCGGGCGCGACGACCCAGCGGGCGAGTTCGACGTCGTAGTAGGCGAAGGCGCGGCGCTCCAGGGCGAGGTCGACCGCCCGGGTTTCTCCCGGGGCCAGCTCGACCTTGGTGAACGCACGCAGTTCACGGGCGGGCCGGCGGACCGGTCCGGCGCCGGTGGCGACGTAGACCTGGATGACGTGTTTCCCCGCGATGGGCCCGGTGTTCGTCACGGTGACCGAGACCGTCGCGGTGTCGTCGCCGGTGACGGTCACGGAGAGGTCGTTCGTCTCGAAGGTGGTGTAGGACAGGCCGTGGCCGAACGGGTACCGGACGCCGACCTCGGCGGTTTCGTAGTAGCGGTAGCCGACCATCACGCCTTCGCCGTAGCGGACGTGGCCCTGTTCGCCGGGGAAGTTCAGGTAGCTCGGGTTGTCCTGGAGTCGGAGGGGGATCGTTTCGGCGAGGTGCCCGGAGGGGTTGGCGATGCCGTAGAGCAGGTCGGCGAGGGCGCTGCCGCTCGCTTGGCCGAGCAGCCAGCCGTCGAGGATGGCGTCGACGTCGTCGTGCCAGCCTTCGAGGGAGACGACTCCGCCGTGGGACAGCACGACCACGGTGCGGGAGCTGACGGCGGCGACGCGGCGGATGAGGTCGATCTGCCCGTCCGGCAGGGCGATGGTGTCGCGGTCGTAGCCTTCGGACTCGTCGATTTCCTTCAGCCCGGCGAACAACACGGTGACGTCGGCTTCGCGGGCGATCTCCACGGCGTTGTCGTCGAGCCCGCTCGCGTGGGTGACGGATGTTCCCAGTGCCCGGATGGCATCGAGGGCGGTGTCGACGCGGGTCGGGTTGACGTGCGAGCTGCCGCCGCCCTGGAACCGGGCCTCCACGGCGAACTCGCCGATGACGGCGACACTGGCTTCGGGGGCGATGGGCAGCGTGTCCCGCTCGTTCTTCAGCAGCACCGCGCACTCGGTGGCGAGCCGTTTCGCCAGGGCGTGGTGGGCTTCGACGTCGAGGGTGCCGGTCGCGGGCGTGACCCGTTCGGTGAGGGCGAGCACCCGCTGCAGGCTGCGGTCGACGACGGCTTCGTCGAGTTCACCGCGCTGCACGGCCTGCACGATCTCGGCGTCGGTGACCCCGCCGGTGCCGGGCATTTCGAGGTCGAGACCGGCCCGCAGGGCCGCGACCCGGTCGTTGACGGCGCCCCAGTCGGAGACGACGACGCCGTCGAAGCCCCACTCGTCGCGCAGGATGTCGGTGAGGAGCCACCGGTTCTGGGAGGCGTAGACGCCGTTGACGCGGTTGTAGGAGCACATCACGGTGGCCGGGTGCGCCTCGGTCACGACCTTCTCGAAGGCGGGGAAGTAGATCTCGCGCAGGGTGCGTTCGTCGACGTCCGCGCTGATGCTCATGCGGTCGGTTTCCTGGTTGTTGGCGGCGAAGTGCTTGACCGACGCGCCCACGCCCTCGCTCTGCAGGCCTCGCACGTGTGCCGCGCCGAGCGTGCCGCTGAGCAGCGGGTCTTCGGAGTAGTACTCGAAGTTGCGGCCGCACAGCGGTGACCGCTTGATGTTCACGCCGGGCCCGAGGTTGACGGTCACCCCGGCGGCTCGCGCTTCGCGGCCGATGGCCGCGCCGATCTCGGCGGCGACGCCCGCGTCCCAGCTGGAGCCGACCGCGGCCGCGGTCGGGAAGCAGGTGGCGGGCCGGCTGTCGTGGATGCCGAGGTGGTCGGTGTCGGCGTCCTGGAGCCGCAGCCCGTGCGGCCCGTCGACCAGGAGCATCGACGGCACGCCGGCGATCGCCTTGGTGGACCAGAAGTCCTCTCCGGACAGCAAGGCTGCCTTCTGCTCCAGGGTGAAATCGGGCATCAGAGGCTTCCTTCCTGACCGCCGACGGCGGCCACCAGATCGTTCTTCAGTTCGGCCGAGGCGCCGGGGACGTGGTCCAGGACGACGTTGAGGGAGACACTCGCGGCTTCGGGCGCGGAACCGTCGAGGGGAATGCCGGGGAAGTGCTTCGCGAAGGCTTCGGTGACCGCACGCCACACCTTCGGGTCTTCGGAGAGCGTCCGAAGTGGAGTGTCCATCGTGTACTGCTCCGGCGCCCGCTCGGCGATGTCGTATTTCCAGGAGTGCTCTCCGCCGGTCACCTGGACGACGAGCTCGTCCGGGTGCTGGGGGAGCACCACGGTCGCTTCGGTGCCGTCGGGGAGGGTGACGTCCAGGTGCATCCGGCCGTCGTCGTTGCGCCAGGCCACGGTGGCGCGGCCGTGGACGGTGTCGTGGGTGACGGTGGCGTGGGTGAGGCCGCCGCCCGGACGTGGGGCGATGTGCATCCGGCGGTAGCCGGGTTCGGCGGGGGAGAGGCCGCCCACGACCCGGTGCAGCCAGTCGGCGATCGCACCCAAGGCGTAGTGGTTGAGGGAAGTCATTCCGGACGGGTTGATCGTCCCGTCCGGGCGGATCGAGTCCCAGCGTTCCCAGATCGTGGTCGCGCCCATGGTGACCGGGTAGAGGAACGACGGGCACCCGGTTTCCAGCAGGAGGAGGTAGGCCTCGTCGAGGTGGCCGGTGCGGCTGAGGGCCTCGGTGACGAACGGGGTTCCCGCGAACCCGGTGGAAATCCGGTAACCGGCCTTGGCCACCAATGCGGCCAGCTGGTCGCCGGCCTTGGTTTCCTGGGCCGGGTCGAGGATGCCGAAGCAGATCGCGAGGGCCAGCGCGGTCGCCGACTCGTTCGCCAGCCGTCCGGACGGGGTGACGTATTCGTGCCGGAACGCCGCACGCACGCGATCGGCCAACGTCGTGAAGTGGTCGGCGTCTTCGGCCTCGCCGAGCAGCGCCGCGGTCTTGGCCAGCTGTGCGGTGGTGCGGCACAGGAACGCCGACGCGACGAGGTGGCGGTCGGTCTTGCCGCCCGCCGGGTTGTCCATCGGCGCGTCCGGGTCGAGCCAGTCGCCGAACTGGTATCCGGTGCTCCACAGGTCGTTCTCGTCCAGCCGGGACTCGACGTCCCGGACGAACGCCGCCATCGAGTCGTAGCTTTGCCGGAGGATGTCCGGGTCGCCGTACTCGGTGTAGAGCGTCCACGGGAGACTGACCGCGACGTCACTCCACAACGCGGTGGGCGATGACGGAGTGGACAGCACGTCCGGGACGACCCACGGCACGTACCCCTTTTCGCAGTGCTCGGCGGCGAGGTCGGCCAGCCACGAGCCGAGGACGCCGCGCACGTCGTAGAGGAACGCCGCGGTGGGGGCGAAGGCGTTGAGGTCGCCGGTCCAGCCCAGGCGTTCGTCTCGCTGCGGGCAGTCGGTGGGCACACCGACGAAGTTGCCCCGCATGGACCAGACGACGTTGGCGTGCAACTGGTTCAGCAACGGGTTCGAGCACTCGAACCACCCCGTGCGGGGCATGTCGCTGTGCACCACGACCGCGGCGATGTCGTCGGCGGCGAGGGTGCCCGGGTAGCCGTCCACTTCGACGTAGCGGAAGCCGTGGAAGGTGAACTTCGGCTCCCACGTTTCGCGGTCGCCGCCGCGGAGGGTGTACCGGTCGGTGGCCGCGGCCGTGCGCAGCGTTTCGGTCTCCAGCTCGCCGTCGGTGAGGACTTCGGCGTGGCGGAGCGTCACCGTCCGCCCCGGCTCGCCCTGCACGCTCAACCGGACCCAGCCGGAGATGTTCTGTCCGAAGTCGACGATCGGTTTACCGCTCGGGCTCCGCGTGATCGAGACGGGCTTCAGTGCTTCGATCCGCCGGATCGGGGGAGCGGTGGAGGTGACGAGGGCCGACAGGTCCCATTCGAACAGCTCCACCGGCTCCCACGGGTCACCGAACTCCGGCTGGTCCCAGCCGAGGGGTTCCAGCCGGGCGTCGTACTCCTCGCCGTCGTAGAGGCTGTTCGCCAGGACGGCTCCGGTGCCGGTGGTGAACGAGGTGTCCGAGCCGATGGTCTCGGTGCGGTCGTCGTACTCCAGATCGAGCTGGAGGAACAACGCCGGCCGGTCGGCGTAGTGGTGGCGCTTGCCCTCCCAGCCGAGGCGCCCGAGGGCCCACCCTTCGCCGACAACGGCACCGACGGCGTTCGCGCCGGGCACGATCCGGTCGGTCACGTCGTGGGAGCTGACCGCGAGACGGTGGCGGTAGGAGGTCCAGCCGGGGGCCAGCACCTCGTCGCCGACGCGCTCGCCGTTGAGGTGGGGCTCGACCAGCCCGATCGCGGTGACGTGCAGGGTCGCGCGGCGGGGCGTGCCCTCGACGGTGAACTCGCGCCGGAAGTACGGGGCCGGCGCTCCGGCTTCGGACGCGGGCGTGATGAACCTGGCCTGCCAGGTGGGGGACACGGAATCTCCTCTATCGGACGGACTTGACACGCAGCACGACCAGTCCACTGAGGACGGTGCAGGCCGCGGCGACGAGGAACAGCAGGGTGTAGTTCTTCCCGGTGGCCGCGGCCCCGATGGTCAGGAAAACCGGCGCGACCAGCGGTGCGACGGACTGCGGGATCGAAGTGGCGAAGCCCATGATGCCCATGAAACGGCCGGCCTCCGTCTCGCGCTCCGGGAGGACGTCGAGGGCGAGCGCCTGGTCGACGGCGGAGAACATGCCCAGCCCGACCGAGGTCGTCAGCGAGCCCGCGAACAGCAGGGGCACGCTGGACGCGAAGGCCATGACCACCGCGCCGAGCGCGAAGACCGCACCCGCGACGAGGACGAACACGCGACGCCGGCGGAGCTTGTCGGACAGGAACCCGCCGCCCAGCGCGCCCGCGGACGTGGCTAGCACGCCGAGCCCGGAGAGCACGGCGACGGTGCCGGCCACCTCGGCCACGCTGATCCCCAGGCGGGCAGCGAGGAAGAAGGCGACGAACGTCGTGTTGAGCGTCAGTCCGAAGTAGAACAGGAAGCGGCTGAGCCAGTTCCACGAGTAGTCGGGGTACCGGCGCGGCCTGAACATGTACTTGCCGGCCAGGCTTCGCGCGGTGAGAGGTTCGCCGTGGGGCAGCGTGCGGCTGTCGGGCTCGTGGATCAGGCAGACGAAGAGCGTCACCAGCACGACGCCGACCGAGCCGGGGACCAGGAAGAGCAGCAGCGCGTCGCCGACGAACCGGCTGGCGAGCACGACCCCGCCCACGGGGGCGATGAGGGTGGCGAAGCCGACGAGCCCGGCGACCTTGCCGCGCTGTTCCTCGGGCAACCGGTCCGCTTGCGAGTTCGTCAGCGCGCCCAGGACCTGTCCCCAGCCCAGCTGGGCCAGCACCCAGCCGAGCCCGAGCACGAACACGCTCGGGGCGGTCGCCATGACCACCAGCGACACCACGCCGAGCAGCATCCCGCCGATCATGAACGGGCGGCGACGCCCCAGCCTGCTCCTCGTCCGGTCACTGAGCACGCCCAGCAGTGGTCCGAACAACAGAACCGAGGCCGCACCCCCGCCGGTGATGTAGCCGAGGTACTCCTCGTGCCCGGGCGCGAGCTGGGCGAGCTTCACCGAGAGCGAGATCCCGAGGGGGGTGATGAAGGCCAGGAACACGCCGAACTGGGCCAGGACCATCAGCCAGATGTAGCGGGCGGAGACCTTGGGCAGTGCCGGGGCGGGCTCGGGGGACAGCACCGGAGGCGGTGGCGGGACGGCGGACGATTGGCTGTCGATCATGGCAAGACTCCGTTGTCCGAAAGCTCAGGTCAGACGTGGTATCACGTGCTAGCAAGCGCTGGGCGGTGATGCTAATCTCCCGGAGCTAGCACGTGCAAGCACTCCTTCATGAAACGTTACAACCCAGCTGGGGACGGAGCCTGAGCTTGAACACCGAAGACATCGCGGTCCCGGGGCGGCACGGCATGGTTCCGGCGCGCCGCTACGCGCCATCGGGGGAATCACCGGACCGGGCCGCGCCGCTGGTGTGGCTGCACGGCGGTGCTTTCGCCTGGGGCGACTTGGACATGGCCGAGGCGCACGCCGTCGCGGCGGCCGTTGCGGGCACCGGTCGCGAAGTGGTGAGCGTCGACTACCGCCGTGTCCCGGCCTTCAGCTGGGTGCGCAAACCGGCGCCCGGCCGGCCGGCCGGAGTCCGGTTCCCCGTCCCCGTCGACGATGTCGTCGATGTGTTCGCCCGGGTGCGGGAGCGGTCGGTGGACGGGCGGGTCGTTCTGGGCGGGGCGAGTGCCGGCGCATGCTTGGCGGCGTCGGCCGCGGTCCGGCTACGCGACGAAGGCCGCGCGGGGCCGGACCGGCTCGTGCTGGCGTACGGCACCTTCCACGCGGCGCTCCCGGCTCCCTCGGCCCGGCTCGCCTCGCGCCTGCGCGGGTGGCATCGGTGGGGGCAGCTCACGCCGGGCGCCGTCGACAAGATGAACCGGAACTACGCGGGCTCTCCGGAAGTGCTGCGGGAGGCGTTTCCCGGCGGCGGTGAGCCGGCCGGGCTGCCTCCGACGCTCGTTCTCGACGCCGACCGTGACTCGCTGCGGGCGTCGGGGGAGGCGTTCGCGGCCGAGCTTGCCGCCGCGGGCGTCGAGGTGCAGCACCGGATCGTTCCCGGTACTCGCCACGGTTTTCTCAACCGGCCGGAGCGGCCGCCCTTCCGGCTCGGCATCGACGCCGTCACCGGCTGGCTCGCCGAAAGCGAGCTACGGCCGGCGTGAACCCCGGCCCGGCTCGGCATCGACGCCGTCACCGGCTGGCTCGCCGAAAGCGAGCTACGGCCGGCGTGAAGCCCGGCCCGGCTCGGTCGATTCCCGGGCGACCACGGTCGCCGCGGCGTCCGCCTCGCCGGCGGGCAGCGGCCGCCCGGTGGCTTCGCGCAGGGCCAAGGCGGCCAGGTGCCGCCCGAGGCCGGCGTAGTCGATCCGGATGCTCGAGATCGAGGGGACGAACAGTGCGGTGTAGGGGTTGTCGTCGTGCCCGATGACGGCGAGGTCGGCCGGAACGCGGTGGCCCGCGCGCACGGCGGCGCGGACCACCCGCGCGGCGCTTTCGTCGTTGTAGGCGACGACGCCGGTCACGTTCGCGTCCAGCCAGCCGTGCACTGCTTCCCCGGCCGCGTCCGCATGGTCGTCGACGTGCCGGACCACCAGCGGCGGCAACCCGGCGGCCGCGGCGGTTTCCTGGGCCAGCCGCAGC
This sequence comes from Amycolatopsis melonis, assembly GCF_040064235.1. Lineage (NCBI taxonomy): Bacteria > Bacillati > Actinomycetota > Actinomycetes > Pseudonocardiales > Pseudonocardiaceae > Amycolatopsis > Amycolatopsis melonis. The sequence continues at coordinate 999,326 of NZ_JBDZYD010000001.1, forward strand.
CGGGACTCGACCAGGCCGGCCAGGCGGGGGTCGGCCGTCGCGGCGAAGCCGAGGCGCGTGTGCCCGCGTCCGCGCAGGTGCTCGACCTGCAGGCGCGGGCCGTCCTGGAGGCCGAGCGGATCGGGTGGTGCCGAGCCGGCCATGGAGCCGGGGATGATGCGGGTGACGCCGCAGCCGCGCATCGCCGTCAGCTCGTCCGGCGTGAACGGCGTGAACCCGACGACCACTTCGGGGTCGAGGAGTTCCCAGAGCGGGCGTGCGGTGCCCGCGGGGTGGCGGGTCTGGGTGACGAGCGAGTACCCCGCTTCCTCCAGTGCGTGGGAGGCTTCTTCGACGCACTTGCCGACGCTGAATTCCACCGGCCAGTCGGGGACGACGAGCAGGACCAGCTTGCTGCTGCCGCGGCGCAGCGCCTGGGCGGCGGTATGGGGCCGGTAGCCGAGGCGGGCGGCCTCGGCCAGGACGCGTTCCTTGGTCGCTTCGGAGATCCGTTGCCCGGACGTTCCGTTGAGCACGAAGCCCACCGTCGCCCGCGAAAGGCCCAGTGAACGCGCCACGTCGGCAGCGGTCACCCGCTTGCCCGTCTTCGCCCCCACCACTCCCTCACCTCGCCGGCCAACGGCAGCTTGCACGTGCTAGTTCCCGACTCTAGCACCCGTCAACGGCGGCCATCACTCGGTCGGGCCGGCCCGCAGGAGCCCGAAAGGGAGATCTCGCACGCTTCCGGGTGCGGTACGAGCTCGGTGAGCTGATCGCGGTGTCGTACCGGAGCGGCGTGGAAGCCGGCCGCACGACCCTCCGTTCGGCCGGCGGCCGGGTTGATCGCTCGGCTGCTTCTTCGTCAGCAGCACCGAGCTGGTGGTCTACGGGACACCGGCGGGGTAGGCCTTGAGGTCGGTCGCGACAACCCGGTTGCGAAGCTCGCCGAGGCCACTGACGGAGGTGACGACCTCGTCTCCGGGCGCCAGGAACACCTGCGGTTCGCGGGCGTTGCCGATCCCGCTGGGGGTTCCGGTGAGGATCACGTCGCCGGCTCGCAGGGTCATGCCCCAGCTCAGTTCGGCGATGATGCGCTCGAAGCGGAACGCGACCTGGCGCGTGGAGGCCTCCTGCAGGACCTCGCCGTTCAGGGTGCAGCGCACGGTGAGGTCGTACGGGTCCGTGACCTCGTCGGCCGTGGTGATCCAGGGGCCCAGTGGCATGGTCGCGTCGATGCTCTTGCCTTTGAGCCATTGGCCGCCGTGGCGGCGCTGAAGGTCGCGTTGGGAGACGTCGTTGGCGACGCACAGGCCGAACACGTGCTCCCAGGCCCGCTCTTCCGGGATGGACCGGCCGTCCTTGCCGATGATCAGCGCGACTTCGGCTTCGTAGTCCCACTTGGCCGAGATCGCCGGGTCGTAGGCGATGTCGTCGTGCGGGCCGATCACCGTGTCCGGGCCCTTGGTGAAGAACGTCGGGTGCCGTGGCCGTTCCGGTGGGTCCTGTCCTTCGCGTTTGCCCCGGGATTCCTCGAAGTGGTCCCAGTAGTTCCAGCCCGTGCAGAGGATGTCGCGGTTGAACCGGCGCAGCGGTGCGACGATCTCGACCGCGTCCAACGTGACGCGCGTGCCGTGGCGCAGGTCCACCAGGTCGCCGCGGACGACGTCGTCGAGCGTCGGGGCCGCGGCGGGCAGGATCGTCACCGTGCCTTCCTCCGGTTCCACCGCGCCGAGGTGGTCCCTGCCGTCGACGCGGACCGTGGCCAGCTTCATCGCGCGTCCTCCGGGAGCACGGCGATCGCGTTGATCTCGATCAGGTAGTCCTTGTTCACGAACTTCGAGACCTCGACCATGGTCGACGCGGGGGCCACGCCGGTGAAGTACTGCCGTCGCACGGCGTGGATGGCGTCGAAATCCTCCATGTTGCGGACGTAGACGTCGACGCGGGCGATGTCGTCGAGCGTGCCGCCGGCGGCCTTGACCGCGGCTTCGAGGTTCTGGCACACCTGGTGGGTCTGCGCGCTGATGTCGCCGACGCCGGTGACACCGCCCGCCGCGTTGCGGGCGGTCATGCCGGAGATGAAGACGAGGCGGCCGGAGCGGGTGGCCTGCGCGAAGTGTCCATTGGGGACGGCCAGGTCCGGGGAGACGATTTCCTGTTTGGGCACGGTGATTCCCTTCAGCGGGCGTCGGCGGGGTCGGCGTACCAGCCGGGCTGGGTCGGATAGTGCGGGCCGTCGTAGACCTCGACCAGGACCGACTCCTCCTCCGCGAGCGTCGGGCCGTGCTCGGATCCCTTGGGATTCCAGTAGAACGCGCCCTCGGTGAGCGTGATGCCGGTCGGCACGTAGGTGTAGCGGCCGGACAGGCAGAACATGAACTGGTTCGACGCGTGCGCGTGCCGGGACGGGATGCCCGCGCCCTTCCGGAACCGGACGAGCGCGATCGACGCGCCGGTCTCGTCGTCGCGCCAGAGCATCTTGTGGGACAGGCCGTCCAGGGTCTTGTCGATCCAGTCCAGGTCGTGGGTCTGGACGAGGATCTCCCGGAACCGGCTGAGCGCGCCGGGTGCGCCCACGCGGGCGCGGTCGGCGGCTTCGCCGGAGTACGCGGCGGGGGCCGAGAGGTTGGTCGTCATCGGTTCTCTCCCAGGTATTTCAGCTCGATCAGGCGGCTGCGGTAGCGCGTCGGCCCGACGTTGACGAGGGTCTGGAGGCCGCCGGGTTTGCGGTAGCGGACGTCGCCCGGCGCCTCGGTTTCCACCGGTCCCGGCCCGTCGGTGGTGTCGATGCGGGTGTCGGAACCGTCGAGGGTGATCACGACGTGGGGGTGCCGGTGGCGGTGGCCCGCGAGCGAGGCACCCGGGTCGAGGACGATCTCCCACGCCCGCACCAGGTCGGTTTCGAACACGACGTGGTGGCCGACCGGCTCGGCGGGCACCGGGGCGGCTCGTTCGCCGAGGTCCAGCAGCTCGACGAGCCGGTTGCGGTACCGGGTCGGGCCGACGTTCGTCAGCATGTGCACCGGCGATGTCGGCCGGAAGATCACGCCGCCGACGTACTCGTTCACGAACCGCGGCGGTGCGCCGTCGAGCCAGTCCATCCGCCCCGGCGAGGCTTCGAGGTTCACGACCAGGTACGGGTGGTGGTGCAGGTGCCACGGCTGCGACTCGCCGGGCTCCAGGGCCACCTCCCAGACGCGCACGTGGTCGTTGACCAGGAGTTCGGTCTGGCCGATCTCGGCCAGCACGACCGGCGTTCCGTCCGGTGCGTGCACGGTGGTTCCCGCGGTCACGTCAGCGCTCCTTCCGCCGGGACCCGGCCGGTGATCCGCGCATGGGCGGCACCGAGCGGGTCGACGTCGATGGTGGGGTCGAAGGCGGCGATCGCCGCCACGTGGCCGTCCGGCCGCAGCAGCACCGCCGTGTCCGGTCCGACGCCCAGCCGCCGCATGGCTCGCGAACCGGGGTCGAACAGGGCGCGGCCGCGCAGGGGCGAGTCCAGCGGGGCGTCCCACCGGCTGACCACGACGCGGCGCAGTCCGGGCGTGTCGTCGGCGGGCAGCCGCGGGTTGCGGCGCGCGTCGGTGAAGTACAGGCCGAGGAACGTGTCGGCGCAGAGGTCGTGCGCGTGCACGGCGCCGTCCGGGCCGAACAGGCGGACGTCCGGCAGCCGGTCGCCGGCCCGGAGCGGGCGGGGCTCCTCGCCGGTGGCGATCATCGACCAGTCTCCGGTGCCGTCGACGTCGAGGCGGACGCCGAGCAGGGAGCGGGTCACCGCGACGCCCCAGCCGCCGCCGGCCATCGCGGACACGCCGTCGTCGCGGCGGTCCATGTAGGCGCGGGCCGCTTCGGCCATCTCGCCGGAGCCGCGGACCGCGACCGGGGCCTGCTCGCGCTCGTAGCCGTCCAAAAGGGACTCGTCGGCCCAGCCGCGGAGCACCCACGCCAGCCGCCAGGGCAGGTTCGACGCGTCGAGCACGCCGGTGTTGAGGCCGAGCGCCCACATCGGGGTGATGAGGTGGGCGGCGTCGCCCATCAGGAAGACACGGCCGGCGCGCCAGCGGTCGGCGACCCGGTGGTGCACGGGGTAGATGTTGGTGCCGAGCACGCGCAGCCCGTCGACGTCGCCGATGAACCGCTTCGCCTTCGCGGCGAGTTCGGCCCGGTCCGGCTCGGGCGCGCCGGGCTCGAGGGGATACAGGAACCGCCAGCAGTGCGGCTGCCGGACGAGGATCATCCACTCGGCGGGGTCGCCGAAGTAGGCGAGGTAGGGGTAGTCACGCGGATTGGCGACGTCGAGGTCGACCTCCAGATCGACGAGCATGTACCGCTGGTCCAGCGTGTGGCCTTCGACGGTGATGCCGAGCTGTTCGCGGGTCTGGGACCGGCCGCCGTCGCAGGCCAGCAGGTACCGCGCGGCGACCCGCTGCTCTCCCGTGGGCGTGTCCAGCCGGAGCGAAACGTGGTCTTCGTGCTGGTCGAAGCCGGTCATCCGGTGTCCCATGCGGACGACTCCAGGGGCGAGTTCCTCCAACCTGCGGCGCAGCACGGGTTCGAGGTGGTGCTGCGGGATGTTGACCACGAACGGGAAGCGCGTGTCGTCGCCGAGGAGACCGGTGTGGACGCTGGCGCGGGCGGTGCCGGTGGCGCGGTCGATGTCGCCGATCTCGTCGATCCGCAGCGACGCCCGCAGTACGTCGTCCACGGCGTCGTAGCGGTGCAGGACTTCGAGGGTGCGGGTGAGCACCGTGCCCGCCTTGGTGTCCAGCGAGAGCATTTCGTCTTCTTCGAACACCACGACCGGGATGCCGTAACGGACCAGCCCCAGCGCCGTGATGAGCCCGATCGGGCCGCCGCCGACGACCGCGATGGGCAGGGATTCCTGTTCGCTCACAATTCCTCCTGCGCGAAGGCCCGGTCGCGGGTCAGCGTGGATCCGGTCATCGTGGCCGCGTCCGAGAGCAGGAAGAGCAGGCAGCCGACGACGTCCTCGGGGGTGCCGATCCCGGTCGTCGCGGCCCAGTGCTCGCGCTCGCCGCCGGCCGGGTTGGCGGCGCGGAACTGGGGTGTGTCGATCACGCCGGGGAAGATCGTGTTGACCCGCACGCGGTAGTCGGCGACCTCGGCGGCCAGGGACTTCGCGAACGACGTCAAGGCGCCCTTGCTCGCGGCGTAGGCGGAAGCCTGGGCTCGGCCGGCGTGGGCGAGCCCGGAGGAGAACACGACGATGCTGCCGGACCGGCGGGCGATCATGCCGGGCAGCACGGCCTGCGTGCACCAGACGACGCCGTCGAGGTTCACGGCCAGGGTCTGCCGCCACGTGTAGGGATCCATGCCGACGACGTCGCAGCGTGGCTGGATCGCGGCGCCCGCCACCAGGGCGTCGATCCGGCCGTGCCGGAGCAGGACGGCGTCGACCGCGTCCTGCACGCGCTCGCGGTCGGAGACGTCGACGCGGTGCTGTTCGATCCGGTCGTGGCCGTCGAGGTCCGGGGCGTGGACGACGTCGAAGACGACGGCGGTGCCGCCGCGCTCGGCGAAGGCACGGGCGGTGGCGGCGCCGATGCCGTGGGCGCCACCGGTCACGACCAGGACCTCGTCCTGGGCGTCGAAGGTGGATTTCATGGCTCCTCCTGGAGGGGTCAGCGGTGGCGGAGCAGGCGCTGGGCGACCAGGTGACCCGAGCCGCCGCCGAGGCCGGGACCGGGATGGGTCGAGGCGCCGATGTGCCAGAGGCCGGGCACCGGCGTGGCGTGCCGGGCGCCGGCCGGCGTCGGGCGCCAGAGGAAGTTCTGGTCGAGCTCGGCCGAGCCGCCGTACGGGTCGCCGTGGACGGCGTTGACGTTGTGGGCAGCGAGGTCCACCGGAGTGACGACGTCGATCGCGCGGACGAGGTCCATCAGCCCGGGGGAGTGGGCGGCGACCCGGTCGAGCACGCGCTGCGCGAACGCCCGGGCCAGCTCGGGGGTCCAGCCGCCGGTGGTGTCCAGTTCGCCGGCGGCGTCCCCGGCCGGGGTGAACGGCACCTCCTGCAGCTGGAGCCACAGGGCGGCCGCGCCGTCCGGGACGCGGGCCGGGTCGAGGACGTCCTGCCTGCCCACCACGACGGTCGGTTTCGCGGGCAGCAGCCCGGCTTCGGCCTGGGCGCAGGCGATCCCGGTGCTCGCCGAGCCGTCGGAGAGGTGGATCAGCGGGACCTCGGCGAGCCGGTCCTCCCGCCACCGCGGCGGCCCGGAGAGGGCCACGTGGATCTGCATCGCGCCGCGCCCGTAGCGGAACCGCTCGGCCGCGCCGGTGAACCGGCCGTCGACCGCGCCGGGTGGCAGCAGCTCACGCACCAGCGCGGTCGGGGTGCACGAAGCCAGCACCGCCTTGGCCTTCAGCCGGCGGCCGCCGGCGAGGACGCCGACGGCGCGCTTGCCCTCGACGAGGATGTGCTCGACCTCCGTGCCGGTGTGGACTTCGACGCCGAGTTCGGCGAACAGCTTGCCGAACGCGTCGACCAGCCGGGCCGACCCACCCGCGACCACCGGCAGGCCGAAGCCGTGCATGGTCGCGGCGAGCACCGGGACCATCAGCCCGCCCCCGGCGTGGTCGGGGGACAGCCCGGCGTGCAGCAGCCACGGCGTCCACAGGTGATCCACTTCGGACCCGCGGAACTCGCGGCGGCAGAACGACCGCCCGCTCGTCACCGCGTCGCGGAGAAGCCGCGTCCGGCGGGCCAGCTTCGCCCCGGCGCGCAACGCTGCCACGGACCTGAGCTCGGACGCCATCAGCGTGCCGAAGGGTTCCGCGATCTCCAGGAAGCCGTTCAGCGCGGCCAGGTACGTGTCCCGGTCGCGGCCGTCGGCGAAGCGGGCGGCGGTACGCTCGGGGTCGCGGTGGGCGTAGGTCGTGCGGCCGTCGTCGGCGACGCTGGCGGTCACCCAGCCGTCGGTGTTGCGGTACTCGAGGCCCAGCCGGTGCAGGTCGTCGCCGAGCGCCGCGTAGGCGGGGCCGGAGACGAACAGCGGGTGCCACGACGAATACGTGTCGTGCACATAGCCGGGCAGAGTGCGTTCCTCCGACGCGATGAAGCCGCCGAGGACGGCGTTGCGCTCGACCACCGCGACCGACCAGCCCTCGCGGGCCAGCTCGGCGGCGGCGACCAGGCCGTTGATGCCGGAGCCGATGACGACGGCGTCGTACTCGCTCATCGCGCCCCCACCTCCTCCGCCAGTGCTGCCCGGACCGCCGGGGTCAGCCGGATGCCTTCGGCCCGGGCCTGCTCGTGCCGCAGGGCCTCCAGCTCACCCGGCAGGTAGACGCGGTCGTGCCCCGGCGCGACCGGCGACGTCGCGAGCCGGTCGGCGAACGTCCGCATCCGCTCGGGGAAGCCGTCGCCGAAGTGGGCGGGGTCGAGCGCGAGGAAGAAGTGGGCGCAGTCGTTCGGGACGGCCGTGTCGGCGTAGAGCCCGGCCACCTCCGGGCCCGACGCACCGCCGGACAGGACGCCGGTGAGGACGTCGACGAGTACGGCGAGGCCGTAACCCTTGGGCCCGGCCGCGGGCAGCAGCATCCCGGCGAGCGCGGCGACCGGGTCGGTGGTGGGGACGCCGTCGGCGTCGGTGCTCCAGGTCGCGGGGATCGTCCGGCCGTCGGCCGCGGCGAGCCGGATCTTGCCCAGCGCGGCCTCGGACAGGGCCATGTCGAGGACGATCGGCTCGCGACCCGGGACCGGGGCGGCCAGGGCCAAGGGGTTGTTGCCGACGACCGGCGCCGCACCACCCGGGGCAGGCATCAGCGGCCGGGTGTTCGCGGCGGCGACCCCGATGCAGCCTTGCGCCGCGGCGGCGAGCGCATACCGGAAGGCGCCGCCGAAGTGGAACGCGTGCCGGACGGTGACGGCGCCGATGCCGTACTGTTTCGCCTTTTCCACCGCCAGCCGCATCGCCTGGTCGCCGGTGAGCTGCCCGAGCGCGTTACGACCGTCCAAAGTGGCCACAGCGCCGACGTCGGAGACGACGACCGCGGTTTCCTCCGTGCTGACCGATCCGCGGCGGATCCGCTCGAGGTACATCGGGACGAGCATCGTGCCGTGCGAGGGGATCCCGCGGGCATCGGCGTCCACAAGGGATTCCGCGACGACACGGGCGGCGTTCGCGGACAGTCCTGCGGCGGCGAAGATCCGGCCGATTTCGCCGGTCAGCTCCTCGATCGGCACCGGGTCGGTTGCGTCCACCGTGCACCTCGCTCCTTCGTCGGCCGGGTCGTTCCGGCAAACGGTAGGAGCACGGAGAACGAGCGGCTATCCGCTCAGCGAGGCCGTTAGCCGCGCAGCGTGGCCGACGGCGATTCGCCGAACCGCTGCCGGTACTGCACCGAGAACCGGCCGGCGTGCAGGAAACCCCACCGCACGGCGACCTCCGTGACGTTCGTCCGGGCCGGGTCGGCGAGCCGCAGCTCCTCGTGGACGCGCCGCAGCCGCACCTCGCGCAGGTGGTTCATCGGCGTCGTGTCGAGGAACCGCCGGAACCCCTCCTGCAGCGCGCGCACGCCGAGCCCGACTGCCTCGGCGACGTCCTCCACGGTCAGCGGCTCGGCCGCGTGCGCCTCGATCAGTTCCACGGCCTGCTTGATCACCTTGGGCGCGCTCGGCAACGGCTCGCGGTGCAGCACCGCGCTGTAGTTGTTCGGCTGCGCGAGCAGGAGCTGGCTGAACAGCAGCCGTTGCAGCTCGGTCATCGCCAGCGGCTCGGCGGGGATGCCGCCCTCGGTGTCGACCTCGCGGCGCAGCAGGTCGACGACGTTGCGCCACGACCGCACGGCCTGCTGGGTCATGTCCATGCCGAGGTCGAACCGCAGGGGCCGGACCAGGGGCTTGCCGAGCATCCGGCTCAGGTGCTCTTCGAGACCGGCCCGGTCGATCCAGACGATGAGCTGCGGGTTGTCCGCGCCCCACCGCATGACGAGGTCCTGGTCGGGCGCCGGGACCGACGCGGTCAGCGGGTCGGACAGCACGGACTCCTTGCCGCACGTGATTTCGGCGCGGCCGGCCAGGGGCATCTGGACGAGGAAGAAGTCCTGCAGCTGCCCGGGGGCGATGCGGACCTCGGCGCCGTAGTCGAGGTAGTGCAGCCCGACCTGCCCGAGCCGCACGGAGTGGAAGCGCGCGTCGACGCTGCGGTGGCCGTCGAGCGGCACGAGCTGGTGCGAGCAGAAGGCACGGGCCACCAGCTCGCGCGCTTCGTCGACGTCGCGGGTGCTGAGGTGCTCGCCGTGCGCGAGGGGCAGGGCGGCACCCGGTTCCGCCTGGTCGGTCATGGGTCACCTCCGCTGACCGGTAACTATCCGCTTTTCGCGGGGCCGACGCGACAGGTGGCCGCGCAAAACGCACAGTGGCCGCGCCGGACGGATAGCTGAGGCCGTCGTCACAGACCTACCTTCCCTGGCAACCCGGACACAGGGAGGTGCCATGCAGGGACTCGCCGGACGGACCGCCGTCGTCACCGGCGGCGCGACGATCATCGGCCAGGCCGTGGTGCGCGCGCTGCACACCGCCGGCGCCAGGGTCGTCATCGCCGACATCGACGACGCCGGCGCCAAGGCCGTCGCCGCCGAACTGGGTGACGACGTCGTCGCCGTGCCCACCGACATCACCGACGACACGGCGATCGGCCGGTGCGTCGAGACCGCGGTCGACCGGTTCAGCGGCATCGACATCCTGGTCAACCTCGCCTGCTCCTACGTCGACGAGGGCGCGGACTCGACCCGCGCGCAGTGGGCGCAGGCCCTGGACGTCAACGTCGTGAGCGCGGCGATGTTCGCCCAGGCCGTCCGCCCGCACCTGGCCGCCCGCGGCGGCGCGATCGTCAACTTCACGTCCATCTCGGCCAAGGTCGCCCAAACCGGGCGCTGGCTCTACCCGGTGAGCAAGGCCGCGATGGTCCAGCTGACCCGGAACATGGCCCTCGACCTGGCCGGCGACGGCATCCGGGTGAACTCGGTCAGCCCCGGCTGGACCTGGTCGAAGGTCATGGACGAGCTGACCGGCTCCGACCGCGCCCGGACCGACCGGGTCGCGGCCCCCTTCCACGTCCTGCGCCGCGTCGGCCACCCGGAAGAGGTCGCGAACGTCGTGGCCTTCCTCTGCTCCGACGCGGCGTCCTTCGTCACCGGAGCCGACTGGGCCGTCGACGGCGGCTACTCGGCGATGGGCCCCGAACAGGCCGTCCCGGCCATCCCCCAGCTCAGCGACCCACGGAGGTAGCGATGCGCACGATCACCATCGTCGGCGCCGGCCAGGCCGGGCTCCAGCTCGGCATCGGCCTGCTCGACCACGGCTACGACGTCACGATCGTCTCGAACCGGACCCCGGACGAGATCCGGGACGGCAAGGTCATGTCCAGCCAGTGCATGTTCGGCGGCGCCCTCGCCCGCGAACGCAGCCTGGGCCTCAACCTCTGGGACGACGCCTGTCCGCCGGTCGAGGGCATCTCGTTCACCGTGCCCGACGGCAACGGCGGCAAGGCGATCTCGTGGGCCTCACGGCTCGACGTGCCCGCGCAGTCGGTCGACCAGCGCGTGAAGATGCCCGCCTGGATGAACGAGTTCGAGCTGCGCGGCGGCAAGCTCGACTTCACCGACGCCGGCGTCGAGCAGCTGGAAAGCTACGCACGGTCGTCCGACCTGGTGATCGTGGCCGCGGGCAAGGGCGACATCGCGCGGCTCTTCGAGCGCGACGCCGAGCGGTCGACGTACGACGCTCCGCAGCGCTCGCTCGCGCTCACCTACGTCACCGGGATGCGCCCGCGCGAGGAACACTCCGCCGTCTCGTTCAACCTCATCCCGGGCGTCGGCGAGTACTTCGTCTTCCCGGCGCTGACCACGAGCGGGCCGTGCGAAATCATGGTCTTCGAAGGCGTCCCCGGCGGCCCGCTGGACTGCTGGCGTGACGTCCGCTCCCCGGCCGAGCACCTCGAGACGTCGCTGCGGCTGGTGCGGCAGTTCCTGCCGTGGGAGGCCGATCGCTGTGGTGACCTCGCCCTGACCGACGACAACGGCGTGCTCGCCGGCCGGTTCCCGCCCACCGTGCGCAAGCCCGTCGGGGTGCTGCCGTCGGGCGCCACCGTGCTGGGCCTGGCCGACGTCGTGGTGCTCAACGACCCGATCACCGGCCAGGGCTCCAACAACGCGAGCAAGTGCGCCACCTCGTACCTGTCCAGCATCCTCGAACACGGCGACCGGCCGTTCGACCGCGAGTTCCAGCAGCAGACCTTCGAGCGGTACTGGGACTACGCGCAGTACGTCGCCGGGTGGACGAACGCGCTGCTGGCCCCGCCCCCGCCACACGCGCTGGAGCTGCTCGGCGCCGCCGGGGCGCACCCGCGGATCGCGCGCCGGTTCGTCAACGGCTTCGACGACCCGCGCGACTTCTTCCACTGGTTCATGGACCCCGCGCTCGCGCAGGGCTACCTGGCCACCGTCGCGGCCTGACCCGGAGGACTGCCATGACCGCCATGACGGAGCTGCCCGTGACCCGCGAGTTCGGCCCCCGCGAACTGCGTTCGGCCCTCGGCCGGTACGCCACCGGCGTCACCGTGATCACCGCCTGCGCGCCGGGCGGGCGCCGGATCGGCGTCACCGCGAACTCGTTCACGTCGGTGTCGCTGGAGCCGCCGCTGGTCTCGTGGTGCCCGGCCAAGCGCGCCCCGAGCCTGCCCGACCTGCAGCGGGCGACGCACTTCGCCGTCAACGTGCTCGCCGCCGACCAGCACCACCTGTCCGGGCAGTTCGCGACGGCGGCTCCGGACAAGTTCGCCGGCGTGGCGGTGCAGGAGGGCCTCGGCGGGGTGCCGCTGATCGAGGGCGCGCTGGTCCGGTTCGAATGCCGGACCGTGCGCTGGGTCGACGCCGGCGACCACCTGATCTGCCTCGGCGAGGTCGAGCGTTTCGACACCGGCGACGGCGAGCCCCTGGTGTTCCACGCCGGGGCGTACCACGTGGCCGCACGCCACCCCGAGTTCTGAGGCGGTCCCCGTGATCCTTCCGCCCCTGCAGTACCTGCGCCCTGCCAGCCCGGCCGAGGCCGTCACCATGCTGTCCGAAGTGGACGGAAGTGTCGTCCTCGCCGGCGGGCAGACGTTGCTCAACATGCTCAAGCTCGACCTCGCCCAGCCGTCGGCACTGGTCGACGTCCACCGCATCGACGGGCTCCGCGGTGTCCGGACCGCCGACGACGGCACGCTCGTCGTCGGCGCGGCGACGACCTACGCCTCGCTGGCTGCCGTGCGCGGCCATCCCGTGGCCGACATGGCGGCGGGCCTGGTCGACCGGCAGGTGCGCAACCGCGGCACGATCGGCGGCAACTGCTGTCTCAACGACCCGACGAACAACTTCCCGCCGCTGCTGTCGGCGCTCGGCGCCCGGTTCCGGATTCTCGGCGCCGCGGGGGAGCGGGTGCTGCCCGCGGACGAGTTCTTCCTCGGCACTCTGGCCACGGCGGTGCGTCCCGGCGAACTGCTGACGGCGATCGAGATCCCGCCGCTGCCGTCGAATGCCGTCGTCGCGCACGAGCATCTGCAGGTCGGGGCCGATTCGTGGGCACTCGCGCGGGCGGTCGTGCGGCTCGACGTCACCGGCGGCGTCGTCGTCGACGCGCGCGTCTTCCTCGGCGCTGTCTACGGTTCGCCGCTGCGGCTGCCCGAGGTCGAACGGCACCTGGCCGGAGCGGCGGTGACGCCGTCGCTGGCGGACGTGGCCGGATTGGCCCGAGACGTCGACGCCGCCGACGACGTGCACTGCTCGGCGGCCTACCGCCGGGAGATGGCCGAAGTCCAGCTGCGGCGGGCCCTGCTCGCCGCCGTGCAGAGGAGCACCCGATGACCAGGGACATCACCGTAACGGTGGACGGCAAGCCCGAGACCGCCGCGGCCCAGGACCGCACGCTGCTGGTGCACTGGCTGCGTGACGCGCTCGACAAGCGCGGCCCGAAGATCGGCTGCGACACCGGGAACTGCGGCGCCTGCACGGTGCGCTGGGACGGCACGCTCGTCAAGTCGTGCATGGTGCTCGCCGTGCAGGCCGACGGCGGGACGGTCGAGACCGCCGCGTCACTGTCCGAAGAGGACGGTTCGCTCAACCCGCTGCAGCAGTCGTTCAAGGATCACCACGCCCTGCAGTGCGGTTACTGCACGTCCGGCATGCTCATGACGGCCACCGACTTCCTCGGCTCCGGCGAGGAAGTCACCGAGGAGACCACCCGCCGGGCGCTCAAGGGCAACATCTGCCGCTGCACCGGCTACCACAACATCGTGTGCGCCGTCCGCGCCGCCGCCGGGGAGCGCCCGTGACCACCGAACAGATCGCGCGGACGGCCACCCGGCGGTTCACCGGGAAGCCGATGCCGCGCAAGGAGGACGACCGGCTGCTCAAGGCCCAGGGCGAGTTCGGCGACGACACCCCGGTCGCGCACCTCGGCTACCTCGCCTTCGTCCGGTCCCCGTACGCGCACGCCCGGATCACCGCGATCGACGTCTCGGCGGCCGAGCGCGTCGACGGCTACCTCGGCTGCCTGCTGCCCGAAGAGGTCGAGACGCTCACCGACCCGTACATGGAGCTGCAGGGCCCGCCCGGCGACGCCGAAGTCGACCGCTGTCTCGCCTCCGGCGGTACCGTGCGGTTCTCCGGCGAGCCGGTCGTCGCGGTGGCGGGCGACTCCCGCGAGGCCGCACGGGATGCCGCCGCCGCGGTCGTCGTCGAGTACGAGCCGCTCCCGCACGTCGTCGACGCCCGTGAAGCCGTCCGTGAAGACGCGCCGCTCGTCCACCCGCAAATCGGGTCGAACATCGCCTTCGACACGCTCTACGACTGGGGCGACATCGAGTTCGCACTGGAGAAGGCCGACCATGTCGTCGAGGTCGACGAGCTGCACTTCCACCGGTTCTCCTCGACGCCCCTGGAGTGCAGTGCGATCACCGTCGAGTACGACGCCGGTGTCGACACGTTCACCTTCACCGGCGGGTTCGCGACCCCGCAGCTCGCGACGTTCAACCTGGCCGTCGCCCTGCGGCACCCGGCGAACAAGCTGCGCGTGCTGAGCAAGGACTTCGGCGGCTCGTTCGGCGTCAAGCTCAACACGCACATCCCGGCCACCGCGGCGGCGCTGCTGTCGCGCAAGCTGGGCCGGCCGGTCCGCTGGACCGAGACCCGCTCCGAGCAGCACCTGATGGGCGGGCACGGCAACGAACGCTGGTTCCGGAACGTCAAGATGGCGCTCCAGGCCGACGGCACCGTCCTCGGCCTGACCTACGACGCGCTTGACGACGTCGGCGCCTACACCCGCTACGAGCCGCTCGGCGGCGTCATCTGGACCCAGGTCGCCAACGCCTGCTACCAGCTCAAGCACCTCAAGGTGCGCTACCGGTCGGTGTACACGAACAAGGGCCCGGTGCACCCGAACCGGGGCTACTCCCGGATGCAGCACCTGTGGCTCGTCGAGCGGATGATGGACATCGCCGCGCACCGGCTCGGCTTCGACCCGGTCGAGTTCCGCCTGCACAACTACGTCCAGCCGGACCAGTACCCGTACACCACGGTCAACGGCTGCGTCTACGACTCGGGCGACCTCCCGCTGTCGCTGCGCAAGGCCCTCGATCTCATCGACTATCCGGGAGCGCGCCGCCTGCAGAAGGAGGTCGCCGGTACGGGCAAGCGGATCGGGATCGGCATCGGGTCCACATTGGACTCGGGAACGAACAACTTCGGCCAGGCCCGGCTGGTCAACGCGCACCTGCCCTTCGGCGGCAACACCGAGGGCGGCCTGGTGAAGCTGGGCGCGGACGGGTCCGTCTACGCCACCACCGGCGGTGTCGCGTTCGGCCAGGGCCACGAAACGACCGTCGCGCAGGTCGTCGCGGACATGCTGGGCGTCGGCTACGACGACGTCCACGTGCAGCGCGGCAGCGACTCGGCGTTGTCCGCGCAGACCGGCTTCTCGGGCTCGTACGCGTCCCAGTTCGCAGTCACCGGCATCGGCGCGATCCTCAACGCCACCAAACGGCTGATCCGGGAAATCTCCCTGGTCGCGGCGGCCACGCTCGGCTGCACGCCGGAGGAGATCGAACTCGCCGACGGCACCGCACGGGTCGCCGGTGACCCCGGACGCGCGCTGCCGCTCGCCGCCGTCGCCGGGATCGTCCACTTTTCCCCGGCCGACCTGCC
The DNA here is from genome assembly GCF_040064235.1 of Amycolatopsis melonis. Lineage (NCBI taxonomy): Bacteria > Bacillati > Actinomycetota > Actinomycetes > Pseudonocardiales > Pseudonocardiaceae > Amycolatopsis > Amycolatopsis melonis. The sequence goes on from NZ_JBDZYD010000001.1 coordinate 1,014,506, forward strand.
CGCCGACGTCGCCGAAGAGGTCGGCCTGGTGGCCCGGTCGGTGTACCGGGCGCCGTTCGAACTGCCCGACCTCGAACGGAAGTACGGCAACCTCACCCTCACCTACGCCACCCAGATCCACGCCTGCGTCGTCGAGATCGACGAGGAGACCGGGCACACGAAGCTGCTGCGGTACGCGATGGTCGACGACTGCGGCACCCCGATCAACCCGATGGTGATCGAGGGCCAGGTCCACGGCGCGACCGTGCACGGCATCTCCGCCGCGCTGTTCGAGCACTTCGCCTACGACGGCGACGGGCAGCTCGCCGCCGGCAACTTCTACGACTACCACGCCGCCACCGCGCTCGACCTGCCCAGTTTCGCCTACGGCAACGTCGTGAGCCCGTCGCCGTTCACCCCGATCGGCGCCAAGGGCATGGGCGAGGGCGGTGGCGCACCGCTGCACGCGCTGAGTGCCGCCATCCAGGACGCTCTCGGCGACCACGGCATGGTGCTCGAATCGTTCAATCCCCCCGAACGCGTCCTGGCGCTGCTGCGGGGCCTCGACGCGGAGAAGGTCAAGGTGCTCCGATGAAACTGACCGGCCGGTTCGAGACGACGGCGAGCGCTGCCGCGCTGCTCTCCCTGCACGGCGGGACCGACGCGCTGGCCGCGGTGCCGAGCCTGAGCGAGGTCCGCCTGGACGGTTCCGGAGCGGTCCGCGCGGTGTTCACCCCGCGCAGCACGTTCGTGCCCATGCCGTTCGCGGTGAAGGTGGCCGTCGAGCGGGTCGAACCCGCGGGTGCGGTCCTGTCCGTGCACGGCACCCGGGGCCCGACCACCCTGGACGTCCTGCTGCGGCTCGAGTTCGCGCATTCCGGCATGGCCACGGTCGTGTCCTGGGCTGCCGACGTCGCCGTCCGCGGCCCGGGCGCGACCGTCGGCCAGCGGGTCGTCCGCGACCTCGTCGCGGCGGCTCTCGACGAAGTCCTGCGCGACACCGCGGCGGCAGCGTGATGACGTCGATCGACCTGCACCTCCACCTCGCCCCGGCCGGCCTGGATCCGCTGGGCCCGTCGTTGCTGCACCAGCCCGACGAGGCCGTGGCCTACCTCGACCGCGCGGGCCTGGACGAGGGTGTCGTGTCCATCCCGCCACCGTATTTCCGGCAGCCCGCCACGGCGGAGTGGGTGCGCGCGGTCAACGACGGGATCCTGCGCGCGGTCGACGGGCGGCCGCGCCTGCGACCGCTGGCGTACCTTCCGCTGGAGGAGCCGGAACTCGCGGCCGCCGAGTACGACCGCGTCCGGACCGAACCGCGGTTCGCCGGGGTCTGCGGTGCCGCGGGCGGCCGGTCCCTGTCCCTCGCGGACGCCCGATTCAGTCCACTGTGGAAAGTCCTGGACGCGGACTCGCGGCTGCTTCTGCTCCACCCGGGCGCGTCGCCGGACGAGCGGCTTTCCCCGTTCTACCTGCACAACCTGCTCGGCAACCCGGTCGAGACGGCAGTCGCGGCCGCGCAGCTCGTCTTCGGCGACGTCCTCGCCACCCATCCGGGACTGCGCGTGCTGCTGGTGCACTGCGGCGGCGCCGTGCCCACGGTCGCGGGACGCTGGCAACGGGGCGTCGACACAGCCCGGCCGGGAGTCGCGCCGCTGACCGAGGGCCCCTTAGCCGCGTTGCGACGCGTGTTCGTGGACTGCCTCGCCCACGATCCCGCGCTCGTGGACCAGGCCGTCGCGGTGTTCGGGGAGGACCGCATGGTGCTCGGCAGCGACTGGCCCTTCGCCATGGGCACCGACGACCCGCGTGGTCAGGTCGCCCACCGCGGTCCGGAGTTCGTGCGGCAGGTCGCCTCGGTGAACGCGGCTTCCGCACTGGCATCGCACAACGGACAGCCGGACGCGCTCAGCGGATATCGGCGGTGACCCGGGACACCTACCGTCGAAGGGGTCAGCAGCCCAGCGGACGAACCGAGTGGTGATCCACCATGACGAACCCCGAACTCACCCACCGAGCCCTCGCCGTCCTCCGCGCGACGGAGTGCGGCCGCGTCCGCGTCTCGCTCAGCTGCGAACCGGACATCTTCGTCGACGGCCTGGCCTTCAGCGACCAACCCGGCGCCCGCGCCCTGATCCACGCCGGGCTGATCAGCCCGGCCAGACCCGGCCGCATCGGCGAACAGGTCCCGGCGAGGTTGACCGACATCGGCCGCGGCGTCCTGGCCGACGCCGGCTTCGGCGCCCGGGGTACCGCCGCCTGAACGCGGGCCGTGTCACGGCGCACCTCGATCGCGCATCGTCCGCCTGGGAGCCCTCGCCGCCGGGACTGCGCTGCTGTCTGCGTGCCTCACCGCGATCGCCAAGGTCCACGCACCCAGCCGCATCGACGGCCTGGGTGAGCTGCGGAACGGCTTCCGGGCGGCGCGGAAGCCGTTGCCGGCGGCCGGAGTGTGGCCGTCACGAGGTGCGGCTGCGAGCGGTGCCGGGCCTTCGTCGCGGCCGGCTTGGCGGCGGGGGGGGGGGGGGGGGGGGGGGGGCG
>NZ_JBDZYD010000002.1:0-75502 GCF_040064235.1 Amycolatopsis melonis
CTAGGGCGTGTCTGACAAACGTCTCGGTGGGTTGCTGGGATGCTGCTGGTCGTGTCGCGGTTTCAGTTGCTCTCGGACGGTCAGTGGGCCTTGATCCAGGACCTGCTGCCGGTCCGCACCGGTAAGCGAGGCAGGCCCTTCTCGGATGCGCGGGCGATGGTCGAAGGGATCATCTACCGGTATCGGTGCGGGATTCCGTGGCGGGACGTGCCCGCGGTGTTCGGTCCGTGGCAGACGATCTGGACCTGGCATCGCCGGATGGCCGGTGACGGCACCTGGGACACCGTGCTGCAACGCCTGCTCACCGAAGCAGACGCGGCCGGCCTGGTTGATTGGTCGGTGTCGGTGGATTCCACGATCGCCCGGGCGCATCAGCACGCCACCAACATCACCCGTCCCACAGGGGGCTGGGTCGAACTACACGGATCTGCTGACCGAGCCGCCTGATCATGCGATCGGCCGTTCTCGCGGCGGGTGGAGCACCAAGGTGCACCATCTCGTCGACGGGAACGGCCGCCCGCTGGTCACTCTGGTCGGGCCTGGGCAGGCCGGGGACGCGCCGATGTTCCCGCACCTGATGCGGCATCTGCAGGTCCCTCGCCTTGGAGGCGGTCGGGCGCGGACCCGGCCCGACCGTGTCCGCGGTGATAAGGCCTATTCCTCGCGCGCCATCCGCGGACATCTGCGCGCCCGCGGCATCACCGCGGTGATCCCCGAGCCTGCTGATCAGGCCGGGCACCGCAAACGTCGCGGTTCCCGCGGCGGCCGTCCACCCGCCTTCGACGCGGTGGACTACTGCGGCCGCAACGTCGTCGAACGCCGGTTCAACCTGCTCAAACAATGGCGTGGCCTGGCCACTCGCTACGACAAGCTCGCCATCGTCTACCGGTCAGCGGTCGTCCTGCACGCCGTGATCGCCTGGACCAAAGCATTGTCAGACACGCCCTAGGACCAAAGAGAAGAGAAAGGCCCCGCCGGGCGCTTCGACTCCGGATAGCAGGCGGAGGAGCGCTCTCGGCGGGGCGGCGGAGGGCTACGGGGGTATTCGCACTGCCGACCGCAGAGCTTCCGGACCGGTCCGCGGCGCCCCCACGGGCTCGCGTCGGCGGACCCAGAGGGTCCGGGCTCTCTACCTGGGAGATCGGCGAACGCGGTGACTCAGGTGCGGCTCCTCCAGGCGCGGACGAGTGCAGCAAGACCGGTGAGAACGGCGCCAAAGGCCCCGGCTGCCGCGAGATACGGGCTCACGATCGCGGCGAGTCCGACGAGGGTTGCCAGCACGGCGAAGAACACGGCGAGCGCGGCGACGAGGAGCCGCCACGGGCCGATCTCCTTAACAAGAGCGTGGATGATCTCGTCCACTTTGGACGAATTACGTGGCGGTTCCGGCGGCGGAGCCGGGACGAGTGACGAGGCCATGCAACTGATGGTGCCTGGTCTACGAGGGCAACAGAAGCCCATGATCAGGCAACATACCACCTGTGTGAACCACTTCCTGTCCGGCCGTCGCCGAGCTAAGGTAACGTTACCTTTAGGGCATTGAGGACGTCTCTGACCTGGGAAAATGGGTGCAGCGAGGGCGTCGCCCCAAGATCTGGCCGCATCAAAATCACCGATGTGGTCCTTCTCACATGCTCCGAGAAAGTCCGCTTTTGAACGCAGAACTCGCCGTCTCTCAACATGCACGAAAGCCCCGTCCCCGTGAAGGGACGGGGCTTCGGTCATCGACAGGCCCGGCAGACGGATTGCAGCCCATCCGGCCGGGCGCCGTTGCGGCCGAACTCGGCGACCAGCTTCTCCGTCCGGCACGACGGGCACCGCTTCGCGGCCCGGATGATCCGCGGGCCGCTGGCCGCCTCGGCCGCGCGGAGCCGGCGAGCCACCGCGTGCCGGAACACGCTGGCGGCGTGCTCGCGCTCGACCGGGTCGGCGATGGAGCCGACGAGTTCCTGAAGGCTCACCCGGCCACCCGCTCGACGGTGTTGCCGAGGACCAGGAGCCAGTACGCCACCCGGACGACGACCAAGTCCCACACGGTCATCGAGCCCGTGGTCTCGAAGGTGCGGAGGCCGAGGTCCAGGAGGCGGTCGGCGGCGTTGAAACAGGTCTGGGCGAGGCGTTTTGCGAGTCCGGTCATATCTCCGAGATCTGCGCAAAACGCCCCGCCTGCTCACGCGGCGTGTTCCAGCTCAGGGTCAACGACTACGGCACCGTGGCGGTAGATGTGCTCGGTGTGGCCGACGACGACCGGAGCGTTGGCAACCATGACGACGCGGCGCGGGTCCCATGCCTTCGAGCCGTGGTTATCCGGCGCCGATCTGCGGACGATGATCGCGGCGAAGTTCGCCCGGAGGAGGTCCTGGCGGGCCTCCGGGTTCTCCCTCGTTGACTCCCAGACCTCACGCATCGTGCGGCCGGTCTCGATCACTCGTTCGTGCATCACTCGCGGAGCGTTGACCGCCGCCTCCCGGCGAGCCTGAGCGTCTTGAAGGGCCTTGAACGCCTCCGGCGTTGCGGCCTCCGACAGCGCGCCGATAGCCGCAGTGACGGCCTCCTCGGCCGCGGCGATCTCGGCCGCGCCGCTCACTTCGCGACGCTTCACGTACTCCGGCTGATCCCCGAACATGCGGAGGAACTCGGCCTCGACGTGGGCGTCCAGGCGCGCAGACGCGACGTACGGGGGTTGCGGGCATCCGCCGTCGGCGTTGTGGCGGCAGAAGTACATTCCTCGTCCGCCGTTGTGCGTCTGGGAGAAGGCCAGGAGGCGCCCGCATGAGGCGCACGTCGCGACGCCGGAGAGCCAGCGGTTCGAGCGACGGCCGCCGGTCAGGTGGCCGCTGAACGACCGGCCCCGCCCCTGGAGGCGAAGCTCGGCGGCCTCGTCGACCATCGCCCGGATGGTCGCGGATTCATCCGGCGTGAGGATGGCAGGTACCCGGACGACGTCGCCGTTGGCGTCGACTACCGGCCGCTTCTTGCCGTTGACGGTCTTGACGAGGTAGCCCGCCTGCGGGCCGCCGGTCAGGATCTTGCGCACGGTAGTCGTCGACCACGCCTTCGCCTTGCGCGGCGGGTGACCCTCGGCGGAGTTGAGCCAGCGCGTGACGGCGCCCCAGCTCGCACCGCAGAGGATGCGGTCGGCGGCTTCCCGTACGGCGCGTGCCTCCTCGGGGTGCTGTTCGAGGACCAGGCCCTTCCCGTCAGCGGCCTTGACGGGGCGGAAGCCATACGGGATGACCCCGCCCGACCAGCGGCCGGCCTCGCGCGACCGGCGGTGGCGGGCCTTGGAGCGGTCGATCATGCGACCCGCTCACCGCGCGCCAGCTCAGCACCGATGACGAAGCGGAAGCGGAACGTGGTCTCGTCCCCGGCCGAGTCGAGGCCCTTAGTGTCGAGGAGGCGGGCCTCCGCGCGGACGGCCCTCCCGGTCACGGGGTCTTTACCCTCGACCGCATCGAGGATCAGGGCGGCGGCGTTGATGCCCTCGCGGGTAAGCCGGTCGACGTGCCATGTGACGAGCGTGTCCGCTCGGCACTCGCGGGCGTCGTTAAGCCACTCGGTGAACTCGGGGCGGTCGCGGACGGCGCCGGAGATGCCATCGTCCACGTGGACGGCGACGACGGTGATGCCCTCAGCTTCGCAGAGTCGGACGCAGTCCTCGACCATGCCGTCCTTGGACAGGTTCGAGTCGTCGGCGGCGACCGACAAGCGGACGTACAGTGAGCCCGTGTTCGGCGGGGCGGCGGGCAGGGAGTAGCGGCTGGGCAACCTAGACCTCCTCGGTGCGACGGGAGTCGCTCCAAGTCGAGGTCTGCGGGGCAGGGCTCAATTACCCATATCGCAAACGTAGACGGCGAGTGGGACGAAGTGATGGACGTCGTCAAGCGCGCGGTCGAGGCGGCGGGCGAGGGCGCGGCCCGCGTCGGCCTGGTCCTGAAAGCGGACATCCGGCCCGGCTTCACCGGCCAGCTGGAAGCCAAGGTGGACCGGGTGGAAGCGCACCTGCGCGACTCCTGAGTCCCCAAGCGCCCCAATGTGGCCTTCGGTGCGCTCAACGCACCGAATGTGGCCTTGGGGCGCTCCGGTCAGGGCAGCGGCGGGGTGAAGGCGATCGTCCAGCGGCCTTCTTCGCTCGTCACCCGCAGCGGGTAGCTGAACGGCCTGCCGTCGCCGAGGGTGCCCGCCACCGTCGCGCGGGTCGGCGCGGCCGCGTCCGGGCCCAGCTCGACGCGCACGTCGTGGACACCCCGGTCGGCCAGCACCGAGACGTAGTCCTTGGCGAAGTCGTCGCCGCCGGACCCGGGGTAGTCCACGAGCCCGGCGAAGGCGTCCGGATCGTGGGTGCCGAGGGCGGCGGCCAGCCGGTCGCGCAGCTCGGCGGGCGAGGCCGCGCCCGGATCCGGTTCGTGGACGATCAGCAGGGTCACCGCACCGATCCAGGCGACGGCCGCCACGACCGACAGGCCCACCTTCACGTCTCGCCGGATGTGCACCCGGCCGAGCCTGCCCCAGCCGTGCCGTCCTGCCAAGCGGACCCACCGGGCACCCGGTGAAACGGTGTGGCGCGCGTGCGCACCCGGGCGTGCCGTCCGGCCAAGCGGACCCGCCGGGCACCGGGCTTGGCGTCTCGTCCGCTGTGCGCCCGGGCGGGCCTGCCCCAGCCGTGCCGTCCTGCCAAGCGGACCCACCGGGCACCCGGTGAAACGGTGTGGCGCGCGTGCCAGGATGGAAGCGTGAGCCAACCACGCGGATCTGCAGCGAAGTCAGCGGCCCTGTCCGCCGCCCTGTCCGGCGCGGTCGACCTGTCCGCGCTCAAGGCCCGCGCCGAAGCGGCGCGCAAGCAGCCTGCCCCGCCCGCCGGCCCGGCCGGTGGCGGCGACGGGCCGCCGCGGCCCGCCTCGGGCGATGCCGTGATCGATGTCACCGAGGCCACCTTCCAGGCCGAGGTCGTCGAACGGTCCCTGCGCCAGCTGGTGATCGTCGACCTCTGGGCCGAGTGGTGCGGCCCGTGCAAGCAGCTGTCCCCGGTGCTGGAGCGGATGGCCGCCGAGTCGGGCGGCGCGTGGGTCGTCGCGAAGGTCGACGTCGACGCCAACCCTCGGATCGCGCAGCTGTTCGGCGCCCAGTCCATCCCGACGATCGTCGCCATCGCCGGCGGCCAGCCGGTCGACGCCTTCTCCGGCGCACTGCCCGAGCCGGAGATCCGCAAGTGGATCAACGCGCTGATCGACGCCCTGCGCGACAAGCTGCCGTCGATCCGCGAGGCGGAGGCCAACGGCGGCGGCGCGGCCGAGGAGCCGGAGGACCCGCGCTTCACCGAGGCGGAGGAGGCCTTCGAGCGGGGCGACTTCGCCGCCGCGCAGGCCGCCTACGAGCGCATCCTCGACGTCGAGCCGGCCAACGAACTGGCGAAGAACGCGCTGGCCCAGGTCAAGTTCACCGCCCGCGCGGAGAACGCGGACCCGCAGGCCCGCGAGAAGGCCGACGCCGACCCGTCCGACATCGCCGCCCAGCTCGACGCGGCCGACCTGGAGATCGCGGCCAACGAGGTGGAGGCGGGCTTCAAGCGCCTGATCGACACCGTCCGCCGGACGGCGGGGGAGGACCGCAACCGGGTCCGCGAGCACCTGGTGGCCCTGTTCGACCTCTTCGACCCGGCCGACGAGCGCGTCATGAAGGCCCGCCGCGACCTGGCGAGCGCCCTCTTCTGAAAGACCCCGGAATGCTCTGAAGGCCACCATCACGGCACCGGATGCCCTGATGGTGGCCTTCAGAGGCTTTTGCTCAGGCGTACTGCTTCGAGCAGACCGACGAGCCTTCGAGGTAGCCCTTCCGCAGCGCCTCGACGCGGTCGAAACCGCTGTCCGGGCGCTTCCCGGTGACGTCGGCCGACACGAGGCTTTCCGGCAGCAGCAGGTCGGCGATGGCCTCGTCGAGGTCACCCGCCGACAGCCGCAGCTCGCCCGGCCGGTTGGTGAACGCCGCCCACGCGCCGACCAGGCAGGCCGTGCGCAGACCCGCGTTGGCGTTGTCGATCGACGCGCCGACGCCCTTCTGGATGCCCAGCGCGTACCGCGAAGCGACCTCCGAGAACGCCGCGAAGTCGCCCAGCGCGGTCGACTCCTCGCCCTTCATCTCGGCCTCGCGGTCGATCGGCTGGGCCAGCTGGGTGAGCTTCGCCATGTCGATGCTGACCGTGTTGTTGTCCGGGCAGTAGGACGCCGGCGGCGTCGTGCTGCAGCTGCCGCTGTCGGTGATCTCCGGCGCGGCCACCCCGGCGCCCTTGAACGCCTCGTCGAGGCTCTTCTTCAGCAGCGCGACGGTCTGCGCGTTGAACTTCGCGTCGCCCTTGCCCTTGTCGCCCTTGTCGAAGGGACGCTCGGTGAGCCGCGCCTTGACGTTCTCGGTGTTCATCGCCGCGCACTCCTTCGGGCCCTTCTCGAACCCGGCCTGGAACGCGTAGGTGCGGTCGAACGCCGTGCCGTGCGCGCCGCGGTCGGCGGCGCTGGTGCCCGCCTGGTCGCGGATGAGGAACATCGACGCCATCACCTGGTTGAGGCCCTCGGACGTCGACACCCGGTAGAACTTGCTCTTGTCCTCGGCGACCCAGCGGAAGTAGCCGCCGGCGAAGCAGTCGGCCTGCTGCTCCTTCACCACGGTGGGGGTGTTCTTGGCGATCCCCGCCTTGTCGCCGAGCCGGTACTGGACGGCGTGGCCGAACTCGTGCGCCAGCACGACGACCACCGACATCGGCCCGAACCGCTGGCGCAGCATCGGCAGCAGCACGCCGCGGTCCCACGCCACCGAGTCGTCGACCGGGCAGTAGAACGCGTTCACGAGCTTCTTCACGCTGCCGCAGCCGGTTTCCTCGGTGTCGGTCTGCGCGTCGTAGGACAGCAGCGACTTCACCGGCTCGAACTGCTGCCCGAAGTTCGCCGGGAGCATCTCGCCCCAGTACGTCTGGACGTCGGCGATCGCGGCGGTGGCGAGCTTGTCGTCCTCGCCGCCGCCGGCGTTGCGGACGTCGAGGCCCGGCGACGGCGCGTCCGGCTTGAGGCCGCTCTCGAAGTGCGTCACCGGCAGCCCGGCGACCGATCCGGCGCCGTTGTCCGGGACCGGCCCGCTGCCCGAGCCGCCCTTCCCGCCGCAGCCACTCGCGGTCACGGCCGCCACGGCCAGCAACGCGATCAGCGCGCGCCGCCGTCCCCCTGAAATCATGTGTCCACTCGCTCTCGTGCCCACCCGTACCCGACGGGCAGGACCATACCCAGGGCATACGCGGAGCGTGCACGTTATCCCGGAACTACTCCCTGCGCAGGCCCGGCCGCGGCCCGATATCGTCGCTTCCCATGCGTGCAGTCCGCCGGTTCACCGTCCGTGCCAGCCTGCCGGAGCCGCTGTCCGGGCTCGGCGCGCTGGCCACCAACCTGCGCTGGACCTGGCACCCGCCGACGCGCGACCTGTTCGCGTCGATGGACGCCGAGCTGTTCAACGCCGTGCGCGACCCGCTGCGGATGCTGACCGCGCTGCCGCCGGCGCGCCTGGACGAGCTCGCCGTCGACGAGGACTTCCTCGCGCGCACCCGCGCCGCGGCCGGGGACCTGGAGCGGTACCTGACCGAGCCGCGCTGGTACCAGCGCCGCGAGGACCCCGACCTGCCGCCCGCGGTCGCCTACTTCTCGATGGAGTTCGGCGTCACCGAAGCCCTGCCGAACTACTCCGGCGGCCTCGGCGTGCTGGCGGGCGACCACCTCAAGGCCGCGTCCGACCTGGGCGTGCCGATGGTCGGCGTCGGGCTGCTCTACCGCAACGGCTACTTCCGGCAGTCGCTGTCGCTCGACGGCTGGCAGGTCGAGCACTACCCGGTGATCGACCCGAACGCCTTCCCCCTGGAGCTGCTGACCGCGGGCGGGCGGCCGGTGCTGATCGGCGTCGCGATGCCGGGCGGGCGCGAGCTGTGCGCGCAGATCTGGCAGGCCCGCGTCGGGCGGGTGCCGCTGCTGCTGCTCGACACCGACACCGAGGCCAACGACGAGGACCTGCGGGGGGTCACCGACCGGCTCTACGGCGGCGACGCCGACCACCGGCTTCGGCAGGAGATCCTGGCAGGCATCGGCGGGTTCCGCGCGGTCCGCAAGTACTGCGAGCTGACCGGCCACCCGCAGCCCCTGGTGTTTCACACGAACGAGGGACACGCGGGGTTCCTCGGCCTCGAACGCGCCCGCGAGATCGTCCAGGCGGACGGCCTCGCCTTCGACGAGGCGATGCCCGCGGTCCGCGCCGGGACGCTGTTCACCACGCACACGCCGGTCAGCGCGGGCATCGACCGGTTCCCGGTGGACCTGGTGCAGCGCTACTTCGCCGACGGCCGGCTGGTGCCCGACATCGACCCGCGGCGGGTGATCGCGCTGGGCGCCGAGGACAACCCGGGGTTGTTCAACATGGCGCACATGGGCCTGCGGCTGGCGCAGCGCGCGAACGGCGTCTCGCAGCTGCACGGGCGCGTCACGCGGAAGATGTTCTCCCGGCTGTGGCCCGGTTTCGACCACGACGAGGTGCCGATCTCGTCGGTGACCAACGGCGTCCACGGCCCGACGTGGGTGGCGCGCGAGCTGAGCACGCTGCTGGGCCGCGAGTGGGGCCTCGACGTCGGCGAGGGCTCGTTGCGCGACGGCGTCACGGACGCGCAGCTGTGGGAACTGCGGCGCGAGCTGCGCGAGAAGCTGGTGCACGAGGTGCGGCGCCGGGTGCGCGCGGCCTGGCTGCAGCGCGGCGCGTCGCCGCTGGAGCTGGGCTGGGTCGACTCGGTCTTCGACCCGGACGTGCTGACCGTCGGGTTCGCCCGCCGTGTCCCGACGTACAAGCGGCTGACGCTGATGCTGCGCGATCCCGAGCGGCTGCGTGCCCTGCTGCTGCACGAACAGCGGCCGATCCAGGTCGTCGTCGCGGGCAAGTCGCACCCGGCCGACGAGAACGGCAAGCAGCTGATCCAGCAGATCGTCCGGTTCGTCGACGGCGCGGACGTCCGGCACCGGATCGTGTTCCTGCCGGACTACGACATGTCGATGGCCCGCTACCTGTACCGCGGCTGCGACGTGTGGCTGAACAACCCGGTGCGGCCGCTGGAGGCGTGCGGGACGTCGGGGATGAAGTCGGCGCTGAACGGCGGGCTCAACCTGTCGATCCGCGACGGCTGGTGGGACGAGTGCTACGACGGCAGCAACGGCTGGGCGATCCCGACCGCGGACGGCGTCACCGACCCGCTGCGCCGCGACGACCTGGAGGCGGCGGCGCTGTACGAGCTGCTCGGCCAGCAGATCGCCCCGCTGTTCTACGACCGCTCGCCCGACGGCGTCCCGACGGGCTGGCTGTCGATGGTGTGGCACACGCTGGAGACGCTGGGCCCGCGGGTCCAGGCGTCCCGCATGGTCCGCGAGTACGTGGACAACGGCTACCTCCCGGCCGCCCGCATGGTCGCGGCGGCCACGGGCGACGGTTACCGCGGGGCGCTGTCGCTGGCGGACTACCGCACCAAGCTGGAGGTGTCGTGGCCGCGCGTGCGGATCTTCGACTCGGAGCTGCTGGTGGAGACGAGCGAGCGGCTGGTGGTCGGCACGGAGGTGACGATCCGCGCCCGCATCGACCTGGCCGGGCTGGATCCGTCCGAAGTGGACATCCAGGCGGTGGTCGGCCGCGTCGGCGACGACGACGAGCTGCGCGACACGGTCACGGTCCCGATGACCGGCGACGGCATCGGCGCGTTCGCGGCCCGGGTGAAGCTGCCACGCCCGGGGGCGATCGGGTACACGGTCCGCGTGCTGCCGAAGCACGGCCTGCTGGCGACCCCGGCGGAACTGGCGCGCGTGGTGCTGGCCTGACCGCGGTCAGGACTCCTCCACCGTGGTCTCGAAGCTGAGCCAGCCGAGCAGCGCCAGCTTGCCGAAGGTGCCGCACAGGTCGCCCTCGTTCTTGCCGGGCTTCTTGCCCGGCCCGTTCAGGCCGTAGCAGTTCATCTTCGTCAGCAGGTCGACATACCGCGTCAGCTGGTCCGCGGACTCCCGGATCTTCGGGAAGTCCTTGCCGGGGAACGCCTTCGCCAGCGCGGCCCGGAAGTCCTCGACGTTCCGGCGGATGGCCTGGAGTTCCTCCCCGCAGGCGGGGTCGCTCGGCGCCGGGTCCGCCCGGCAGGCCGTGCCCGCCGTCACGGGCAGGCGGTGCCGGTACAGCTGGAACAGGTCGTACGGGCGGGTCTGCACCGGCGTGGCCGCGGAAACGGTCGCCGGGCTCGGCTTCGCGGGGGTCGGTGGTTCCGCGCTGCCGCACCCGGCCAGTGCCAGGACGGCGAGCAGGAGGCCCGCGGTGTGGATCAGGCGCTTCTCGTTGCGGTGGCCGAACATGTGTTCCCGCCCTTCCCCTCGTGTCGGTCCGTCGGCGCCATCGTCGCGTCCGGTTCATGAGGTTTTGATGACAGCGGGCCGGAAAACGGCAGCGCGGGATCCTTCGCACGGCTAAGTTGTAGGCATGCGCTTCGGAATGTTCGTCCCGCAAGGCTGGCGGCTCGACCTCGCCGGCATCGACCCCGCGGAGCACTGGAAGACCATGCTCGGCCTCGCGAAGCACGCGGAGGCCGGCCCGTTCGAATCGATCTGGGTCTACGACCACTTCCACACCGTCCCGGTGCCGACGGAGGAGGCCACGCACGAGGCGTGGTCGCTGATCTCGGCGTTCGCGGCCGCGACGGAGACGGTCCGGCTCGGCCAGATGTGCACCTGCATGGGCTACCGCAACCCGGCGTACCTGGCCAAGGTCGCGGCAACGGCCGACATCATCTCCGGCGGCCGCGTCGAGATGGGCATCGGCGCGGGCTGGTACGAGCACGAGTGGCGCGCCTACGGCTACGGCTTCCCGACCGCGGGCGACCGGCTCGGCCAGCTCGATGAGGGCGTCCGCATCATGCGTGACCTCTGGACCACCGGAAAGTCCACACTGGACGGCAAGCACTACAAGACGGACGGCGCGATCCTCCGCCCGCTGCCCCCGCAGCAGGGAGGCCTCCCGCTGTGGATCGCGGGCGGCGGCGAGAAGAAGACGCTCCGCATCGCGGCCCAGTTCGCGCAGTACACGAACTTCGCGGCCGACCCCGAGACGTTCAAGCGCAAGTCGGAGATCCTCGCGGCACACTGCAAGGACGTCGGCACGGACTACGACGCGATCGTCCGCTCGGCCAACCACAACATCGTGCTGGGCGAGACGGAAAAGGACGTCCAGGACAAACTGGCCTGGCTCAAGGCCCACCTCCAGAAGTACGCCCCGGGCGAAGCATCGGAGGGCTGGTACAACAACTTCGCGAACAGCCCGGCCACGGGCACGCCCGAGCAGGTGACGGAGAAGCTCGCGGCAATGGGCGAGCTGGGCATGTCGTACGCGATCTTCAACTTCCCGGAAGCGGCGTACGACCGGTCGGGCATCGACCTCTTCGCCAAGCAGGTGGCTCCGGCGCTGGCGTGACGAACGCCCCAAACGGGGTTTTCTCAAGGGCGGGCCACCCGCGGCCGGAGGTTCGGTACGTCAGAACCTGTGCTGAAAGGGACGTTCCTGGCGTCTGATGCGAGGAAAGTCCCTTTCACTGCACCCGACGAGACGAAAGCGCCTTTCAGCCCATCCGGACGCAGCCGCGGTAGCCCACTTGGTCGGGCATTCATCGGCCCGGCTTCGGGGTATGCCGACCATCTCTACCGAGGAAACCCCACGGGGGGCGCTTGAGCCTGGTTGTCCACAGTCCGGCTGGAATGTGGACAACCAGGCTCAAGTCAGCCGTTCCGTCCGGGTTTGGCCGACCTCGCCGATAGAATGGGCCTGGGGACGCCCCCCTGGGAGTGGCGGGGGATTTTCGGGGCCGTCTACGGAACCGCCGGGCTCCCACCCTCGACAACGGGAAGCCCAGCCGCCGCCCAGGCGCGGAACCCGCCCACAAGATCCGTGGCCCCCCGCAGCCCCAGCCTCTGCAAGTCCGCCGCGGCCAGGCTCGACGCGTACCCCTCGTTGCACAGCACCACCACCGTCGAGTCCGCGGTCACCGACGGCAGCCGCCACTCGCTGTCCGGGGACAGGCGCCACTCCAGGTGGATTCGCTCCACCACCACCGAGCCCGGGATCTCGCCCTCGGCCTCGCGGTTCGCCCGAGGCCGGATGTCGACCAGCAGCGCCCCCGCCTCCTGCAGCTCGCGGGCCCGTGCCGGGGTGACCCGGTCCAGCGAAGACCGCGCCGTGGCCAGCAGGGAATCCACAGCACTCATGAGCGGACGATAGCGGGCAGCGGCGGGATCTCCGGGGGCACGTCGGCCAGCGACGCGTACTCCCGCGTCGCCACCAGCGGGGGCGAGTACGCGTGGACGCTCGCTGCCGGCTGGTCGCCGAGGCCCGTCACCTGGTGGGCGCGGCCCGCGCCGAAGCCGATTCCCTCGCCCGCCGTGTGCGTGCGGCGGCGGATCGGGCCGCCCGGGTAGCGGTACTCCTCGCCCAGCTCGCCCTGCAGCACCGTGAACGAACCGGACGCGCCGCCGTGGTCGTGCGGCTTCGTGTGCTGGCCGGGCAGCCAGGACAGCAGCCACAGCTCGACGCCGTCGGTCAGGGCCAGGCGGGCCCACCAGCGGTGGTCCTCGTCGAACCGCAGGACCTCGCGCAGGCTCGTGGTCAGTTCGGTGACGACGGTGGTGGTCAGGTCCGCCAGCTGCCGCGGTGTCCACAGCAGCCGCGAGGGGTGCAGCAGCTCGGGCAGCAGCGGGTCGGTCAGCTGCGGGTGGGTCTCGATGGGCGGGCGGACGAGTGACGTGGTCAACGCGGTACTCCTCGGACGCGGAAGGAATCGGACGCCGGGGCAGCGCGGCACCGCACGCGTCACACGCAGGACGCGAGGGAACTCAGCGGAGCCGCGCCCGGGTACACCCGGCCGAAGCGACGAGGAGCAGGTCGATCGCGCGACGGCGCCAGAACGAGCCCCGGGTCACCGGGGGCACGGGCGCGTCGGCGGACATGTCCCGGATCGTGCCACAACGCGCCGCCGGGGAGCGCGGCGTTCCAGCTCGTGGAACGGCCGCGACCTGCGTGTTCACCATCTCACCCGGGCGGGTGCGCACGCGCGCGCGAGGGCAGACAGAATGGGCCCCGTGAGCGAGCCGATCCAGCCCAGCGAACTTGACGACCTCGTGGTCCGGATGGCCGGTGTCGGCGTCCGCCGGGGGACCAGTGACCTCCTCGCCGGCCTCGACTGGACCGTGGAACTCGACGAGCGCTGGGTGGTGCTCGGGCCGAACGGCGCGGGCAAGACCACCCTGCTGCGCCTTGCCGCGGCCGAGCTGCACCCGACCACCGGCGAGGTCGACCTGCTCGGCGAGCGCATCGGCCGGGTCAACATCTTCGACCTGCGCCCGCGCATCGGGTTCACCTCCGCCGCGATCGCCCAGCGCGTCCCTGGCGACGAGCTGGTCAAGGACGTCGTGGTCAGCGCCGGGTACGCCGTCCTGGGCCGGTGGCGTGAGGAGTACGACACCCTCGACACCGCCCGCGCGGCCGAGCTGCTCGACGCGATGGGCATCGGGCACCTCGCCGAGCGCACGTTCGGCACGCTGTCCGAGGGCGAGCGCAAGCGGGCGCTGATCGCCCGGTCGCTGATGACCGACCCCGAGCTGCTGCTGCTCGACGAGCCGGCCGCGGGCCTCGACCTGGGCGGCCGCGAGGACCTGGTCGCGCGCCTGTCCGGCCTCGCGCTCGACCCCGAGGCGCCGGCACTCGTGCTGGTCACCCACCACGTCGAGGAGATCCCGCCGGGATTCACCCACGCGCTGCTGCTGCGCGACGGCCACGCGGTCGTCTCCGGGCTCGTCGACGACGTCATCACCAGCGAAAACCTGTCGAAGACGTTCGACCAGGACCTCGTGCTGGAGCGTTCCGGGGATCGCTTCTTCGCCCGCCGTCGCTAAGCTGACGCTTACCGGCCGGTAGCGTGCTGGCAGATCGTCAACGAGGAGGATGGGCGTGGGAGAGTTCGTAACCCTGGAGGTCAAGGACGGAGTCGGCACCATCCGGCTCGACCGGCCGCCGGTCAACGCCCTGAACGCCCAGGTCACCGCGGAACTGGCCGAGCTGGCCAAGGAAGCCACCGAGCGCGACGACGTCCGCGCGGTGATCCTCTACGGCGGCGAGAAGACCTTCGCCGGCGGCGCGGACATCAAGGAGATGGCCACCCGCACCTACCCGGAGATCGCGAAGTTCGGCGCGAACCTCACCGGCGCCCTCGCGGCCATCGCGAACATCCCGAAGCCGGTCGTCGCGGCCATCACCGGCTACGCCCTCGGCGGCGGCCTCGAGCTGGCGCTGACCGCGGACTGGCGGGTCGCGGGCGACAACGTCAAGGTCGGCCAGCCCGAGATCCAGCTCGGTGTCATCCCCGGCGCGGGCGGCACCCAGCGCCTGGCCCGGCTGATCGGGCCGAGCAAGACCAAGGACATCGTCTACACCGGACGGTTCGTCAAGGCCGAAGAGGCACTGCAGCTCGGGATCGTCGACCAGGTCGTCGCCCCGGACGACGTCTACGCGGCGGCGCACAAGTGGGCGGCGCAGTTCGCCAACGGCCCGGCCGTGGCGCTGCGTGCGGCGAAGGCGGCCATCGACGGCGGTCTGGACATGGACCTGCCGAACGCGCTCAGGCTCGAATCGCACCTGTTCGCCGCCCTCTGGGCGACCGAAGACCAGAAGAACGGCATGCAGTCGTTCATCGAAAACGGGCCCGGCAAGGCCACCTTCGAAGGGAAATGACGCCGTGACTGACGTGAACGACCCGGCGCCCAACCCGCACGCCACCGCCGAAGAGGTCCAGGCCGCCTACGCCGACCCCAAGCTGGCGAACGTGCTCTACCACGACTGGGAAGCCGGGACCTACGACGAGAAGTGGTCCATCTCCTACGACGAGCGCTGCATCTCCTACGCCACCGACGTCTTCAACGCCGTCGCGGGCGAGGACGGCCAGCCCTACCAGCACGCGATGGAACTGGGCAGCGGCACCGGTTTCTTCCTGCTCAACCTGATGCAGGGCGGGGTCGCCAAGAAGGGCTCGGTCACCGACCTCTCGCCCGGCATGGTGCAGGTCGCGCTGCGCAACGCCGAGAAGCTCGGCCTCGACGTCGACGGCCGGGTCGCCGACGCCGAGCGCATCCCGTACGAGGACAACACGTTCGACCTCGTGGTCGGGCACGCGGTGCTGCACCACATCCCGGACGTCCAGGCGGCGTTCCGCGAGGTGCTGCGCGTGCTCAAGCCGGGTGGCCGGTTCGTCTTCGCCGGCGAGCCGACGAAGGTGGGCGACTTCTACGCCCGCAAGCTCGGCCAGCTCACCTGGTACCTGACGACGAACCTGACGAAGCTGCCCGCCCTGCGCGGCTGGCGGCGACCGCAGTCCGAACTGGACGAATCGTCGCGGGCCGCCGCGCTGGAGGCCGTGGTCGACATCCACACCTTCGACCCGTCGGAGCTGGAGTCGATGGCCCGCGGGGCCGGCGCCCAGGACGTCCGCGCGGTCACCGAGGAGTTCGCCGCGGCACTGGCCGGGTGGCCGATCCGGACGTTCGAGGCCGCCGTGCCCGCGGAGAAGCTGACCGTGCGCTGGCGGATGTTCGCCTACCACCTGTGGCTGCGGCTGTCCGCTGTGGACAAGAAGGTGCTGGCCAAGGTGCTGCCGCGCGAGCTGTTCTACAACGTGATGATCACCGGGACCAAACGGCCGTCCTGAGTTGGGTTACTCGTTCAGCCTCGGCGACGTCGCCTACCTGCGCTCGGACGCGGGGAAGGCGGCGCTCGCCGAGGTCTCGGCGCTGCCGCTGACCGACCGGATCGCGTCCGTGGCGCAGGTGCGCCGCCTGGCGGGCGAGGAGCACGCGGCCGCGGTGCTGGAAACCGTGCTGCTGCGCCGGAAAGCCGCCGGCAAGGTGTCCGGTGTGGACTGGCTGTTCACTTCGGACGCGCTTCAGCAGGCGAGTGCGTCGATCGTGGCGCGGCATCGCGCGTCCCGGCTGGCCGGGCTCGACGTCCACGACGTCACGTGCTCGGTCGGTGCGGACCTCGTCGAGATCGCCAGGGTGGCGCGGCGCGCGCTGGGGTCCGATGTGGACCCGGTGCGGCTGGAGATGGCCCGGCACAACGGCGAAACCGCCGGTGTCGCGTTCGGACTCGCGCGGGCCGACGCGCTGCGCCCGGTCAGCCGGGACGCCGTCGTGGTCGCCGATCCGGCCCGCCGCGACTCCGCCGGGCGTCGGGCGTGGAAACCCGCGGACTTCGCGCCGCCGCTGGACGGCCTGGTCGAGGCGTACCCGGGGCGGCCGCTGGCGGTCAAGTGCGCGCCCGGCCTGGACTTCGCGCTCGTGCCGTGGGCCGACGAGGTCGAGCTGGTCTCCCTCGACGGCCAGGTCCGCGAGTCCTGCCTCTGGCGGGGCCTGGGCACCGGCGTCACCCGGCGGGCCACCGTGCTGCGCGCCGACGGGACACAGTGGACGATCACCGACGCGGAACCGGACGAACTGCCCGCACGGGAGCCGGGGGAGTGGATCGTCGACCCCGACGGCGCGGTGGTCCGGGCCGGGCTGGTCCGCCACTACGCGGCCCGGCATGGACTGTGGCAGCTGGACGAACGCATCGCGTACCTGACCGGTGACACCCCGCCGCCGGGTGTCCGCGCGTTCCGTGTCCTGGAACACGGGCCGTACAGCGAAAAGGCGCTGAAGACCGTCCTCAAGCGACACGACGCAGGACGGCTGGAAATCCTGGTCCGCGGCCTCGACGTCGACCCCGATGCCCTGCGCCGCAGGCTGAAACCGCGGGGTGCGGCCGAAGTGTCCGTGGTGCTCACCCGGATCGGACGCGCACCGTTCGCGTTCGTGTGCCGTGCGGAACGCCTCCCTTCGACGGGTGGAATCCCGGGCCGATAGCGCGTACTTTCGGCGAGTTGCCGAGTTCCCCTGGAGGGTCGCTGTGTCCGGAAAATGGTCAGGTCTCGTCAAGCTCGCCGCCGCCGCGGCCATCGGCGCCACGGTCGCGTCGGGGGCCACCGCGTTCGCCGGGTCCGACGACGCGACCGCTGCCCGCTCGAAGGAGCCGGCCAACATCGGCCGGGTCAAGCTCGACGTCAAGGCCTACTACGGCGACTACCTCGACGCCGCGGGCAAGCACCACTACTCCGACACGAGCCAGTTCGTGAAGGACACCAGCCGCATCGTCTCCGACGCGAAGCGCTACCTGCAGCAGCAGCTCGGCCGGGTCACCAACCCGGCGATCGTGCTCGACGTCGACGACACCTCCGAGGTCACCTACGGCTGGGAGGCCGACAACGACTTCGGCTTCGACCCGGTCAAGCAGCAGCAGGCCATCGACAACGGCACGTTCGTGGCGAACAAGCCGGTGCTGGAGCTGGCCAACTGGGCCGCGCAGCGTGGCGTGAAGGTGTACTTCCTGACCGGCCGTAACGAGTTCCAGGGCCCGCAGTCGCTCAAGAACCTGGCCAACGAGGGCTACCCGGCGCCGGCGGGGGCGTTCTTCAAGCCGAAGACCACCGCGCCGGACTACCTGCCGTGCGGGCTGACCTGCAACACCGTCCAGTACAAGTCGGGCACGCGGGCGCACATCGAGGCGACCGGCGCGAAGATCGTGCTCAACCTCGGTGACCAGTTCAGCGACCTCGAAGGCGGCTACGCGCTGCGTCCGGTGAAGCTGCCGAACCCGATGTACTACCTGCCCTGAGCCCGGAATAACGGCCGGGCCCGGCGTGCTGCACCCAGGACACAGGACTCTCAGGGAGCTGACATGGCCAAGCAGGTGCTGCAGCCGGGCCCGGACCACCCGATCACCGTCGAGCCGACCAAGGCCCGCGTCGTGGTGAAGGCGGGCGGGCGCGTCGTCGCCGACAGCCGCAACGCACTCACCCTGCAGGAATCGACGTATCCGGCGGTCCAGTACATCCCGCTGGCGGACGTCGATCCGGCGGTGCTGGAGCGGACCGGGCACGAGACGTACTGCCCCTACAAGGGTGAGGCCGGCTACTACAGCCTCAAGGTGGGGGACGTGCAGGCGGAGAACGCGGTCTGGACGTACGAGCAGCCGTACGACGCCGTGGCGCCGATCAAGGACCACGTCGCGTTCTACCCGAACGTCGTCGACTCGATCGAGCTGGTCGAGGACTGAGCTGGACCTCGACCTGCTGCGGACGTTCCTGGCCGTCCACCGCGCGGGTTCGCTGACCGGCGCGGCGCCGTCGCTGGGACTGTCCCAGCCGACGGTGACCGCGCAGGTCAGGGCCCTCGAAGAGCAGCTCGGGCGGCAGCTGTTCGTCCGCCGCGCCCGCGGGGTCACCCCGACCTCGGCGGCCGACGAACTCGCGGCCCGGATCGCCCCGCACGTCGACGCGCTGGCGTCGGTGGCGCTCGGCGAGGTGGACCCGTTCGCCACGCCGGTGCACCTGGCCGGGCCCGCCGAGCTGACCACGGCGAAGGTGCTGCCCGCGCTCGCGGGTCTGGTCGCGTCGGGACTGCGGCTGCGCGTGACGTTCGGCCTGGCCGAGGACCTCCTCGCCGGGCTCGCGCGGCGGCGGTTCGACCTGGTCGTCTCCACCGTCCGCCCGCGCGGCCGCGGCTGGACGGCGACGCCGCTGACCGACGAGGAGTTCGTCCTGGTCGGCCCGCGCGGCTTCGACGGCGACCCGCGCACGGCGCCGCTGGTGGCCTACGCCGAGGACCTGCCGATCATCCGCCGGTACTGGCGGTCGGTGCTGGGCACGCGGCCGCCGTCCGGGCCCGCGGTCGTCGTCCCGGACCTGCGCGGCGTGCTGACGTGCGTGCGCGCAGGCTTCGGCGTCAGCGTGCTCCCGCGTTACCTCTGCGCGGCCGAGCTGGCCTCGGGCGATCTGGTGGCGCTGCTGGAGCCCGAGGAGCCGCCGATCAACACGCTGTTCGCCGTCACCCGGGCGGAGCCGTGCCGGGCGGGGCCCGCGGCGGTGCGCGACGCGCTGCTCGCGGACGCCGCCCGGTGGTGACTCAGCCGGTGTAGCCGGCGAAGATCTTCGCGAACTCGTACGGCGCCTGCGGCACGTTGGTGCACCGGTAGAGCGCGCCGGTGCACGCGTTGGCGTCGCGGCCCTGTTCCCAGAACGACAGCATCCCCAGGTGGACGGTCTTGGCGAAGGCGACCAGTGCCTTCGCGTCCTTCTGGTAGAAGATCTCGTTCTGCGAGTCGTTGACGCCGATCATCGGGGTCACGCCGACCTTCTTCCACGCCGCGGCGTCGCCCAGCCCGAACAGCGACTTGAGCTGCGCCTGCGTCGCCTTGGCCGCCGAGATCGCCTTCGCGCCCTGGTCGCCGGCGCCCTGGTAGTAGTCCATGGCCATGATGTTGACCAGGTCGAGGTTCACCCCGGCGTCCTTGGCGGCCTTGACGACGTTGAGGCCGTCGGCGGTGAGCCCGGTCGGCAGCACCGGCAGGGTCAGCGAGATCTTCAGGCCCGGGTTGCTGTCCTGGAGCGTCTTGAGGGCCTGGGACCGGCGGGCGATCGACGCCGGATCGGCGACGGCCGCGCCTTCGATGTCGAAGTCGGCGTATTTGAGGCCGTACGCCTTGACGACGGCGTCGTACTCGGCCGCGACCTGCGCGGACGTGCTGCACGCCTGGGCCAGCTCGATGCCGGACGCGCCGCCGAAGGAGATCTTGACGTCGCCGCCCGCGTTGCGGATCTTGGCGATTTCCTCCTTCTGCCACGCGGTGCGCGGGTCGTAGGCGCCGAACCAGCTGGCCTTGCAGCCGTAGGAGTTGACGAAGGCGAGCGTGAAGCTCTTGACGCCGCTCGCGGCGGACATCGCCGACAGGCTGGGCGTCGGCCAGGCACCCATGTCGACGTAGGGACCGACGGGGATCGGCGAGCCGGGCGCGGCGCCCGCGGGAGTGGCGATGGCCGTGGTCAGCAGGGCCAGCCCGGCCAGTCCGGTCAGCAGGGAACGGAGACGCATGGGGAACCTCCACGTCGAGGGATCCCTCATTGGTATAGACCATTTATCTGGTCTGGACCATCGGCCGAACGGGCTACCCCGCTGAGCGGGAACCCCGTGGCCGTCGCCGGAGTCCAAGGCGGGCAAACCGAGACGAAGGAGCCCGATGCACACCTGGAAGATGAAGGCGACGGCCGTCGCGGCGGGCGTCGCGGCCGCGTTCGGGACGACCGCCGTCGCCGCCGAACCGGCTTCGGCGGCGATCAGCTGCTCGACGGCGTCGAGCGGGAAGCTCGCTTCGTTCTACTCGGGCCTCTCGGCGTCCTACGCCTACGACAGCCGCTTCGCGAAGGGGCCCGCGATGCCGGAACTCGACACGTACACCCCGCAGGGCATCGCCACCTGGTACAGCTGGGACGGCGGCAACGACCTGCTGGTCGTCGGCGCCTACCGGGCCGGGCACGACGCCCACCTGATCGGCATCGACGCGAAGACCGGCAAGCACGTCGGCACGGTCGCGATCGCGGCGACGCACGCCGGCGGCGTCGCGATCACCCAGGGCTGGGCCTTCGTCGCGGGGGAGGGCAACACCATCCGCAAGTACCGGCTGTCCGAGCTGAAGGCGGCCATGAAGAAGCCCGGCACGCCCTACCTCGGGCAGGTCGGCGCGGCACGCGAGGTCTACGGCGCGTCGTTCCTGACCAGCTACGGCGACAATCTCTACGCCGGCAGGTTCAACGAGAACGGCCGCGACAAGATGTACCGCTACAAGGTGGGCACGGACGGCTCGCTGACCACGCAGCCCGGGGCGTACGAGGTGCCGTCGAAGACGCAGGGCCTGCTGGTCACCGGCTCGCGCTTCGTGTTCAGCACCTCCTACGGCAACGACAACCGCGGCAACATCTACGTCGTCGACGCCGGGGCCAGGGACATCGACCGGGCCTCGACCCGGTGCTACCGCTCGCCGAGCATGAACGAGGGCATCACCGAGTCGGGCGGCTACGCGTACCTGGTCTTCGAATCGGGCGCCGCGCAGTACGTCGCGAAGAACCCGCGCAACATCGTCCGGAACCTGCACAAGGGCCGGGTTTCCGGGCTGTAGGGCTCAGGCCGGGGACGGCGCGCGGCGGCGTCCCCGGCTCCGGCCGAGCCACCACTCGGCGACCAGCAGCGGGAGCACCCAGCCGGTCCACGTGGTGATCCCGGCGATCGCCTGGCCCAGCGCGGCTTCGCTGCCGCCGAAGGTGGTGTCCAGCTGCGGCGTCAGCACGATCGCCCAGACCACGCCCCAGATCCGGTTGCTGATGATGGACATGCAGAGCGCGAAGCTGCGGACCATCCAGCGCCGGTGCTCGCCGAACCGGCGTGCCCGCGCCGTCCGGAACCCCTGCACGGTGCAGCCGAACCACAGCACCGCGAGGAAGACGTTGGACACGGCACCGACCGGCCCGAACGGCGCGGCGAGCGCGATGGCGAACCCGGCAACCGAGGCGGGGATCGCGCCGGCGAACACGTAGACACGTCCGGTGCGGCGGTGCACGGTCGGGTGTTTCTGCCGCAGCCACGGCCAGATCTGCAGGGCGCAGGTGACCATCGCGACGGTCGCGAACCCGATGTGCGCGACCAGCACCGGGTAGTACCAGCCGGTGGGCGCCGGGATGCGCGACCGCGCGGGGTCCAGCCCGAGGTAGGGCGGCAGCGAGAACGCCAGGAACGCCGCCACCAGCAGTCCCAGCGGGAACATCCACGGGCGGCGCCACAGCGGTGTCGCGGGCCGGGCTTCGGTCATGGTCATGGGATCCCCCAGTTCGTCGTACGCTGTACCGGCAGCGTATTTCGGCTGGGCGAACTTCGGCCTGCTGCGGAGATTTATGGGGGAAGTACCCTGAAAGTGTTCTATGCGGCCGGGTGAAGTGTTCTAGAACGGTGGTGGCCATGGGGGAGCAGGCGCCGTACCTGCGGATCGCGGCGGACCTGCGCCGCCGGATCGCGGCGGGCGAGCTGCGGCCGGGCGAGCGCGTCCCGTCCACGCGCACGCTGGTCCGCGAGTGGGGGGTCGCGATGGCGACGGCGGCGCGGGCGCTGTCGGTGCTGGCCGAGCAGGGCTGGGTGCGGGCGGTGCCGGGCAGCGGCACGGTCGTCGCCGACCGGACTCCGGCCCGGCCGCCGCTGGGCCGCGACGGCCTGGTGCGCGCGGCCATCGCGCTCGCGGACGCGGAAGGGATCGCGGCGCTGTCGATGCGCCGGCTGGCGGCCGCGCTGGGTGTCGGGCCGATGGCGTTGTACCGGCACGTGCCGGACAAGGACGAGCTGCTCCGGCTGATGGCCGACGCGGCGCTCGGGGAGGTGCCGCTGCCGGAACCGGGGCCGGAAGCGTGGCGGCCCCGCCTGGAGCTGGCGGCCCGCTGGCAGTGGCGCGCCTACCGCCGTCACCCGTGGCTGGCGCCGATCCTGCTGAACTCCCTGGTCCGCCCGCCGGTGGTGGCGGCGGGGCTGCGGGTGGTCGACTGGTCGCTGCGCGCGCTGGCGGGCACGGACCTGAAGAGGCGCGTGCGGATGCAGGTGGTGATGACGCTCAACGGCTGGGTCGGCGGGCTGGCGGTGAGCAACGCGTTCGAGGTCCAGACGGAGCAGGACACGGGCATAACGGGCGACCAGCGCCTGGCGGCGGACATGGCGCTGCTGAACGACTACCTCGCCTCCGGCCGCTACCCGGTACTGGCCGAGATCATGGACGGCGTCGAGGACATCGACATCGACGAGGCATTCGAGTTCGGGCTGCGCCGCCAGCTCGACGGAATCGGCGTCCTGCTCGGCTAGGCTGAAGCCGGTGTTGATCACCACGGAAAGGCTCACGCTGCACGCGTGGTCCGAAGAGTTCTTCGACGGGCTGTTCGAGCTGGCCCAGCTCCCCGAGACGGTCCGCTACGTGGGCACGGGCGAGCCGTGGACCCGTTCGTACACGCAGGCCAAGCACCGGGCAACGCTGGAACACTGGGCGCAACACGGATTCGGCTGGTTCGCGGTCTCGGCGACCCCGGGCTCGTTCGACGGAGTGGTGTCGTTGGTCCGCCGCAACGCGATCGAGTCGGGCCTGGGCACCCCGGCGGTCGAGATGGGCTGGTGGATAGCCCCATCGGGC
Source organism: Amycolatopsis melonis (assembly GCF_040064235.1). Lineage (NCBI taxonomy): Bacteria > Bacillati > Actinomycetota > Actinomycetes > Pseudonocardiales > Pseudonocardiaceae > Amycolatopsis > Amycolatopsis melonis. The sequence continues at coordinate 23,161 of NZ_JBDZYD010000002.1, forward strand.
TGGGGCCGGGGCTACGCAACCGAAGCGACTTCGGCGGTGCGGGACAAGGCATTCGAGTCAGGCTGGGCGGACCGCCTCCTGGCGGTGTACGAGCCGGCGAACACGGCCTCGGCGCGGGTGGTGGAGAAGCTGGGGTTCAGGCCGCACAGCAAGTTCACCCTGGAGGGGAGGGTGGAGCAGCGCGCAGTCCTGGACCGGCCAAGCTGAGGGGTTGTCCACAGGGGGACTGGGTTGTGGACAAACCGGCGCCGGATGTCATGAACGAGTCGTTCATGTCGTGGGGGTGCACGCTCGCCCTGGGTGGTCTGCCGCGGCTTGTCGTGAGTGAGAAACAGTGTTCTAACCCGGTTTCTCACTCACGACCGCGGACCGGCGGCGGGCTCGGTCACCCTGGCCGATCCGGGTACCTGGCGGGTGGGCTGGGACGTGTGCTGAAGGGCACCTTCCTTGCGTCACAGGTAAGGAAGGTGCCCTTCAGTACAGCGGCACCACGGGACTTTGCCGGAACCCCGCGGGGGGCGGCGGGTGCTGCGGCGACTCCGGTTCGCGGCGCCCACCGAACGTCATGAACGAGTCGTTCACCTCGTCCGACGACAGGAAAGAGTCGTTCACAACATCCCGTCCCCAGCCGGACGGCGAGCGCGAACCGGCCCCGGACAGGGCAGGCCAAGACCCGCCGAGGCCCCTCAGGCAGGCGCCGGAACCGCCCACCGCCGCATCGCCTCGGCCAGCCCGGCATCCCCGGCCCCGGGCAAGCCCACCCAGGCCACGTGCCCGTCCGGCCGCAGCAGCACCGCCGCAACGTCCAAATCGGACGGACCCGAAGCCCGGACCGCAGCCGGCCATCCCTCCAGCGACCCGCTCAGATCCAGCAACACCGGCCGCCCGGCATGCAGCAACGCCGCCAGGTGCGTCTGTCTCCCATCGACCGTCAAAGGGACATCGGGCGCCAGCCGTCCCAGCCACGGGTGCTCGCCCGGCTCGTAGCACGTGTCCAGGCCCGTGATGATCTCCGCCAGCACCCGGTTGCCCGCCGGGTGTGTTGCCACCCGGCGCAGCAGGTCCGCCCATGGCTCCGCCGCGTCCGCCTCCTCCAGCGCCACCTGGGCGCGGGTGTTCGCCAGGATCCGCGCCCCCGCCGCGTGCCGCTCGGCGTGGTAGGTGTCCAGCAACCCCTCCGGTGCCGTTCCGCGGACCGCCGCCGCGAGCTTCCAGCCCAGGTTGAACGCGTCGTCGAGGGCCACGTTCACGCCGATCGCGCCCGCCGGTGGGTGGATGTGGGCCGCGTCGCCCGCCAGCAGGACGCGGCCTTCGCGATACCGCGAGGCCAGCCGGGCCGCGTCGCCGAAACGGCTCAGCCAGCGGGGATTGCGCAGCTCGACGTGCCGTCCCAGCACCGCGTCCACCTGCGCCTGCAACAACTCCAGCGTCACCGGCGTGTCCTTGTCCGGCGGCGGCGCGTCCTCCCGGACGACGATCCGCACGTATCCCGGCCGCGGGATGACGAACACCGTCCGGCCGTCCGGACCCGCCGTCGGACCGTACGGCAGGTCGCATTCGACGTCGCCGAGCAGCGCGTACCAGCGCGCGTCCATGCCCGGGAAGCCGATTCCCGCCTGCTTGCGGACCGTGCTGCGGCTGCCGTCGCAGCCGGCGAGGTAGCGCGCGCGGATGGTGAGTCCATTGTGGAGGGACGCCGTCACGCCGTCGTCGTCCTGGGTGAACGACCGCAGTTCGTGCCCGCGCAGGATTTCCGCGCCGAGTTCGCGGGCGCGCGCCTCCAGGACCTCCTCGACCCGGGTCTGCGGGATGCCCAGCGAGAACGGGTGATCGGTCGCCGCGCCGTCGAGCAGCAGCGGGCCCGGCAGGCCGGTCGCGGGCGCGTTCGGCACCCGGTGGCCCTCCGCGACGAGACCTTCGGCGAGGCCGCGGCGGGCCAGCAGGTCCAGCGCCCGCGAGTTGAGGTTGAAGCCGCGGCAGTACGGCAGCCGCGCGGGGTGGCGTTCGGCGATCGTCGTGCGGACGCCTGCCAGCGCCAGTTCCGCGCCGAGCAGCAGGCCCGCCGGGCCCGCGCCGACGACCAGGACGTCGGTTTCCGGCATGGTCGTCTCCCTCAGAACGTCTCGGGCCACGGCAGGGAGCCGGAGCGGATTTCGGCGGCCGTGCGGCGGGCCCAGTCGAGCTCGGCCTGCCAGGCGTGGCGGACGAACTCGACCTCGATCATGAACAGCCGCGGTGCGCCCTTGCCGACGGTTTCGGCCAGCGCCGAGTCCGCGCCCTCGATGCGTTCGGCGAGGTGGCGCGCGCGTTCCTCCAGTGCGTCGGCGGCGCGTTCCGGGCCGAGCGCGCCGAGGTAGCTCACCGCCGCGACGAACTTCGGGTACTCCGCGACGGGCTCGCGGACCAGCTCGTCGAGCCAGGCGACGAACTCTTGGCGGCCCAGCTCGGTGTGGGCGTAGACGGTCCGCTCCGGCCGGTTGCCCTCCCGGACCGTCTCGACGGGCTCGATCCAGCGGTGTTTCGCCAGCGCCTCCACGGTGTCGTAGAGCGAGCCAGGGTTGATCTTGAAACTCGTGTCCTTGTAGCGCTCACGCAGGGTGGACGCCATTTCGTACGGGTGCATCGGGCGTTCCAGCAGCAGGCCGAGCAGGGCCAGCGCGAGGGTGTTGCGGATTTTCCGTGACGGCACTAGTCGCTCCCTATTAGTCGGAACCGACTATACGACCACCGTCAAGGCGTCACCTAGAAGCGCGTGTTCTCCCGCCAGTGCCGGAACAGCCCCGCGTCGCCGGACACGGTGAGCCGCGGGTCGTCCTCGGCGATCCGCCCGGTCAGCGCGAGCAGCAGGTCGGCGGCGCGGCCTTCGACGACCACGTCCGCGTCGGCCGCTTCGTCGCCGATCTCGACCTCCGACGGCGTGCGCCGCACCAGCCAGTCGCGTTTCGGCTCGGTGGCGTGGAACAGGAGGGTCTCGCCGCGGCCGCGCACCGACGACCGGTCCAGCGCCGGGTGCGGCTGCCGCGAAAAGACGGCCACCAGGTCGAGGCCCTCGTCGATGCCGTCCGCGGCGAGTTCGGCGTCGACGGCGTACGGCGTGCCGGTGGCCAGGGCGGCGTCGGCGCGGTGGACGACCGTCTCGTGGGTCAGCCGCCGCGTCCAGAACCCCGCGCGGCGGTCCGGGGTCCAGGTCGACGTCGGCGTCTCGGGGCCGACCTCGGCCACCGCGGCGACCAGCCGTGCGGCGCCGTCGCGGAGCCAGCCGCCGAGGTCGGCGAACCCGGACGGCTCGTCGACCGTGACGGCCTCGAACGGCACGTACCCGGTGGGCCTGCTCGCGATGATCGCGGCCGACTTGTGGTAGGCGAGGCCGACGTGCCGGGCGAGGTCGCGCAGTGTCCACTCAGGACACGTCGGGACGCGCAGGTCCGGGTCGGCGCCGGAGATCGTCGCGGCGAACCGCTCCGCTTCATCGGTGAGGGCGGCGGCCAGCCGGTCGTGGCTCAAGGACTTCACCTGGCCACGGTAGGCGTTCCGGCGGTGGCCGTGGGGTCAGGATCGGCTGCCCCGAAGGTCACCTCGCGGGACCTGGACGCCCGCCGCGCGCTGCCGGAAGATCCGTAGGGTGGCGGGATGGCGGGGGAACTGAAGCGGGCCCGCATCGGGGTTTCCGTGGTGTTCGCGGTGTGCGGCGCGGCGTTCGCGACCTGGCTGGCCCGGGTGCCCGCGGTGCAGGAGCAGCTGGGGCTGACCACGGGGCAGCTGGCGACCGGGCTGTTCGGCCTCGCCTTCGGCTCGGTGGTGGCGCTGCTGGGCGCGGGCGCGCTGCTGACCCGGATCGGCAGCCGCGCGGCCGTGGTGCTGGGCGCGGTCGTGCTGTGTGCGGGGCTGCCGCTGGTCGCGTTCGCGGGGTCCGCGCCGGTGTTCGTCGCCGCGCTGGTGGTGCTCGGCGTGGGCAACAGCCTGCTCGACGTCGCGATGAACGCCCACGCGGCCCGCGTCGAAGCCGGCTACGGGCGCCCGATCTTCGCCGGCTTCCACGCGTTCTGGAACATCGGCGGCCTCGCGGGTTCGGGCGTGGACGCGCTGATGGAGGCGCTGCGCGTCCCGGTGGCCGTGCACTTCCCGACCGCCGGCGCGGTGCTGCTCGCGCTCGCGCTGTGGGCCGCGCGCACGCGGTTGCTCACCGGCGCCGACCGCGGCCAGGGCGAAGTGGCTTTCGCGTGGCCGAGCCGGGCCCTGATCCCGCTGGGCGTGATCGCGTTCTGCGGATTCGTCGCCGAGGGCGCGGTCAACAGCTGGAGCGCGGTGTACCTCGCCGACGTCACCGGCGCGACGCCCGCGCTCGCCTCCCTGGGCTACTTCGCCTTCTCCGGCACGATGATCGCCGTCCGCCTGGTCGCCGACCGAGTGGTGGCGCGGACGGGTCCGGTGCGCTTCGCCCGCGTGGCGACGACGGTCGCGGTCCTGGGGTTCGCCGTCGTCCTCGCCGCGCCCTGGCCGCTCGCCGGGGTCCTCGGCTTCGCGGTCGTCGGGCTCGGTGTGGCCGGGATCGTCCCCATCGCGTGGAGCGTCGCGAGCCGGAAGCAGGCGGACGCACCGGGCCGCGCGGTCGCCGCCGTCGCGGCCTGCGGCTACCTCGGGTTCCTGGTCGAACCCGTGCTGGTCGGGGCACTGGCCACGCACGTCGGCCTGCACTGGGCGCTGTCGTCGGCGGTCGTGGTGACGGCCGGGATCTTCGCCCTCGCGCCGTCGCTGCGGGTCCGCGAGACCGCCGCGGCCCGCGGCTGACCCGGGCGCGCGGCGGTCAGCCGTCGAGGGCGGTGCCCTGGATGTCGGCGCGGCACGCCTCCAGGAACCGTTCGCCGGCGTCGCTCAGCCCGGTCAGCACCCGGTCGAGGCTTTCCCGCCGCACCGCCTGCTGCCCGCCGTCCAGCTCGGCGAAGACGTCGTTGACGCCGTTGCGGGCGGCCTTCCACAGCTCCTTGCCGCGCCGGCGCGGTTCCTCGGTGCCGAACAACGCGACCTGGTTGTGCGCCTTGCGCAGCTCGCTGCGCCGCTCACGCCACCGCGCCTCGATCTCGTCCCGGTGCTCCGGCAGCTTGACGAATTCCGAGCGCACCAGCTGGAACGCTTCCTCGCTCGCCGCCGACAGGGCCGCGTACGCCTTGACCCGTTCGTCGCGCAGCCAGCCGGCGTGGTCGGCCGCCCGCTTCCGCGCCTCGGCGCGCTCGGTCGCCTTCAGCTTGCGGGACTCCACGAACGTGTTGGTGAGCAAGGTGAGCACGACACCGCCGAGCGTGGCGCCCACGGTGATCAGCTGGGTGGTCGTCCCCGAGTCCATGGCGCGATTGTCCCAGTGGCTCCCGCGCCGCCTTGACCTCCACCATACTGGAGCTTCGAGACTGGCGGCATGACGATCTGGATCTGCGGCACCTGCGGGGTCGAGCACCCCGACACCGACCAGCCGCCGGCGGGCGAGTGCGCGATCTGCGCCGACGACCGCCAGTGGGTGCCCGCCACCGGCCAGGTGTGGACCACCTTGGCCAAGCTCGCCGCCGACGGCCACGAAATCGTGCACGAGGAGCTGGAACCGGGGCTGCACCGGTTCAACCGCGAACCGGAGTTCGCGATCGGCCAGTGGACGCACCTGGTCCGCACCCCCGGCGGCAACCTGCTGTGGGATCCGCCGAACCACCTCGACCCGGCGCTGGCCGCGAAGATCGAGGACCTCGGCGGGGCCGCGGTGATCGCGGCCAGCCACCCGCACATGTACGGCTCACAGGTGAGCTGGAGCCACCGGCTCGGGCGCGTCCCGGTGCTCGTCCACGCCGCGGACCGGCGCTGGGTCCGGCGCGAGGACCCGGTGATCCGCGAGTGGTCCGGCACCGAGCGCGTCCTGCCCGGGGTGACGCTCGTCGAGGCGGGCGGCCACTTCCCCGGCGCCGCGGTGGCGCACGTGGCGAACGGCACCGGCGGCACGCTGCTGACCGGCGACACGATCGTCCCGGTGGCCGCCGACGGATGGGTGACGTTCATGCGCAGCTACCCCAACAAGATCCCGCTGTCGGCGGGACTGGTGCAGCGGATCGTGGACCGCCTGGAGCCGTACGAGTTCGACCACCTCTACAGCCTGCTCGGCGGCAAGGTCCTCGGGGACGCCAAGGCTGCGGTGCGCCGGTCCGCCGAGCGCTACGTCGCCTGGGTCAGCGGGGCCAACGACCACCTCGGCTGAGGCCTGCTCCCCCGGCGCGGCGGCCGCCGCGCCGGGGGTGAACCGCTGCGCAGGCAACCTGCGCGTGGCGGGCCTGGATTCGACCACCGGGCACTTCGGTGTGCCGGCCGGACGGCGTGACGCGGGCCTGATCCGCCACCCTGGACACCTGCGGCGAGCAGCCGTGCCGTTCTTCGCGACCGCGGGCGCCGACGGCGGCGAACACGAGGAAGTGCTCGCCGCCCGCGCGCACGACGTGAACCCGGCGCGCCTGCCGAGCACCGAGCACAGGGGGCTGCCAGGCGGCGCTCGACCCCGCGTTGTCCCCGAACCGACCACGCCCCTCACCCGGCGCGCCTGCCGAACCAGCGGGCGAGGTGGTCGTCCAGGTCCCGCTGGTCGTCGCCGATCCAGGCGACGTGGCCGTCCGGCCGCAGCAGGAGAGCCGGGACAGCCACGTCCGCCGTGGAATCCGCGAGGTGGTCGACCCGGTCCGCCCAGCCGTCGGTGGTGAGGCCGCCGGTGCGGTCCAGCAGCAGGCCACGGCCTCGGCGCAGCAGGTCGTAGAGGCGGCCGTCCCGGACGTCGATGTCACGCAGGTGGCGGCCCGCCAAGTCGTGGTCTTCGCCGAAGTCGTAGCGGATGTCGAGCCCGGTGATCTTCTCGATCAGCCGCCGGTTCACCTCCTCGATGTCCATCAGCTCGGTGAGCAGCCTCCGCAGGGCCTGCGGGCCCGGTTCGGGTGAGAACAGCGTCAGCTGCGCCCGCGTGTTGTCCAGCACGGCTTCGGCGACCGGACGGCGTTCGGCCTCGTAGGTGTCCAGCAGGCCGTCCGGTGCCCAGCCCCGGACCTCGGCGGCCAGCTTCCAGCCGAGGTTGACCGCGTCCTGCACACCCAGGTTCAGTCCCTGACCGCCGATCGGCGGGTGGATGTGCGCCGCGTCGCCGGCCAGCAGCACCCGCCCCACGCGGTACCGCTCGGCCAGCCGGGTCGCGTCCCCGAAACGGGACAGCCAGCGCGGCGAGTGCGCGCCGAAGTCGGTCCCCGCGAGGGCCCGCAGCCGGTGCCGGAAATCGTCGAGGGTGGGCTGCCCCGTGCCGGCCTCGGCGGCCGGGATCACGACGCGGTAGACGTCTTCGCCGAAGGGCCGCAGATCGAACTGCAGGTGGGTCCGGCGGACCTCGGCCGCCTTGGCGGCGATCTCGTCCCGCGGCGCGCTCAGCGCCAGCTCGCCCATCAGCGTCGCGGTCCGCGACGGCTCGCCGGGAAAGCCGACGCCGAGCCGTTTGCGCACCGTGCTGCGGGCGCCGTCGCAGCCGACGAGGTAGCGCGCACGCAGCCGTTCGCCGTCGGCCAGCTCGACGGTCACCCCGTCGTCGTCCTGCTCGAAACCGGCGACCGCGGACCCGTGCCGGACGTGCGCGCCCAGCCCGGTCGCGTGCTCTTCGAGCAGGCGGACGACGACCGGCTGCGGGATGCCGAGCAGGTAGGCGTGCGCGGAGTCCAGGCCGGGCGGCGCGGGCTTGGCGATGGCGGCGAAGAACCCGCCGGCCGGCCGCTTCCGGCCGTGGCCGAGCAGCCGGTCCAGCAGGCCGCGCATGGCCATCAGTTCGAGGCTGCGGGCGTGCAGGCCGACGATGCGGACGGCCGACGCGGGCTCGGTGTCCTTCTCCAGGACGAGAACCCGCACGTCGTGCAGCCGCAGTTCGGCGGCCAGCATCGCGCCGGACGGGCCGTCGCCGGCGATGATCACGTCGGTCTGGAGGGGTGCGTGGGTGTTCATCGGTGGTGCCTTTCGGGAGTGCCTGGTGGTCGAGGCGCTCCCGGCGGCACCTACGTCAGCCGCCGGCCGTGACGGGATCGGGGAGCACCCACGTCGATACAGCGTTCATGGGTCTCACCTCCTCAACCGGTGTCACGGACGATCGCAAGCTACAAGCCCGGGCCACCGGCCGTCCACTGCATTAGGGGTGCGGATGGTTGACTGGTGACCATGCTGGTGGGAACGGACGAGGTGGCGGTCTTCGAGGCGGCACGGGCACGGCTGGAAGCGATTGCCTACCGCCTGCTGGGGTCGGCGAGCGATGCCGAGGACGCCGTGCAGGACACGTTCCTGCGCTGGCAGTCCGCCGACCGGGACCTCGTCGAGACACCCGAGGCGTGGCTGACGAAAGTGCTCACCAACCTCTGCCTCAACCGCCTCACCTCGGCGCGCGCCCGGCGCGAGACGTACGTGGGCCAGTGGCTGCCCGAGCCGGTCCTGGCCGGCGACCGGATGCTCGGCCCGGCCGACACCGCCGAGCAGCGGGAATCGGTCTCGATCGCGATGCTCACGCTGATGGAGCGCCTCTCGCCCAAGGAACGCGCCGTGTACGTGCTGCGCGAGGCGTTCGGGTACGCGCACGCCGAGATCGCCGGGATGCTCGACCTCACCGAGGCGAACTGCCAGCAGCTCCACCGGCGCGCCAAGCAGCACCTGGCCGCCGACCGGCGCCGGGTGACCGTCGACGCGGCCGCGGCCCGCAAGATCGTCGAGGAGTTCCTCGCCGCGGCCCTCAGCGGCCGGACCGACTCGCTCGTGCGGCTGCTGACCGACGACGTGGTCAGCGCCGGCGACGGCGGCGGCGTGGTCTTCTCGCTGCCACAGCCGATCACCGGTGCCCTGCGCGTGGCGAGGTTCCTGCGCGGCCTGTTCCGGCCGACCGAAGCCAAGTGGGACATGATCGGCGGCCGCCCCGACCTGTACGCCACGGTCGCCAACGGCCTGCCCGCACTGGTGCTGGTGGTCGACGGCCGGATCGCCGCGATCTTCGCCCTCGACGTGACCACCGACGGCATCGCGGCCGTCCACGCCCAGGCGAACCCCGGCAAGCTCGACCGCGCGACGCGGCAGTGGGCCACGTCGGCGCCGGGGGAGCCGCTCACCGGCGGCTGGTGACGCAGGTCACAGCTCGTCGTTGTCAGGTTTCGCGCCGCTGTCCGGTTCAGGGAGCACACACCGACCGGACAAGGAGTGAGACCCATGAAGCACCGCATCGTCGTCCTCGGAGCCGGCTACGCGGGAGCCAACGCCGCCGGGCGCCTGGCCAAGCGGCTGCACCCGGCCGACACCGAGATCACCCTCGTCAACGCCGAGCCGGAGTTCGTCGAGCGCGTCCGCCTGCACCAGCTCGCGACCGGCCAGGACCTCAAGCCCCGCGCGCTGGCCGACGTCTTCGCCGGCACGGGCGTGCGGCTGCGGATCGCGCGGGTCACCGCCGTCGACGCCGACCGCCGGATCGTCGAGGTCGACGGCACCGGCGGCCCGGACCGGATCGGCTACGACACGCTCGTCTACGCCCTCGGCAGCGCCGCCGCCGACTGCGGCGTCCCCGGCGTCGCCGAGTACGCGCACAACCTCGCCGGCAAGCAGTCCGCGCTGCGGCTGCGGGCCCGGCTGGCCGATCTCCCCGCGGGCGGGACCGTGCTCGTCGCCGGTGGCGGCCTCACCGGCATCGAAGCCGTCACCGAGATCGCCGAGGCCCGTCCGGACCTCGACGTCGCCCTCGCCACCCGCGGCGGACTCGGCGGCTGGCTGAGCGAGAAGGCCCGTACCCACCTGCGCGGGACGTTCGACCGGCTCGGCATCACCGTGCACGAGCACACCGACATCGCGAGCGTCGAGCCTGCCCGCGCGATCACCACCGCCGGCCAGGCGATCCCGGCCGAGATCACCGTCTGGACGGCGGGCTTCGCCGTCCACCCGATCGCCGCGGCGACGACCCTGGAGGTGTCCGGGACGGGCCAGATCGTCGTCGACGACACCATGCGCTCGGTCTCGCACGCCGACGTCTACGCCGTCGGCGACGCCGCGTTCGCCCAGGGCGCGAACGGCACGCCGCTGCGGATGTCGTGCGCGTCGGGCGTGCCCTCGGCGTACCTGGCGGCCGACGCCATCGCCGCCCGCCTGACCGGGCGCCCGGTCCCGCCGAACAAGATCGGCTACACCGCCCAGTGCGTCAGCCTCGGCCGCCGCGACGCCGTCGTGCAGTGGGTGACCCCGGACGACCAGCCGAAGCCGTCCGCGCTCACCGGCCGGACGGCCGCCCGCCTGAAGGAATTCATCTGCAAGTCGGCGGCGTGGAGCATCTCGCACCCGACGTCGATGGCACCGGCCCGGCGCCGTCACGTGGTCCAGGCCGAAGCGGCCGTCACGGTGTGACGCCCGGGTGGCTCAGCACGGGACAGTGGGCAGCTGCCCCGCGGCGAAGGCGGTCGGGGTCACCTGCATGACCTCGCGGAACTGGGCGGTCATGTGGGACTGGTCGTAGTAGCCGGCGTCGTGGGCGAGACGTGCCCAGGGGTCGTGACGCAGCCGGGGCAGGACGGTCCGGATCCGGGCGAGCCGGGCGAACTGCTTCGGCGGGACGCCGACGGTGGCGGTGAAGACGTTGCGCAGGTGCCGTTCGCTGATGCCCAGGCGCCGGGCCACGGCACCGACCCGGGGCTGGGGGTGGCCGTTTTCCGGCGACAGCTCGATCGCCGCCCGGCGGACGAGGTTCGCTGTCGTGACGTCCCGGGTCCGCGCGCCGCGGACCCGGGCCGACAGGGCCGCTCCGAGGTCGCCGACGGCGGTCATCGGCCGGGCTGCCTGCCCGCCGAGCCGGTCGGCGAGCCGGACACCGGGCTTTCCCCACAGCCCGCCGAGGGGCACGACCTGATCGGTGAGCGCGTCGACGGGCGAGCCGAGGAGCGCGCGGGCGGCGCCGGGGGCGAGCCGGAACCGCACGCACGCCGGGACGTCCTTGCCGTCGTAGTAGGCGGCGCGGGTGCGCGGGCCCACGACGAACAGGGCGCCGGAGCCGTCGGCGAGGGTCCGCCACACGAGCGTGGTGGCCGTGTCGGGTAGGTGGACCAGCGGGGTGGAGCGGTAGGCCGCGAGGTCGATGCGGTCCACCCAGCCCAGCAGGGCGCCGGGGACCGGCAGTCGCCGGCTCGCGTTCATGACGTCAGGCTAGCCGCCGAGGCCGTGCCGGAATTTCCTAGCCGCCCCGGTGCGGCGTTGCCAGGCTTGCCGCCATGATCCTGGTTACCGGTGCCACCGGCACTGTCGGTCGTGAAGTCCTCCGGCTCCTGGCCGGGCGTGGCGTGCCGCTGCGGGCGATGACCCGCGACGTCGCCCGCCTGCCGTCGCACGAAGCGAAGGTGGAGGTGGTGCGAGCCGACTTCGAGGCTCCCGAGACGCTGCGTGCCGCGGTGGACGGCGTGGACGCGGTCTTCCTGCTCACCGCGCCGGGGTCCTGGGTGCCCGGGCACGACCTGGCGATGATCGACGCCGCCCGCGCCGCCGGGGTGCGCAAAGTGGTCAAACTGTCGGCCGTCGGCGGCGGCAGCGGCCCGGCGGGCTGGCACGCGCCAGGAGAAGAAGCCCTGGCGGCCGGTGGGCTGGCCTGGACGGCGCTGCGGCCGTCCTCGTTCGCGTCCAACACGCTGCGCTGGGCGGCCGCGATCCGGGCAGGCGAGCCGGTGCCGAACCTGACCGGGACGGGCACGCAGGGCGTGGTCGACCCCCGCGACGTGGCCGAGGTGGCGGTGGCGGCCCTGCTCGGCGCCGAACACGACGGGACGGTCCTCACGCTCACCGGGCCCGGCCTGGTCAGCGTTCCCGACCAGGCCGCCCAGCTGTCCGAGATCCTCGGCCTGCCGATCAGCACCGTCGACGTCCCGCTGGAGACGGCGCGCGAGCAGCTGCTCGCCGCCGGGCTGGATCCCTCCGTGGCCGACGTCGCCGTCCAGGGATCCCGGCTGGTCCGTGAGGGCGGCAACGCCGTCGTGACCGGCGACGTCCAGCGCGTCCTCGGCAGGCCGCCGCGGTCCTTCCGCACCTGGGCCCTGGATCACCGTGGCGCGTTTCTCGACACGCGGGCCTAGGTCAGGCCGTCGGACGGCCCGCGCCCGCGTAGTCGTCGCCCGGCCTGCGGTAGGTGTGGACCTGGACCGCCTGGCCGGTCTGCGGCGCGTCGATCATCTGCTGGTTGCCGATGTACAGCCCGACGTGGTGGATTTTCGTCGACGGCTCGCCGTAGAAGATCAGGTCGCCCAGCTGCGGCTCGGTCACGTGCGGCACGCTCCGGAACTGCGTGTCGGCCGTGCGCATCAGCTTGATCCCGGCGCTCGCGTACGCGGCCGTCGTCAGGCCCGAGCAGTCGAAGCCCGGGTCGTTGCCGCCGGTGCCGTTGCCGCCCCAGATGTAGGGGAGGCCGATCTTGTCGATCGCGAAGTTGACCGCGCTCAGCACCGCCGGGTTCGGCGCCGCCGTGCCCTGGCCGACCGTGCCGTAGACGTTCACCGTCGCCAGCGTGCGGTGCAGGAACAGCGGCGCCGGCTGCAGCGTGCTGACCGAATCCCACCAGACCTGGCCCTGGGACAGGTCGTGGCCGTCGGCGCACAGCGCACGCCCGGTGGTCAGGGCCGCGTCGTCGATGTTCTGGATGTCGGGCTTCCCGCCCGCGTAGCTGGCCTGGTACCTGCTCCAGATCGACGGCGCCAGCTGCATCGGCCCGGCGGCGTTCGCCGTCGAGACGACCTTGTTGTAGAAGTCGCGCACCTCGATCGTGCCGAGCGGCTTGTCCAGCACGCCGGTGGTGCCGAACTGCCCGCCCCGCGCCCGGCCGTGGTCCGTGGTCACTTTTCCGACCGCGGCCAGCGTGACCCACGACAGGCGGCAGCCCGGGACGTCCTTCGCCAGCTTCGTCGTCGCCTTCGCGTAGCCGACCATCGCCCGCAGCGGGATGTCGAGCCACTGGCTGGTCTTGGACGCCCACGCGTCGAACTCGCTGGCCTCCGGCACCTTCGGCGGCGTGGGCGGGTGCGGGGTCGTCGTCGGTGCCGTGCGCGTCGGCGACGACGGTGCGGGCGTGGCTGCTGGCGTGACGGTCGCGGCGGCGTTCGTCGTCTCCTGCTGCTTCGGCGCGAGCAGGACACCGGCGACCAGCGCGGCCGCGACGACGACCACGGCGACCACCACGACGGCGGCCTTGCGCCTGCGGGGTGCTGCGGTGGTCTCCTCCGGGACGACCTCGGGCTCCTCGCTCACCGGGCGGCCCCGGTCAGCCGGTCGAGGACGAAGCCGCGCAGGCCGTCGAGGTCGGTGTCCATCGCGACCTCGATCGGGCGCCCCGGCGTGAACTGCGGATCGTCCTCGCCTAGCCGCCGCCGGTCGACCAGTGTCTGGCCGCGGGCCGGGCCGAGGCCGCAGTCGACGTCGACGCGGTAGGTCTCGCTGCGCAGGATGCCCGGCGAGATCGCCTCGGCGACCGCGACGGCGTCGTGCATGACCATCCGGTCCTCGCCGAACACGCGCGTGTAGTGCTGCCGGTAGGTCGAGGTGAGGCCTTCGAGGGTGGCGCCGACCGGCCCGGACGCTGCGAGCTTCGCCAGCCACTCGCCGTCGACCGCGCAGCGGTGCGTGAGGTCCAGCGGCACCAGCACCACCGGGACGTCCTCCTCGACCAGCACCCGCCGGGCCGCTTCGGGGTCGCTCCAGATGTTGAACTCGGCGGCGGTCGTGCTGTTGCCGAAGGTCACCCCGCCGCCCATGATCACCAGCCGCGCGATCTTCGCGGCCGCGCCCGGGTGCGCGGCGAGCAGCGCGGCGATGTTCGTCAGCGGCCCGATCGGCGCGATGGTCACCGGTTCGTCGGCCGCTTCCAGCAGGTCCAGCATGAGGCGGACGGCGTCGCGCTCGTCGAGGGGACGGCTCGGCTCGGGCAGGGTGTAGGAGTGGCCCGACAGGCCGTCGCCGCCGTGGACCTCCTTCGCGTCCCGCGGCTTCGAGTACACCAGCGGCCGCGCCGCCCCGGCGGCCACCGGGACGTCGGCGCGGCCGAACAGCTCCAGCAGCCGCTGCGCGTTCGCCGTGGTGCGCTCCAGCGGGACGTTGCCGAAAACCGACGTCACGCCCAGCAGGTCGACGTCCGGGGACAGGGCCGCCAGCGCGATGGCCAGTGCGTCGTCGACGCCCGGGTCGGTGTCGATGATCAGCTTCGTGCCCATCCGCGCTCCCTCGCCTGTGAACCCGTCCCGCACACAGGTTACGGTCACGGGCATGACGTCGATGTGGGGTGCGCCCGCGCTGTCGCGGGTGCGGGCCTGGCGCCGGGCGCGGCGCGACCCGCGGCAGGCGAAGTTCCTGACCGCCGACTCGCTGCGCTGGGTGCTGCGCAACCGTGCGTACACGCCCTGGTACCTGGTCCGCTACTACCGGCTGCTCAAGTTCCGGCTCGCCAACCCGCACATCATCCTGCGGGGAATGGTCTTCCTCGGCAAGGACGTCGAGATCCACTGCCGCCCCGGCTACGGCAGGCTGGAGATCGGCCGCTGGGTCCACATCGGCGACGGCAACGCCATCCGCTGCCACGAGGGCTCGCTGCGGATCGGCGACAAGTCGGTGTTCGGCCGCCAGAACGTGATCAACTGCTACCTCGACATCGAGCTCGGCGCGGCCACGCTGGTCGCCGACTGGGTGTACATCTGTGACTTCGACCATGTCATCGCGGACATCCACGTCCCGATCAAGGACCAGGGCATCGTGAAGTCCCCGGTCCGCATCGGCCCCGACACGTGGCTCGGCACCAAGGTCAGCGTCCTGAAGGGCACCCGCATCGGCCGCGGCTGCGTACTGGGCGCCCACGCGGTCGTCCGCGGCGACATCCCGGACTACTCGATCGCGGTCGGCGCCCCGGCCCGGGTGGTCCGCAACCGCGAGGACGACTACGCGGCCGACGCCGCACGCCGCGAGGCCATCGCCGACATGGCCCGCAAGGCGGACAAGGCGCTGCAGAAGACACTGGGCGAGCTGTAGCGCACGCACGCGGCCGACGGCTGCTGAC
Organism: Amycolatopsis melonis; assembly: GCF_040064235.1. Lineage (NCBI taxonomy): Bacteria > Bacillati > Actinomycetota > Actinomycetes > Pseudonocardiales > Pseudonocardiaceae > Amycolatopsis > Amycolatopsis melonis. The sequence continues at coordinate 38,243 of NZ_JBDZYD010000002.1, forward strand.
CTGGGCTGGTCGGGAAACGGCCACGCGGGGTCCGGCGGCCGGTTGTGGTCGCCGATCGGCCACGCGGGGTCCGGTCGTCGGCCGTGGTCGGGAAACGGCCACGTGGGGTCCGGCGGCCGGTTGTGGTCGGCAACCGGCCACGCGGGGTCCGGTCGTCGGCCGTGGTCGGCAATCGACCACGCCCGCGTCCCGGCCGTTCGGCGGTGATCATCGGCTGATCGGCCGATCCCGCCCCACCCGCGCCCCGGCAGCCTGAGCGCATGCCCCTCACCCGGTTCGCCGTCCCGCTGCTCACGGCCGCGGCGCTGCTGCCCGTCCTTCCCGCCGTCCCTGCGGTCGCCGCCCCGGCGGGCATCTCCTGGCGTCCCTGCTCCGCCGTCGCGAAGGGCTGGGATCCCGCCGACCGCCGCACCGAATGCGCGCTGGTCGGCGTCCCCCTCGACTACGCCGATCCCGGTGGTCCGAAAATCGACATCGCCGTCAGCCGGATCCGGGCGACGGGGAAGCGGACCGGGGCCGTCCTGCTGAACCCGGGCGGCCCCGGCCAGTCCGGCCTCGACATGCCCCGCGAGATCGCCGGCAGCCACGCGGCAGGCATCGGCGTCCACCACGACCTCGTCGGCTTCGACCCCCGCGGCGTCGGCTACAGCGCCGACCTGCCGTGCCCCGCCGGCTTCCCCGAACCGGACCCCGGCCTCCTCGACAAGGAGAAGGTCCGCGAAGCCGCGGAGCGGGCCGCCGAGGCGAACCGCCGGTGTGTCGCCGCCCATCCCGCCTTCGTCCGGAATCTGACCACGCCCACCATCGCCCGCGACCTCGACCGCATCCGCGTCGCCCTCGGCGAGGACAAGATCGGCTACTACGGCGTCTCGTGGGGCACCGCCCTCGGCGCGCAGTACCGGTCGCTGTTCGACGACCACGTCGGCAGGATGCTGCTCGACTCCGTCATGCTGCCGGACCTCGACCTCACCGCCATGGACGACGGCCAGGCGACCGCGGGGGAGAACACCTTCCACGACTTCGCGTCGTGGATCGCCCGCTACGACGCCGTCTACCATTTCGGGACCACGGAGCCCGTCGTCGCGAAAGCCCTGCTCGACCTGCGGGAGAAGTACGGCGCGACCGTCGGCGGGATGCTCGCCAACCCGCGTCGCGACTGGGCGGACCTGGCGAAGCAGCTCGCGGCCATCCGGGACGGCGCCGGCAACCGGAGCCTCGGCTGGGACGGCGAGCCGCACGCGTTCAACCACTTCCAGCAGACCGCCCTGCTCTGCAACGAGTCGCCGAGCCCGCGGGACTTCGAGACGGTCTGGCAGCACCGCCTCGACCGGATGCGGCACCTGCCGGTCGCCGGCGGCTACGGCTTCTACGAACAGCTGTGCGTCGGCTGGCCGCTGCCCGCGCGACCGTGGGCGTTCGGTCCGGGGAAGAGCCCGTTGCAGCTCGTCGGCCACGCCTTCGAGCCGGTCACCCCCATCGGCTGGGCGCTGGCAATGCGGCAGCGGATCGGCGGCGCGCTGCTGACCGTCGAGGACGACGTCCACGGCTCGCTGTCGTCGCTGCCCTGCGCCCGCGCCGCCGTCACTTTTTTCGACATGGGCCGGACGACGTCGGCGTCGTGCGCGGGCGCGCCGGTCCCGGCGCCGTGAGTCAGACGCGTGCCCGCAGCTGGTCGCGGACCTCCATCAGCGCGAAGCCGAGGAGGTTGAGGCCGCGCCAGTAGTCCGGCTTGGTCGCGTTCTTCTCCTCGCGGGCGAGGCCGCTGCCCCAGACGAGGTCCTTCTTGGACGCCTCGACGAGCACGGTCTCGCCGGTGCCGAGCAGGAACCGGCGCAGGTCGCGGTGTTGCCGGAACTTGGCGAGGTTGCCGTCGACGGCGAGGTCGAACCGGTGCCGTTCCCACACCTCGGCGTCGAACCCGGCGACCTCGCGGCCGAGGATCTTCGCCGTCTTCGGGTCGGGCGCCGACCGGATCAGCGCAGCCTTCTCGTGGTCGCCGAACAGCTCGGCCTTGCCTGCCATCAGGTAGTGCTCGGCGGTCGGGTAGCGGACGCCGTCGGCCTCGAACGGGTCGAGCCACCACTGGCTCAGGCAGCTCGCGGTCACCCGCCCGGACTTCGACGGCGTGTGCCCGTAGAACAGCAGGTACTCGGGCTCCGCACCCTCGTGGACTTTTTCGCGCAACGCCTCGACACTGCGGACACCTTCGGTCATCCGCCCAGTGGACCACGCCTCAGAGCAGGAAGTGGTACAGGGGGGTGCCCGGTTCGATCCGCTCGACCTGCAGCGGGCTCGCGGCCATCCGGGCCAGCAGTCCCGGCAGGTCGGACGGCCGGGCGATCTCGATGCCGACCAGTGCCGGGCCCATCTCGCGGTTGGTGCGCTTGACGTACTCGAAGCGGGTGATGTCGTCCTCAGGGCCGAGCACCTGCTCCAGGAACCGCCGCAGCGCGCCGGGCTCCTGCGGGAACCCGACGAGGAAGTAGTGCTTCAGTCCTTCGTGCATCAGCGAGCGTTCGAGGATCTCGCTGTAGCGGCTGACGTCGTTGTTGCCGCCGGAGACCAGGACGACGACCGTCTGCCCGGGCTCGACCGCGACGACCGTGCCGAGCGCCGCCGCGGCGAGGGCGCCCGCGGGTTCGGCGATGATGCCGTCGGACTGGTACATCGCCAGCATCTCGGTGCACACCGCGCCCTCGGCGACCGCGGTCAGCTCGGCGCCGCTGTCGCGGATCAGCGGGTAGGTGACCGCGCCTGCCTCGCGGACCGCGGCGCCGTCGACGAACGAGTCCAGCTCGGGCAGCCGCACCGGGTGGCCCGCGGTCAGCGCCGCGGCCATGCAGGCCGCGCCCGCCGGCTCGACGCCGACGATGCGGACCTCCGGGTGCCGTTCGCGCAGCCAGCTGCCGACCCCGGCGAGCAGCCCGCCGCCGCCGACCGGGACGACCACGACGTCCGGGACGAAGCCGAGCTGCTCGACGACCTCCAGCGCGACCGTGCCCTGGCCGGCGACCGTGCGGACGTCGTCGAAGGCGGGCACCAGCGTCGCGCCCGTGCGCTGGGCGTCCTCGTTGGCCGCGGCGAAGGCGTCTTCGTACGTTTCGCCGACGACGATGACCTCGATGTGCGCGCCGCCGAGCGTCGCGATGCGCTCGCGCTTCTGCCGCGGTGTCGTGCCCGGGACGTACACGCGGCCGTTCGCCCCGAGGCGGCGGCACGCGTACGCGACGCCCTGGGCGTGGTTGCCGGCGCTGGCGCAGACGACCCCGCGGGCACGCACGTCCTCGCCGAGCTGGACGATGAAGTTGTAGGCGCCGCGGATCTTGTACGACCGGACCGTCTGGAGGTCTTCGCGTTTCACCCAGACCTGGGCGTCCACCCGGGACGACAGCCGCGCGCTCGGTTCCAGCGGCGTGCGGGTCACCACCCCGGCCAGGCGCTCGGCGGCCTTTTCGATCGTCGCCGCGGTCACCGTGTCGATGTCGTGCACCCCGATGAATCTACGACTCGCGCGGCCCGGGCAACCTGCCGGGCCTCCGTGCCCATCAAAGGAGTGTCGAACACAAGATGAGGGGGCGCCGATGGACGACGGGTTCACGGACTTCGTGACCGTGCGGTCGGCTTGGCTGCGCAAGATCGCGTACCTGCTGTGCGGTGACTGGCACCGGGCCGACGACCTGGTCCAGTCGGCCATCACGCGCCTGTACACGAACTGGCACCGCGCCGGGCGCGCGGACAATGTGGACGGTTACGCGCGGCGGACGCTGGTCAACACGTTCCTGGCCGAGCAGCGGACGTCCTGGTGGCGCCGGGTGGACCTGCAGGGCGCCGACCACGATCCGCCCGGTCCGGCTGCGGACGTCGAACTGGCGCTCGACCTGCGCGCCGCCCTGGAACGGCTGCCGGCGCGCCAGCGCGCCACCGTCGTCCTGCGCTACTTCTGCGACCTGCCGGTCGCCGAGACCGCGCGGGCGCTGGGCTGTTCCGAGGGCACCGTCAAGAGCCAGACCGCGAAGGCCGTGGAGACGCTGCGTGAGCTGCTTCGCGAGCCGATCCGCATCCCGGAGGGACGAGCATGACCGACCACGAACTGAGCACGATGCTGAGGGACCTGGCGGACTCGCCCGCGCCGCCGCCCGCGATCGACGTCGAGCGGGCCCGCCGTCGCGGGGGACGACGGCGCCGCCTGCGGAGCGCCGCGGTGGTCGTGGGCTGCGCCGCGGTCGTCGCGGCGGGCGGGGTGACGGCGGTGTCGGTGAGCCGGGAGGACGTGAAGCCCGCGCTCGCGCCCGTGGCGGTGGCGCCGCAGCCGCCGGCGGCGGTGCCGGTCGACAACCCGCTGGTGGCGAAGGCGAGCTTCGGCTGGCTGCCGGAGCAGATCAAGGGCGTCGAATACGGTGCCGGCGGGCACGGCGACTACGCGCTGGCCATCGGCCGAGGGCAGCTGGCGCCGATGATCTGGCTCTCGGTCTCCGACCGCGAGCCGCCGACCCCGCGCGACCTGGGCGGGACGCCGAAGCAGATCCCGCAGAAGGTCGGCAACCGCGACGGCTACTGGCTCACGACCGACGCGAACGACCCGCTCAACCACGGCGACGTGTACCTGCGCTGGTCCACCGGCGACGGTCGCTGGGTCCAGCTGCACGCCTACTACCTCGCCGTTCCCGACCTGCAGCAGGTGCTGACGCGCGTGGCGGGCGAAGTGACGGTCGCCACCAAGGCCGTGCCGCTGCCGCTGCACGTGACGAGCCTGCCGCCGTCGTTCCACCCGGCCGAGGCTTCCCTGTGGCGCCGCCCGGACACCGACGGCGTCCCGTGGCGGGCGGTCCTGCAGTACTCGTCGAACGGCGCGCTGGCGACGATCACGGTCTCGCTGCCGGGCGGCCAGGCCGACGGTCTCGGTGAGCCGAAGTGCGTGACGAAGAACGGGCTGCAGGCCTGCGTCGCGATCGACCAGCCTGCCGCCGCGGGCATCACGTCGCAGGAACTGCTGAGCCGGATCACGCTGCTCGGCCCGGACGAGGCGAAGTGGACCCCGCACGTCATCGGGTGATCAGGCCTTCGGCACCGCCGGGTACGGCACGAAGGTGCTGGTGTTCTCGTCCACGGTGAGCTGCTTGCCGATGGTCGGGAAGGCGCGCTGCGGGCACGCCGGGCGTTCGCAGACCTTGCAGCCCATGCCGATCGGTGTTGCCGCGGCGGGCTCGTCGAGGTCGAGGCCGGTCGAGTAGACCAGCCGCCCGGCGTGCCGCAGCTCGCAGCCGAGGCCGACGGTGAACGTCTTGCCGGGGCTGCCGTAGCCGCCGATGTTGCGCGACACGGTGCGCGCGATCCAGAAGTAGCTCTTGCCGTCGGGCAGCGTCGCGATCTGGGTGAGGATCTTGCCCGGCTGGGTGAACGCCTCGTAGATGTTCCACAGTGGACACGCGCCGCCGACGCGGGAGAAGTGGAACCCGGCCGCGGACTGCCGTTTCGACATGTTCCCGGCCCGGTCCACCCGCACGAACGAGAACGGGATGCCGCGCTGCTTGGGCCGCTGCAGCGTGGACAGCCGGTGGCAGACCGTCTCGAAGCCGACGCCGTAGTGGTCGCACAGCCGCTCGATGTCGTAGCGGAACCGCTCGGCCGCGGCGAGGAACGGGCCGTAGGGCAGGATCAGCGCCCCGGCGAAGTAGTTCGCCAGTCCGACGCGGGCGAGCGAGCGGGCGGCCGGGCCGGAGAACGCCCACGAGTCGGCCAGCTCGGTGATCAGGTCGTCGTACTCCAGCAGCGCGATCTGCGAAGCCATCCGGAACGCCTGCTGCCCGACCCGCAGGCTCGGCGCCAGCCGCAGCACCCGCGTCACCGGCTCGTAGCGGTGCTGCTCACCGGCGGCTTCGTCGATGCCTTCGCTGGTCACCTCGACGCCGTAGCGCTGCGAAAGCCGTTCCTTCAGCGCGCCCAGCACCTGCCCGCGCAGCAGCGGGATGTCCGCGGCCATCTTCTCGGCGCGTTCGTCCAGCTCGGCGACGTAGTTCTCGCGCTCGTAGAAGAAGTCGCGGACCTCTTCGTGCGGCAGCGGCGCGGCGGCGCTGCCGTGCAGGCCAAGGCCGTTTTCCGTGGTCAGCGCGGCGGTGCTCTCGACGGCGCTGCGGTAGCTGCGGTGCAGCTTGACCAGCGCCTGCGCGATGGCGGGCAGGTTGGTGGCCAGCTCGTTGAGCTCGCCGGTGGTGACCTCGATGCCGAGGACCTCGTCGAGCAGCGCTTCCTTGACGTCGGCGACCAGCCGCGACGTGTCGTTGTTGGCGAAGAACTCGGTGTCGACGCCGAACGCCTGCGTGATGCGCAGCAGCACCGGGACGGTCAGCGGGCGCGAGTTGTGCTCGATCTGGTTGAGGTAACTGGGTGAGATCTCCAGCACACGGGCCAGGTCGGCCTGGCTCATCGAGCGGCTTTCGCGGAGGTGCCGCAGCCGCGCGCCGGCGAAAGTCTTCTCCATTCGTGCCCTCCTTTCCGGAAGGTTTCCGGTCCTGACCGGTTACGTGAACGGTCAAGTACGCGGATTTTCGATCAGTTGCGAACCGGGCGATTCGCAACCTTTGCAAAGAGCGTACGGACCCTTCGCACAAATTGGCAAATTGGACAGCTGGACCTCGTTTTCGCTGGCGTGTCAGGGTCTTGGCAAGCAAGGCGAGCAATCGCAAACTTCGCAACACCGGGAGAGTCCGATGACGGAACAGGCCAAGCAGGCGGCCGCGGAGCTGGCCGCGCAGTGGGCGAACGACCCCCGCTGGGCGGGCGTGCAGCGCTCCTACTCGGCCGAAGACGTGATCAAGCTGCGCGGCAGCGTCGTCGAGGAGCACACCCTGGCCCGCCGCGGCGCGGAGAAGCTGTGGAACCTGCTGCACACCGAGGACTACATCCACGCACTCGGCGCGCTGACCGGCAACCAGGCCGTCCAGCAGGTCCGCGCGGGCCTGCAGGCGATCTACCTGTCCGGCTGGCAGGTCGCGGCCGACGCCAACCTGTCGGGCCAGACCTACCCGGACCAGAGCCTCTACCCGGCCAACTCGGTGCCCGCCGTGGTCCGCCGCATCAACAACGCGCTGGGCCGCGCCGACCAGATCAGCTGGGCCGAGGGCAACACCGACATCGACTGGTACGCCCCGATCGTCGCCGACGCCGAGGCGGGCTTCGGTGGCCCGCTCAACGCGTTCGAGCTGATGAAGGGCATGATCGCCGCGGGCGCCGCGGGCGTGCACTGGGAGGACCAGCTCGCGTCCGAGAAGAAGTGCGGCCACCTCGGCGGCAAGGTGCTCATCCCGACCAAGCAGCACGAGCGCACGCTGAACGCCGCGCGGCTGGCGGCGGACGTGCTGAACGTGCCGACCCTGGTCGTCGCCCGCACCGACGCCCAGGCCGCGACCCTGCTGACCAGCGACGTCGACGAGCGCGACCAGAAGTTCCTCACCGGCGGCCGCACCGCCGAGGGCTTCTACGAGGTCCGCAACGGCATCGAGCCCTGCATCGAGCGCGGCCTGGCCTACGCCCAGTACGCCGACCTGCTCTGGATGGAGACCTCCGAGCCGGACCTCGAGGTGGCGCGCAAGTACGCCGAGGCGATCAAGGCGAAGTTCCCGGACCAGATGCTGGCCTACAACTGCTCGCCGTCGTTCAACTGGAAGAAGCACCTGGACGACGCGACGATCGCGAAGTTCCAGCGCGAGCTGGGCCACATGGGCTACAAGTTCCAGTTCATCACCCTCGCCGGCTTCCACGCGCTGAACTACTCGATGTTCGACCTGGCACACGGCTACGCCCGCGAGGGCATGACCGCCTACGTCGACCTGCAGGAGCGCGAGTTCGCTTCGGAGAGCCGCGGCTACACCGCCACCAAGCACCAGCGCGAGGTCGGCACCGGCTACTTCGACCAGGTCGCGACGGCGCTGAACCCGGAGAGCTCGACCACCGCGCTCAAGGGTTCCACCGAAGAAGCCCAGTTCCACTGATCCCGGCCGCGGCCCGGCGGCGGCTCCCCCTCCCGCCGCCGGGCCGCGTCCCTCCCTTTCTCTTCCTGCCCAAAGCTCGCGGAGGCACCCATGGCTGATCGGCTGAACTACCGCATCGAGGTCACCGGCCCGGTCGAGGGCCGGTTCGCGGAGATCCTGACTCCGGCGGCCCTCGACTTCCTGGCCAAGCTGGACAACACGTTCGCCGGTCGACGGCGCGAGCTGCTCGACGCCCGCCGCCGCCGTCGCGAGGAACTGCAGTCCGGGGAGAAGCCGCTCGGCTTCCTGCCCGAGACGCGCGCGATCCGCGAGGACGAGTCGTGGCACGTGGCCCCGACGGCGCCGGGCCTGGAGGACCGCCGCGTCGAGATCACCGGCCCGACCGACCGCAAGATGACGGTCAACGCGCTCAACTCCGGCGCCAAGGTGTGGCTGGCGGACTTCGAGGACGCGACGTCGCCGACGTGGCACAACGTCATCGACGGCCAGCTCAACCTCTACGACGCCATCCGCCGCAACATCGACTTCACGACGGAAGCCGGCAAGCGCTACACGATCGGCGACGAGCCCGCGACGATCGTCGCGCGGCCCCGCGGCTGGCACCTGGTGGAGAAGCACATCCGCATCGACGGCCGCCCGGTGTCGGCGAGCCTGGTCGACTTCGGCCTGTACTTCTTCCACAACGCCCGCCAGCTGCTCGCCCGCGGCGTCGGCCCGTACTTCTACCTGCCGAAGCTGGAAAACCACCTCGAAGCGCGGCTGTGGAACGACGTCTTCCTGCTGGCGCAGCGCGAGCTGGGCATCCCGCGCGGCACGATCCGCGCGACGGTCCTGATCGAGACGATCACCGCCGCGTTCGAGATGGACGAGATCCTCTACGAGCTGCGCGAGCACGCGGCGGGCCTGAACGCGGGCCGCTGGGACTACATCTTCAGCCTCATCAAGAACTTCGCCGCGCACGGCGCCGACTACGTGCTGCCGGACCGCGCGCAGGTGACGATGACCGTGCCGTTCATGCGGGCCTACACCGAGCTGCTGGTGCGCACCTGCCACAAGCGCGGCGCGCACGCCATCGGCGGCATGGCCGCGTTCATCCCGAGCAGGGACCCCGAGGTCAACGCGACCGCCATCGAGAAGGTCCGCGCCGACAAGGAACGCGAGGCCGGCGACGGCTTCGACGGCTCGTGGGTCGCCCACCCCGGCCTGGTCCCGGTCTGCCGCGAGGTCTTCGACGGCGTCCTCGGCGGCTGGCCCCACCAGCTGGGCAAGCTCCGCGAAGACGTCCACGTCACCGCCGAGGACCTGCTGGACGTGGCCAGCGCGGGCGGCGAGGTCACCGAGGCGGGCGTGCGCGCGAACATCAACGTCGCGCTGCGCTACGTCGACGCGTGGCTGCGCGGCACCGGCGCGGCGGCGATCCACAACCTGATGGAGGACGCCGCCACCGCCGAGATCGCCCGCTGCCAGGTCTGGCAGTGGATCCGCAACGGCACGAAGCTCGAGGACGGCACCGCGCTGACCCGCGAGCTGGCGGTGCAGTTCCTGGACGAGGAACTGGCCGCGGTGCGCGCCGACCTCGGGGAGGGCAACCGCCTCGACGACGCCCGCGAGATCTTCACCGAAACCGCGCTGGGCGAGAAGCTCCCGAGCTTCCTCACCACGGGTGCCTACGCGCGGTACCTCACGGACGCCCGGTAGCAGGGGCCCCGGCTGCCTCTACCTGACGAGGGGCAGCCGGATCCACACTGGTTGGGATGGTGTGGTCCGGACCGGTCCGGTGGCGGCGGCTCCCCGCCCCCGGACCGGTTCATTTTTGTGCGTCCAGAAGCACCTTCGCGGCTTCGCGGGCCGTCTTCGCTTCGCCGGGGTCGCCGGTGATCGCGGCGAGCACGGTCGCGCCCTCCACGAGCGAGAACAGCTGGTCCGCGACGCCCTGGTCCGGCACGAGACCACGCAGATACGCCCGGACCTCGTCCTTGTGCTTGCGGATCGCGGCGGCGATCCCCGGCGCGGGCTCGCCGAACTCGCCGAAGGAGTTGACGAACGCGCACCCGCGGAAGCCGGGCTCGGCGAACCAGCCCGCCAGCCAGTCGAACACGGCGAGCGGGTCGCCGCCGCGGGCGTGGACGAATTCCCGCAACGACGCGCGCCAGCGTTCGTCCCGGCGCAGCAGGTACGCCTCGACGAGGTCGGTCTTCGCCGGGAAGCACTGGTAGAGCCGCTTGAGCGAGACGCCCGACCGCTCGCGGACGGCGTCCATCCCCACCGCCTGCACGCCGTGCGCGTAGAAAAGCTCCTCGGCGGCCTCCAGCAGCCGATGGGTCGCCTCCGTGGAATCCATGTCACCTGCCCCTGGCGCTGAGAATGATCGTTCTCTAGTCTAGCGGGACCTGTGGAGAACGCGCGTTCTCCGCGTTCGGAAGGAGCTGCCATGACCCCGCGCCCGCCGTTCCCGCCCTTCGACGAAGACACCGCCCGCCAGAAGGTCCAGGCCGCCGAAGACGCGTGGAACACCCGCGACCCCGAGCGGGTCGCGCTCGCCTACACGGAGGACTCGGTCTGGCGCAATCGCGACCAGTACGTCGTCGGGCGCGCGCAGATCGTCGAGTTCCTCACCGCGAAGTGGGCGCGCGAACTGGACTACGCGCTGCGCAAGGAACTATGGGGCTTCCGCGGCAACCGCATCGGCGTCCGGTTCCAGTACGAATCCCGGACCGCCGGCGGCCAGTGGTTTCGCAGCTACGGCAACGAGCTGTGGGAGTTCAGCGACGACGGCCTGATGCGACGGCGCGAAGCGAGCATCAACGACGTCCCGATCGCCGAGTCCGGCCGCCGCATCTTCGGTCCGCGCCCGCAGTCCGAGCACGGCGTGCTGCTGCCGGTGTTCTGAGTCCGCCCTCGGCGGAACCGCCGCCGCCCGCCCCGCGCCGTGGGCACGCTGGGGACATGACGGCACCGGCGTTCGGCGGCGAAGTGAGCGAGTACTACCAGCGGTTCCGCCGCGGCTACCCACCCGAAGTGGCCGACGTGCTGACGTCGGCGTTCGAGCTGGCCCGCGACGACGTCGTCCTCGACCTCGGCTGCGGCACCGGCCAGCTCACCCGGGTCCTCGCGCCCCGTGCCGGGGCGGTCCTCGGCATGGACCCGGAACCGGCGATGCTCGGCCAGGCCCGCCGGGCGACCGCGGCGCCGAACGTCAGCTGGCTGCTCGGCGCGGATTCCGACGTCGGCGCGCTGACCCCGCTGCTCGGCGCGGGACGTCTCGCCGCGGTGACGGTCGCCCAGGCGTTGCACTGGATGGACCACGAGCGCCTGTTCGCGGCGGTGCGCCTGCTGCTGCGGCCCGGCGGCGGGGTCGCGGTGGTGACCAATGGCGAACCACTGTGGCTGCAGGACGCCGCGTGGTCGGTGGCACTGCGCGAGGTCCTGGAGGACTACCTCGGCACCCCGGTGCGCTCGGCGTGCGGCACGGACGAGGCGAGCCGGCAGCGGTACGCCGCCGCCCTCGCCGCCGCCGGGTACACCGTCGATGCCCACGTCGTCGGCTACTCGGCGCCGCTGAGTGCCGAGGAAATCGCCGGTGGCGTTTTTTCGGCAATGAGCCCGGACCGGCTGCCCGCCCCCGAGGCGAGGCCGGCGTTCACCGAGCGCATCCGCGAGGCGGTGGCGCCCTTCCTGCCGATCCGGGAGCGGGTCCGGGTGCGGCTGCTGACCGGAATCCGGTGAACCGGACGGAAGGGAAATACGTACCGGCCCCTACTGTTCCGCTGATTGTTTCCCCGGTGACCGGCGGCGGATGCTCGCTGCGAGGCGCGCGTCGCGCCGACGTCCCCGAGGAGTCCCCATGAACAGCAGGTTGAGTGCTGCCTTCGCCACCGTCTTCGCCGCGTTGTCCTTCGCGTTCGTCGCCGTGGAGGCGACGGCCGTCCCCGCCCCGGCCCACTCGGACTGCTTCCGCCCCTGCCGGTTCTGAGCGGGCCGTCCGCCTACGGTTCCGGGATGTCGGCGGCGACCGGTTCGAAGGCGTTGCCGGTGGCGATCTTCGGCCGCGGCAGCTCGACCGGCTCGCTCGCCCTGGCCCGCCGATAGACCGCTGCGGTCGCTTCGGCGATGCGGCCCCAGTCGAAGTCCGCGGCCAGCCGCGACTGCGCGGCCCGCGCCCGCTCGGCCGCGGCTTCGGCGTCGCCGAGGACCGCCGTCACCGCGTCGGCCAGCGCGCCGACGTCGCCGGGACTGAAGGCCAGCCCGGTCTCGCCGTGCACGACGACCTCGCCGAGCCCGCCGGCGGTCGAGGCCACCAGCGGCGCCTTCGCGGCCGCGGCCTCCAGCGCGACGATCCCGAACGGCTCGTACCGGCTGGGCAGCACCACGGCGTCGGCCGCGGCCAGCGCCGCGCGCAGGTCGCGGTCGGACAGGTGCCCGACGAAGTCGACGGCGCGCCGCACCCGCAGCTTCCGCGCCTGCTCGACCAGCTCGTCGAAGTGTCGTCCTTTTCCGGCGACGACCACCCGCGTGCCGGGGTGGCGCCGCCGGATGCGGGGGAGCGCGGCCAGCAGGTCCTGGACGCCCTTCTCCCACTCCAGCCTGCCGAAGTAGAGCAGCAGCGGCGCCCCGGCCGGGCTGTAGACCTCGCGCGCGCGGGCGATCTCGTCGGCGGGCACCTGCCAGCCGCGCTCCTCGATGCCGTTGTGGATCACCGTGACGTCATCGGCCTCGACCTCGAAGAGGTGCGCGACCTCGCGGCGCATCGCCTGCGAGCAGGTGATCAGCGCGTCGGCGCGGTTCGCCAGCCACCACTCCACCGAGTGGATCTGCTGGTTCAGCGGGTGCGACAGCCAGCCGGAGTGCCGCCCGGCTTCGGTCGCGTGGATCGTGCCGACCAGCGGCACCCTGGCGACCTCGGCGATCGCGATCGCCGGGTGCGCGACCAGCCAGTCGTGCGCGTGGACGACGTCCGGCTGCCAGGTCCGCAGCAGGTCGTGCGCGGCGCGGATCATGGCGTGGCCCATGGCCAGCGTCCAGGCGACGAGGTCGCGTTCGAACGTCACGTGCATCGGGTCCTCGGCGACCCGGATGATCCGCACGCCCTCGACCACGCGGTCGGTGCGCGGATGGGTCCCGGCGTCGGTGCCCGCGGCGTGCCGGCAGAGGACCACGACCTCGTGTCCCTGCCGGGCCAGATGGGTGGCGAGCGCGTGCACGTGCCGGGCCAGGCCCCCGATGGCCACCGGCGGGTACTCCCAGGACAGCATCAGCACACGCATGGGCAGAGGTTACTCGCGAGTCGGAATTGCCGGACGGGCCCGTGCTGGCCCGCGCGTCCGCCTGTGACGCCGATCACTGGCGGCCTCGGCGATCTCTGCCACCATCGGCCGGGATGACTTCACCCGAGGACACCGGCTGGCGCCGGCTCGACCCGCCCCTGACGACCCCGTGGACCACCGAGGCAGGCCCGGCCAACGCGCTGCCCGAATATCCGCGGCCCCAGCTGACCCGGCCCCGCTGGCTGAACCTCAACGGCGTCTGGGAGTACGCCGGCTGGCCGTCGTCGCCGGACGAGCCACGCCCCTCCGGCTACGCCGAGCGGATCCTGGTGCCGTTCCCGCCGGAATCGGCGTTGTCGGGAATCGGACGACGCGACGAGGTCCTCTGGTACCGGCGCCTCTTCGAGGTGCCCGCCGGGTGGCACGGCGAGCGCGTCCTCCTGCACTTCGGCGCGGTCGACCAGACGGCGAAGGTGTGGGTCAACAACCAGCTCGTCGCGACCCACGAAGGCGGCTACACGGCGTTCAGCGCGGACATCACCGACGTCCTGCGCGCTTCGGGGCCGCAGGAGCTGACCGTGCGTGCCGAGGACCGCACCGACATCGAGACCTTCCCGGTCGGCAAGCAGCGCAACACCCCCGGCGGGATCTGCTACACGGCGTCGTCGGGCATCTGGCAGACGGTGTGGCTGGAGCCGGTCCCCGCCCAGCACGTCGAACGGCTGCAGCTCACCCCGGACCTGACCGGCGTGACGGTGTTCCCCCAGGTCACCGGCGGCGCCGAGGTCGTGGTCGTCGTTTCGGCGGACGGCGCCGAAGTGGCCCGAGCGTCGGGCGCCCCCGGCACGGCGGTGCGCGTGGACGTTCCGGAACCACGCCTGTGGTCACCCGCCGACCCGTACCTCTACACGCTGCGCATCGAACTCCGCGACCGGCACGGCGCGCTCCTCGACGAAACCGGCAGCTACGCGGGCCTGCGGACGATCGGCCTGCTCCCGGACGACCACGGCCGCCCGCGGATCGCCCTCAACGGCCGCGTCACGTTCCTGCACGGCCCCCTCGACCAGGGTTACTGGCCGGACGGCATCTCGACCGCGCCCACCGACGACGCCCTGCGCTTCGACCTGGAGAAGACGAAGGAGCTGGGCTACAACTTCGTCCGCAAGCACGTCAAGGTCGAGCCGGCACGCTGGTACTTCTGGGCCGACACGCTGGGCCTGCTCGTCTGGCAGGACATGCCGTCGCTGACGGTCTCCTTCGACGGGCCACCCGGGATCGCGCCGGACCCGGTGCCCAGGGCACAGGAGCGGTTCGAGGCGGAACTGGCGGCGATGGTGACGCAGCTGCAGCCGGTTCCGTCGATCGTCGGCTGGGTGCCCTTCAACGAGGGCTGGGGCGAGTTCGAGACCGCCCGTGTCGCAGAAAAGGTCAAGGCACTCGACCCGACCCGGCTGGTGGTCGCCAACAGCGGCGTCAACTGCTGTTTCTCCCGCCCCGACAGCGGCGCCGGCGACGTCTACGACGACCACACCTACGTCGGCCCGGGCGAGCCGTCGGTCCGCGACGGCCGCGCGATCGTCGACGGCGAGTACGGCGGCCTCGGCCTGGTCCTCGACGACCACCGCTGGCCCGGCCCGCCGAACGCGTACGAGATGACGCCCACGCGAGAGCGGCTGACCGAGCGCTACGCGGAGGTGAGCGCGGCCCTGGAGCGGGCGGTGGCCGAGCGTGGGCTGTCCGGCGCGGTCTACACGCAGACGACCGATGTCGAAAACGAGGTCAACGGCCTGCTGACCTACGACCGCCGGGTGGTCAAGGTGGACCCCGCGGTCGTCGCCCGGTGCGCCCGGGCGGTGATCGACGCCGGGTCGTCCTGATTCCGGCGACGGCGGGGGACCGGCGTCCCCCGCCTCGGGTGTCAGGCCGGAAGCGCCGCCTCGATGGCCTTGACGACCGTCTCGTCCTCGGGCTCGGTCCGCGGCCGGAACCGGGCCAGGACCTCGCCGTCGGCGCCGACGAGGAACTTCTCGAAGTTCCACTGGATGTCGCCCGCGGCGCCCTCGGCGTCGGCGGTCTTGGTCAGCTCGGCGTAGAGCGGGTGCCGGTCCTCGCCGTTGACGTCGATCTTCTCGAACAGCGGGAAGGTGACGCCGTAGGTCGTCGAGCAGAACGTCTGGATTTCCTCCGCGCTGCCCGGCTCCTGACCCGCGAACTGGTTGCACGGAAATCCGACCACGGAGAAGCCCTGGCCGCCGAAGCGTTCCTGGAGCCGTTCGAGCCCGGAGTACTGCGGGGTCAGGCCGCATTTCGACGCGACGTTGACCACGAGCAGCACCTTGCCCGCCAGCGAGCCGAGCGAGCTGTCCTGCCCGTCGAGCGTCCGGACCGGAATGTCGTGGATCCCCATGGAGTGCGTCCCTTTCAGTCGTGCTTCAGCGCCCGGGCGTCGAGGTGCCCGAACGGTCCGTCGTCGGCGCGGTAGGCGGCGGCGAGCTCTTCGGCCCGCGCGCGCTCGCCGCGGCGCAGCAGCCCGGCGAGCGCGTCGAAGCGCTCGGTGTGCACGGCGGCGCGGCGCCGCGCGTAGTCCGCGGCGGAGTCCTTGGTGACCATGAACGCCCAGTCGCTTTCCAGTGCCAGCATCGCCTCGGCGACGGCCTGGTCGGCGACGACGTCGCGCGCCGTCCGGTCCAGGCCCCGGACCAGGTCGAGGAGCCGCTCCTGCAGCGCCGCGTTGGCGGCGACCATGTCCTTGACCTGCTCGCCGTCCCAGACGCGCCAGTCCTTGCCCGACCCCCACGACGACGACGGCAGCTCGATCGGCTCGCCGACGTGCCCCGCCTCGGCCGCGCCCTTCAGCGTCGTCACCCGCACGCCGGCCTCGGGCAGCGCGCGCAGCACGCCCTCCAGCCAGGCCGGGCCTTCGTGCCACCAGTGCCCGAACAGCTCCGTGTCGTACGCGGCGACCACGAGTGCCTCCCGCCCGTGCTGCGCCTTCAGCGAACGCAGCCGTGTCACGACGGTGTCGACGAAGTCCTTGACGTGCAGGCCCAGGACGTCCGCGGCGAGCGACGGATCGTACGGCGCCTTGTCCTGCGGCTCGACGGTCTTGCCGGTGACCCGCGACGCCTTGAGCCCGACCTCGTGCGCCCAGGTGTGGAAGTCGCGGTAGGCGGCGTGCCCGGGGTAGCCGGCCTTCGGCGACCAGACGCGGTAGGTGACTTCGAGGTCGCGGCCGAAGGCGAGGACGTCGGTGTCGCCGACCGGCCGCGCGGCCCAGGTCTCCCCGCGCAGCGACGGCCCGTCGACCATGAACCGCCGCACGTCGGCGGCGGCGTAACCCGTTTCCATGCCGGGCGCGTAACCGCACTCCGGCGCCCAGATCCCCTCGGGCCGCGACCCGATCCGCAACGCCGTGTCGGCGAGCCCCGCCTCCAGCGCGAACGCACGCACCCGCGGGTCCAGCAGCGGCTGGAACGGATGGGCCAGCGGGCCGCCGAGCAGCTCGATCGTCGAACTGTCGACCAGGGACCGCAGGATCGGGGAGAAGCCGTGCCGCCAGCGCTCGCCGAATTCGTCGGCCGCGCGGACCGCGGTCCGGTGCTCGGCCGCCGCGAGCTCCCGCAGCAGCGGGTCGTCGCGCCACAACGTCGCCGCGTGCTGGGCACGCAGCTGCCAGTGGCCGAGCCAGTCGTGGCAGGCGCGGATGCTGTACGGGTCGTCGAGCTGCGCGGCGAGCACCGGCGTCACGCCGAGCGTCAGCACGTCACGGCGGCCCTCGGCGGCGAACTTTTCGAGGAGCTCGACCATCGGCAGGTACGAGTGCGCCCACGCCTGGTACAGCCATTCTTCGCCGACCGGCCAGCTCCCGTGGTGCGGCAGCCACGGCAGGTGGCTGTGCACGACGAGGCAGAAAGTGCCCTCGGTCATCGGCGCACCGCCACGGCGATCAGGTCGAGGCTCGCGTCGAGGTCGTCGCCGTGGATGGCGAACCCGCCGGCCTCGATCGCGGCGACGTCGGCGAGCAGCGCCGGCGGCCAGACGGCCTGCCCGGGCAGCGTGCCCATGACCACGTCGAGCTGGGCGTCGATGATCGAACCGCCGTACCGCTCGTCGAGCGCCCGCACAGCCTCGCCGTGGTGCAGGCCGTGCAGCGTCTCGACGTCGAAGCTGGCGTCGGTGAGCAATTCGGCCAGCTCGGCCGGGGCCAGCTCACGGGTGTGGAAGGGGTTCAGCGGCGTGTCGCTGTCCGGGGTGAAGGTCAGCCGGTTCGGCGTCGTGACCAGCAGCCGCCCGCCCGGCTTCAGCACCCGGCGGCACTCGGCGAGGAACCCCGCCTGGTCCCACAGGTGCTCGATGACCTGGAAGTTCGCCACGACGTCGACGACGGCGTCCCGCACCGGCAGGAACGCCAGGTTCGCCCGCGCGACGCCGACCTCGGGGTAACGCCGGGCGACGTGCTCGGTGGTCGGGACGTCGTAGTCCAGCGCGAGCACCCGGCGCGCGATGCCGGCGATGAGCCCCGCGCCGTAGCCCTCACCGCAGCCGGCTTCGAGCACCGTCGCGTCCGCGCAGTAGGGGAGCAGCGCGGCGTACGCGGCTTCGTGGCGCCGGAACCAGTAGTTCTCCTCGGGGATGCCGGGGACGGTCCGTTCGCCGGTCAGGTGCAGCGCCTCGGCCCGGGTGGCTGGGGTGGTCACCTCCGCGACCCTAGCGGGTGTCACGTCCGGCCCGGCCGTCTCGTTCCGTGGTCATGCAACGAACCATCACCCGCATCCTGCTCGCCGTCTTCGGCGTGGTCGAGGCCGTGGCCGGCGGCTGGCCACTGATCACACCGACCGGCTTCTACCAGGACTTTCCCGGGTTCCGCACCGGCTGGGTCGCGATGGACGGCCCCTTCAACGAGCACCTCCTGCGCGACTTCGGCGGCCTCAACCTGGCCCTCGCGGCGACGCTGCTCGGCGCCGCCGTGATCGCTACCACAGCCACTGCCAGGCTGGCCGGGCTCGCCGCGCTGCTGTTCGGCGTCCCGCATTTCGCCTACCACCTCGGGCACGTGGCGCACTTCGAGCCGGTCGACCAGGTCCTCATCCTCGCCCTGACCGGGGCCGGCGTCCTACTGCCACTCGTCGTGCTGGCGATCCCGGGTCGCCGGGTCACCCCACCGGCGACACCGTGATGCCGAGCGCGCCGGGCCCGAGGTGCGCGCCGATCACCGTGCTCGCTTCGACGACCATGCTCTCGACCATCGCGGGCACCCGGCGTTCGATCTGCCTGCCGATCTCCAGCTCGTGGTCGCTGGCGCCGAACCGGGTCACCGCGATGTCGGCGCGGAACCCGCCGGACTTCTTCACCGCGAGGTCGACCATCTTGGCCAGCGCCCGCCGCGTGCCCGGGACGCGGGCGAGCGGCGCAACCTCGCCGTCCTTGACGGTGAGCAGCGGCTTGATCGAGAACGCGGTGCCGAGCATCGCCTGCGCGGCACCGATCCGCCCGCCGCGGCGCAGGTACTCCAGCGTGTCGACGTAGATGAACTCGCTGCTGGTGAGGCACCGGCGCTCGGCGGCTTCGATGACACGGCCGGCGTCCGCGCCGGCGGCGGCCGCCCGGGCCGCGGACACCGCGGCGAAGCCCAGGCTCATCCCGGTGGTGCGGCTGTCGAGGACGTGTACCGGGATGCGGACCTGCTGGGCGGCCTCCCGGGCCGCGCGGACGGTGTCGGACATGCGGCCGGAGATGTGGATGCTGACGATGGCGGTCGCGCCGGCGGCGGCCGCTTCCTGGTAGGTCCAGAAGAACGCCCCCGGATCCGGGGGCGCCGTGGTGATCACCTGCCCCGCTCTCATCGCGTCGATCACCTCGGCGCGGTCGAAGCGGTTCTCGTCGTCGAAGTGACCACCCAGGTTCAGCTGGATCTGGACGACGCCGATGGCCCACCGGGAGGCGACGAGGTCGGGCAGGCAGGAGCTCGAGTCGGTGACGACAGCGATGCGCGCGGGCATGGTGCGGGAGGTTACTTCGTAACGACCTACTGCGAGTAGGCCGTGGTTGGTCCGATCGGACGAACGGCGGTTCGGGTGGGGTAACCGGTCAACTACCGGGACGATAGTCCCACTAGATTGCGCATCCAGGTGAATGGCGTCACCTCGGCGGGTCTCCGCGCCCGAATGCCCCTAATCTACCGGCCAGTAGAGCACTGTCCCGTGGTCGTCCGCGGGCCACGAACCGGGAGGTCGAAGCAGACCCATGACCAACATCGTTGTCCTGGTCAAGCAGGTACCGGACACCTACTCGGAGCGGAAGCTCAGCGGGTCCGACCACACCCTTGACCGCGAATCCGCCGACGCCGTGCTCGACGAGATCAACGAGAAGGCCGTCGAAGAGGCGCTCAAGATCAAGGAAGCCGGCGAGGGCGAGGTCACCGTCATCTCCGTCGGCCCGGACCGCGCGACCGACGCCATCCGCAAGGCCCTGTCCATGGGCGCCGACAAGGCCATCCACGTCTCCGACGAGGCCCTGCACGGCTCCGACGCGATCGCCACCGCCAAGGTCCTCGCCGCCGCGATCAAGAAGGTCGAGGGCTTCGACCTGGTCATCGCCGGCAACGAGTCGTCCGACGGCCGCGGCGGCGCCGTCCCGGCGATCCTCGCCGAGCTGCTCGGCCTGCCGCAGGTCACCTACGTGCGCGAGCTGACCGTCGACGGGTCGACGATCAAGGCCACCCGCGAGACCGAGGACGGCCTGACCCACCTCGAGGCGAGCCTGCCCGCGATCGTGAGCGTCGGCGAGAAGATCAACGAGCCGCGTTACCCGTCCTTCAAGGGCATCATGGCCGCGAAGAAGAAGCCGGTCGAGACGGTCACCATCGCCGACCTCGGCATCGACGCGGGCGAGGTCGGCCTCGCCAACGCGTGGTCCACCGTGACCGAGGCCTCGCCCAAGCCGCCGCGCACCGCCGGCGAGAAGGTCGAGGACGAGGGTGACGGCGGCACCAAGGTCGCCGAGTACCTGGTCGGCCAGAAGCTCATCTGACAACGGTCCTTCGAGGAGGAAGTAGAACCATGGCTGAAGTACTCGTCCTCGTCGACCACGTCGACGGTGAGGTCAAGAAGGTCACGCTCGAGCTGCTGACCGCCGCCCGCGCGCTCGGTGAGCCGTCGGCCGTCGTCGTCGGCCCGACCGGCACCGCCGGCAAGGCGAAGCAGGCGCTGGCGTCCCACGGCGCCGCCAAGGTGTATGTCGCCGAAGGCGACGACGCCGCGAACTACCTGGTCACGCCCAAGGTGGACGTGCTCGCCGCGCTGGCGCAGCAGGTCTCCCCGGCCGCGGTCCTGGTCACCGCCAGCGGTGAAGGCAAGGAGGTGGCGGCTCGCCTGGCCGTCCGCTTGGGCTCCGGCCTGATCTACGACGCCGTGGGCGTCAACGGCGACGGCGTCATCGACCAGTCGATCTTCGGTGGCGCGTTCTCCGTCAAGTCCAAGTCCGCCAAGGGCGCCCCGGTCGTCTCCATCCGCCCGGGCGCGGTCGAGGCCGAGCCCGCCGAGGGCGCGGCGGCCGAGGAGACCGTCGACATCCCCGCCGTCGACCCGGCCAAGGCCACCAAGATCACCGGCGTCGAGCCGGTGACCGGCGGCGACCGTCCGGAGCTGACCGAGGCCTCGATCGTCGTCTCCGGTGGCCGTGGCGTCGGTTCGGCGGAGAAGTTCGACGTCGTCGAGAAGCTGGCCGACGCGCTCGGCGCGGCTGTCGGCGCTTCGCGCGCCGCCGTCGACTCCGGCTACTACCCGGCGCAGTTCCAGGTGGGCCAGACCGGCAAGACGGTGTCGCCGCAGCTGTACATCGCGCTCGGCATCTCCGGCGCGATCCAGCACCGCGCCGGCATGCAGACGTCGAAGACGATCATCGCCGTCAACAAGGACCCGGAGGCGCCGATCTTCGAGATCGCCGACTTCGGTGTCGTCGGCGACCTGTTCAACGTCGCGCCGCAGCTGACCGAAGCGGTCGAGAAGCGCAAGGGCTGATCTTCGCCCTCGAAGGGCCTTCCGGGTCACTCCCGGAAGGCCCTTCGTGCGTTTCCGGGACACAGAACCCGCCATTCACTGAACGTGCATGAATCGGTCATCGGATGGCACTCTCCGCGGCTCCCTCCGCGCAGGTACACCTTGACCATGACGACGTCACAGCTCCTCGTCAGCACTGATCAGGCGGGTGCGGAACTCCCCGCCGACGCTCCCCGGTACTCCCTCCTCGTCGCCCACGCGAACGACGAAGTGGTCGCCGCCCAGAAGCTGCGGCACCGGGTTTTCGCGGAGGAAATGGGCGCGCGCCTCCACTCCCTGCGGCCCGGGCTCGACGTCGACGAGTTCGACGAGTTCTGCGACCACCTCGTGGTCCGCGACGACAACACAGGCGACATCGTGGGCTGCTACCGGATGCTGCCGCCGGAGCGCGCCGCCCGGGCGGGGAAGCTCTACTCGGATTCCGAATTCGATCTTACCGCGATCGACGGCCTGCGTCCGTCGATGGTCGAAACCGGCCGTTCGTGCGTGCACCCGGACCACCGCAGCGGCGCCGTCGTCAGCCTCGTCTGGGCCGGGATCGCCCGCTACATGCTGCTGTCCGGCCACCGCTACCTCGCCGGCTGCGCGTCCGTCCCCCTGACGGACGGCGGCGCGACCGCAGCCGGCGTGTGGGACGTCCTGCGCACCAAGCACTACTCGGACGAGGCAACCCGCGTCTCGCCCCGCATCCCCTGGGACGCATCGGGAATCGAACGCCCGGCGCGCGTCACGATGCCGCCGCTGATCAAGGGCTACGTCCGTCTCGGCGCCCAGGCGTACGGCCCGCCGGCGCTGGACGCCGACTTCGGCGTCGCCGACTTCTTCGTGGTGCTGGACCTGCACAACGTCGACGAGCGCTACCTGAAGTTCTTCCTCGGAGTGCAGGGATGACCCACGCCTGGATGCCGTCCTCGCCCTGCGGCGACGGCTGTCTCACCGCCACCGACCCCGAAGTCGGCCTCCCGCGCCGCGTCCTGCGCTTCGCGGCCGCGATCGGCGTCGTCCTCGCGGCTCTGCTCGCCACCCCCGTCCTGCTGGTGCCGGGCAGCCGGCAACGCCTGGTCCGGCTGATCTTCCGCGGAATGCTGCGCGCCTTCGGCGTCCGCCTGGACGTCCGGGGCGGCGCCGACTTCCTGACCGCACCCGCCGGCCGCGGCGCCTTGGTGGTGAACAACCACATCTCGTGGCTGGACATCATCGCGATCAACGCGCTTCGGCCGATGCGCGCACTGGCCAAGAAGGAGATCGCGGGCTGGCCGGTGCTCGGCGGGCTGGTCCGCCGCGGCGGCAGCATCTTCCTCGACCGCGAGCGCCTGAGGACGCTGCCCGCCACGATGGCCGAGCTGGCCGACGCGCTGCGGACGGGTTCCCTGGTGAGCGTGACACCGGAGGGCACGACGTGGTGCGGCCTGGCGTCGGGCCGGTTCACGACGGCGACGTTCCAGGCGGCCATCGACGGCGGCGTCCCGGTACGCCCGATCGCGCTGCGCTACCGCCTCGCCGACGGCCGCGAGACGAGCCGCCCGGCGTTCATCGGCCCGGAGTCGCTGATCGCGTCCCTGCGCCGGGTCGCGGCCATGCGCGGCCTGGTGCTGGAGGTCCACATCTGCCCGGAGATCGCCCCCGGCCGCGCGGAAAGCCGCCGCGAGCTGGCCGACCTCGCCGAGGCGGCGGTCCACTCGGCACTGGGCACGGTCCAGATCCCGGCCCAGCAGCGCCGCCGGACCCGGCGCCAGCCGGCCCGCCTGGCTTAGCGACCCTGGCCCCCACTGCCGCCGCGTCCCGGCGGCAGCGGGGCGCGTGCCCGCCTGTCAGCTGACGGCGATGGTCAGTTTCCCGCCAGGGTGCCCGCCTTCGCTTTCGACCTGCGCGGCGGCGGCTTCGGCGAGTGGGTAGCTCCTGCCCTGCACGACGCCGACCCCGCGATCGGTGACCCAGCCGGCGATCTCGGTGAGCACCTCACGCGTCTGCTCGCTCATGCTGGAGAACGGAATCCCCAGCTCGAAAGCGGCCCCGTCGGCAATGGTGACGATCCGCTCCTTCGTGCCCCGCAGCTCGACGGACCCGGGAAGAACGCCCCGCCCGGCGGCGTCGAAGACGGCGTCCACCGGCCCGGGCGAGGCCTCGCGAACCCGTTCCAGCCACCCGTCGCCGTAGAGCACCGGATCGACGCCCAGCGACTTCAGGTCATCGAGGCTCCGGCTCCCGCCCGTGCCGATGACGGTCAGCCCACGCGCAACGGCAACCTGAGCGGCGAAGCGGCCGACGGCGCCGCTGGCGCCGTGAATCAGCAGCGTCTCGCCCTCCTGGATACCCAGCAGCCCGAGAACGCGAAGCGCGGTCTCCCCGGCCACCGGCAACGCCGCCGCGTCCACCCAGGAGAGACTCGCCGGCTTCGGCGCAACGGCCTTCGCCAGCGCGTACTCGGCGTAGGCGCCGGTCTCGGACCAGCCGAACACCTCGTCGCCGACGGCGAAGTCCGCACCCTCACCGACGGCGTCGACGACTCCCGCGACCTCGAGGCCCGGGATGTGCGGGAAGGGGACCTGGAAGTTCTGCTGCATGGCGCCGCTGCGGATCTTCCAGTCGATCGGGTTGACCCCGGCAGTCCGGACGGCCAGCCGCACCTGCCCCGGACCGGGCTCCGGCACCGGGACCTCGGACAGCTGCAGGACGTCCGGCCCGCCGTAGGCGGAGAAGGTGATCGCTCGCATGGTGTTGTCTGCACTCCTTGGTTTGTCGGCTCGGTTTCGAATGTCCTCCCTGGGAAGCCGGCTCGTCCAGCGAACTTGATCGAACCGCCCGGACGAGCAGCCCGCCGTCTCCGACGTCGTCGCGCCGCGTCCTGCTTTCCTCGAACTGGAGCAGCGCATCCCGCCCGCTCAATTCATCGGAGGCGTGCTCTGCACGGCCATGACCGGACCGCGGAGGCGGTCACCTGCCGCACCGCCGTCGGTCTGTCCACCGACGCGCGTGAAACGGCCATGGCGGCCCGCGAAGCCCGGCGAACTACACCTGCGCCAACCTGGAGACGGCAGCGCGTCGCCCCCTGAATCGGCTTGACCTTCACCGGGCTGGAGGTTGCAGGCTGGTGATCATGACCTCGACGATCGACTCCGCACCCCGTCGCCGAAGCGTGCTCTGGAGCGCGGAGCACCGATTGACGACGATCGCCCTGCTGCTCGTGGTCACGTTGGTCGCGTTCGAGAGCATGGGCGTGGCGACGGCGATGCCGACCCTGGTCGCCGACCTCCACGGAACGTCACTGTATTCGTGGCCGTTCACGATCTTCTTGATCTCCAGCGTCGTCGCGACGGTCCTGTCGGGCCGGATCGGCGACCGCCGCGGCCCGGCACCGGCATTGCTCGCCGGTCCGGCACTGTTCGCGGTCGGCCTCGTCGTCGCCGGCATGGCGAGCGGGATGCCGATGTTCCTGCTCGGACGCGCCCTGCAGGGATTCGGATCGGGCCTGCTCCTGGTCTCGGTTTCCCTCCTGATCGCGCTGACGTTCACCGATCACGAACGCCCGGTCATCTACGCGGCGAACGCCGCCGCCTGGGTCCTGCCCGCGGTCATCGGCCCGTCGGTGGCCGGGGTCGTGACGGTCAGCGTCGGCTGGCGCTGGGTCTTCCTCGGCCTGGTCCCGCTCGTGGGCATCGGCACGGCTATGCTGGTGGTGGTCGTCCGGCGTCTGCCCACCCACACACCTGCCCCGGGCGGCCGCCGCGCAAGCGTCCCCCAGGCGATCATCGCCGCCCTGGGCGTGGCGGCGTTGACGTGGGCAGCCCAGCACCAGTCGCTGCTCGCCCTCGCCTACGGCACGGTCGGGCTGGTGGCCCTGGCCTACGCCCTCCGCACGCTGCTGCCGGTCGGGACACTGACATCCCGTCCCGGCCTGCCGACGGTTGTCGCCTCCCGTGCCCTGATCGCCGGCGCGTATGCCGGGATGGAGGCGTACTTGCCCCTGACGATGAGCGCCGTCCACGGCTACAGCCCGGCGCTCGCCGGCCTGCCTCTGACGATCACGGCCCTGGGCTGGTCTGCCGCCTCTGCCGTCCAAGGCCGCTATCTCAACTGGTCGAGGGAGGCATCGCTGCGTACCGGGTTCTGGCTGGTCGCAGCGGGGCTGGTCGGCTTCGGCCTGGTTTCGCAACCCTGGTTCCCCGGCTGGCCTGCGTTCGTGGCGTGCGCGGTCGGTGGCGCGGGCATGGGGATCGCGATGCCGGCGATCTCCGTCCTGCTGCTCCGCTACTCGCCCGAAGGGGAACGCGGATTCAACACTTCGGCGGTGCAGCTCGCGGACTGGGTCGGGTCCGCGTTGCTCATCGGCTTGGGTGGTGTCCTGCTCAGCGCGGTCGGCTCGGTTTTCGACCCGTCCCCGGCAATGGCCCTGCTCACGGTGGCCTTGGTGGCGCTCACGACGTTGGGGGTCCGGCTGACCGGACGGTGGCCGTCGAAGGTGTGACAGCCCACTCCGAGGGCCAGGGTGGGCTTCGTCACGCGCTGGAGCGGACTACCCTGGTGGAGCGATGACCTATCTCGACCACGCGGCGACCACTCCAATGTTGCCCGAAGCCATAGCGGCGATGACCGAGGCGCTGTCCACCGTGGGCAACGCCTCCGCGCTGCACTCTTCGGGCCGCCGGGCCCGGCGGATGGTCGAGGAAGCGCGGGAGATCATCGCCGACGCGCTGGGCGCCCGGCCCTCCGAGGTGATCTTCACCGGCGGCGGCACCGAGAGCGACAACCTCGCGATCAAGGGCATCTACTGGGCCCGCCACGACGAGTACGAGCAGCGACGCCGCATCCTATGCGGTGCTGCGGAGCACCACGCGGTACTCGACACCGTCGAATGGCTCGAAGCTCACTGCGGCGCGGAGATCGTCCTGCTCGACGTGGACAGTCAGGGCCGCGTCTCGCCGGACGTGCTCCGTGCTGCCATCGCGGCGGACCCCGACAGCGTGGCGCTGGCGACGGTGATGTGGGCGAACAACGAGGTCGGCACGGTCAACCCCATCGCCGACCTGGCGGCTGTGTGCGCCGAGTCCGGCATTCCGTTCCACACGGACGCGGTCCAGGCCGTCGGCGCCGTTCCGGTGGACTTCGCCGCCAGCGGCGCTGCTGCGCTGACCCTGACCGGCCACAAGCTCGGCGGTCCGTTCGGTGTGGGGGCGCTGCTGCTTGGTCGCGACGTCACCTGCGTGCCCCTGCTGCACGGCGGCGGCCAGGAGCGCAACGTCCGCTCGGGCACCCTGGACGTCCCCGCGATCGTGGGTTTCGCCGCTGCCGTCCGAGCCAGTATCGCGACTCGCGCCGAGTATGCGAAACGCGTCGAAGAGCTCAGGGATGGGCTCATCGACGTCATCCGGCGGGAAGTCCCCGACGCGATCCTCAACGGCGCCGATGGCGAGCGGCTGCCGAGCCACGCCCACTTCACGTTCCCCGGGTGCGCCGGCGACAGCCTCCTGATGCTGCTCGACGCCAAGGGCATCGAATGCTCAACGGGCTCGGCGTGCACGGCCGGTGTCGCGCAGCCCAGCCACGTGCTGCTCGCCATGGGGGCCGACCCGGCGGCCGCGCGTGGTTCTCTCCGTTTCTCGCTCGGGCACACATCCACCGCCGCGGACATCGAGGCAGTGGCCGCCGAGATCGGCGGAGTCGTCATGCGCGCCCGGCAGGCAGGTCTCGCCGGGATGCGTAAGCAGACCCAGAAGCAAGAGGTGTAAGGCAATGCGGGTTTTGGCCGCGATGAGCGGAGGAGTGGACTCGGCAGTCGCCGCGGCACGTGCCGTCGACGCCGGGCACGACGTCGTCGGCGTGCACCTGGCGCTGTCGGCCAAACCGGGCACCCTGCGGACCGGCTCGCGCGGGTGTTGCACGATCGAAGACTCGCACGACGCCCGCCGGGCGGCCGACATTCTCGGAATTCCTTTCTATATCTGGGATTTCGCCGAGCGCTTCACCGAAGAGGTCGTCGAGACCTTCGTCGGCGAATATGCCGCTGGACGCACCCCCAACCCCTGCGTCACCTGCAACGAGAAGATCAAGTTCGAAGCTCTCCTCGAAAAGGCGATGGCTCTCGGGTTCGACGCGGTCGCGACAGGCCACTATGCGCGCCTCGCCGTCGTGGACGGCGTACCAGAGCTGCGTCGGAGTGCGGACAGTGGCAAGGACCAGTCGTACGTGCTCGCCTCCCTCACCGCGGAGCAGCTCAGCCACGCCATGTTCCCGCTCGGCGACTCCTGGAAGTCCGACGTGCGGGCCGAGGCGGAGCGACGCGGCTTGTCCGTCGCCAACAAGCCGGACAGCCACGACATCTGCTTCATCCCGGACGGCGACACCAAGAAGTTCCTGGAAAGCCGCCTGGGGCAGCGCCCCGGCGAACTCGTGGACGCCGAGACGGGCGCGGTTCTCGGCCGGCACACCGGCGTGCACGGGTTCACTGTCGGCCAGCGCAAGGGTCTCGGGATCGACGCTCCGGCGCCGGACGGCCGTCCTCGGTACGTCCTGTCGCTCGAACCGGTGTCCGGTTCTGTGAAGGTCGGCTCCGCGGCCGGACTGGGCGTCACGGTGATCGAGGCCGATCGCGCGATCTGGCCCAGCGGGAAGCCGCTGACTGAACCGACCGAGTGCGTCGTGCAGGTCAGGGCCCACGGAGGCATTGTCGACGCAGTCGCCGATGTGGACTCCGACACCATGACCGTGCACTTGCGGGAGCCGCTGCGTGGAGTCGCTCCCGGGCAGGTCGTCGTTCTCTACCGCCCGGATCCCGAGGGTGGAGACATCGTCCTCGGCAGTGCCAAGATCTCGGGCACACGCTGACTCCGGTCATTTCTTCGGCTTCTTGAGAACTCGTTTCGCGCGCCAGCGCGTTGTGTGCTGTGCCGGAGGTGTCGTCGAGTACACCTTCTCGGCAGGAGTCGCGACGTTCACGGTGCCGTCCGGGGTGACCTCGTAGTCCCAGCCGGGCTGTCCCTTCAGCTTGCGGTGGCGCGAGCAGTAAGTGACCGGCTGATCCGCGACTCCGTCGGCTTGGCCGGCCGTGCGGGTGTCTTCGACGTCGCAGCTCTGTGCGGGCCGCGTGCATCCCGGCTGACGGCATTCCTGGTCGCGGACACGGATGAATTCGTCCCGTTCGAGACGGTGGCGCGCCGGGGACAGTTCGATCGCCTGGCCGGAACGCGGGTCGGTGAGCACCCGTCGAAGCGCTGTGTCGGGGCCGCCGATGATGTGGCGGGCCACTGCGGCTGCGAGAGACCCGCGCCCGGCCAAGGTCGCCGGGGATTCACTGAGGTTGAGGTAGGTGTCCAGATCGATGTGCAGGAACACCTCGGTGCGTGCGCCCGGGCCGCCCGTGCCGCTGAGCAGCAGATCCATTGCCACGTCGGCGCGGAGCTGATCCAGGGTCCGCGGCTCGTCCGGCGTCTTCAGCGCTCGAGCAGCTTGGTCGATGCGGACGAACGCGGCGGTCGCCTTCTCAGTCGGCGCATTATTGACGGATAAGTGGGTCACGCCGGTGTCCTGGTGATGCATGCTGAACCGTCGCTCCATGAGCTTTCGTTCGGTGCGAAGCGCTGCGCCTTCCGGATCGGCCTTCGCAGCTGCGTGAGCCGCGGCTCTTCGGACCTGGGTGGCGTTCCGTCCCGGGACCCGATCCTCGAGCTTCGCGTCGACGACGCGAACACGTTCGCGCGACAGCCATGCTGTCGCATCGGTGACCTTCATAGCGCGATAGAGGTCCAGCTTGCCGTCGTCCATGAGGTTGAGCATGCGGGGGAGCCGCGCGATCAAGGCGTTGGCCGCGGAAACGATGGCGCTGGCGCGGTGTTCTGTTATGGACAAAGCCAAAGCGACTTCCGAAGCGGCGCTGGGCGTCCGTCTCCGGCGCACGCTCAGATCTGCGATCGCTCTCAGCTGCAGCGCTTGCAGCTTGGAGATCTCGCCCTCGATGTCACGGATGAAGTCGATCAGCTGGTCGTCTTTCATGCGCTGCAACGTATCCGGATCGGCTCGGACCGCCTGGAGGACGAACGCGAGCTTGTCGCCGGCGTTCAGCGGTTCGGTGGCGGGTACGAGCTTCTGTGCGGGTTGTGAAGAGGTCATGGGTCCGACCGTACGACGGGACGGGAAGAAAGTCATCGAGATTCAGAGGAATGGGTGGTGAAAGGGAGCGAACGGTCCTTTCGCGCCCTTTGCAGCTTGACGTACCGCAATTGATTCGGAATGGTTCGCGTGCGCGGATGTCCGCGTACCGATCCTGGAGGAGACTTGAATGTTAATCTGTCTGAAGTGGACAGTTCTGGTGTTGATGCTTGCTGCTGCTCACAGCTTGAGCTTGAAACCCATATGGCTGGGCGTGAAGCCGAGACGCTCGTAGAACCGGTGTGCTTCCGTCCTGGTGACATCCGACGTGAGCTGCACGAGCGCGCATCCGCGTCGCCGCGACTCGTCGATCGCCCACCGGACGAAGTCTGCGCCGAGCCCGGAACCCCGGTGGTCCGCGCGGATTCTCACGGCTTCGATCTGGCCGCGAAGTGCGCCACGCCTGGCAAGTCCGGGGATGATCGTCAGCTGCAAAGTGCCGACGGGCTCGTCGCCGGACGCAACGACCATCAGGAACTGGTTCCGGTCTGCGTCGATGTCGTCGAAGGCCCGCAGGTACGGTTCGAGGTCGCCGGGATCGTCGCGGGTCGCGCCGAGCTGGTCGTCCGCCAGCATGCGCACGATGGCGGCGACGTCGTCGCGGCGTGCCCGGCGGATAGTGTAGTCGGTCACCGCGTCAGTATCACAGGGCGCGGGTGAACCCTTGGTAGCTGTACTCGAAACCGAACCGGGCGTAGAAATCCCGCAGGTCGCCACGGGCGAGGCCCGAGTCGAGGTGGAGGCGCGAGCAGCCGCGCCGGCGGGCTTCGTCGATACCCCAGGTCAGGAGCGCGCTCGTCACGCCGCGCCGGGCTGCGCGGATGCCCTCGAGCAAACCCCGGGTCGCGCCTTCCCATGCGAGACCACGCAAGACCGTCAGTTGTGCAGTGCCGGCGACGCCGTTGTCGTCCTCGGCCACAACCACCGTGACGTGAGGCGTGTTCAGGAGTTCCCGGAGTGCGGCTGCCAGCGGTTCGCCCGGTGCGCCGAACAGGCGCACGAGCGCCTCGATGTCCGTGACCCGGGCGCGTCTGATGACATCCATTTCACCCAGTATGCCGGAAACCAGGCAGCTGCCCGGCTCGCGACGCAACCGTTACCTCCAAGACAGGTGCGACGTCTCAGGGCATCGAGTAGTGCCGAACGCCGTCGACGGTCTGGGTGATCAGTTTTCCTTGGGAGACCAGAAGGTCGAGGTGTGCCGCAGTTTCCAGGACGGCCAGCATCTGGTTGAACGAGTCCATTTCGGACAGCTTCCGGTTGCGCCGGGTCCAGCCGACCCGGTGCGCGGCTTCGTAGGCAGTGCTTGCTCCGGAGGCGATCTGCGACCCCATCGTCTCGAGGCGTTGCCGATGGTGGTCCAGCAGTTCGTCGACTCGCGTGTGCACGCTTTCGGACACCGGGCCGTGCGCCGGGAGCATCCGGCGATCCGGCATCGCGCGCACCAGGCGCAGCGAGTCGATGAAGTCGTTGAGCGGCAACTCGGCGGGGACGGGCTGGAACCCGATGGAGGGTGTGATGTGCGGAAGCACGTGGTCGCCGGAGAAAAGCAGATCGGCGGTGTCGTCGACGAACACGACATGGCCGGTCGTGTGCCCGGGAGTGGCGACGACGTCGAATTCGCGTCCGGGCAGGATAGGCCGCCTGCCCGGCGTCAGCCATTCGTCGGGAGCCTCCCAGAGGTCGGCTTCCGTGTGCCGCAGATCCGTGCCGAACTGGCGGCCCAGCGCTTCGACGATTTCGACGGCACCGGCCTGGTACAGCAGGTCGACCTGGGCCTCCATCGGCAGCCGGTCGGGGTTGCCCGACACCTTGAGCGATGGCTCCTCGTCTTGGCCGAGGGCGATTTTCGAACCGAATTCACGACGGAGGACCACGGCTTGCGAATAGTGGTCGCGGTGCACGTGGGTCACGAGGAACTCGCTGACGTCGGCGAGTTCGGCGCCGATCCCGCTGAGTGCGTCCGCGAGCTGTTGCCTGGCCAGCGTCAACGCCCAGCCGGAATCGACCAGGACGAGCTTCTCGCCGTCGGTAACCGCGTAGACGTTGACCGCGCGCAGAGCGTCGTTCGGCAGCGGCAACGGGATCCGGTAGACGCCGGCCGAAACCTCGTAGATCCCGGGCTCGGTCCAGTTCCTGTCGCTGCTTTCCGGCAACGGTTCCACGGTGACCTCCGTCCCGGCGAGACTGCGGTGTCCCGGCCTTTCTTCAGGCTGGGCCGTGCCGCGGCCGCTGTCCACCGGGAGAGGCTGAGATGCCGGTCACTCGATCAGTCGCTGTCCTGCTTCAGCGCTGTGTCGATCGTCAGGGCCGCGGCGATCACCATGCTGGCGAGCGGATCCGGCAGGGGGCGGTGGATCTCGACGACGTAGTTGTCGGCCGTGGTGAAGGCGGCTTTGATGAACCCGCCCCACGTCTTGGTCACCCGGGCGATCTCGGTGCCGGTGTGGTCGCGGATCGAGAAGTTCCACGCACGCCAGTTCTCGGCGAAGATCCCGCCGACCGAGTGGCCGTCGACGACGAAGCCGAACCGGATCTTGCCGAAGACGTTCTCCTGGACGATCTCGCCGATCGGGGTGTCGTCGGCCCGCGTGACGAGGAAGCGGGACTTGAACACCTTCGCCGGGCGGGTCACCTTGAGCACGGTGCTGTGGTTGGCGTCGCGGACCTCGAACCTGTGGGTCAGGAACTGGTCGTACTTGGTCAGGAGGCGGATGACTTTCCTCAGCACGCTCTGGCCGACCTCGACGACCCCGCCGAGCCGGTTGCCGTGCTGGTCGAAGACGCCGTACTCGTTGGCCATCTCGATCAGCTTGGCGCGCTGGTTGACCACCAGGACCGGCTCCGTGAACAGCGTCCCGCCACCGGCACGGGTGCCGCCCCGGCCGCCTGTCGCGCGGTTGACCTGGTTCTGGATCCGGTTCGGATCGTGGGCGCGCTCGATGTCCAGCTCGATCGGCTCGGCATCGCTCGGCGGCGGCACCTGGTAGGCGGGCCGGGTGTTGGGGGTCCAGGCCCGGCCGTCCCACCATCGGTGCAGACGGGGGTCCCGCGCGTCGGGATACCAGCCCGGTTGCGGTGGCGAACTCGTCATGGCCGGTCAGCCTATCCGCGTCAACCTGTTCATGGTGGTCGTACAAGCAAATGCGGCATATGTCGGCATTGCCGCGGCCGGCTGCGGCGGCCCGGTCGGCGTGGCCGTCGGGTGGTCCACCAGAATCGGCAGGCGTGAGTGAGCGACTTTGGCCCAGTGGTGCCGCGACGGCGATCGGCTCGATGCCGGGCACCGATCCCGCGGAAGCGGCGGCGGTCGTGTTCGGCGAGCTGCCCGACTTCCCCCACCTGCCCGAGCTGCCCGCCCGTGGCGTCGGGGCGGACCTGCTCGGCCGGACTGCCGCGCTGCTGGTCGACCTGGCCGTCGACGTCGTGCCGAGCGGTTACCGTGTCGCCCCGCGGCCCGGGCACGAGCACCGGCGGGCCGTCGACCTGCTTCGCTGGGATCTGGACGCCGTGCAGGAAGCGCGGGAGAAGGCCGGGGCCACCC
Organism: Amycolatopsis melonis; assembly: GCF_040064235.1. Lineage (NCBI taxonomy): Bacteria > Bacillati > Actinomycetota > Actinomycetes > Pseudonocardiales > Pseudonocardiaceae > Amycolatopsis > Amycolatopsis melonis. The sequence continues at coordinate 71,238 of NZ_JBDZYD010000002.1, forward strand.
CGCCGGTCTTCAAGGTCCAGCTGGCCGGGCCGTGGACACTTGGCGCCGGAATCGAGCTGCCCCGGGGCCATCGTGTGCTCACCGATCGCGGCGCCTTGCGGGACTTCATGTCGTCCCTGCTGGACGGGCTTGCCGGGCACGTCGCGGAAGTGCAGGCCCGGACCGGCGCGCCGGTCGTCGTGCAGTTCGACGAGCCGTCGTTGCCCGCAGTGCTGGCCGGTGGCCTGTCGACGCCGTCCGGCTACGGGAACGTGCCGGCGGTGCCGGAGCCCGAGGCCCGGCAGGTGCTCGCCACGGTGATCGAGGGCGCGCAGCGGATCACCGGGCGGCCCGTGATCCTGCACTGCTGTGCCGGCAAACCGCCGCTCGGTTTGCTGCGTGAGGCCGGCGCGGACGGCCTGGCCTTCGACCTCGCCGCACTCGACGGTGCTTCTGCCGCGTTCCTCGACGAGATCGGCGAAGTGTGGGACAGCGGGGCGACGCTGTTTCTTGGGGCGGTCCCGGCGACGTCTCCCGCGTCTCCGCCGGGCCTGAAAGACGTCGGCGAGCCCGCGTTCCGGCTGGCCGACCGGCTGGGTTTCAACCGCAGCGTGCTCGCCGAACGAGCGGTGCCGACGCCCGCCTGCGGCCTCGCCGGCGCGACGCCGGAATGGATGCGCCGGGCCCTCTCGCTGACCCGGGACCTCGGCAAAGCCTTCGTGGAGCCGCCGGAAGGCTGGTGACCCGAATCCGGCAACTCGCCGACGCCGGCCGTGGACGGCAAGTAGCGTGTCGAGGGAGCCGATCGAACGAGGACCATCCGAAACCATGCGCCTGTTCCGCCGCAAGAGCACCGACGCCGACCCGCCTGACCCGCGCACCGCGTGGCCCGAGCAGCCCGTTCCCGAAGATCCGGAGACCGCTGCGGAGGCGTTCTGGCGCGGCTGGTTCGAGCTGCTGCCGGTGGTCAGCGCAGCGTTGGGCGAGGGCGAGCCGCACCGGGTCGAGCACGAGCTGTGCCAGCTCGTCGAGGCGCTGCACCCGCGGTTGCATTTCTCGCTCGAGCGCGGCCGCCAGGCGATCTACGCCCTGGTCGTGACCGGCCAGGAGGACCCGGAGCTGCGCCCGTTCACCGACGCTTGGCGGGCGGCCGCGCCACCCGACGACGCGATCTGGGAGTACCACGACTCGGTTCCGCCGGTTCCCGACCCGACCGAGGTGACCGTGAACCTCGGCGCGCACCGGATCGCGCTGGCCGACGTCCGGGTCGTCGCGCAGGTGGACGACGACGAGCACGTCGTCGACGTCGCCGTCTTCCATCCCGGGTTCGGCGATCTCGACGAAGCCACGCGGCAGACGATGACCTTCCTGCCCCTTGACGCGACGTTGGGGGAACGGCTCGCCGCCGAGCGGTTACGGCGCGTCGAGACCGCGGAAGCCGAACCGGCGGGGGCGATCACCCTTCTGGAGTTCCGTGAACTGGTCCGCGGGCTGGGCAGCGGACCGGGCGAAAATGTCGGTGCCTCCGGCTAGGGTTACCACCCGTGAGCAGCACCGAACTTCCCCAGGACCAGGTCGCGGCGGTCGATGCCCCGGTGGCCGCGGAGGACGTCGCCGACGTCCCGGCCGACGTGCGCGAGCGGCACACTGCCCTCGCCGAGGAAGTCCGCGACCACCAGTTCCGCTACTACGTCCTGGACTCGCCGATCATCTCCGACGGGCAGTTCGACGAGCTGCTGGGCGAGCTGCAGCGCATCGAGGAAGCGCATCCCGCGCTGGCCACGCCCGATTCGCCGACCCAGCGCGTCGGCGGCACCTTCTCGGCCGAGTCCGTCACGCACGACCACCTCGAGCGCATGCTGAGCCTGGACAACGTGTTCGACCGGGACGAGTTCCTGGCCTGGGTGGAACGCGTCGAGAAGGAGGTCGGGCGCACCGAGTTCCTCGCCGAGCTGAAGATCGACGGCCTGGCCGTCAACCTCCTGTACGAAAACGGCCGCCTCACCCGGGCACTCACCCGCGGTGACGGCCGGACCGGCGAAGATGTCACGCTCAACGTCCGCACGCTCGACCAGGTACCGGAGACGCTGACCGGCACCGACCAGTTCCCGGTGCCCGCACTGGTCGAAGTGCGGGGTGAGGTCTACTTCCGCGTCGAGGACTTCCTCGAGCTGAACGCCAAGATGGTCGACGCGGGGAAACCGCCGTATGCGAACCCGCGCAACACCGCGGCCGGCTCGCTGCGGCAGAAGGACCCCAAGATCACCCGCGAGCGGCGGCTGCGGCTGATCTGCCACGGCCTCGGCAAGCGCGAAGGCTTCGAGCCGCAGCGCCAGTCGGAGGCGTACGAGGCGCTGGCCGCGTGGGGGCTGCCGGTGTCGCCATACAGCAAGGTCCTGACCTCGGCCGACGAGCTCACCGCGCACATCGACTACTGGGGTGAGCACCGGCACGACGCCGAGCACGAGATCGACGGCGTGGTCATCAAGGTCGACCAGGTGACGCTGCAGCGGCGGCTGGGCACGACCTCGCGCGCGCCGCGGTGGGCGATCGCGTACAAGTACCCGCCGGAAGAAGCGATCACCAAGCTGCTGGACATCCAGGTCGGCGTCGGGCGGACCGGGCGGGTGACCCCGTTCGCCGTCACCGAGCCGGTCACCGTCGCGGGGTCGACCGTCGCCCGGGCCACCCTCCACAACCAGGAGGAGGTCAAGCGCAAGGGGGTGCTCATCGGCGACCGGATCGTCATCCGCAAGGCCGGTGACGTCATCCCCGAGGTCCTCGGGCCGGTCGTGGACGCCCGCACGGGCGACGAGCGCGAGTTCGTCATGCCCACGCACTGCCCGGAGTGCGGCACCGAGCTCGCCTACCAGAAGGAAGGCGACAAGGACATCCGCTGCCCGAACACCCGGTTCTGTCCCGCGCAGCTGCGGGAGCGGCTGTTCCACCTGGCCGGGCGCGGCGCCCTCGACATCGAGGTTCTCGGGTACGAGGCGGCGGTCGCGTTGCTCGAGGCGCGGGTCGTCGCGGACGAGGGCGACGTCTTCGACCTGAACGAAGACAGTCTCGCCGAGGTCGAGCTGTTCCGGACGAAGGCGGGCGAGCTGTCGGCGAACGCGCGGAAGCTGCTCGCCAACCTCGACACCGCCAAGGACCGGCCGCTGTGGAAGGTGCTGGTCGCGCTGTCGATCCGCCATGTCGGGCCGACCGCGGCGCAGGCGCTGGCCCGCGAGTTCGGATCGATCGAGCGGATCGAGCAGGCCACCGAGGAGGAGCTGTCGGCGGTCGACGGCGTGGGCCCGACCATCGCCCGTGCGACGCGCGAGTGGTTCGAGGTCGGCTGGCACCGCGAGATCGTCGAAAAGTGGCGGCGTGCCGGCGTGCGGATGGAGGAGGAGCGCGACGACTCGATCCCGCGCAACCTCGAAGGCCTGTCGATCGTGGTGACGGGCTCGCTCGACGGCTTCTCCCGCGACGAGGCCAGGGAAGTGATCATGGCCCGCGGGGGCAAGGCCGCCGGGTCGGTCTCGAAGAAGACCGCGTTCGTCGTCGTGGGGGACTCGCCTGGTTCGAAATACGACAAGGCGGTGCAGCTCAAGGTACCGGTGCTCGACGAGGCCGGCTTCCGCGTCCTGCTGGAGCAGGGCCCCGACGCGGCGCGAGAGGTGGCGCTGCCGGCCGGCGACGAGAACGCCGAAGAAGAGACTGGGGAGACGGATGGGTGATGTCGAGATCCGGCCGCCGCGGCCCGAGGAGTACGCCGCGGCGGGCGAGGTCACGGTGCAGGCCTACGACGTCGACGGCCACCTCGCCGGCGACGTCGGGTACGACGCGGAGCTGCGTGACGTCGCGCGGCGGGCCGAGCGGGCCGAGGTCCTCGTCGCCGTCGACGCGGCGGGGGAGGTGCTCGGCACTGTCGCCGTCGTGCGCCCGGGGTCGGAGTACGCCGAGATCTCGCGGCCGGGCGAGCTGGAGTTCCGGATGCTGGCGGTGGCGCCGTCGGCGCGGGGGCGTGGGATCGGCGAGGCGCTGACGAGGGCGGTGCTCGACCGTGCGCGGGCGCTGGGCCTCCGCAAGGTGGTGCTGAGCAGCCTCGACACGATGTACAGCGCGCATCGCCTGTACGAGCGCCTCGGGTTCGTGCGCCTGGCCGAGCGGGACTGGCGGCCGTTCCCGCACATCAGCCTGATCGCCTACCAGGTCGACGTCTGACCTGGGACCGGTCGACAAAGAGACGGGGGGGGGGTCGTGTTTGTAAACCGGGCGGTCCCGGGGAGGCCTCCCCC